>JAAYEC010000047.1 GCA_012728915.1 Deltaproteobacteria bacterium | reverse complement strand
CTCCCCTACGCCAAGCTCTTTGTCGGGGTGATGGCCTCGGGCTGGAGGAACGCGAAGCAGCTTGCCTTCATGGCCAACGCCTTCAGGGCCATCCGCATCGCCACGAAAAACGGCGACAACGAGAAGGGTGTCCTCACGGTGGGACAGGTGACGGGGCTTGTCCGCGACGTCCCGACGGTGGCCGAACTGATGGAGCGCATCGACGCTGAGGCGTCAGGGGTGCGCGAACGTCTCAACCGGGCGATTCCGGCCTGAGGGCTGTCCAGGCAGGGACCGTTCAAGCTCGTAAAGAGCGGCAATCTTCGTTTGAAATATGGTTTTTACCCGAATCCAGCGATAAACTCATGTCATCGCGAGCGGAGCGTGGCGATCTCGCCGTTCGTGAGAGATTGCCGCGCACCCTGCGGGTGCTCGCAATGACCCTCGAACTGGAGCGACCAGCTTCTTATCGCTAGATCCGGTTTTGTCAGAGTATTTCTTGATCGTAGATCGCCACGCCTCGCAAGGCTCGGCTCGCGATGACGATGGTTTATAGGCCTTTTGCCTTTAGCCTGCAGTTCGTGAAAGGAGAGAAGCATGGCCGTCCTGGAGTGGAGGAAAGAGGAGAGTGTCGCCGTCATCACCCTGACCAACGGAGAGAACCGGCACAACCCGGATTTCACGGCGGCCTTTTTGCGGGCGCTCGACGAGATCGAGAAGGACCCGGGCGTCTCGTCCGTCGTCATCGTGTCGTCGGACCCCAAGAGCTGGTCCCAGGGTATCGACCTGGCCTGGATCACGGGAAAGATGCAGCAGAAGGACATCCAGGCCATCCGCGACTTCATGTACGGGATCAATAACGTCTTCAAGCGGGTGCTCCTCTACCCCATGCCCGTCATCGCCTGCCTCAACGGCCACGCGGCGGCCAACGGGGCCATCCTGGCCTGCGCCTGCGATTTCCGGTTCATGCGCGCCGACAGGGGCTTTTTCTTCTTCCCTGAGATCGATATCGGCATCCCCTTTCTTCCCGGGATGCTCGCCTTTCTGAAGAAGGCCATTCCCTACGACACGTTCAACGAGATGGCCCTGACGGGAAAGCGGTACACGGCGGGAGAGCTGGCCGCGTGCGGCGTTTTCACGAAGGCCTGCGAGAACGAAGAGGCGCTCATCGCCGAGACGATGGCCTTCGCGAAATCACTCCGGAAAAAACGGGGCGTCTTCGGCGAGATGAAGCGCAGGCTCCACGCGGTGATCGTCGAGATCATCGATAAAGAAGACCCGAAGGTCATCGAACCGCTGAAGCTGTTCTGGAAAGACTGACTTGAAGAGAGAACGTGAGAAGGTGGGAAGGTGAGAAGCGTGGAGATGCCTCCGGAATGCGGGCAGCTACCGGATCCTTCAACCCTCTCACCCTCTTACCCTCTTACCTTCTGACCTTCTTGACGGATTGACTTCGAAAGACTCCTGAAGTCATAATAGCCGGGTCAACTCAGTCGGAGGCACGACGCATGCTCCACGGCCCCAAGACCCCGCCCTTCTGGAAAGACCGGATCGTCAGGCCCGAAGAGGCGCTGGAGAAGATCAGACCCGGCATGACGATCTTCCTCGGGACGGGGATGGCCGAGCCGCGCACCTTCGTCCGGCACCTCATGGCCTCGGAACGGGGCAACCTGCAGGACCTCGAACTGATCCAGCTCGTCAGCCTCGGGGACACCGTCTCCATCGACGAGCGCTACTCGAAAAAGTACCGTCTCAAGACCTTCTACTCGGGCTGGGTGGCAAGCGAGGCCGTCACGGCGGGCCGGGTGGACCTGATCCCGAGCCGCTTTTCGAGGATTCCCTGGCTCTTCCAATCGGGCGCTGTCCGCATCGACGTGGCCGTCATCCAGATCACGCCGCCCGACGAGCAGGGCCACGCCAGCCTCGGGCTAGGCGTCGACGTGGCGCGGCATGCCATGGAGTACGCCTCGCTCGTCGTGGCGGAGGTCAACCCCGGGATCCCCCGGACGGTCGGCGACACCTTCGTGCACGTCGACGACTTCGACCTCTTCGTCGAGGCCAGGGAGCCCCCGATCTACCTGCCCCGCTGGCCCGTGCCGGACGCCTATGACCGGATCGCCGCGCACGTGGCCGCGGTTATCGAGGACGGGAGCTGCCTGTCCTTCTCCATCGGGCCCATCTACGAGGCCCTGGCCTGTCATCTCTGGAAAAAGAAGCACCTCGGCATTCACACGCCCTTCTTCACGGACGCCCTCATGGACCTCGTCACCTCGGGCGCCGTGACGAACCGCCGCAAGCGCTTCTTCCAGGGAAAGTCGGTGGCGGCCTACGTGCTCGGAACGCCCAAGCTGATGAAATGGCTCGACGGCAACGCGCTCGTGGACTTTCAGCCCATCGACGTGGTCATGAACCCGCGCAACATCGGCCTCAACGACCGCTTCATCGCCATCCTGCCTGCCCGCAAGGCCGATCTCACCGGCGGCATCGCCCTCCACGTGGGCAAGGGGAACGTGACAGCCGGAGCGGGAGCCGTGGCGGAGCTCTTCGCCGGGGCCGCCTTTTCCCGGGGAGGGCGCACGATCTTCGCCCTGCCCAGCCGAAACCGCAAGGGCGAGTCCAACATCCTCGCGTCGATTGCCGACTACCCGAACCAGTTCACCAACCAGGAATCCCTCGACATGGTCGTGACGGAATACGGGATCGCCTACCTCACGGGCCGGACCATCCGGGAGAGAGCCCAGGCCATGATCGACATCGCCCACCCCGGCGATCGTCAGCGGCTCGTGGAGGAGGCCAAGGAAGCGAGGCTTCTTTACAGGGACCAGATCTTTCTCGCCGAGTCCGGACATCTCTACCCGGAGAAGCTGGCACGGACGGAGACGTTCAAGGACGGCCTGAAGGTCCACTTCCGGCCCATCAAGCCCTCCGACGAGGACGAGATGAGAAGGCTCTTCTACCGCTTCTCCGACCAGGCCGTCTACTACCGCTACTTCACCCGCATCAAGGCCATGCCTCACGGGGCGATGCAGGGGTACGTCAACGTGGACTACCGGAGGACCATGTCCATCGTGGGGGTGGTGCAGGAGAAGGGAATCGAGCGGATCATCGCCGAAGGCCGCTATGTCCGCCTGCCGGACAGGCCCTATGCGGACACGGCCTTCCTGGTCGACGAGGCCTACCAGGGAAAAGGGATCTCGACCTTCCTGCTCAACCTGCTCATCCGGATCGCCCGCGAGCAGGGCGGCATCGAGGGGTTCCGGGCCGACGTGCTGCTGGACAACAAGTCCATGCTGCGTGTCTTCGAGAAGACCCCTTACCCGCTGCGCGCCGTGGTCTCCGAGGGGGCCTACGAGATCGTCATCTCCTTCCGGGCGGAATAGGGACGTTGTTTACTAATTCGAATAACTTCTCGCAAACGTCTCAGGGCGTCGCAGAGTTATTCGAATTAGTAAACAACGTCTCTGGTGTTCACTGCGGTTTCTGGCGCTTGGCCATTTCCTCGGCCTTGAGCTCCTTGCGCAGGACCTTGCCCACGGTGCTCTTGGGCAGCTCCGTTCGGAACTCGATCTCCGATGGCAACTTGTATGTGGCGAGTTTCGTCTTCGCGTACTCGATAAGTTCCTCCCGCGTCGCCGTCTCGCCTTCCTTGAGCACGACGAAGAGCTTGACGTTCTCCCCGCGCTTGGGGTCGGGAACTCCAATGGCGCAGGCCTCCTGGATCTTGGGGTTCTCGTAGAAGACCTCGTCCACATCCCTCGGGTAGATGTTGAAGCCGCCCGAGATGATCATGTCCTTCTTGCGGTCCACGATGAAGAAGTAGCCATCCTCGTCCATCTTGGCGATGTCCCCCGTGAAGCACCAGCCGTCGCGAAGGGTGTAGGCCGTCTCCTCCGGCTTGTTGAGGTAGCCCTTCATGACCTGCGGGCCCCGAACGATGAGCTCGCCCGGCGTGTTGACGGGCTGATCGACGAGGCCCGTTTCGAGGTCGACGATGCGCGCCTCTGTGTCGCTGATGGGGACGCCGACGCTCCCCACCTTGCGGGCGCCTCCCGCGAAGGGGTTCACGTGGGTGACGGGTGTCGTCTCAGTCAGGCCGAACCCCTCGACGATGACGGCCCCCGTGAGCCGCTCGAACTCGTGGATCACCTCGACGGGAAGCGGCGCGCTTCCCGAGAAGGCCCCCTTGATGCAGGACATGTCCGTCTTCTTCAGATCGGGGTGGTTCAGCATCCCGATGTACATCGTGGGCACGAGCGCCGCGAAGGTGGGACGGAACTTGCGGATCGCCTCCAGCAGCTGCGGCGGCTGGGGACGGGGGATGAGCACGTCCGTCCAGCCCATGTGCACGGAGATGTTCATGGCGGCCGTCATCCCGAAGACATGAAAGATGGGCAGGGCCCCGAGGCAGATCTCGTCCCCCTTCCTGAAGCGCGTGAACCAGGCCTCGGCCTGCTGGACCTGCTTGCTCAGGTTGGCGTGGGTGAGCATGCAGCCCTTGGAGACGCCCGTCGTCCCGCCCGTGTACTGGTACATGGCGACGTCTTCGAAGCCGATCTTCGGCCGTGGCGGGTTCGGACCGTGTTTGGCGATACAGTCCTTCCATTTGAAAACGTCCGGCGCCGGCTTCACGTCGGCGGCCATCTTCTTTTTCTTGCCGACCAGCGGGAAGAGCAGGCTCTTCGGGAAGGGCAGGTAGTCGCCGATGGAGGTGTAGACGACCTGTTTCACTTTCGTCCGGGAACGCAGGTCGATCATGCGGTTGCCCAGCAGGTCGAGCGTGATGAGCACCTTCGAGCCCGAGTCGTTGAACTGATGCTCGAGCTCGCGATCAGAGTAGAGCGGATTGTTGAGCACGGTGACGGCCCCGATGCGCAGCGTCGCGTAGTAGGCGATCACCTGGGGGATCATGTTGGGCAGCAGGATCGCCACGGCGTCCCCCTGCTTCACCCCGAAGTCGGTCAGGCACGCGGCGAAGCGGTCCACCATGTCCTTCATCTGGCGGTACGTGACGGAGTATCCCTGAAAGATGAGGGCCGCCTTGTCGGGCCATTTCGCCGCCGTCCGGTCCAGGATGTCGGGCATGGCGATCTCTTCGTAGTCGATCGCGGCCGGCACCCCCGGCTCGTAGGATTTGAGCCAGGGTTTCTTGAAGTAAATGGAGTCTTCGTAGGCCATGGGGCACCTCGCAAAAAAGGCTTAAGGCGTATGGCGAAGGGCAAAAAACAGGAAATCACCCTGAACAGGCTCAGGACGATGAACCGGCTTAAGGCGAAAGGCTTGGGGCTAAGAGAAAGAAAGGGCAGCAGGCCTCTGGTCCCGCCTTTAGCCTTTTGCCCTTTGTCTTGCGCCTGTTCCCGTTCGCCTTATGCCCTGTGCCGTTTCGAGGGGAAGCCCGGCAATGTCCGCACTTCCCCTCGAAACCATGCCTAGAACTTGTAGGTGTAGCTCAGGCCAATCAGGTGGGCCACGCCGTCGACGAACTTGCAGGCATGGATACCCTGGGCCGCCCTCGCCGCGATTTCGTTGCGGTCGATAATCAACATGTAGGTATAGGAGAAATCGAGGGCCCAGTTGTTCTTGTGATAGCCGAAGCCCACGCTGAACATGTGGCGATCGTTGTCGGGCAGGATGAAGTCAATCGTGTCGTCGGGCTCGGGGGCCTCGTCGAAGGCATAGCCCAGCCGGAGATCCCAGTTGGGGTTGATCTTCCACTCCGTGCCGATCAGGAAGCGGTAGACGTTGTCCCAGGCCTTCCGGGACGTGGACTTCGCTGCCGGAGGTGCGCCGAAGGGCCTGTCAAACTGGATCTCCAGCTTGTCGTAGGAGTCCCAGCGGGTCCAGTAGATGCCGCCGCCCAGCGTGAGGTCCGGCCGGATGTTGAAATTCACGCCGGCGAAGATCATGTCAGGCAGGTGGAGATTGCCCGAGTCGCCCATGTTGACGATGTTCACGACACCGGGAATCGCGATCTGGTTGCTGACCTTTACATCTCCTTCCACGTGCTGGCTCACCCGGCTGCGGTAGGAAACGCCCGCCTGCATCCAGTCCGTCGGCTTGTAGTGAATGGCCAAGTTGAAGCCCCATCCGAAGGAATCGCCGTCCAGCACGAAGTCCGTGTCGCCCACGCCGAGGGCCGCCGTGTTGAGCTTTCGTTTCAGCTCAAGGTCGAACCACATCAGGCTGAGGCCTCCTGCGATGGAAAGCTTGTCGCTGATCTTGTAGGCGATGTTGGGGTTGAGCTCGAGGGTCTGGATGTTGGCCTTGTAGCTGTTGTAGCGTCCGGGCCATGCCGGGTTGAACTCCGTGCCAAGGCCAAAGCGACTGAAGACCCCGACACCCGCCCACCACTTGTCGTCGATCTGATGGGTGTAGTAGGCATGGGGTGGGTAGAACCAGTTACGCTTGAAATCATCCTTCCTGGAGCCGTCCGCCGTCTCGACACTGATCATCGGGGTGATGAACGTCACGCCGATCATGGCCTGTTTGCCCTTGAGCTGGGTGATGCCGGCCGGGTTGTAGAAGACAGCCGACGGGTCGTCGGCCGATGCCGTGAGGCCCGCGCCCAGAACGTTGCCGCGGGCGCTGCCTTCATACAGCGCAAAGCCGGAGGCAAAAGCCGACGTGGAAAGGGAAAGCGCGAAAACGATGATTAGGAACGAATAAGCAAGTCTCCTCCTGAACATAAGATCCCCTCCTTAGAACCAATGAACTCATGATGCCACAAATGCCCTGAAGACGCACTCCGCTTGCGGAATTTGTAAACATAAGTCCCGGCCTATGTCAATGGAATTCATAAAAAAAAGTCCCCGCCCGCGGATGCGGGCGGGGACTCGATCTCAGCGGCTTCACTGACCGGATGTCAAGCGGCGGCGGTTCTGCCCGCCGTCGATCAGGCCTCGGCCTTCGGTTCTTCCTTTGCCTCCAGGGATTCCCAGACGATCTCGGCGATGTCCTTGGCCGCGACCTTCTCCTCGACGTTGCGGGCCTTCAGGCCGTCCATGAACATGGTGTTGCAGAAGGGGCACGCCGTGGCGACGGCCGTGGCGTTCACCCTCAGGGCCATGTCCGTGCGATAGTTGTTGATCCGCTCGCCGTGATGCTCCTCCATCCACATCCGGCCGCCGCCGGCGCCGCAGCAGAAGCCGTGGTCGTGGTGCTTCTCCATCTCCACGAGCCTGAGGCCGGGCACGGCCTGGAGGATCTTCCGGGGCTGGTCGTAGACCTTATTGTAGCGGCCGAGGAAACACGAGTCGTGGTAGGTGAAGAGCCCCTCGACGGCCTTCGCGGGCTTGATTTTCCCCTTGGCGATGAGCTCGGCGATGATCTCCGTGTGGTGGTAGACCTCGTAGGTGCCGCCCAGCTGGGGGTAGTCCTTCTTGATCACGTTGTAGCCGTGGGGACAGGTCGTGATGACCTTCTTGACCCCGTAGCCGTTCATCACCTCGATGTTGGCCTGGGCGAGCGCCTGGTAGAGGTACTCGTTGCCGCCGCGCATGGCCGAGTCACCGCAGCAGCTCTCCTCGACGCCGAGGATGGCAAAGTTGACGCCGGCGGCCTGCAGGATCTTCGCGAAGGCCGCCGAGACCTTCTTGCCCCGGTCCTCCAGGGCGCCCGCACATCCCACGTACCAGCAGTACTCGGCCTCGGGGTTCTCGGCCATGGTCTTCACGCCCAGCTCCTTGGCCCAGTCGCCGCGCATGTGGGCGCCGATGCCCCAGGGGTTGGAGTTGTTCTCCATGTTGCGGTAGGTCAGCTGCAGCTCGGGGGCGAAGTCGGCCTCCATGAGAACCTTGTAGCGCCGCATGTCGACGATCTTCGGCACGTGCTCGATCATGACGGGGCAGTGCTCCATGCAGTGCATGCAGTTGGTGCAGTCCCACACGGGGTTGACGCCCACGGCGTCGTTGATGAGGTTCTTCTCGCTCTCGGGAATCTCGGGGGCCGCGGCGTCGGGGCCGGCCGCCTTGGCGGCCTTGGCGGCCGCCGCGTAGAGCGGCGCGCGCGTGAGCCAGTGGTCCTTGATGTCCTGGATAAGTTTCTTGGGCGAGAGCTCCTTGCCCGTCAGGTAGGCCGGGCAGCCGTCCTGGCAACGGCCGCATCGCGTGCAGGCGTCGCTGTCGAAGATCTGCTTCCAGGTGAATTCCTCGAGCTTGCCCACGCCGAAGCTCTCGGCGTTCTCGAAGTCGCGGATGGGCTCGAGCTGCCCCACGGGCTTCAGGGTGGCCATGAACTGGTTGGCGGGCGAGGCCACCATGTGCAGCATCCTCGAGAAGGGAATGTAGGCGATGAAGCCGAAGGCCAGGAAGGCGTGCGTCCACCACAGGACCTTGTGGGAGGTCTTGAGGGTCTCCAGGTTGATCCCGACGAAGAACTGCCCCACCAGGTAGCCCAGGAAGGACCATTTCTCGAAGTCGGGGTTGCCCGTGGCGACGATGCGGATGCCCTCGACGATGTAGCCCGTCACCATGATGGCCAGGATGAGGAGCAGGACGATGGCGTCTTCGGGCCGGTTATCGGGCGTTCCCTTGTAGCCGAGACGGTCGGGTTTCTTGATGTAGCGCCGGTCGATCGCCAGGATGACGCCCACGATGGCAAAGAGGCCGAAAAGATCCATGATGAAGGAAAAGGCCAGGTACCCTTTGCCGGGCAGGTGGATCCCCGTGTAGAACGAGGTGGCGTCGATGGCGGCTCCCCAGATCAGGACGAAGAAGGCGAAGAAGATGAGTCCGTGGATCAGTCCTGGGTAGAAGTCCCGCCACACGGAGAGCTGCAGGATGCCGTTTCTGAAAAGGTTCTTGATGCGCTCGCCCCGGTTGTCATCCCGGACCTCCGCCTTCCCCATGGCCTTCCAGAAATTCAGACGCGTGTAGAGCCCGTAGCCCATGATGGCCAGGGCGATGAGCGCGAAGATGTCGAGGGGGATCTGGTAATTCGTGGTATTCCAGAATACCTCCCTTCCTTCGTTGCCGGGTCCAAATACCATGTTCTGCATACGTCACGTCCTCCATTCCACAGTTCTGGTTGAAAAGCCCCCCCGTGATGCGGGCTTTCCGGTCAGGAAGGAGTCTCTCCCTCTCCCTGTCTCTCCCTTCATGCTGTGCGGACTGTCCCGACGGGGGAACCCTCCCCCGCACCGACCGTCCGCCCGGTTGAGCTGCGACCTGCGGCTCCCCCGCCGCCCGGTCGCGCCCGCCCCCTGCGTGCGCTGCAGGACGGGCTCTCAAGGGGCGCTTCCGTCGACGGGCATCCGGTGGAGATGGCGTTCAGATGAGATTCGGCGCAAACGGAGGCGCCCGGCAGGGGCCGGGCAGGGCCGATGTCCTGTTCAAAGAAGAATCCGGGGCCGTCCCCGGTGCGGGTCCGGCCCCGGTCTGTGTCACTACGCCATGAGCTTCTTCGCCGCTGCCGTCATCTCGGGGACGACCTTGAAGAGGTCGTCGATGATCCCGTAGTCCGCCCTCTGGAAGATGGGGGCCTCGGGGTCCTTGTTGACGGCGACGATGAACTTCGAGGAGCTCATGCCCGCCAGGTGCTGAATGGCGCCGGAGATGCCGCAGGCGATGTAGAGGTTCGGCGACACGGTCTTGCCCGTCTGCCCGACCTGGTCCGTGGAGGGGCGCCAGCCCGCGTCCACGGCTGCGCGCGATGCGCCGACGGCGGCGCCAAGCACCTTCGCCAGCTCCTCGAGCAGGGGGAAGTTCTCGGGGCCCTTCATGCCGCGGCCGCCGGACACGATGACGTTGGCCTCGGTGAGCTCGATCTTGCCGCTCGTGTCCTTGGCGATCTCGGCCACCTTGGTCTTCAGCTGGGCCGCGTCGAGCGCCGGGTCGAACTTCTCGGCGGCGCCGGCCTTCGCGTTCTCCACGATGGGGAACACGTTGGGCCGCAGCGTGGCCATCGCGGGGGACGTCTCGAAGGCCACCTCGCCGAAGCACTTGCCGGCGTACAGGGGCCGCACGGCGACGAGCTTGCCGCCCTCGATCTTCAGGGCGGTGCAGTCCGTGGCCAGCCCCGTGGCCAGCTTGCCCACGAGCCTCGCCGAGAGGTCCTTGCCCTGCACCGAGGCGCCCATCAGCAGGATGGCGGGCTGCTTCTCCTTCACGATCTTCGCGACCGCCGCCGCGTGGGCGTCCGTCGTGTAGGGTTCCAGGGCCGCGTTGTCGGCCACGTACACCTTGTCCACCCCGTACTTGCCGAGCTCGGCGGCCTTGGCTTCGACGCCGGAGCCGCACAGCACGGCGCAGACCTCTTCACCCAGCTCGTCGGCCAGTTTGCGGGCCGCGCTGGCGATCTCGAAGCTTACCTTCCGGTACGCCCCGTCTCTGACTTCCGCAACGATCCATACACCTTTTGCCATGGTTCGGTACCTCCTCCTTTCCTTAAATCACTTTCGCCTCTTCCCGCAGCAGCTTCATGAGCTCCTGAGCCTTCAGTGCCGGATCATCGCCCTGGAGGATCTTTCCGGGAGGTCTTGCCGGAGGCGGTACGGTCTTGGCTACCTTCGCCTTGACGGTGGCGGTCACGCCGATGGCCGCCGCGTTTTTCACGTCGACGGGTTTCTTCTTGGCCTTCATGATGCCGGGCAGGGACGCGTAACGCGGCTCGTTGAGCCCCTTCTGCGCCGTGATGACGCAGGGAAGGCTCGTCTCGATCGTCACGGTTGCGCCCTCGATGGCCTTCTGGGCCTTCACGGCGGTGCCGGCGATCTCGAGCTTCGTCACGAGAGTGACCGAGGGAAGCCCCAGCATGTCGGCCAGCACCGAGCCGACCTGGCCCGCGTCGCCGTCGATGGCCCGCTGGCCGCAGAAGATGATGTCGCAGGGAAGCCCCTTGATGGCGGCGGCCAGTGCCGAGGCCGTCGTGTAGGCGTCTGCGCCGTTGAGGGACGGGTCGTCGATGTGGATGCCCTTTTCGGCCCCCATCGCGAGCGCCGTGCGGATCGTCTCCATCGCGCGGGCGGGGCCCACGGACACGATGGTCACGTCGCCGCCGAGTTTCTCCTTGAGCTTCAGCGCCTCTTCGACGCCGAACTCGTCGTAGGGGTTCATGACCCACTTGATCCCGTCTTCTACGATGCCTGATCCGTCGGGCTTTACCTTGATCAGGGTCTCCGTGTCGGGGACCTGCTTCACGCATGCAATGATGTTCACAGCTGCCTCCTTTCTTCGGACGCGGAGCGCCGGGCCGCCCTCCGGCAGCCCGACGATCGGCAATTCCACAAATGTTGTATTCTCTCGGCATCAGGCGCCACGGTTCAAGACCAGGCCGTCAATCGACTCTGCCTCTCCCGCTTTCCGGCCTTTTGCCTTTCGCCCTTAGCCCTCTTTCTACAGCCTGTTTTTGACGATATCGTCGACGACCGAGGGGTCGGCGAGCGTCGTCGTGTCACCGATATCGCCGATGTCGTTGGCGGCCACCTTCTTGAGGATGCGCCGCATGATCTTTCCGCTGCGGGTCTTGGGGAGACCGTCGGCGAACTGGATCTTCTCGGGCGTCGCGATGGGACCGATGAGCGCGCGCACGTGGGCGGTGAGCTCCTTCTTGAGATCGTCGGACTTCTGCACGCCCGTCTTCACGGTGACGTAGGCGTAGATCGACTGCCCCTTGATGTCGTGGGGGTATCCCACGACGGCGGCCTCGGCCACCTTCGGGTGCGCGACGAGGGCACTCTCGACCTCGGCCGTTCCCATGCGGTGACCGGAGACGTTAATGACGTCGTCGATGCGGCCCGTGATCTGGTAGTAGCCGTCCTTGTCCCTGCGCGCGCCGTCGCCGGTCACGTAGTAGCCGGGGAACTGCTCGAAGTAGGTCTCCTGGAAGCGCTTGGGATCACCGTAGACGCCGCGCATGATGCCGGGCCAGGGCATCTTGATGCACAGCGCGCCGCTGGCTTCCGTCTCGGGGATCTCCTTGCCCTCGTCGTTGAGCAGCACGGGCCACACGCCCATGAAGGGCAGCGTCGCCATGCCGGGCTTGATGTCGACGGCGCCGGGCAGCGGGGTGATCAGGATGCCGCCCGTCTCGGTCTGCCACCACGTGTCCACGATGGGGCACTCGCCGCGGCCGATGAGATTGTAGTACCAGTTCCAGGCCTCGGGGTTGATGGGCTCGCCGACGGTGCCGAGGATGCGCAGCGTCGAGATGTCGGCCTTCTTCACCCACTCGTTGCCTTCCTTCGCGATGGCGCGGATGGCCGTGGGGGCCGTGTAGAAGATGTTGACCTTGTACTTCTCGACGACCTTCCAGAAGCGGCTCATGTCGGGGTAGTTGGGCACGCCCTCGAACATGATCGACGTGGCGCCGTTGCACAGCGGCCCGTAGACGATGTAGCTGTGGCCCGTGACCCAGCCGATGTCGGCGGTGCACCAGTAGATGTCCTCTTCGTGGTAGTCGAAGATGATCTTGTGGGAATAGGCGACGAAGACGAGGTAGCCGCCGGTGGTGTGCATGACACCCTTGGGCTTGCCGGTGGAGCCGGAGGTGTAGAGGATGAAGAGGGGATCCTCGGCGTCCATCCACTCGGGGGCGCAGTCGGCCGAGGCCTTTGCCATGGCCTCCTCGTACCAGATGTCCTTGGGGCCCATGGAGGTCTTGATCTTGTCGCCCACGCGCTTGACGATGATGACCTTCTCGACCGAGGGGCTTTCCTTGACGGCCTCGTCGGCGTTGGTCTTCTGGGGGACGGCCTTGGCGCCGCGGAAGGTGCCGTCGCAGGTCACGAGGACCTTCGAGGTGCTGTCCTGGAGGCGGTCACGGAGGGCGTCGGAGCTGAACCCGCCGAAGACGACGCTGTGGATCGCACCGATTCGCGTGCAGGCGAGGATGCCGATGGCGAGCTCGGGGATCATGGGCAGGTAGAAGCAGACCCGGTCGCCCTTCTTCACGCCGAGCCCCTTCAGGACGTTGGCGAACTTGCACACCTCCCCGTGGAGCTGCTTGTAGGTGAAGGCCCTGTCCTCCCCGGGCTCGTTGCCTTCCCACTGCAGGGCGACCTTGTTGCCACGGGTCTTCAGGTGCCTGTCGAGGCAGTTGTAGGATACGTTGAGCTTGCCGCCCTCGAAGAACTTGACGTAGATGGGGCCCTTCCTGATGTCGAAGTTGTAGTCCATGACCTTGTCCCACTTCTTGAACCACTCGACATACTCGCCCGCGATCTCCGCCCAGAACCCGTTGGGGTCTTCAATGGAGCGCTTCCAAAGCTTGTCGTAGGCCGCCCTGCCGGCGACCCAGGCCGACTTCTTCAGCTTCTCCGGAATCGGGTATACATCTTTGAGCTGTACATCTGCCATCTCCACTCCACCTCCATATGAACTTTGTTTTCGGTGATATTCCAGGGAGAACCTTCCCGGTATCGAAACACCCTGCCCGCAGGCCGGGTCCTCTGGCCGGGTGAGCGCCCGGCTGAAGCCCCGCGCCCGCGCGAGGCGGGATGGAGATCCGGCAGAAGCGCCACCGGGTTGGCGAGTGCGCCCTCCCGAATGGAAAAGGCGCATGAAGTTACTCCCTCGTACCCCTCTCTGAAAAGCCGACGCACTATAAGTTGAAGGTCCCTTTTTGTCAAGAAAAAAGTGGGTCATTTCACCGGAATTCACAGCCAAAACCGTTGCAAAAAAGCATCGGTCCGGCTCGTGTGTGTTTTTTTATACACACCCCGGACAACTCCCAGCGACTTTCGCCGACAGGGAAAAACTCGCCTTATCCATAATAAAGCGCATATATTCAATTACTTAGGTTCAATCCATTGTTGTCGATCGTGGGTGGTATGGGAATTGCTGAATGCTTGGGGCATCCGTTCCGAGACGGAGCGGGGATTCTGCGTGTCAGGCAGGCTGAACGGGTGCCGCGGGCTTTGGTCCCGGGGCATCGGCAGCCAAAAAATGCTTGACAGGGGTTTCGGCCGATGCTAGTTCTTCACGCTATAAAACAGGGGGGGCACTATGCCCCGCGAAGGGGGGTGGTGAGAAAAGTCGGTATCGGCTCCGGGAAGGCAGGAGATCCCGTCCCGGGTCCGGCGGCTGCAAAGCCGCAAGATCAGAAGGAAGTCTGCCGGGCTCGCCCGGGGACGTTCCCCAATCCCAAACTCAATGAGGAGGAGAAAATGAAGAAGCTTTTAATCGGTTTCCTCGCTGTCGGCCTGATCATGGGCTTCGCCATGACGGCCTCCGCTCAGCCCAACATCAAGGCGAGCGGCACTTACTACGTCTACGGTTCCTATGCTGACAACCAGAGCCTGACGAAGGACACAGGACAGTCCAGGGCGAATGTGGCCCAGCGCCTGAGAATGCAGTTCGAGATCCAGATCCAGGAAGGCCTGAAGCTCACGACCCGCTTCGACGCCATGGAGCGCGTGTGGGGCCAGCAGCCGACAATCCCGACGACCAACATCCGCCAGACGGCGGCCGGCGCGGCGATTGACAGCCGCGACGTCCCCTACGACCGCTTCGAGAACAACATCAGCTGGGAGCGCGTCTACGTGACCTTCAACGCCCTTTACGGCGTGTGGGATGTGGGCTACCAGCAGACCCTCGCCTGGGGCACCTGCGCGTTCTGCAACGACTACACCTCCGATGCGGCGGTTCACTACCGCTACATGATGGGTCCCTGGACATTCGGCCTGGAGTGGGAGAAGCCCACGGGCTTTGCCGGCAGTAACACTTATTATGGTCTTGCTGAGGGTTCGAGGTCCAGCGGATCTACCTCCCTGTCCGGCACCGATGACGACCACGACGTCTACCACGTTTACGCGATCTACCGCTGGGCCACGGGCCAGGCGGGCATCCGCTACGAGTTCGACCGCGACGCCACGAACGGCAAGCAGCTGACCGGCAGCCAGACGGCAATCCTCACGGCTCCCTACGGCGGGACGACAGCTGCCTACACGGGCCAGCCCTGGGTCTCCACGTTCCATGAACTCGCTCCCTACGTGCAGTGGGTCTCCGGCCCCTTCGCCCTCGAAGCCGAGTTCCGCTACATCTGGGGCACCACGGACTATGACGGTGCCCTGTCCGACATCGACCGCAAGGGTTGGGACCTTTACCTGAACGGCAAGTACACGATGGGCGCCTTCTACGGCGGCCTCGAGTTCTGCTACATCAGCGGCGACGACCCCGCCACAACCGATAAGAACGAAGCGGGCGTGCTCGGCGGCGACGGATGGGATCCGCTCCTCATGTTCGGCAACAACCTCTTCCACAAGTGGCATGGCACCATGGGTCCTGCTGGTGCCTGGTACTCCAATGGCGGCGGCGGCACCACAACGGCCGGCGTGAACAGCATCGAGCGCAACCTCATGATGATCAAGCCCTATGTCGGCTACAAGGTTAATCCCCAGCTCGAGATCGTGGCCCAGTACGCCTGGCTTAAGGCGAACGAAACCTCCGCAGGCATGGATGACGAGTACGGCAAGGAATTCGACATCTACGCGACTTACAAGATCTACAACAACCTGAGCTACACCGTTGGCTTCGGCTACTTCTGGACCGGCGATTACTTCAAGGGTATCGGCGGCACCGTTACCAACGTCGACGACAACTTCCTGCTCATGAACCAGCTGACCCTGTCCTTCTAAGGGTCTTTCTGAAGGTTGTATGAGAGCAAGAAGCCCCCGGGGGTTAATCCCCCCCGGGGGCCTTTTTTTGCCCGCGGGAGGGTGTCACCCTCCCCCTGATCCCCTCCCGTCGCGGGAGGGGAGACAGATGTGGGAGCCTCCCGCCGAAGGATGGGGAAGGGGGACCGATGGGGATTTCCTTTCAAATCAAATCGTCTTGACAAGACCCCGGGGCTGAGAGATATTTACGCCGAAGGCGTAAATGGCTTAAGGCGTATGGCAAGGGGCTTATGGCAATACAAGATGCTCTTCCCCATCAGCCTTTAGCCATCAGCCTTAAGCCTCAAGCAACGGAGTTGCGATCATGCCTTTATACGATTATGAATGCGTCAAGTGCGCCCATGTCTTCGAGGTCTTTCACAAGCTGAGCGAGGAAGGGGTGGACTACCCCTGCCCGAAGTGCGGGGCCGGCAAATCCCGCAAGCGGGTGTCTCCGTTCAAGACGGACGCGTGGTCCAAATTCCTCGACACGATGGAACGGAAGGTGAACCCGCACAAGTTCAAGTGAGGCCGAAGGCCTCACAAGCCGCAGGCTTCGGGCATCAGGCTTCAGGCGTTTCAAAGACCGATACCTCTTGGGTTCAATCCGGCGGTCTTGGCCGACAACCCAGTAGGCGGACCAGACGTTCGGGAAGCTCGGAGGTCGCGTTGACGGAACATGCGGAAGGAGAAATTCTCTTCGAGGCGGCGACACCCATCGGTTTTCGGGTCCGCGTTACTCGTTCCTGCTGGTCAGTCGTCGTAACGGTCAAGCATCCCGTCATGAAGGGATGTGAAACAAGAATACGGGAAGCCCTGGAAAAGCCCGATGAGATCCGCCGCAGTCGAAGCTCCCCGGATGTGTTTCTTTTTTACAGGCTTGAGAAACCCGGGCGGTGGACATGCGCCGTTGCAAAGAGAAAGAACTCCGAAGGCTTCCTGATCACGGCGTATCCGACGGATGCCATTAAAGAAGGGGAAAGAATATGGCCGAAGTGAAGGTGTTCTATGACCGAACGGGAAATACCCTGACCGTGTGGTTCGGAAATCCCGAAGACGAGTACGTATGTGAGGAGACGGGCGATGAGGTCATCCTGATGAAGGACAAATCGGGACGGGTGATCGGTTTCGAGCGCCTGAACTTTTCCGTCGAAACGACGGAATCTCTGAAAGTCGCCTTCGAAGCGGCAACGGCGTAAAGGCGGGGGGTCGAAATCAACAGAATCTATGGCAACGTAGCCGGTCTCAAGGCCGGCCAGATCCGGCGCCTCCAGCAGCTCTACCGCCGCAAAATCCCCATCGACCGGGTGCTCACCCTCGAGCTTGCCCGGAACCTCTGCGAGATCTCCCGGGAAACCAACCGCCAGGTCGGCGTCCTGATCAGCCGGAAGGGCGACATCCACCTCGTCGTCGTGGGGGATCACCGCCAGCTCCTGATCCCCAGCCTCGACGCGTTCCGCTCCGGCGAGAGCCGCCTCAAGGGGCTCCGGCTCGTCCACACCCACCTCAACGGGGAGGCGCTCACGCGCGACGACCTGACGGACCTGGCGCTGCTGCGCCTGGACTACATCAGCGCCGTGACCGTGGAGGAGGACGGGCAGCCCGGCCCAACCCACTCGGCGCACCTCCTGCCGGAAAACCCCGACGGACGCTACTGGCTCCAGACGGAACCCGTGCACCCGGCCCGGATGGATCTCGACTTCGCGGGCTTCATCCGGGACCTGGAGGACCAGATCGCCCGCAGGCAGCGCACCCGCAGGGTCGCCTCGCGGGAGCGGGCCATCCTCATCCGTGTCGAGACGGACCCCCGAAGCCGCGCCGACACGCTTCCCGAACTGAAGGAGCTCGCCGAGTCGTGCGGGGTGGAGGTCTTCGACTCGATCACCCAGCACCGCCCGGAGATCGACCCGAAGTACCTCATGGGGAAGGGCCGCCTCTCGGACGTGGTGATCCGGGCCCTGCAGATCGGCGCGAACCTGCTCATCTTCGACCACGAGCTGACGCCCGCCCAGGTCCGCTCCATCACGGACTTCACGGAGCTGAAGGTCATCGACCGCACGCAGGTGATCCTGGACATCTTCGCGCAGAGGGCCCACAGCCGTGACGGCAAGATCCAGGTGGAACTCGCCCAGCTCAAGTACATGCTCCCCCGCCTCATCGAGAAGAACACGGCCATGTCGCGCCTCACGGGCGGGATCGGCGGCACCGGCCCCGGCGAGACGAAGCTCGAGATCAACCGCCGGCGGGTGCGGGACAGGATCCACCGGCTCGAGGACGCCCTGCGTCACATCCAGAAGGGCCGGCGGACGCGGCGCGCGGGCCGCGAGAGGGCGGGGCTCCCGGTCATCTCCATCGTGGGCTACACCAACGCGGGCAAGTCCACGCTGCTCAACTCGCTGACCCGGAGCGACGTCCTGGCCGAAGACCGGCTCTTCGCGACGCTCGATCCGAAGAGCTCGCGGCTGCGTTTCCCCCGCGACACCGAGGCCGTCATCACCGACACGGTCGGTTTCATCCGCAACCTGCCGAAGGAGCTCTTCGCCGCGTTTCGGGCCACCCTCGAGGAACTCCACGAGGCGGACGTGCTCGTGCACCTCATCGACGTGAGCAACCCCGATTTCGAGGAACACATCGCCGCCGTGGAGAAGATTCTCGCGGAACTCGACATCGCCGCCAAGCCGACGATCCGGGTCTTCAACAAGGAGGACCGCGTGGCCGACAAGGAGCTGCTCGCCGCCCTGTGCAGACGGTTCGACGCCATCGCCGTCTCGGCCCGTGACCCGTCGACCTTCGGGTGCCTCCTGGAGCGGCTGGAATGGCTCATCCGGGACGGCGAGACGCCAGTCCCGTGCCCGGCCGGGGAGGAACCGGGGACGGAGTCCCCCGCAACGCAGGGGTGAGCCTCGAAAAAACCCTTGACGGGACGGGCCGTCCGATCCTAGATAACGGGTCGCCGCGCGGCGGCGCAGACCCCCGGAAGGCCCTTCCCTCATGGCTGAGCAAAGCAGGATCCTCATGAACGCCCTCCCCGCGGTCGCTCTCGCGGTGCTGACGGCGGCCCTCTACGCGCAGGTCGGGGCCTTCGACTACGTCAATTACGACGACCCGTTCTACGTCCAGGAAAATCTCATCGTGCAGCGCGGCCTGACGGCGTACGGCGTGAAGTGGGCCTTCACAACGACGACCCTGGGGAACTGGCACCCGCTGACGTGGCTCTCGTACATGCTCGACTGCCGGCTGTTCGGAGCCGGTCCCGGCGCCCACCATCTCGTCAACGTGCTCTTTCACGCGCTCAACGCGGTCCTGCTCTTCCTCGCCCTGGAGCGTATGACGCAGGCCCGGTGGCGAAGCGCCTTCGCCGCCGCCCTGTTCGCCCTGCACCCCCTGCACGTGGAGTCCGTCGCCTGGATCGCCGAGCGCAAGGACGTGCTCAGCACCTTCTTCTGGATGCTCACCCTGTGGGCCTACGCGTTTTACGCGGAGCGGCCGGGACCGAAGCGCTACCTTCCCGTTCTTGTTTTCTTCCTGGCGGGCCTGATGGCCAAACCGATGCTCGTCACCGTGCCCGTCATCCTGCTGCTGATGGACGGGTGGCCGCTGAAGCGGCTCGACTCCGCCCGGCAGGCGGCCCCCGCGCAGGTAACCGGCGACCCGCAGCCACGGGAAAAGAAAGACCGCAAGAGGAAGGCGCAGCGGGGACAGCCGGCGACGCAAGACAAGGCCGGCCGGGGCGCGTTCCCGTTTCTGCCGCTGCTGACGGAAAAGATCCCCCTGGCGATCCTTTCGGTCGTCTTCAGCGTGGTCGCGATCGTGACGCAGCAGAAGAGCGGGGCCGTGGTCTCGCTCACGCAGCTGTCCCTCGCGGAACGGGTCGGAAATGCGCTCGTGTCCTGCGTCCTGTACCTGTGGAAGACGATCTGGCCGTCGGGGCTTGCCGTGTTCTACCCCCTGCAGCCCTGGCCGCCCGCGGCCGTCCTGGCCGCCGCCCTCTTCCTGGCCGCCGTGACGGCCGTGGCGCTCCGGTGGAGCCGCAGATTTCCATACCTGGCCTTCGGCTGGGCCTGGTACCTCGTGACGCTCCTGCCCGTGATCGGCCTCGTCAAGCTGGGGGACGCGGCCATGGCGGACCGCTACACCTACGTCCCCCTGATCGGCCCCTTCGTCGCCCTCGCCTGGGGGGCCTGCGACCTGGCGGCGCGGCTCCGGCTGCCGCCGGCCGTTCTCCCCGCCGCGGCCGGCGCGGTCCTGGCCGCGTGCGCGATCGTCACGCACGGCCAGATCGCCCACTGGCGGGACAGCCATTCGCTCTTCACCCGCGCGCTTGCCGTCACGGAAAAGAACTTCCTGGCCCACAACAACCTCGCCGTCGCCCTCATCGTGGACGGCCGGATCGAGGAAGCCCTGGTCCACATCGAACAGGCGCTCGCCATCCAGCCCCGTTACGCCGGGGCGCATTTCAACCGGGGCATCGCGCTTGCCCGGCTGGGCAGGGGCGACGAGGCCCTGCCGTCGTACCTGAAGGCCCTGGAGATCCACCCCGCGTTCCCCGATGCGAACTACACCGTTGCGGGCGTATACCTGTCGAAGGGGGATGTGGATCGCGCCATCGTGCATTTCGAGCGGGCGATTCAAACCTCGGAGCCTCAACCGAAGGCCTATGCCGGGCTTGCCGAGGCGTACATCCTGAAGGGCAGGATGGACGAGGCCCTGTCCTACAGCCTGTCGGCCCTCGAATGGCAGCAGGCCGACGCGAAGCTGCACTACAACATCGGCAGCATCTATATCCTCAAAGGAAAAGTCGACGAGGCGATCTCGCATTTCCGGGAGGCCGTCCGGCTCGCGCCCGATTACTCGAGAGCCCGCAACAACCTCGGGAGTGCGCTGATGCTGCGCAACCGCATCGACGAGGCGATCGATCAATTCCGGGAGGCCGTCCGCCTCGACCCGGACTACGGGATGGCCCGCGAGAACCTCAGGGACGCCCTGGCGCAGCAGAAAAGAAGAAGGTAAGAAGGTGAGATAAAAGAAGGAAGAGCAGAACTCGAATGGAAGAAGAAAGGGCGCCGGGATGGTGGTTTATCCCGATGCCCTTTTCGTTTTGCCTTACGCCTTACGCCTAATGCCTTAAGCCTGCCTTTTTCTTGTCTTTCCCTGATACCTGATGCCTGATGCCTAACGCCTGCCTTTATCACATAATCCCCCTGTACCAACCCCCGTCGATCTGGACGGCCGCGCCGGTGATGTAGCCCGCCTGCTGCGAGGCGAGGTAGACGACGAGGCCGGCGAATTCCTCGGGCGTGCCGATCCTCTTCATCGGGATCTCTGACGCCCATTTTTCGACAATGGCCTCGGGGGTCGTCCCCTGCTTCTCGGCCAGCACCTTCGACAGATTGCGGACGCGGTCCGTCATCGTGTATCCCGGGCAGACGCTGTTGACGGTGATGTTGAAGGGCGCGAGCTCGTTCGAGAGCGACTTGGCGAAGCCGATGACGCCCGAGCGCACCGTGTTGGAAAGGATCAGGCCGTCGATGGGCTGCTTGACGGCGATGGAGGTCATGTTGATGATCCGTCCCCAGCGCTTCTCCTTCAGGATGGGAACGGCCTCGCGCGTCATCACGATCGTGGAGAGCAGGTTGAGGCGGCATCCCCGCATCCACAGCTCGTCGTCGATCTCGAGGAAGCTCATCGAGGGAGGGCCCCCGGCATTGTTGACCAGGATGTCCACCGTGCCGAAATGGGCCGCCGACTTCCGGACGAAGTTCTTCGCCTGCTCCAGGTCCGACACATCGGCCGGGATGGAGAAGACCTCGCCGCTTCCCGCCTTGCGGATCGCATCGGCCGCCGCCGGCAGGTGCGGGTCGTCGAGCGCGCAGACGGCGACCTTCGCACCCTCCCGGGCAAACTCCAGCGCCACGGCGAGCCCCAGCCCCTGGCTTCCCCCTGCAACCAACGCCACCTTCCCCTTCAGTCCCAGATCCATCTTGTCACCCTCCTTGTCGGTCTCTCCGGTCTGTCTGATCTTTCTCTCCGGTCCACCCGGATGGGGGTCCAGGGTCCAGGGAAGGAAGAAGATTTTTCCTCGACCCTGTGCCCTGTCATTTCGATTCCGCCGCCCTCCTCCTGTACTCCTCCCAGCGGTCGTCCACCCAGGCCTGGAGCTGGTTGAGCTGCTCGATGCTCATCTTCTTGAAGCGACCCTGCTTCTCGACGTAGTGCACCACGGGGAGCTTGTTGCCCTTCTCGGCGAGCGTGCGGCTGCGGCCGGTGAAGCGGAACTTTCCGTTCTCCACCTCGAAGAGCACGCACAGGCCCGTGTCCACGGCGAGCCGGCCGATCCGGATCGTGTCCTTCGTGGGGTACTGCCACCCGGGGGGGCAGGGCGTGTGGATGTGGATGAACCGCGTCCCCTTGATGCGCTTGGCCCGGACGAACTTGTCGTAGAGGTCGATGGGGTAGGCCGGCGTCGTCGTCGCGACGTAGGGGATCTGGTGGGCCTCCATGATCTTGAGGAAGTCCTTCTTGTGCTGCTGCTTCGTGAGCACGGGGGTGGTCGTCGTGAGGGCCCCCATGGGGGTCGCGCTCGATCGCTGCGTCCCCGTGTTCATGTAGCCCTCGTTGTCGTAGGCAACGTAGATGAAGTCCGTCCCCCGCTCGGCGGCGCCCGAGAGGGCCTGGATGCCCATGTCGAAGGTGCCGCCGTCGCCGGCGAAGGCCACGACGGTCGTCTCCGTCCGGTTCAGGGCGGCAAGCCCCGCCGCGATGCCCGAGGCCGAGGCGGCCGTGGCAGCGAAGGTGGAATTCACGCTGGGGACGAGGACCGGCGTGAGCGGGTACAGGCCGTGAAGGACGCACAGGCAGCAAGCGGGGAAGGTCACGATCGTGTCCTCCCGGAGAGCCTTCAGGGCGAACCGGTAGGCGATGGAGAGCCCGCAGCCCTGGCAGGCCCTCGTGCCGGGCAGGACGTATTCCTTCTCGTGGATCTTGAAGAGATTGTGCGGCATGGCTCTACTCCGTGGCGCAGTTCAGCCAGGTGGTTTTCAGATCCCGCTCGCCCGCCTGGATCCGGGCCAGGGACGACTTGACGGCCTCGACCAGCTCCCTCGCCTTCACGTCGCGGCCCCCGAGGCCCGCCACGTGGTCGTGGATGGGCGCCAGGATCCCGCTGCCGTAGAAGGCGGCCTTGAGGTCCGAGCACAGCCCCCCCTCGTAGCCGTAACTGATGCTCTTCTCGAAGAGGACGATGGCCTTCGCGCCCCGGAAGGCCTCGACGGCCTCCTTTGCCGGGAAGGGGCGGTAGACGCGGATCCCCACGACGCCGGCCCGGATCCCCTCCTCGCGCAGGGCATCGGCGGCCACCGTGGCTTCGGCGGCAAGCGAGCCCATGCCCGAGAGGATCACCTCGGCGTCCTCCGTCCGGTGCGTCCAGAGCATCCCGCCGTGGTCGCGCCCGAAGGCCTCCGCGAAACTCCGGTTGACCTCGCGGATAACCTCCGGGGCCCGGTCGAGGGCGTTCTGCAGCTTCCAGCGCATCTCCATGTAGCCGTCGCAGAGGGTCCCCTCGGCGTCGGGCCGCCGGTTGGGCAGCAGCACCGAGTTGAGGGTCAGCGGGTTTGCGGCGTCGAGGATGGTATGGGGCCTGTAGGGCGGCAGAAACTTCCGGACGGCCGCCGGGGCCGGGCTGACGACGGGCATCATCGTGTGGGAGAGCACGAAGCCGTCGTAGCAGACCATGACGGGGGCGTAGACCGTTTCGGCGATCCGGTAGGCCTGGATGACCGTGTCGAGGATCTCCTGGTTGTCGCGGCAGTAGATCTGGATCCAGCCCGTGTCGCGCTGGGCGAGCGAGTCCTGCTGGTCGTTGAAGATGGACCAGGGGGCGCCCACGCCGCGGTTGACGCAGCACATGACGATGGGCAGCCTCGACCCGGCGGCCCAGTGCAGCTGCTCGTGCATGTACAAAAGGCCGTTGGCGCTCGTGGCCGTGAAGACCCGGGCCCCCACGGTGGAGGCCCCGATGCAGACCGTCATGGCCGAGTGCTCGCCCTCCACCCGGACGTATTCGGCCCGCAGCTGGCCGCTTTCCACGAACTGGGACAGGATCTCGGCAAGCTGCGACTGGGGGGTGATCGGGTAGGCGGCAATGACCTGGACGTCGCAGAGCCTGGCCGCCACGGCCGCCGCCTGGTTTCCGGTGATGATGCGCGCGTCAGTCATTGCACTGGTCCTCCCTCACCATGCTGATGGCCCTCGACGGGCACTCCTCGGCGCAGATCCCGCAGCCCTTGCAGTACTCGAGATCGATCTCGACGGGGATCCCCGCCTTGACCACCGCCTCGGGGCAGTAGAGCCAGCACAGGTAGCAGGCCGCCTTCTTCTTGACGAAGGGCGTGCACTTGCTGTGGTCGATGACGGGCCGCAGGTCGCGCCAGTCGCCGGTCCTGCCGGCCTCGCCGACGGTGGGCCTGCACATGGCGGATATGTTTTCGTCTTTCTTTTTCATGTCGTTTGCCTCTACCTCTTCGTGGTCGATTCCGACTTCACGGCATAAGGCGAAGGGCTAAAGGCAAAGGGTTGGAAAACAGGGAAAATCCTGCCCTCGCTCTTGCCTTTCGCCTTTCGCCCTTTGCCCTTCGTCTTTCGCCCTCAGCCTTTTACCTTGCTGAGCGTTGTTCCCTCGTAGGCCGCTCTCACCGTCTCGAAGTTCTGCGAGGCCACGGCCGCGGAGAGCTTGCTGCGGAGGGCCTTTTCGACATTGCCCAGGGAGACGATCCCCGTGGCCTTCGCGAAGGCGCCCAGCATCGGCGTGTTGATCACCGGGGCCCCCTCTTTCATGAGGCGAAGCTTCAGGGCGATCCCCGTGGCATCGACGGCGGCCACGTCGACATCGGCCGCAAACCCCAGGCTCTCCGGTTTTGCGCAGGTGTTGACGATCACCGTCCCGCCCTTCCGGATCCGTCCCTTGACGTCGACGACGCCGAGCAGCGTTTCGTCCAGCACGACGGCGATGTCGGCCATCTCCACCTGGGAGAACATCCGGATGGGCTCCTCCGAGATCCGCGTCGAGGCCGTCACCGGCGCGCCGCGGCGCTCGGGGCCGAAGGTCGGCGCCGACGTGACGCCCCTGAAGCCTTCCAGGTATGCAGACTCCGCCAGGATCTGCGCGGCAACAACGGCGCCCTGGCCTCCCCGACCGAACCAGATGATCTCTTTCATGTTGTCCGTCCGCTCCTTGCGCTGCCGGGAAATGAAAAAGGCCATGAGCTTTCTGCCCATGGCCTTTAGAATTCCGTCTTCGATTCCCTAAATTCTAAAAACGACGGGCGATCGGTATGTCCGCAGAAGCAGGAGCAGAGCGAGGCACAATAGACCCTTGAGGCTCAGCAGTTCTCTTCTTGCGCCGATCGACGTCATTTTCCGGTCATTCCCTCACAAAGTACACCCTTGATATCGGAAAGGGTGCGGGTTGTCAACAAGAAAAACGGGCTAAAGGCTTACGGCAAAGGGCGACGGGTGAAAGAAAAGACGATCAGGCAATATCCCGTCTTGCCTTTAGCCTTTAGCCTTTAGCCCTAACGCCTTGACGACCATCTCCGCATATCGCTCGGCGGCGCCGCGGCTCGACAGGACCCGCTTCCGGCCCTCGGCCCCGCGGCGCTGCCGCTCGGCGGGATCCGACAGGATTTCCCTCATCCTGTCGAGAAGCTCCCTGCCGTCCCTCACGCAGATACCGGCCCCCGCTTCTTCCAACAGGGCCTTCTCGTCGGCGAAGTCCTCCATGGAAGGCCCGTAGAAGACCACCTTCCCCCAGGCGGCCGGCTCGAGGATGTTCTGGCCTCCCTTCGGCACGAGGCTTCCCCCGCAGAAGACCACGGTGGCGAGGCTGTAGAGGGCAAAGAGCTCGCCGATCACGTCGACGACGACGAGCTCGCCCTGCGGCTCCCGCCCGGCGCGGATCTCGCTCATCAGGATGCAGGCATGCCCCTTCTGCGCGGCGAGGTCGCGGACCGCCGCCCCCCGCTCGGGGTGGCGGGGCACGAGGACGAGCCGCAGGTCCGGGAACTCCCGCAGCAGCCCGCGGTACACGTCGAGGACGACGGCCTCTTCCCCTTCATGCGTGCTGCCCGCCACGAGGACGCGGGAATCCGCCGTCATCTTCAGCTGGGCGGCCTTGCGGGACCAGTCCTCGCCGCTCACCCGCGAGGCGAGGCTGTCGTACTTGGCATTCCCCATGACACGGACGTTTCCCGGCGCCGCCCCGAGCGCCCGGATACGATCGGCGTCCACGCCGGAGATGACGCCGATCTCGCGGACCGTCCCGAGAACTTTCTTCCAGAAAAAGGAGGTCCGCGAATACCGCCTGAAGGACCGGGGAGAGACGCGCCCGTTGACCATGACAACCGGAATCGCGCGCCTCGAGCAATGCCCCAGGAAGTTGGGCCACAGTTCCGTTTCCGTCAGGACGACGATGTCAGGGGCGATTTTTTCAATGACCGGCCCCACGACCCAGGGGAGGTCGAGCGGGAAATAGGCGCAGGCCGTCGCCTGGGGAACGAGCCTCTTTGCCATGGCCTGGCCCGTCTCCGTTCCTGTCGTCAGGAAGATGCAGGCGCCGGGGAGCCTTCCCCGCAGGGCGGCAACAATGGGCGCCGCCGCCGTCACCTCCCCCACCGACACGGCGTGGACCCAGATCCGGGGGCGGCCCTCGAGGGAGGAGATCAATCCCCGGGGGATCCTGCCCAGCTTCTGCCCGATGCTGGCGCGATACTTTCCCGTCACGAGGATCCTGATGGCATAGTAGGGCGCGAGGAGCACGAGGCCCGCAAGCAGCGCGAGGTTGTAGAGCACGCTCAGCACCGCCCGACGATAATGCGGTTTCGGCAGGCTGTCAAGCTCTGTCCCTGTAAACGCGGGAAAGGCTCATGCGTTTATGGCACAGGGCATGTGGCTCATGGCGAAGGGCAAAAGCGAAGAACCACGCTGTTGTTTCATGCTCCGAGACTTGAGCCTTGTGCCTTTCGCCATCATTCGTTGACATCGGAGGGGTTCTGTTGTAGGGTGGGCTGGGCTCGCCAAAGAGCCCGAATTTACGGTGGAATAGTCAACGCAACAAACGGAGGACTCCTTTCATGACGCCCAGAAAAGCATTCCTCGTGAGCCTGATCGCATTGAGCGTCGTCCTGGCGCTTGCGTCCTGCGCCCGGTACCAGCGGCAGGTCGTGCCCTTCAAGATGCCGCAGGCCTATCCCAATGCCACGGCCGTCGGTGGAGCCATCGTGGCCTCCAGGGCATGGGACAACCCGGAAGAGGCGCGGAACGCCTTCGGCTTCGACATCCGGCCCGACATCCTCCCCGTCCAGGTCGTCTTCGACAACAAGGGAAGCCACCCCCTCGAGATCGTCGCCGAGCAGACGATCCTCGTCGACGCGGAGAACAACGCCTGGCAGGTCCTCGACGCCAAGCTTGCCTACGACCGCATCGCGAAGAAAACGGAATTCGGTGAAGTCGCCCCCGGCGCCGCCAAGTACGGCGCCCTCGGCGCCGTAGCGGGCGGGATCATCGGCGCGGCGATCGGGATCGTGAGCGGCCAGGGGGTCGGCGACGCCGCCATGAAGGGCGCGGCTGCCGGCGCGGCGACAGGGGCCGTCCTCGGGGGCGCCCAGGGCATGTCGGACACCGACGTGCAGCGCCAGATCCGGGAAGACCTCCGGACTCGCTCCCTCGAGCGCAGGGCCGTGGCGCCGCAGGAGCTGGCCCACGGGTTCGTCTTTTTCCCGGGCGAGGCCAAAAAGGCCCAGGAACTGCGGCTGCGGCTGAGGGAGGCGGACACGGGAAGGGTCTATCCGCCCGTGGTGCTGCGCTATTAAAATACAGGCACGGGGCTAAGGGCTTAAGGCTAATGGCAAAAAAGAAAGGGTTCGTTGAATCCAGTCTCTCTTTTGCCTTATGCCTTTTGCCTTATGTCTTTTGCCCGTCCTGAGGATGCCATGATGAAGTATCGGATCGCCCCGTCCATTCTTTCCGCCGATTTCAGCCGGCTGGGAGAGGAGATCAGGGCCGTGGAGAAGGCCGGCGCCGACCTGATCCACGTGGACGTCATGGACGGCCATTACGTCCCGAACATCACCATCGGCCCCGGCGTCGTCGCCTCCCTCAGGAAAACGACGCGCCTGCCCTTCGACGTGCATCTCATGATCGAGGACCCGGACCGCTACATCGACGCCTTCATCGATGCGGGCAGCGACATCGTCACGGTTCACGCCGAAGCGGTGATCCACCTGAACCGGACGGTGAACTACATCAAGGGGAAAGGGGCCAGGGCGGGGGTCTCCCTGAACCCGTCGACGCCCCTGTCCTGCATCGAGGAGATCCTGCCCGACATCGACCAGCTGCTGATCATGACGGTGAACCCCGGGTTCGGCGGGCAGAAGTTCATCCCGGGCACGCTGCCCAAGATCCGGAAGGCAAGGGAGCTGGCGCGATCGCGCGGCCTGGGGCTGGTCATCGAGGTCGACGGGGGCGTCACGCCGGACAACATCGGGGTCCTGGCCGAGGCGGGCGCGGATGTCTTCGTGGCCGGCGCCGCCATTTTCGGCAGCCCTCCGTACGCCGACACGATTGCCCGGATGAAAGCGATACTCGGCGGGATACGATAGTCGCAGACAGGCATGCACGAAGCCAGGAAGCGCAGACAGGGAGCATTGGTTTTCC
The DNA here is from genome assembly GCA_012728915.1 of Deltaproteobacteria bacterium. Taxonomy (GTDB): domain Bacteria; phylum Desulfobacterota; class Syntrophia; order Syntrophales; family UBA2192; genus UBA2192. The sequence continues at coordinate 22,321 of JAAYEC010000047.1, read as the reverse complement.
CGCTCTTCCGCTCTTCTTAACTTCCTTGCTTCTTTTCTTCCACGGGTGTCTCGCCCGCTTCCGGCTTCCCGGGCGCGGCGGCCCCCCGGCTGTAGGCCAGGAGATTCTCGGCCCTGGAATCCCTGCGCTTGACGGCCTTCAGGAATCTCGCCGCCAGGATTTCCGTCAGCTCCTCGGGGGAGTGGTGGGGCATCCCGCCGGCGGACACCTTGCCTCCGGCCAGCATCTCGTGGCCGCCCCCCGTCCCGAGGCCCGCCACCATCTGCTGGGCGATCCGGTCGGCCGACCCGCGCCTCTTCTTGGTCCGCAGCGAGAAGTACACGTCGCCGACGAACTCCCCCGCCGACAGGACCCACTTGACCCCTTCCGTCCGGACGATGAGGTCGGCCATCTCGGCAATGATCTCCAGGTGCTCGACGCGGCCCAGATCCAGGATGACGACATCCTTGTACAGCCGCGCGCTGCTGATGGCCCTCTCGAGCATGCTCAGGTAGTCGCGCGGGACCTCCGGGTGCTCGATCTGCGACAGCAGGCGGAAGAGGACCCGGTCGTAGAAGTACATGCAGGCGTTGATGTCCTTCTCGCTGACCCCGCGGCCCAGGTCGCGCGTGTCGGACCGGACGCCGTAGAGAAGCGCCGTGGCCACCCTGCGGTCCACTTCCGTGATGCCCGCATCCCTCAGGTACTCGGCCAGGATGGTCGACGTGCTCCCGTAATCGGTCCGGATGTCGTAATACTGCGCCAGGCGGGTCCTGGCCCGGATGGGGACGTGGTGGTCGATGACGATGTCGGGGATGACGGATCGGGGCAGGGAGTTGTTGCCGGCCCCGGGCTGCGTGTCCACGAGGGCAATGACGCTGAAGTTGTTTAGGTTGATCTCGGAGAGAGCGCGCAGGTCGATCTTCAGGTGACGGATCATGGCCCGGTTCTCGGCGCGGCCCACGACCCCGCTGGCCGCGATGATCGAGGCGACCTTCCATTTCGTCTGCAGGAGATACTTCAGGGCGAACGCGGCGGCCAGCGCATCGGGGTCGGGGTGATTGTGGGTCACAATCAGGATTTTCCGCTTGCCCCGGATGATCTCGTAGAGCTTTTCCAGGCGGGCCTGGTTGTTCGTGCCGTTCTGAGCCATGTTGTCGAGGCGCTGCCGAAACGCCGTCACGCCGGTCGGCCGATTGCGGGTTCCTCCCCCGGAGGCGGACGGTTCGGGGCGCGATCCCGCCCCGGCCGTGCATTCCGCCGCTCCGAACCCGCCGAACAGCCCGGACCCGGGTCCTGCCCCCCGGCCGCCGGGGCGTAGGGGCGATTATAGGACTTTGGGGGCGAATGTCCACAACTATTTCGCGCCGCAAAAACGGGGGATGTCCGCCGCCCTTGAAGGCGCCGGTCAAGTGGGGTAGTATCAATGCAGGCAAAAGGCTAAGGGCGAAGGGCATGAGGTGAAGGGTAAAAAAGAAACATTCATGCCCTTGGCCTTTAGCCTGTCGTTCGTGTTTTTGTTTTGCCCTTAGCCCTAAGCCTTTAGCCCTGAGCCTGTTGCATGTGTATTTTTCTTTACCCTTAGCCCTTTGCCCTTAGCCTTTAGCCTGTTGTTATATGCATCTCATCATCGACGGCTACAACCTGATCCGTCAGTCGGACGTCCTGAGGGCCCACGAACGCCGGGGCCTGGAGGCGGGCCGCAAGGCCCTCGTCCACATGCTGGCAGGCTACAGGCGGGTCATGGGCCACCGGATCACCGTCGTTTTCGACGGCTGGCTCGGGGGCCCGGCCCGGGAGGAGCGCGACCGGGAAGCGGGCATCGATATCATCTACTCCCGGCGGGGGGAAAAGGCGGACGAGGTCATCAAGAGACTCGCCCGCCTGCACGCCGACGAGACGGTCGTCGTCACCTCGGACCGCCCCGTCATGGATGCCGTCGCGCGAGCGGGCGTCACGGCCGTTGCCTCCCGGGAGTTCGAGGAGAAGGTTCGCCGCGCCCGCGGCGCCCCGGCAGGCGCAGAGGCCCCGAGCGGGAAAGACGATGACGAAGGCGATCCCTCCCCGAGGGGGACGAAGAAGAAAGGCCCCTCCCACCGCACGTCCAGGCGCGAGAGGCTCAGGCAGCGGGGGTTGGAGAAGCTGTAACCGATACGGAAGTCTAGAGGGCAGGAAGGCGGAACGGTGAGACAAGGAAGGCGCTATCAACCCGGCATCTGCCGCCGCGCCCCGGCCTGTCCGCACAGGTCTATCAACAGCCGCTCGAGCAGAAGCCTGGGCTCCTGCCCTGCCGATTTCATCGCCACGTCTGCGGCAAGCACCCGTCTCATGCGGGACAGCAGCTCCCCGAAGGGATATCGGGCCGAGTTGCGAAGCGCGTTGTAGATCACGTAGGGGTGCTGGTTCGCGAGGGCGGCTCCCTTGCCCGGTCCATCCTGGAACGCCTTCACGGCCGGGTAGACGGTCTTCTGGAACCGGCCGAAGTCCATGTCGGCGCGAAAGTCGCCCAGCCTGCCCGTGCCGAGAAACGCCTTGCCGTGGACGAGAAAACGGATCTCCCTGGCGATCATGGCCAGGATGACGAGGGGGTGGACCCCCTGGTAGAGCAGATCGCCGAGACTCGCCAGGGCTCGGCGCGCGTCCTGTCCCGCAAGGGCCTCCGTCAGGTCGAACACCGTGTCGTCGCGCGTGCGGCCGATCACCGCCTCCACATCGGCGGTCTCGATCCGCGTCCGGTCCCCTGTGTACGTGATCAGCTGATCGAGCGCCTCGGCCGAATCCCGCAGCCGGAATCCCGTTTTCCTCCCCAGGACGGCCCATGCCTCGGGGCTGAGCGTCTTCCCCTTCCGCGCGAGCTTTTCCCGCAGGGTCTCCATCATGACGCTGCGCTGCCTCGCCTCGTTGCGCGCCCTCACGAACGCCAGCACGACCCCCCTGTCGGCCATCACCTTGAAGAGCCTCTTGCGGCGGTCCACGGAGTCGGCCGATACGACCAGGACGTGCCCCTCGGGCAGGCCGGCTGACAGGAGATCCTCGAGGGCCTCCGTGCTCCCCGGCGCCGCGCCCCCGGCCAGGTTGTGCGAGAGGCAGTGCTCCAGCACCCGGGGGAGCCATTTGTCCCGCTCCGCGGCTCCCTCCTCTCCCAGCGCTTCCCGCCACTGCGCATCGGGGATCCTCCGCCAGCCTTCGTCGCGGAGCTGCTCGAGGTCCCAGCCCGCCACGTCGAGCAGGGCCATGAAGGTCCGGGCTGCCGAGGGGAGATCCGTTTCCGCGCTGTCGGCGACTTTTTTCGCGAGCTCGGACAGCGAAGACTTCGAATAGAAGAGTCGGGTTTTCCGCAGGACGACGGCCTTCGGCCCCGGGATGAGGGAAGGCGTCAGAAGGGTCTCGCAGACGGCATTCACCCCGCCCGACTCGTCATCCATCACGAAGAGGCTCAGGTCCCGGTCCGGCCCGGGGACCAGGGCGTCGACGATCTTTCCCAAAGCCTCCTCCACGAGAAACTCCTCGTCCCCGTAAAGAAGGTAGCAGGACGCGCCCTTCCCTTTCGCGATGTCCTCCAGGACACCCTCGATGCTCTTTTCGGAGCTCTGCTCTCTGCGGCTCATTTCACGATCGGGTCGTCGAGATATCCCCCGCGGGCCGCAATCGCCCGCGGACCGTATACGGTATACCTCAATTCCGGCGAAAACGGGAGAGGAGATATTGCGGAAAGGCGGCGGCCGGCCGATCAGACGATGACAAACTTGCGGATGTACTGCACGATCTCCTCCGGTTCGTCCAGGACACGGAACAGCTCCATGTCCTCGCGGGAGATCATGCCCTCGCCGAGCATGACGCTCCTGATCCAGTCGAGAAGGCCCTTCCAGTAATCGCTGCCCATCAGGATGACGGGGAAGCTCTTGATGCGCTTCGTTTGGATCAGGGTGAGGGCCTCGAAGAGCTCGTCCATGGTGCCGAAGCCGCCGGGCACAATGACGTAGGCCACGGCGAACTTGACGAACATGACCTTCCGGATGAAGAAATACTTGTGGTAGAGCTTCACATTGGCGAATTCGTTGGGCGTTTGCTCGAAGGGCAGGCGGATGTTCATCCCCACCGACGTGCCGCCGGCCTCGGCAGCCCCCTTGTTGGCCGCCTCCATGATGCCGGGCCCGCCGCCCGTGATGACGCTGAAGCCCTGCTGGGCAAGCAGTCGCGCCAGGTGTTCCGTCTTCCGGTAGTACGGGTTGGCCGGGTTGGTCCGGGCGGATCCGAAGATGGTCACGGCCCGCCCGATATCGGAGAGTTCTTCTATGGCCTCGACGAACTCCGCCATGATGCGGAACATCCGCCACGATTCGTTAACGGAAAGGGCATCGACGAGATATTGTTTTTCTTCCATCAGGCGCAATCCGGGGACCGAGGCGGAAACCCGGCCTTGAGGCCTCCGCCCCCGTCCCCGGTAAGGGTTGTCTCGGGACGTCTGTCCATGCAGCCGGTTACGAGTGGCGCCGTCTCTGAAGCTTGGCAAGCCGCCGTCTGGCCTCGAGCGCTTTTCTCTTGCGCTTGACGGAAGGCTTTTCGTAGGCGCGGCGCAGCTTCAGCTCCTTGAACAGGCCGTTCTTCGACAGCTTGTTCTTCAGGACCTTCAATGCCTTGTCGACGTCATTGTCGAAAACCTTGACTTCCAAAAATGATCGCTCCCTTCCTTGTAGATTCGGTATGAATTCGAGCGTTCCGGCGGGACAAAACGCCTTCAGCGCAACGGAATCATAGGTGATTGCACGGGCCGGGAGAATGCGCGGACCGGCCGATGAACACGATTTTCCCCCGCGAAACCACTGAACATTATTAGATAACAACTCTTTTGTCAATGAAAACTTTGGGAATCGGGCCCCTTCAGTCAGCGGCCGGGGCCGCATCCTCTCCCGGGTCGGCTTTTCCCTCGAGGTTCCAGCGGTCCCGGCCATATTTTTCCGCGACCAGGCGCTCCTTCAGCGACTTCTCGGCCGGGCTCAGGCAGCCCTCGGCCAAACGGATGCCCAGCGTGTCCTCGAAGGCCTCCCGGAGGAGACGGGCCAGTTCTCCGCACCCGACGGCCCTGCCGAGCTGCTCCCGGAGGGTGGTCGTCGTCGCCGAGACGGCCCCGGCGGGAACCCCCATGACCGACGCGGTCCGCGCCGGGTCCATGTCGGCCAGCAGGGAGCCATGCTGGAGGAAGACGCCTCCCGACCGGACCTGGGCGCTCCCGCAGATCTTGCGCCCCCCCACGAGGAGCTCGTACCGGGACGGCGCGGCAAAACAGTATCCCTCCAGGGGCATCCCCGCCGCCGACCGGCCCTCGCAGGCAACCTCGGGCGCCAGGCCGAGCCGGCGCAGAGCCTCCACGATGCAGGCGCTCACGACCCGGTAGGTCCCTGTGATGTCGCCCGTGAAGAGGGGGTGGTCCGCGGCCGCAACCACCGAGTAGGTCAGCTCGTGCTCGTGCAGAACGGCCTTTCCCCCGGTGGGACGGCGCACGATGTCGATTCCCGCCTGCCGGCAGGCGCCGACGTCAATTCCCCGGGATGTCTTCTGGAAGTAACCGAGGGACACGGCCGGGGGTCGCCATCCGTAGAACCGAAGAGTCGGGGGAAGGCCCTCCCGGCGGTTCAGACGGAAAACGGCCTCGTCGACGGCCATGTTTTCGGCGGCGTTGAGCGCACGGAAGGGCAGAAAGCGCCACAGGGCCTCACTCATTCCTCTTCCACGGCTTCCTCGCCGACATAATCCCTGTATTCCTCCGCATCGAGGAGATTGTTGAGCTCGTCGAGATCGCGCAGCTCGACCATGATGAGCCAGCCGGACCCATAGGGGTCGCTGTTGATCACGCCGGTGTCGTCCTCGATGTCCTCGTTGACGCTGATGACCTCGCCGCTGACCGGCGAGACGAGCTCCGCCACAGACTTGGAGGATTCGATGGAGCCGAAGGCCTCGTCCTGCTCGACCTCGCGGTCCGGCTCGGGCAGCTCCACGGAGTAGATGTCCCCGAGCTGCTCCTGGGCGTAGTCGGAAATGCCGATCGTGGCGATGTTGCCGTCCACCCTCACCCAGGTGTGTTCACGGCTGTAAAAAAGATCTTCCTGAAAAACGGACATGCTCCCCCCAAAACAAAAGAAGAAGTCGAGAAGGTAAGAAATCCGGATCAGGATCCCAGCCAGAGCACGCTGAACGATTCTCCAGGCTTCTTACCTTCTTGCCCTCTCAACCTCCTGCCTTCTCGTCTTTCAACCGATCACCTGCAACTCTTTCGAAAATTCCGTGAGCACCCGGAACCCGTCCCGGGTCACCAGGACCGTGTCCTCGATGCGGATGCCGCAGGAACCGGGAAGATAGATGCCCGGCTCGATGGTGATGACCATTCCCTCTTCGAGGACGGCCTCCGACAGGGCCGAGAGCCGCGGGGCCTCGTGAACGTCGAGCCCGAGCCCGTGCCCCGTGCCGTGCGTGAACCGGGGGCCGTACCCCGCCTTTTCGATAACGGCCCTCGCGGCGGCGTCGACGTCTCGGCAGGCAACCCCCGGCCTCACCGTCTCCAGGGCCCTGTCGTGGGCCTCCTTGACGACGGTGTACAGCGCCCTGTGCCGCCTCCCCGCACGCCCGACGGCAAAGGTGCACGTTTCGTCCGAATGGTACCCGCCGCTGACGGCCCCGTAATCGACGACCACGAAATCCCCCGGCCGGATCTTCCGCCTTCCCGGCCGAGCGTGGGGAAGGGCGCTGTTGGGACCCGATGCAACGATCGTGTCAAAGGAAGGGGCTTCCGCGCCCCTTTTCCGCATCTCGTAGTCGAGTTCGAGGGCGATGTCGCGCTCGCACACGCCGGGACGGAACCCGGCCAGGGCCGACCGGAGCGCCCCGGCGGCGATGCGGATCGCCCTGCGGATATGTCCGATTTCGACGGAATCCTTGACGGCGCGGATGGATCCCAGCTCCGACGGGAGGGGCTTCCAACGCACCTTCCTCGCCTTGCGCCGCAGCGCGCCGAAAACGTCCACGGTCATGACGGAGGGCTCGAAACCCACGTGCCCGTACCCGCCCGCGGACAGGGCGTCGGCGATTCCGGCGGCCTTTTCCCGGTAAAGGACCACGCGGGTTCCCGGGGCCTCCCCGGCGGCCTGGGTCGTGTACCGTCCGTCCACGAGGAGGGTCGGTTTCCCGGCGCCCACCAGCAGGGCCCCGTCGCTGCCGGAAAAGCCCGTGAGGTAGCGGATGTTCTTGAGGTCGAGGATCAGGAGCACATCCACGCCCGAGCGGCGCAGCAGGGCCCGCAAGCGGGATCTCCTCGTGGCGGCGGGCGCTCTGTCAGGCATGCCGTTTCATCCTGTCCAGGGAGGTAAGCCAGCGGTTCAGGGTTCCGGCGACGGCCGAACGGCGGTCCGAGACGGCGGATCCCGGCACGGGGCCTGCGGGCTCTCCCGCTTTCGGATCCTCGTCCCCGGGCTTCTCCGCGCGTGCCGTGTGACTGAAGAGACCCTGGAACGGGGGCGCCGCGGGGTCCCCGAAAAAGAGGTCCTTGTCTCCCGCGGCCGGGACGGCCCCGGCGGCAAGGGGAAGATTCGCGCCCTCGCGCTCCCGCGGCCGCAGTCTGGAAAGTCTGTCCTGGGCATCGCGGTTCCGGGGGTCCGAGGCGAGGATTTCCTTCAGGAGCGCCTCGGCCAGTTCCCGGTAGCCCTGGCGGGCGTAGAGATCGGCCAGGGTGAGGGTCCTGAAATCGGCCGCCCGGGGCAGGCCGGCATCCTCATCGGGCTTCTCGGCCGCCTCCGGGTACGCGCGGCTCTCCCTGCGCAGGCGGTCCTCGAGATCCTGGATGGCCTCCTCGGATTCGGGGTTCAGCGACATGTAGATGCGGGCTGCCCGGTCGGCCTCGTCGGCCAGACCCTGTTCACGGCACAGCTCGGAGAGGATTCGGAAGGCGGGCGACCACCGGGTCACGTCGCGGGCGAACTCCCGCAGCACGTCGAGGGCCGGGCCCCGTTCCCCCTTCCGGAACCGCCCGGCGCCGAGCACGACCCGGGCCTCGACGTCGTCCGGGTAGGCCCGAAGCCGTGCCAGGGCGAGTTCGACGGCGCGGGAGGGGTCCTGTTCCAGGCAGGCCTCGGCCCGGGCGATGAATTCCCTGCGGTCCGCCACATCGCTGGGCCGAACCGTCCCGTGGCCGTCGGCGCCGTTTCTTTCCATCCGCCTGCTCCCCGTTCTCTTTTCGTCGTTTTCCTGCCCGCTTTTCCCCGCTTCCGCCGTCCCGTCCTTCGCGTTCAGTCGGGGGACTAACACAGCGCCCCGGGTGTGTCAAGGTTCAAAACGGAAGAACCCCGCGGCCCTGGGAGCCGCGGGGTTCCTGTTTTCCGAGGTCTTCGGCCCCGCCCGGGGCGCCTTCCCCGCCTTTAGATGTCGCCCCTTGCGACCTGGGTTTCCGGAACGACCCTCGGCGTGATGAAGATCAGGATCTCGCGCTTGATCTTCTGCTCGTCCTCCGCCTTGAAGAGCCAGCCGAACAGCGGGACCTTGTAGAGGCCGGGAACGCCGGCGACGGTCTTGTTGTCGGCCGACTTGTAGATGCCGCCGATGACGATCGTGTCCCCGTCGTAGACGACGACGGTGGAATCGACCTCGTTCTTGTTGATGGGGGGGTTGCCCGAGATGGACCGGGAGTAGTCCGCATAGTCGTTGGTGGCCTTGATCTCCATGGAGATCTTGCCCTCGGGGGTGATCGTCGGCTTCACGTCGAGCTTGAGCACCGCCTCCTTGAACTGGACGGTTCTCGTCACGACGCCGCCCGAGGTGGATTCGGTGACGTAGGGGATTTCCTCGCCCTGCTTGATCGTCGCCTTGACGTTGTCGAGTGTCGTGACCTTCGGCGAGGAGATGATCTTGCCCTCGCTCGTGCTCTCCAGGGCGTGGATCTGGGCGCTGATGACGAAATTGCTGCCGCCGGCGACGACGCCCAGAAGCGGCGTGGCCGAGTAGGTGTAGGGGAAGTTCACGGCAAGGTTGCTGCCCGTGAACCCGATGCCTCCCGGGAGGGTCTGCGCGATCGTCGTGGCGCCCGTCGTGCCCGTCGACGTCGTCTGCGTGGCGTATCCGGCCGAGCCGCCCAGGATGCCGAGGTTCGTGGAGTTGATGTTGGTCGCACCGCCCGCGCCCCACTGGATGCCGAGACGGCTCGTGAAGGTCTCGTTGGCCTCGACGATCTGGGCCTCGATGGAGATCTGCTTCAGCTTGCCGCGGGAGACGTCCTCCTTGAGGCGCTGCTCCTCGGCCTTCTTGATCTTGTCCGCGGGCATGACGACGATCACGTTGCCCTGCGTCTTGGTGCCCAGCTGCTGGATGTCGAGGATCGTCTCCAGGGCCTGGTCCCAGGGGACCTCGTTGAGTTTCATCGTGACACTGCCCTTGACTTCTTCGCCGGCCACGATGTTGAGGCCGCTCACCTCGGCGATGAGGCGGAAGACGCTGCGGACATTGGCATCCTGGAAGTCGGCCGTGATCTTCTGGCCCGTGTAGACCTTGGCTTCCTTCTTCTCGACCGTGGCCTCGCGGGCCTTCGGCGCGGGCCGGGTCGCCTCGATCTTGGCCACCTCGTTCTTCATGGCCTCGCTCCGGGGCAGGGCGGCCGCGTCCACGTCGACGATGAGCAGATTTCCCTCTTCGCGGACGAGGTGGGGCACGGCGTCTCTCAGCGTGACCTTCAGCGTGGCCACGGGCCGATCGCCCGACTTCGCCTGCTCGCCGGTGACGCCCTCGATGACCTTGAGGCCGCTGTCGGCGGTCTTTTTCTTCAGCTCCTCGGGCATCATCATCCGGTCGAAGGTGATCACGAGTGTCCGGGCCGATTCCCGGGATGCCGTGTATCCCGTGAGCTTCGAGGTGGCGACGAGGATCTTCTCCTTGTCCGCCGTCCTGTCGAAGGTGATTTTTTCGATGTAGCCGACGGCGGATGGCGTCTCGTCCGGCGCCGGGCCTCCCGGCCTGGCGGCGTCCTCCGCTGCCGGATCGGACCCGGCGTTCATCGTTGCGCAGCCGGCGACCAGCGTCACGGAGAGTGCAATCGTCAGTGCCCAAATGCTCAGCTTCTTCATGGTCTTCCCTCGCCTTCTTCTTTATGGAGCTTCAGCGCCACGCGGTGCGATTTTTCCCTGCCCTTGCCGCCCTCCCCGGTTTTCTCCTCGACGATGAGCCGGTCGGGAAGGATCTGGATCACCCGGCCGCCGTTTTCCCCGATGAGGGTCCCCGAGTACACGATGTATCCCTTTCCGGCCCCGTCCTCGACCATGGCCACACGCTTCTCCGGGGAGCCCGCAATCCCCGTCACGCGGACCTTGTCCAGGGGAACCCGCTGCAGGGGGGTCAGCTTTCCGGTGTACCTCTTCTTCTCCGGCCCCTTCTTCGCGGGGGTGGGCAGTTCGAGCCGCACGAAGGCCTTGAAGGGGTCGGTCTTGCCCCTGGGGTCGTACCGGTAGTCCGGGGTCTCGAGGGCGGCCGCCTCGGGCTTCACCGTTGGCGGCGCCGACGCGGGAATGGCCGTGGCCACTTCCGCGGGCCGGGCCGCCGGAGCGCTCTCCGGCGGGGCTGCCGCCGCGGAGGCCGCAAGCAGGAAGATGAGCACCAGGCTCCCCGCGAGGGGCTTACTTTTTCTCAGCTGCTTTCTTGTCCGTTCCATCCGCCTTCTTGCTCCCTTCAACGGGCTTTTCGACAAACATGTAGGTCTTGATCAGGAAACTCGTGGCCAGGACCGGGCCCTTGGGGCCGTTGGTGTCCTTGGCGTTTTCGCGCCGTTCCATGGAGACATCCGACACATTGACGATGCGGGGCAGTTTCGCCACCTTTTCGAAGAATGTGGCCGTGTCGTGATATACCCCGGTGAGGGAGATCTTCACGGGCAGCTCGGCATAGAACTCCTTCTCGACGGGGGCCAAGGGCTCGAAGAGCTGGAACTCGACCCCGCCGATATTCTCGGCCTCGGACATGGAGATGAGCAGCCCCGGGATTTCCTTCTGTTCGGGCAGCTTCGCCATGGCCACTTTCAGCTGTTCCTGCAGCTGGGCGATCTCCCGCTCGAACTTGACCTTCTCCTCCATGAGCTTCTGCTTCTGGGAGAGCTCCGTCTGGAGGGCCGTGAGCTTCTGCTGGAGCTGCTCCTCCTCCTGCATGGCGGCCTGGTAGTAGAGCGAGTAGTAGGCGAATCCCAGCAGGATGACGAACACGAACATCGCCAGGACCTTCTGCCGCAGGGGCATTCTCTTGAGATCGTCAACGCTCAGTGCCATGCTCAGAACCCCTTCTTGAGACCGCAGGACAGGGTGAACTGCTTCAGCCGGTTGCCCGCGATTTCCGTTTGTTTGGACGAGACGAGATCCACGGAGGTGAGGTGCTTGGAGCGCTCCAGGTTCCTCATGAACTTCGCGATGGCGATGTTGTCCCGCGCGAACCCGTCGATCTTCACGTCCGCTTCCGATTCCTTCATCGATTTGACCCAGACCTGGTTGGCCGGGACCATGGCGGTCAGCTCATCGAGGAAGTAGACCTTGGCAAAGCGGTTCTTCTCGAGGTAGCTGATGATGTGGAGCCGCTTCTCCAGGATCTCCTTCGCCTTCTTGTACTGGTTGATGTCGCCGATGCTCGTCCTGAGCTGCTGAAGCCTCTGCTGTGTCCCCTGGACCTCGCCCTCGAGATCGTTGAGCTTCATCACGGTGAAGACGTGGAACCCGACGAACAGGATCGCGAACACGCCCCCGAGGGCGCCGAGGATGACGGCCTGGTTCTTCGACTGGACTTCCTTTTTCTTTTCCCGGTAGGGAAGCAGGTTGACCTTGATCATTTGTCCCCGATCCTCCTCATGGCGAGCCCGACTCCGACCGAGGCCTGCGGCCCGATTTCTTTCAGGTCCTCGGCTGAAAACGCCTTCTTGTCGGCCGAAACCTTGCGGAAGGGATCGGCGATCTCGACCTCCACGTTGAGTCTCTGGAGAAGGGCTTCCGCGATCCCGGGCATCCGGGCCGTCCCGCCGCAGAGCAGGATCTGCTTGATGAACTTGCCCGGGTAGGTCGAGCGGAAGTAGTCGACGGATCGCTCGATCTCCAGCAGCAGGGGATCGGCGTACGTGAGCAGCTCATCCCGGCTGTGCTCGTCTCCCGAGGCGGATTTCTCCAGCTTCATTCGCTCGGCCTCCTCGAAGGAGACTCCCGTCTTGTCCTGGAGGTTCTCCGTGATCGAATACCCTCCCAGGGGGAAGTCGCGGATGAAGATGGAGGCGCCCCCCTTGACGACGTTGATGTTGGTCATGCTGGCCCCGATATTCACGAGGATGCAGACGTCCTCGTGACCGTAGTCGTAGTTTTCCTCGTACATCGTCTCCAGGGCGAAGGAGTCCACGTCCATGATGAGCACGTCCAGCCCGGCCTTCTTGATGGTTTCGACGTAGCTCTGGACGACGTCCTTCTTGGCGGCCACGAGGAAGACCTCCATCTGGCCGGGGCTCATCTCGCTGGAGCCCAGGATCTGGAAGTCGAAATTGACGTCCTTCATGTCTCCGAAGGGCAGGTACTTCTCGATCTCGTCGCTGATCAGTTCGCGGAGCGATTCCTCGTCCATGGAGGGAAAGCCGATCTTCTTGGCGATGACGGAGTATCCGGACAGGGACGTGACGACGGTGCGGGCCTTGCAGCGGGAGATCTTGAGGAGTTCCTTGATCCGCTCGGCAAGGGCATTGGGATTGGCGATGAGACCGTCGGCGATGATGCCCTTCGCGAGAGGGAGGCTTGCAAAATTCTGCAGCACGTAGCCGTCGGCTCCCTCTGCGATCTCGGCAATCTTGATGGAACTGGCACCGATGTCGAGTCCCGCAATCTGCTTCTTGCTTGCGAACAGGCCGTTGAGTTTGAGCATGGGGTCCTCTGTCTTTTGCGGTCTCGCCCGGCCGGGAGGCCGGGACAGGCTGAATGGGTTAAGGCCGATTCCTTTCGCACCACTACGGCAAACAGATCAAGCAAGCACTGTGCCACGGGCGGGCCGGGAAACGGGCCGGGGAGCGAATCACCCGCCTGCAACCCCGAAAGACCTTGATTCAGAGGGCTTTTCGGCAGGACATCCCTCGGGATGCCCCGCCGTCATGCGTTGCGGCCGGGCGAATTCCCAACCTTACTAATCGGCAGGGAAGGAGTCGGGGTTAAATAAAAAATGCGGAGGGGTGCTGCCGGGAAAAGGGAGGATACCGCGAAAAAGGCCCGGGGACTGCGTTTCCCAAGACATGTAAAGCTTTTTGACGCCCCCCGGATGGGGCAAAAGAAGAGGGCAAGAACGTAAGAAGGTGAGAAGGTTGGAGCAGCGGAAGCTTCGGACCGGCCTCCGGCTCTTCCAACCTTCTTACCCTCTTACCCTCTCACCCTCTGCATGTTCAGTCCACGCGGCGGTAGACCTTGTCGTTTTGCCGGACCATGCCCAGCTCGTCGCGGGCGACCTTTTCGATGTAGCGCATGTCGTTGCGGAGCAGAAGGATCTCCTTCTTGAGGGCGTCGTTTTTCACGGCGAGCTCCTCGTTGCTCTTCCTCAGGTCGAGAAGCTTCCGGTCGAGACGGTGATTGTCCAGGACCCCCCGGCTTCCGAAGAGGATGACCGGGCCCATGAGGACCAGGAACAGCAGAAGCACTCTCCCCACCTTCATCCGCCACCCCCCGGATCCGGCGCTGGCAACGCGGCGCTAACGCTTTCGGCGGCCCTCAGGCGGCGAAGGGCTCACCGAGGGAAGGAGCGCCTGCGGCTCGCCAAGCAGGAACTCCCCTTTTTCGATCCAGGTCTTGAGCGTCTCGGCAATCTGCCGGGCGCGATAATAGCTGGACATGGAGGCCGTGGCCACTTCCCTGCCGTTGAGGAGGATCCGGCCGCTGCGCAGTTCCCTGTACGTGGCTTCCCCGAGGCTCTTCATCGCACCGCCGCCGGGGTAATCCATGCTGTAGTCGTAGATCTGGGTCACGATGTCTTCGTCCCTCACGGCCGTGTAGCGGGCCATCTCCTCGTCGAGCACCGGGATCGGGATCCCGATGCCCACGTACAGCGAGACGCCGTAGCCCAGGAAGCTGGCGCCCTTGAGCCATTCCGGGGACATCTGCTTCAGGTCTCCGATGACGGCAAGCGTCCCCGCCCCGCCCGTGGGCACGCCGTTGGGGCTGCGGGGCGTCTCCGGGGCGTGCTGGGTGCCGTGCCAGGCCACGTAGCCCCGGCCGCCCCCGAGAAAGATGCGGGTCCCGATGCCGATCGTCCGGTAGTAGGGGTCGTTGAACAGGGGGCTGAGCTGACCGGAGGTGGAGTAATTCGCATTGCCCATGCGCGGTCGCAGCACCCCCATGTAGGTGTAGATCGTCTTGTCGGACATGTTCACCGCGCAGTTGTAGTTCTGATAGCAGTTGCGCGGGTTGAACAGGAGCGCATCGCGCAGATCGTGCAGCAGGATGTTCTTCTCCTGCTTGCGCGAGGGGTAGCAGTCCGTACCGTAGCCTTCCAGCCGGAGGCGGATCACGTTCCCGGCCGCGAGATCCTCGATGACATGGCCGCCCCCGTAATTGAACTCGCCGGGAAAGACGCTGTTGAGGGGATCGCCCTCGGCCACCTCGGCGGCGCCGAGGTAGCAGTCGACCGCCGCCACACCGCCGTAGGCGGCGACGTCATTGAGCCAGACCTTGTGGGCCTTGATGCGCGGGGAGGTGTGGCCGAAATTCAGGAAGGCCCCCGAGGAACACATGGGCCCGAAGGTTCCCGTCGTCACCACGTCGACCTTCCGGGCCGCCTCCGCGTTCCCGTGGCGCTCGACGACGTCGATCATCTCCTCGGCCGTCACGACGACGGCCCTGCCCTGCCGGATCCTCTCGTTGATCTCCGCGATCGTTTTCCTGACCTTGGACGTCTTCAAGCGTCTGTTCCGTCTTGTCCAGTCTGTTCCGCCGGCCATCCCGGCCGCAACTCACAAATCATCACAGCCTCTCCAACCTTCTTACCTTCTCAACTTCTTAACTTCTCGTATTTCCCGTTTCTTAGACTATTTTCAATTCGATGTCCAACAGAAATGAGGGAAATACGAGGCCGTCAGACCTCATCCGGTGTGCCCGAAGCCGCCGCCGCCCCGGCGCGTCGAGGGAAGGGTCACCCGCACGTCCCACCGGACCCTGCAGACCGGGGCCACGATCATCTGGGCGATCCGGTCGCCCCTCCGGACAACGAAGGGTTCGCTGCCGTGATTGATCAGGATGACGCGGATCTCGCCCCGGTAGTCGGCGTCGATCGTCCCCGGCGTGTTCACGAGACTGACCCCGTTCTTCAGCGCGAGGCCGCTGCGCGGGCGCACCTGCGCCTCGAAGCCCTCCGGCAGCGCGATGGCGATGCCCGTCGGGACAAGGGCGCGGCACCCCGGGGCGAGGACCAGATCGTCCTCGACGGCGGCAAGGAGGTCCATGCCCGCCGCGCGGTCCGTCATGTAGCGAGGAAGAGGAAGGTCCTCCGATCCCCCCAGTCGCGTGATGGCGACGCTGATCTGTTCCATGGGTTTCGCCTGTCGGTCCGCCCCGCCTGTCCGGCCGAATCCCCCGCCCCCTTTACGGAAAGGGGCCCCTTTCCGCACCGTCTCTTGAAAAAGGGGGGACGAGAGGGGTTCCGTGCCCTGCGGCCTGTCGCTTGCTGATCTTAGAGGTCGATCGTTCCCGAGGGCATTTCGGCGTCCGTCATGTCGCCCAGGAAGACCATGGACAGCTGGGGGCGCGTGAACATCTGCGCGGATAGGGACAGGATATCCTCGGCGGTCACGCCTTCGATCCGGCCGACGATCTCCTCCGGCGGCACGTGGCGGCCGAAGTAGATCTCGTTGGTCGCGAGCTTCTGCATGCGGTTGTCGGTGCTCTCCATGCTCAGGAGCAGGTTGCCCTTGATCAGTTCCCTGGCCGACTGCAGTTCCCTGTCCGTGAACCGTTCGGTCTTCATGCGCTTCATCTCGGCCAGGACGATGTCGATGACCTCCTGCGTCTTGTCCTTCGAGGTCCCGACATAGATGTTGAGCATCCCCGTGTCGCGGTACGAGACGATGTAGGAGCGCACGGCGTAGGCAAGGCCCCGCTTCTCGCGGATTTCCTGGAAGAGCCGCGAGCTCATGGAGCCCCCGAAGACGGAGTTCATCAGGATGCCGGCAAAGCGCGTGTCGTCCAGCGTGGCCGGCGCCGGCGTGCCGATGACGAGGTGGAGCTGCTCCAGATCCTTCTCGATGCAGGACAGGCGGGCCGCGGTGCGCGGCCTCGTCTCCTCCGTTCCGGTCCGGAGAGCCGGCAGTCCGCCGAAGAGCTCCGCCACGAGATCCACCAGCTTCTCGTGTTCCAGGTTGCCCACGGCGGCGATGACCAGGTTGTCCCCCCGGTAACGCCCCTCGAAGAATTTCAGGACTTCCCCGCGGTCGAAGCCGTCGACGGAGTCCCTCGTCCCGAGAACGGGCATGCCCAGGGGATGCCCTTCCCAGAAGTGCTTCTCGAAGATGTCGTGGATGTACTCGTCCGGCGTGTCCTCCACCATGCGGATCTCCTGGAGGATGACGGACTTTTCCTTGTCAATCTCGTCGCGGTTGAACAGGGAGTGGTTGAAGATGTCCGCGAGCAGATCCATGGCGAGCGGGAGGTGGTAGTCGGGCACCTTGACGTAGAATGCCGTCAGCTCCTTGCCCGTGAAGGCGTTCATCACGCCCCCGACGGAGTCGATGTCGGAGGCGATGTCGAAGGCCGAGCGCCGGGCCGTCCCCTTGAAGAGCATGTGCTCGATGAAGTGGGCCGTCCCGTTGATCCGCTCGTCCTCGTGGCGCGAGCCGCAGCGGACCCATGCGCCGATCGAGGCGGAGCGGACGTGGCGGATCTCCTCCGTGATGACCCTGATCCCGTTAGAAAGGACTGTTTTTCGATACGTCTGCACCCAGGGCATCCTTCCTGCTCAGGCGGATCTTCCCGTTCGAGTCGATCTCGAGGACCTTCACGGGGATCTTGTCGCCTTCCTTGACCACGTCGGTCACCTTGGCGACCCGCTTCGTGTCAAGCTGGGAGATGTGGACGAGCCCCTCGGTGCCGGGCAGGATCTCCACGAAGCACCCGAAATCGACGACCTTCTTCACCGTGCCCATGTAGATCTTGCCGATCTCGGCCTCTTCGGTGAGCCACTTCACCATGGCAATCGCCCGGTCTGCGGCCTCGAGGTCGGCCGAGGCGATGAGTACTGTGCCGTCGTCTTCCACGTCGATGGAGACGCCCGTTTCGGCAACGATCTGGCGGATGTTCTTGCCGCCCGTTCCGATGAGGTCACGGATCCGGTCGGGCCGGATCTTCAGGGTGATGATCCGCGGGGCGTACTGGGACAGCTCCTTGCGGGGTTCGGGAAGCGTTTCCTTCATCCTGTCGATGATGAAGTACCGGCCTTCCTTCGCCTGCTGGAGCGCCTTGCGCAGGATGGGCTCGTCGATCCCGTCGATCTTGATGTCCATCTGCAGGGCCGTGATGCCCTTCCGGGTTCCGCAGACCTTGAAGTCCATGTCGCCCGCGTGGTCCTCGTCGCCGAGGATGTCGGAAAGAACCGCCACGTTGTCGCCTTCCTTCAGCAGGCCCATGGCGATTCCCGCCACGACGTCCTTCACGGGAACGCCCGCGTCCATCAGCGAGAGGGCCCCGCCGCAGACGCTGGCCATGGAGGACGAGCCGTTGGAGGAGACGATCTCCGACACGGTGCGGATCGTGTAGGGGAACTCCTCCTGGGTGGGCAGGACGGGAAGCAGCGCCCGGCGGGCCAGGGCACCGTGCCCGACCTCGCGGCGGCCGGGGCTGCCCAGGCGCTTCACCTCGCCCACGCAGTAGGGCGGGAAGTTGTAGTGAAGCATGAAGGAACGGCGCTCCTCGCCCGTGATGTAGTCCATCCGCTGCTCGTCCGAGGAGGTCCCCAGGGTGATCGTGACGAGGGCCTGCGTCTCGCCCCGCGTGAAGAGGGCCGAGCCGTGCGTGCGGGGCAGGAGCCCCACCTCGCTGTGGATCTGCCTGATCTCGTCGTAGGCGCGTCCGCCGACGCGGCGCTTCTCGGCCAGAATCATGTTCCTCAGCACGCTGCGTTCGATCTTCTCGATGACGTGCTCCACGAGGGGCTTGAGCGACGGGTCGTCCTTGCAGAGGGCCTCGGTGGCCTTCTCGCGGACCTCCCGCAGCTTGCCGTAGCGGTCGAGCTTCTCCGGGATCCGGTAGGCCTCCTGGAAACCGCCCTTCACCAGGTCGGAGATCTTCCGGTAGAGGGTCTCGTCGACGGCGGGGGGCGCGAAGTCCCGCTTGGCCCTCCCGATGGCCTTCTGCATCTCGTCCTGCAGCTCGATGACGGGCCGCATGCTCTCCAGCGCCAGGTTGATCCCCTGGACGATGTCCTCCTCGCCCAGTTCCCAGGCGCCCCCCTCGAGCATGACGAGGTTGACGTCGTAGGGCCGGCCCCCCGTGCCGGGGGTCACCTTGCGTCCCACGATGAACATGTCGAGGTCGCTTCCCTCCATCGAGGTGGGGTTGGCAACGAGTTTGCCGTCGAGCCGGCCGATCCGGACGCCGGCGATGGGTCCATTGAAGGGGACGTTGGAGATCTGCAGCGCCGCCGAGGCGCCCAGCAGGGCGGCCACGTCCGAGTCGTGCTCGCCGTCCACGGAGAGCACCGTGGCGATGAGCTGCGTCTCGAAGTTGTAGCCCTTGGGGAACAGGGGGCGGATGGAGCGATCGATGATCCGGCAGATCAGGATCTCGCGCTCGTTGGGGCGCCCCTCGCGCTTGAAGAACCCGCCGGGGATCTTGCCCGCGGCGAAGGTCATTTCCTGGTAATCCACGGTGAGGGGAAGGAAGTCGAGCCCCTCCCTCTGCGCCCGGGACGAAACGATGGTGACGAGCACGACCGTCTCCCCGTAGGTCACGAGGACGGCGCCGTCAGCCTGGCCGGCGATGTAGTGCGCCTTGACGCTGATCTCGCTGCCCGCGAATTGTGTCTTGAATACCTGACTCATGCTTCTTCTTTCTCCTTGCTGATGACAATGGGGTTCTGGACGTGCCCCCGGCGCATGCCGGCAGACAGACGGCTCCCCTGTCCTGAGCGAACCGGTTTCAATGTTGCGGATGGATTGACCATTCCAGAAGCCTGGACCCGGGGCTGAGCCGGGTCGAACGATGCGACCGTTGCCCTCGACGCTACTTACGCAGACCGAGCCGCTCGATGATCTTGCGGTAGCGGTTCACGTCCTTGTTCCTGAGATACTCCAGCAGCCGCCGGCGCTGGCCGACGAGCTTCAGGAGACCCCGGCGCGAGTGGTGATCCTTCTTGTGCGTCTTGAAATGCTCCGTCAGGTACTGGATCCTGGCGCTCAGCAGGGCAATCTGCACTTCGGGAGAGCCCGTGTCGCCCTCGTGGGTTTGATAGCCGGCAATGATCTCTTTCCTCTTCTCTGCGTCAAGCACGTCCGTAAATCCTCCCTTTACTCACATAGTGTCCCTGTCTGTTTCGTTTCATGGGTCGATGAAGACCCTCAGGATGCGGGCGACCCGGTCCCGGGCCCCGAGCATCGGGATCTCCGCCGTCGAAACGGTCATCCGGGCCAGCGCCACGAGGCGCCCGGACCCGCTCGTGAACATTACCACATCTCCCGCGGCAAGAGAAGGGATTTGCAGGCCCGCCAGGTCCTCGGCGCCGGGCTGACGGCCCTTCATGAGCCGCTCCTCGAACCGGGGGGGCACCGCAATGTCCCGAATGCCCGCAAGCGCCCGCACCGGCGGGATGAGCCCCTGCTCGAGCCTCTGGCGGATCGCGGCGTCGCTGTCCCCCTCGATGGCGACGGCGTCTTCCTGCCGGAAGATGCCGCTTGCGGTCCTGCGCAGGCGCTCCAGGGCGGCCCCGCAGCCGAGACGCTCGCCCATATCGGCGCAAAGCGTGCGGACGTAGGTGCCCTTGGAGCAGGTCACGTCGAACCGCACCCGGGGCATCTCGATCGACCGGAGGCGGATGTCGCGGATCTCGACCAGCCGCTCGGGGGCCTCCATGCGGACCCCCCTGCGGGCCCACTGGTAAAGAGCCCGGCCCCGGACCTTGACGGCCGAGTATTGCGGCGGCACCTGGGCAATCGTTCCGACAAAGGATGCAAGGGCGGCCCGGATCTCCTCCCCGCTCACCCGCGGTTCCTGCTCGGCCAGCACCCGGCCGGTCATGTCCTGGGTGTCCGTCCGGACGCCCAGGCGCATCGTGACCTCGTAGACCTTGTCGTCCCCCGCAAGGAAGGAGGCGAGCTTCGTCGCCTCGCCGACACAAACGGGAAGCACCCCGGTCGCCATGGGATCGAGCGTGCCGGTATGGCCCGCCCTCCTCCGGCCGAGGAGTCTCCTCACCCGGGCCACGGCGTCGTGGGACGTGATCCCCGCGGGTTTGTCGACGATGACGACGCCGTTCATCGGCCCCCGTTCTTGATCGCTTCGAAGAGCCGTTTCTTGACCGTCTCCGCGTCACCGGGGACCCGGCAGGCCGAGGCATTGATGTGTCCGCCCCCCCCGAACCTCCGCGCCACCGCCTCCACGTTGAAGCGCCCCTTGGAGCGCAGGCTTGCCTTGAAGAACCCCTCGCCGATCTCGCTCAGGAAGACGGCCACCTGAACGCCCTCGATGGAGCGGGGGTACTCCACGAACCCTTCCGTGTGCTCCCACTGGGCTCCCGCCTCGTCGAGCATCCTCTTCGACACGGTAAGGGCCGCGATCTTTCCCTGCCAGTCGAACTCCAGCGTGGAGAGCGCAAGGGCCAGCAGCCGGAACTTCACGGCCGGGTGCGTCTCGTAGACCTGCTGGGCGATCCCGGCGGGATCGGCCCCTTTCTCCAGGAGCCGGCCGGCGACGGCGAAAGTTCCCGGCCCCGTGTTCGAGTACCGGAAGGCCCCGGTGTCGGTCAGGATCGCGGTGTAGAGGTTGACGGCCATGTCCTTCGTGATTTCGACCCCCATCCCGTCGAGCAGCCGGAACACCATCTCGCCCGTGGAGCTTGCCTCCGGGTCCGTGAGCGTCAAGTGGCCGTAGCGGTCATTCGAAATGTGGTGGTCGATGTTGACGATCCGCCGGACTTCTGCGATACGCGGCGCCTCGTCTCCCACGCGCTCGATCTCGCTGCAGTCCAGGACGAAGACGGCGTCGAAGCCGTCCAGGGAGCCCAGCCGGTTCACGATCACCCCCGCGTCGGGAAGGAACGCGTAGACCTGCGGCGTGCGGTCCTGGTTGTAGACGACCGCCTCCTTGCCAAGGCCCCTGAGCGCCTCGTAGAGGGCCAGCTCGGAGCCCACGGCATCCCCGTCGAGCCTCACGTGGGAGGTGACGAGAAAGCGGCGGCCTTTCCGTATGATCTCAGCGATCCGGTTGATCATCCGTTTCGTCTTTCCCGATCTCCCTGAGCAGCCTCTCGATCCTGGCCCCGTACTCGAAGGACGGATCGTAGAAGAAGCTCAGTTCCGGCACGTACCGCAGCTGGAGGCGTCGACCCAGCTCCCGTCGGAGAAACCCCTTGGCCCTCGCAAGCCCCCTCTCGACCCCTTCGCTCTGGCGGTCCCGGCCGAGCTCGACGAAGTAAATCCGGGCGGAGCGCAGATCGTCGGTGAGCTTCACGTCCGTCACGGTGATGTTGGCGATCCTCGGGTCGTGGGCCTCGCGCCGCAGGATGCCGGATAGCTCCTGCCTGATGAGATCCGCGACCCGGTCAGCTCTCTTGAAATCCATCGGACAGCGCCCCCCCGTCGTACCGGCCCGCCATGTCGGAGTAGTTCGTGATCTCCCTCCGGACGTTCACGACTTCGGCCAGGTGGAGGTTTTCGACGAAATTCAGGATCCTCTCCATCTTCGAGTCCACGAAGCCCCGGTCGTTGCCCACCACGGCAAAGCCGACGACCCCCTGCTTCCAGTTGTCGTGCCCGTCGACCTCGGCGATCGAGATGTTGAACTCGTTCTGCGTGCGCCGGATCAGGCTCTTCACGACCCCCCGCTTCCCCTTCAGGGAGCGGCTCTCGTGGATGCGCAGTTGGATGATCCCGACACCGACTACCATATTGGTCTATTCGGTCTATTCGGTCTATTCGGTCCGAATCAGCCATTCCGATCTTCCGTTTCTCGACGGAACAGGCTGAACAGACGGAACGGACCAATTAGAGTCTTCTCTCGATCTGCTCCGTGATGTACGCCTCGATCACGTCCCCCGTGCGGATGTCGTTGTACCCCTCGATGCCGAGGCCGCACTCCATCCCGGCGGTAACCTCCTTCGCGTCGTCCTTGAAGCGCTT
>JAAYEC010000046.1 GCA_012728915.1 Deltaproteobacteria bacterium | reverse complement strand
TCGCGTTTGGTTCGCGGACTCATCGTCACGGCTCCCAGAGAAGGTCTCTCTCCCGGTAACATGAATTATGAGTCAACGACCACTATGCATCGTCACCTCCGGTAACATTTATTGTGAGGCAATTCGTGATTACGTGCAATGCCTTGCATATGTGTCTAATTCGTCGGATGATTCTTTACTCCCTCTGCTGCTTTATCAAAGCAAATCGGGCCGCATTCCCTTCAACCAATCGCGAACCGTTACGCTCAGCTCCTTTGCGAAACCCGTCAGTTCCTCCACATCGCGCGCTGTGACGTTTCCCACATAATGATACTCGGCGATGTTTCTCTTGTTCCTGCAGGTGTCCAGGTATTGTGCATCGTTCGCCCTGTCGCGCCCCAGAATAAGAGGCATGGCCTGTATGGTGAGGTAATGATGCCGCGTCTTGTCGGCGCGATAGCCTGCTGCAGACAGCAGGACCGTGCAGAGCTTAAGTGCGGCGTTGTAGGCGATCCCGAATCGCGAATCCGGCGAGATCGACTCGTTCGCCGCATCGGCCAGATCACGTTCAACAATTGCCAGGAGGTTGGCTATTTCTTCTCTGCTGGTCTTGTGAGATTTGAGCCACCCGTTATCGGCCCACTGCTTCAAGTTCATTTTCACTGCCTATGATGAAAATTTTCGGCTCCCGGAGAACGCTTGTCAGGAAATGATCGCCTTCTTTTTTCTTTCGGCAGAACTCCGAGGGAAGAAGGACGTGGGGATTCACCTCTCTGCCGATTCTTTCTGATGTTCCGGAGAGCGTGGCCGTCAGTTTTCGAAGACCGAGGTCACCTATGACCATGAGATCCACATCGCTTGCGGCTTTCTCTTCTCCCTTTGCAACGGAACCGTATACAAAGGCAACCCTGATATCCGGGCTCTTCTCGAGGGCTTTCTTAAGGACGTCCGCGAGTCCGACCGTTTTCAGGACCAGATTGCGAATCTCCGGATAGAGGGGATGGTTCTTGTTGGCTTCATAGTAGACCCGGTTTCCGTCTTTGCGCCTTGTCACGAGGTCGAGGCTTTCCAGTTTCTTGAGGTCCTGCTGGATCGTTCCAATGGCAAAGCCTGAAAGTCTTTCGATTTCTCTCATATGAGCGGGGAGATCCCTCAACCCGAAGAGGAGCTCGAAGATTGCCGCCCGGACTTGTGAGGATAAGACTTTTGCCAAAGCATTCATGATGTATGCTTATACCATACACTTGTATGTTAATGCCATACAGATTACGCCACGCTGAGGATGCCGGCGTAGACGATGCCGCCCGTCGTCTTCGAGATGCCGATGAGCATCGTGCCGCCGTCGACGACCAGGAAGGGGTCCAGGCCGCACTCGACGATCCAGCAACCCTTCAACTCCGCGGCAAGCTCTTCGTTGGCGGCCAGGTTCGCATTGAAAGCCTCCGGGATCCCGTCGCTGATGCCGCTCACGGAAAAGGCGCCCTTGTCGAAAAGATAGGCCTGAGCGATCTGCAGGGCGTCCTCCCGGCTGATCGAGGGCGCCTTCTTCTTCCGCGCCGTCCCGGTTTTCTTCACGGGCATTTTCGCCGTCTTCTTTTTTTTCGTTTCCGCCATCGCCAAACACCTTCTGAATGAATGATCAAAACAGCGGCGCCCCTCGCCGTAAGGGGCGCCTGAATCGATAACAAAGGAAAGTGATTGTCCCCCTCACCCCCGCCCTCTCCCGCGGAGGGGAGAGGGTGTTAGTAACGGCATGTGGCCTGCCCTACTTGTGCAGGATCCGGTAGTCCACCACGGAGACGCCCTTCTCGTAGACGATGACCGGGTTGAGGTCGATCTGGTCGAACCCGGGGTAGTCCTCGGCGATCTGCGCGAGCTTCCGCATCACGTCGACGAGGGCGGCGATGTCCTTCGGGGCCCTGCCGCGCGCGCCCGCCAGGATCGGATAGCCCCTGATCGATGCGACCATCCTCTCGAACTCGCCCGGGGACGCCGGCAGCAGGCAGAACTGCACGTCCTTGTAAATCTCCGTGAAGATCCCGCCGAGGCCGAACATCATCGTCGCCCCGTACTGCGGATCCCGCAGGATACCGAGGATCACCTCCACGCCGCCCGGCTTCGCCATGGGCGAAACCGTGGCCCCCTCGATCCGGGCGCCCCCGGCCTTTTCTTCGACCGCAGCCATCATCGCCTTCCAGGCCTTTTTGACCCCGGAGGGCTCGACGCCCAGCGCAACGCCCCCGACATCGGACTTGTGGGAGATGTCGGGCGAGAGGATCTTGAGGGCCACGGGCCGGGCAAAACGACCGGCGTACCGGGCTGCTTCGGCCGCATTCCTCGCGGGGGCCGCCGTGACGGCCGGAATGCGGTACGAACGCAGGACGCGGACCGCGGCGGGCGCGGGCATGAGCCGGAGCCTCGGCCCCTCGTCGTCCTGCCCGCCGTGCGCCTGGGCCTCCTCGGGCTTCACGGCCTCGTGGGCGAAGAACTGGGCCAGGGCCCGCACGCCCCGTTCGGGCGTGGGGTAGACGGGGATGCCCTTCTCGTGCATCTTGAGGGACTCCTCGCGCTCCACCTCGGCGCCGCCGCAGTAAACGACGAGCTCGCCCCTGCCCGTCACGATGTCCGAGGCGCCGTGGACGGGATCGCCGAAGACGACGACGCTCGTGTCATAGTCGGACTTCGCCTCGGCGATGGACTTCGAGTAGAGGGAGGGGTCGGTGATGGCGTCGCCCGTGAGATCGATGGGGTTCGTGAGGCCGCAGTGCGGCGGCAGGAACGCCCGCAGGCGCGCCTTGAGATCCTCCGACGGGAAGGGGGCCTCGAGACCGTACTTCCCGGCCTCGTCGATGCCGAGGATCGCGGCGCCGCCGGAGCTGGAGATGAACAGGAGCCGCTTCCCCGTCGGCCGGTCCATGTAGGCGAGCCCCTTGGCGAAGTCGTAGAGCTCCTCCAGGTTGTCGGCCCGCACGATGCCGTACTTCCGGAAGATGGTCTGGTAGATCTCGTCGCTGCCGGCCAGGGACTTCGTGTGGCTCTCAGCCGCGACGCGCCCTCTTGCCGTTCTGCCCGACTTGAGGATCACGACGGGTTTGGTGGCCTTGCCGAGCGCATCGAGGAACGCCGCGGGGCGCTTCACGCCCTCGATGTAGCAGGCGACGACCCTCGTGTTGGGATCGTCGTTGAAGTACCGGATGCAGTCGGACTCGTCCACGTCGGCCCGGTTGCCGAGGCTCACGAAGCCGCTGAAGCCCAGGCGCTCGACGCTCGCCCAGTCGATGAGGGCGGCGCCCACGGTGCCGCTCTGGGAGACGAAGGCGATGCGCCCTCTCGTGGTGATGAGCGGCCAGGAGGCGCAGAGGCTGCTGTAGGGGATATTCACCCCCTGGCAGTTGGGCCCGATGAGGCGCACGCCGTGCTCCCGGCCCGCCTTCGCCAGCTGCGCCTGGAGCTTCTCGCCGTCCTCGCCCGCTTCGGCAAACCCGCCGGTGATGACCACGGCGGACTTCACGCCCGCCCTGCCGCACTCCTCGATGGCCCCCACGACCATCCGCGCGGGGATGACCACTACGGCCATGTCCGCGGGCGTCGGGGTCGCACCGATCGCCGGGTAGGCCTTGAGGCCCAGGATCTCGTCGGCCTTCGGGTTGACGGGGTAGATCGGCCCCGCAAACCCGGCCTGGATCAGGTTGTGAAGGATGTCGTAGCTGAGCTTCCCGGGTGTGCTCGACGCGCCGATAAGGGCCACGCTTGCCGGCTTGAAGATGGCATCCAGCGATCGGATCGGATCCATAGGTCGTCCTCCTTTGTTGTTCGGTTGCGGTAAAAAAACGGCGGGTCCCCCTGACAGAACGGTCGAATCCTACCACAGAGCCGGTGCATTTTCCATGGGCAAGTGACGGCCGGCGGCGTTCGTCCGCCTTTCCCCTTGCCATCCCCCGCCCGGATGCATTATAGATGCGTTGGGTCTGTCCGGCATACCACGACGACAAGGAGGGTCCACCCATGAGGCATCGCACGGCGGGAAAGGTCGCTGAGAACCTGTGGTACCTCGGCCGCGAGGAGTCGGGGGTGTATTGGCTCGAGGGCAAGGACGGGGCCATCATGATCAACGGCGGGCTGGCTCACATCCTCCCCGATGTCCGCAGGCAGATGAGGGGCTTCGGGCTTGACCCCGCGAAGCTGACGAAGATCCTCATTCTCCACTCCCATTTCGACCACATCGGGGTCATCCCCTGGTTCACGCGCAACAACCCGGGCATCGAGGTGTACGGCTCGGCGGAGACGTGGAGGATCCTCCAGATGCAAAAGGCCATCGACATCGCCAACCAGTTCAGCCGGACCGTGGCGGACAAGATGGGGCTCGGGGCGGCCCTGCAGGACGTCGACTTCGCATGGCGGGACGACATCGCGGGGACGACCGTGGGCGACGGAGACCGCATCGACCTCGGCGGGACCACCCTGAACATCCTCTTCACGCCCGGCCACACGCACTGTTCCATCACGGCCTACGAGCCGGTTCGAAAGGCCCTCTTCGCCTCCGACGCCGGCGGCATTCCCTATCGAGACGGCTCCTTCGCCTCGGCCAACACCAACTTCACCCAGTACCTCGAGAGCCTCGAGAAGATGAAGCCGCTCGCCGTGGACTATCTCTGCGCCGACCACTACGGCTACGTCACGAGAGAGGAGGCCCGGGGGTTCATCGACCTGACCCTGCGGGAGGGCCGGAAGCTGCGCGCCCGGATGGAGGGAATCCTCCGGGAGAAGGGCAACGTCGACGAGGCCGCGAAGGCCATGAACGTCCTCTTTTACAGGGAGTGCCCGGATTACTTCATCGCACCGGACATCCTCGAGGGTGTCTTCCGGCAGATGATGAGGTTCCTCGAGAAGAACCTGCAGTCCTAGCAGGCTGGACAAGCACGGGCTGCGCACCGGGGCTGCCGCGCAGGCAGCCCCGTTTTACGCGCGGCCGGCGCCGTTGTGACCGGGAGGGGGAGGTCATGTTTCGAACCTTGCTGCTCGCTTGTTCGCTGTTTGTCTGGCTCTTCGGGGCGCCGGGCGTTTCGGCCTACAGCGTCGAAGACTACGACAGGTGTTCCGCCGTCGAAAACAGGGAGAAGCGGCTCCAGTGTTACGAGGAAGCGGCCGGGCGAAAGCCGAAGACGGATGTCCCCGCTCTGGAGCCCGCCGGGCAGCCCCCGGGCCGGGCCGCGATTCCGGCGGCGCAGGCGCCCTCCGCATCCGCTCCCCCCACCGATGCGCCGGCCGGGCTGGCCGCATGCAGGGATCACGACTACTCCGCCGACAGGCTTCGCTGCTACGACGAGGCCGCACGGTACAGCTGGTGGAGATGCCTGACGGACTGCGTCTGGGGGACGGGTCTGTTCCGGGCGAAGAAGACCGACGGGATCGAGGCCTGCAAGACGCTCTGCGACGACAAGGAACGGCTTTACGCATACGACAGGCTGGCCGGCCTCAACCCGAAGCCGCCGAACACATCGAGCTACCTGTCGAAGGCATGGCTGCTCGACGAGCGAAGCCGTGAAGAGGCCGGGCGGTGGGCCATCCGCGCGCACCGCGAGAATTACTTCCTGGTTTACACCTACAACGGCGCCCTGGACCGGCAGCCCTACGAATCGGTCAACCCCGGCACGCGCCTGCAGGACCCGGAAACCAAGTTCCAGATCAGTCTGAAAATGAAGCTCCTGGAGGACATCCCGATCCCCATTCTCGACAAGAAGGCGGATCTCTGGGCGGCCTATACGCAACTGTCGCAATGGCAGTTCTGGAACTGGAGCAACTCCGCCCCCTTCCGGGAGACCAACTACGAGCCCGAGGCCCTCTTCAACATCCGGATGGGCGACGAGCTGGTCCGCCTGGGCGGCGAACCTCTCAAGCTCCAGTTCGTCCAGATCGGCCTGAACCACCAGTCCAACGGCCAGAGCGAGCCCCTCTCGAGAAGCTGGAACCGCCTCGTGGCGAACTTCGGTTTCGAGCGGGTGCCCTTCGACGTCGTCCTCAAAACCTGGTACCGGCTGCCCGAAAGCGCCGACGACGACGACAACCCCGACATCGACGCCTACCTGGGATACGGCGAGCTCTGGGCCGGGTACCGCGGCAGGACATGCGGGATCGACTATCACGCCGCCCTCATGTTCCGCAACAATCTGCGCCTGGACGATGGGAACCGCAGCGCCCTGCAGCTCGCGTTCGATTTCACCTGCGTCGGGCCGCTGAACTGCTACATCCAGTACTTCACCGGGTACGGCGAGACCCTCATCGACTACAACCACTACACGAACCGCATCGGCGCCGGCGTTATGATCAGAGACTGGTAGGGGCAAGGCTTGCCCGGCCGCACCGCCTGCGCCGTCACCCGTTCCCCCCTTCCCCCTCCTTCCTCGAACGGTTGCCGTATTGCCGCAGCGGCAGGACGAGCCCGAAAAAAGGAACGAGGTACATGGCCGCCGTCATCGTCTCCGTGGGCCCGAAGAACTGCGACGAGAACACGATCATGAGCACGTTGTTGACGTGGGCGAGCATGACGGCGCCCGCCAGGCGGTTTTCCACCGAGCTGCGCCGGAAGAACAGGATGCCCGTGCCCGCATAAATCGCGCACAGGAGGATGTCCACGAGGCATGCCTCAACGATGAGGCCGGGGCGGCTGTGGAAGATATCGGCGTACTTCGAGAACACGCCGAAGTTGATGCAGGCGAACATGACGAGGTTCACCGGGAAGGAGCGGCGGTTCACGGCCTCGAGCAGGCGCGGCGCAAGCCGCCGCAGGATCTGCACGACGGCGATGGGAACGAAGATCGCCAGCGCCAGCATGTGGAGCATCTGCCAGAAGGAAACGCTCACGCTCTTCGAGAGGGCGACGCCGATGACCGCCGGGAGGGTGAAGGGCACGAGGATCGAGGTGATGACGGTCACGACGAGGACCCGGGCGCTGTTGCCGCCCACGAGGTTCGACATGAAAGGCGCCACGACCCCCGTGGAAACGGCCGACAACAGGAGCGCCGAGAAGGCGTACTCCGGCAGAACGTACAGGAACAGCCCGTAGAGGACAGGGGGCAGGAGGATCAACTTCAGGGCAACGAGGGCGAGCAGCGGCAGGCTCGCCCTGCGCAGGGCCTCCCGGACCTCCTCCAGCCGGATGGACAGAAAGCTCATGAAGAACAGGACCATGAGAAAGGCGAGCGTGTAGGGCTGAAGGAAGGCAAAGACCCCCGGGCAGCAGATCCCGGCGGCCATCGACGAGAACACGACGGCCAGCAGAAGGATGTCCCTCGGGCGGAACGGAAGCTCCATGGCCGGGCGCTCACTCGCTGCCCGGCGGGCGGCGGCGAACAATCTGGTTGCCGATCACCGTGAAGACGGTTTCGCCCCTCTGGTTCAGGGCGGAGTACCGGAGGCGCACAATACCCCGGTCACCGGCCCTAGACGGCCTGAGCTCCAGGACCTCGCCCACAGCCCGCAGCGTGTCGCCGGGACGAACGGGTTTAAGCCATCTCAGCTCATCGAAGCCCGGGGAGCCGAGGCTGTTGCCGGCATGGAGGGCGCCTGTCATGAGGAAAAGGCGAAAGGTCAGGGCGATCGTATGGATCCCGCTGGCGATGAGCCCGCCGTAGGGGGTGGCCTTTGCCGCCTCGACATCGACGTGGAAGGCCTGCGGGTCGAAGCGCATCGCGAAATCGATGATCTGCCCCTCCGTCACCGTCATTCCCGGCGATTCGAAGCGGTCGCCGACCTTGAAATCGTCAAAATAGATCGTCTTCATCATTGCCTCCGTTTCATCCGCCGGCCCGCGCGCCGGACGCTCCCGGCGCCTGTTCTATACCATCCCGCGCGTTCTCAAATCCACGGTTTCTTTGCTCGGGATGCCCTGCAAGGCGGATTGACAATCCCCCCGGGGCCCCCTATAGTCTCCGTGAGACCTCCACGGAAAGGAACGGCCATGAAAACGCTGAAGACGGCATCGATGCTGATCCTGATCCTCGCCGTGCTTGCCCCCCTGGGATTGTCGGGCTGCGCCAACCACGCCCGGGGCGAGGCGGGGGCGCTGCTGAGCCAGGATTACCGGAAAATGGACAACGACGAGCTGCTCCTCTACTACTACCGGCTCACCGAAGAGATCGACCGCGCGGAACGCTCCGGCCCCGGCTCGGGCTTCAGCATCGGCATCGGCGGCGGGAGCTGGGGCTCCGGGGGAGGAGGCGGCGTCGGCGTCTCCACGACAGCCCCTGCGGGAGGGGACGGCGGCGCCCCGGAACTGAGGAACCGCCGGGCCGAGGTCCGCGCGGAGATGCAGAGGCGGGGGATGAAGGCGCCCTGAGCGGCGGCCGGCGGCCTGCGAAAGAACAATCCCTCTTTCGTCTCCCCCCATAGCCCTGCCGCAGGCACCTTTTTTGCAACCTTCAGCTTCCTAAACCGGTCATTGCGCAAGGGCAAGGCGATAATGCAATCCCGAGAGTTTGCATCGCCATGCCCGCAATGACGACCCCGGTGTCCATGCCATCGTCCCCAACGTCGAAAAAAACGGCAGAACCCACGACTTCCCGGCCAATAGGGGCCCGCAGCCTCGCCGACATCCTCGGCGAGGGGCAAACGCTCAAGGCCTGGCTGCACCCCGGGAAAGGGGCCCGGACGGAAGCCTTCATCATCCTGGCCGAGGGACTCTCCCCCGAGGATCGCGAATTTCTTGCCGGCGCGGCAGACCTCGTCGTCGACCCCTCGGATGACCTTCCCGGGCGTCTCGCCCGGCTCGCGCGCGAGAACCGCCAGCTGAAATCGCTCAGCCTCAGCGACGATCTCACCGGGCTGTACAACAGGCGGTTCTTCTCCCTCCAGCTCGAGATCGAGATGGCCCGCTCCCGCCGGACGGGCCAGCCCTGCTGCCTGATGATGATCGACTTCGACAACTTCAAGGACATCAACGACCGCCTCGGACACGACGAGGGCGACCGGTTTCTCACCCAGGTGGGCGGGCTGATCCGCGAGAAGCTGCGCCCCACGGACTTCGTCTGCCGCTACGGCGGCGACGAGTTCGCCGTGATCATGCCCGCCACGTGCCTGCCGGACGGGGCCGGCATCGCCGCGCGCCTCCGGGAGTTCACCGCCCATTTCACCTGGAAGATGGCCGTGCGGGTGTCCGCAAGCTTCGGACTGGCCGTCTTCGAGCCGCCGAGCCCCATCGATGCTGAAGAATTCTTCAAACAAGCCGATAGTCAACTGTATCGAGCCAAGCAGACCGGCAAGAACCGCATCTGTCACCCCGCCCTGTCCCCGGCGCAGGCCCGCCGGCGTCAGCCGGTGGACCGGGACGAGCGGGAGGCGCTGTTCGGTCTCGAGGCGGCCGCCCACATGGAATAGAAGGTAAGAGGATGAGTTTGAGCCGCGGGTACATCGCCGTTTGAGGACCCACGAAAGAATGACAGAGAACTCCAACAAGAACGCCATTGTGGCCACCGTCACCAGCGGCAAGGGAGGCGTGGGCAAGACCTTCTTCACGGTGAACCTCGCCGCATCGCTCGCCGCGAAGGGGCGAAAGGTGCTCGTCGTCGACTGCGACCTGGGGCTTGCCAACGTGGACATCATGCTGGGCATCCATCCCCGGCTGACCCTCAGGGACATCCTGTTCGGCAGCGCCCCGGCGGAAGACGTGATCCTGTCGACGAAGGCGGGATTCGATCTCCTGCCGGCCTGCTCCGGCGTGCGGGAGATGGCCCAGCCGCTGCTCGAGAAGATCCAGACCGTAAAGACCCTTCTCCAGTCCCTGGAGGGCTACGACGTCATGCTGCTCGACACGGGGGCGGGGATCGCCGAGACCGTCCTCCAGTTCAACCTCCTGGCGCCCCGGAACATTATCGTCCTGAACCGCGAGCTCACCTCGATCACGGACTCCTACGCCATGATGAAGGTCATGCACCAGATCTTCGGGAGAGACACCTTCAGCCTTGTCGTCAACGCCGTGGCCGACGAGCGCGAAGGAGAGAGGATCTTTCACCACGTCGACGGCATCTGCCGCCGTTTCCTGGGCTTCGGCACGGACTACCTGGGCCTGATCTTCCGGGATGAGGCGGTGCCGAAATCCATCCTTCGCCAGGAGCCCCTCGTCCTGGCCGGCCCGGGCTCGAAGACGGCAGCCTGTTTCGACCGCATTGCCGACGCCGTGTGCCGCTGGGGAACGCCCCTTCCCCGGGTGGAGCCGCCGCCGGGGCCGGAGCGGTGCGCCCGGGGCATCCTGCATTGACAGGCCTCGAGCCGCAGCGCCCTGCATCCCCTTGCCCGCGAAGGGGCCTTCTGTCGGCTGCCGGATATCGGCCTCCTTCCCTGAAACCCGGCCCCCGGACCCCGTCCTCCCCCCGTTGCCTCATAAATAAATGTTACCGAAGATGGGGCTCAGGTCGCTGACGACAGAGAGTCCGTTTATAGCAGAGATCGAAGATTTTTTTAAGTTTGTGTTCCATGGCCTTGCGCAGCACGAAGG
>JAAYEC010000045.1 GCA_012728915.1 Deltaproteobacteria bacterium | reverse complement strand
TGATCGGTCTCGTGCGGGAGATCACCGACGAGATCGAGACCATGGCCACGGCCGAGACGGACCCCACCGGCATGGGCGGGATGCGGAGCAAGATCCTCGCGGCCCGCAAGGTCACGGCCTGCGGGATTCCCTACATCATCGCCCGAGGGAAGAAGAAGGGTATCCTCGGCGAGATCTTCTCCGGCAAGGATGTGGGGACCCTCTTCATCCCCATGGCGGAATGCCTGTCGAGCCGGGAGTACTGGATTGCCTTCACGCTGCGCTCGCGGGGCAAGCTGTTCATCGACGACGGGGCCAGGAAGGCCATTCTGGAAAACGGAAAGAGCCTGCTGCCCTCGGGCATCGAGCGGGTGGAGGGGGAATTTGCCGTCGGCGATCCGGTCCTGGTGATCGGGTCCGACGGGAAGGCCGTCGCCAAGGGCCTCGTCAATTACAATGCCCAGGAGCTGCACAAGATCCAGGGCCTCAAATCGTCGAAGATCGAGCAGGTGCTCGGCTACAAGCACTACGACGAGGCCATCCACCGGGACAACATGGCCGTCCAGAAGGCCCAGAAGGCAAGGGGCTGAACCGGGTCCCCTCACCGAAGGATATGGTCCGGCAGCGCTTTCCCCTTCGCGTCGAACCGCACCCCTTCCATCTCCAGCAGGGCCTTCTTGAGGGCGAGCCCGCCGCCGAAGCCACCCAGCGATCCGTCCGCCCGGACGACCCGGTGGCAGGGGTAGACGATGGGGAAGGGGTTTTTCCCGCAGCCCTGGCCTGCGGCCCTCGCGCCGCGGGGAGCCCCGGTTCTCGATGCGATGCGGCCGTAGGGGGCGACCTTCCCCCGGGGGATGCGTTCGAGCTCCGCAAGCACCTTCCTGTGATAGGGAGGAATCGGGTCCATGTCGAATGCGGACGTGTCGAAGCGGGTGTGGCGTCCCGACAGGAATTCGCCGATGCCCCGCCGCAGCCTGTCGACGACGCCGCAGCTTTTCCGGAGGGCCCCGGGGAAATCCCTTCGAAGCGCCCGGCGGATCGTTCCGACCGGGGCCGGCAGGCAGATGCGGACAATCCGCGGTCCCGACGCGTCTTCCCTCCAGAGGACGGCGGCCGTTCCCAGGCGGGTCTCTTCGAGCTCAAAAAAATGCGGCGATGTGGCAGCCATGGAAACCTCGTTTGACAGGGGGACCGGGCCCCCGATGATGCGGACATCCTAACAGAAACCGGCCGGGAGGCAAAGCCAAACCTCGGCATCGCACCGAACGATCGAGAAGACCCTTGACGGACATCTACCTGTTTTTGACGGTCGTTGCCTTTCTGGCCGGATTGATCCAGGGCTTTTCCGGGTTCGGCTCCGTTTTGCTGTCCCTGCCCCTGCTGGTGCTCTTTCTTGACGTGCGCGAGGCCATCCCCCTGGCCAATCTCATGGGTGTAGTCCTCACGGTGCTGATCATCGTCCAGCTCCGGGCCCACTGGGAATGGAGGAAAATATGGCCGCTCTTGGCCGGGGCCTGCCCGGGGATTCCTGCCGGTGTCTGGCTCCTGACGCGAATGGACCCCATGCACATCCAGATCGTACTCGGCGCGGTTCTTCTGTCCTATGCGGTGTACGGGCTGCTGTTCCGGCTGCCGATCGGCAGGCTGGGCGGTGCCTGGGCCTATGTCTTCGGGTTTTTTGCCGGCGGCCTCGGCGGGGCCGTCAGCGCCTCGGGCCCCCCGGTGATCGTTTACACATCCCTTCAGGCCTGGACCAAAGACCAGATCAAGGTGACCCTCCAGGGGTTTTTCGTCGTCTCCGGCCTGCTGATCGGCGTCTTCCAGGCCGCAAACGGTCTGGTGACGGACGGGGTGATCCGCAACTTCCTCGTCTCCGTCCCTACCCTCCTGGCGGGGACCTGGGCCGGCTCCCTGCTGTACGGAAAATTCCGGGAGGAGGGCTACCGTCGGGTCATGCTTGTCCTGCTGGGCGCGCTGGGGGTGTTCACGCTGGCAAGGGCCCTGTAAAGCGCGGCGGCCGGCAGGAGAGGGCGTCCGCAGGCGCGGAACACACGAAACGGGCCATGCCGGGAGGACCGCTGCGGGCTTCTGCGTTTCCCGGCCCCCGTTTTTCGGCTTGACAGTTCCCGGAAACTTATGTATTAAAGCACCTTTCGAATTGCATGGGCAAGGAGGACACTCGTTTGGCCACACATCGTTCGGCGGAAAAAAGGGACCGGCAGAACAAGAAGCACAAGGCCCGGAATGCGGCCGTGAGGTCGGAGACGAAGAGCAGGATCAAGAAGGTGCTGGCCGCCGTGGAAGGCAAGGACGCGGAGGGCTCCGAAAAGGCCCTCAAGAGCGCCATACGGGTCATCAAGAAGGCCGCCTCCAAGGGCGTCTACCACAAGAACAACGCCTCCCGAAAAGTCTCCCGCCTGACCCGGAAGGTCGCCTCCCTTAAGAAAGCCTAGAAGAGCGGAAAAGCGGAACATCAGAAGAGCGAAAAAAAACCTGAAGGCCCGAGGTCTTCAGGTTTTTGCTGTCCGCTCATCCCGGCTTCCGGTGTTCAGGCCAGCCGCTGCGCGGCATCAGAATCCCGACATCAGATTCCGGTAGGCCTTCTCCGCCATGTCGTTGGAAAGTTTCTGGAGGGCAGCCTGCCTGTTCATGGTCGTTACGCTCGGGTTCGCCTGGTCGACGCGGTAGCCCTCGTTTCCGGTAAAGTTCGCGACGCTCCAGAGTTTCCTGCTCGTCCCGCGCTCTTCGAAGACGAGATCCAGGACCATGACCGCGCGGCTCTCCGTCGCCTTGTCATACCGGTCGTACGCGACATAGGTTGAGGAGAGGGCGCTGATGCTACCCCGGAGAATCGCATCGGCCGTCTCGCGGCTTCCGGCAAGGCGGAACCGGGGGCTCTTGCGGAACTGCTCCTCGAAACCGTTTCGGATGTACACCTCCACGAAGGGCTCGCTCGTGGAGTTGACGATGTTGTCGACGAAGATGGTCCGGATCCCGCTGTCGATCCAATCCCCGCCGGGGGAGAACCGATACCCGCACCCCGAGACGAAAAAGATGCAGACCAGAACGGCAAGAACCGCCCTGCCGAAGGATGACACGGCCGCCTTCGTTCCGTCTTGATTCACCCTTTGAGCCATGAGCCCCTTGCCATGCGCCCTATCGTACGACAATATTCACCAGCTTCTTCGGCACGGTGATGACCTTGACGACCTCCAGGCCCTCGAGGAACTTCTGCGTCTTCTCGTCGGCGAGGGCCATCTCCTTGATTTTTTCCTCGGACTCGTCGGCACTCACAGTGATGCGGCTGCGGAGTTTCCCGTTGACCTGGATGACGATCGTCAGCTCCTCCTCCGAGGCCAGCTGCGGATCGTACGAGGGCCAGGGCACGGAGGCCAGCGGTCCCTCCCTGCCCATCATCTCCCAGAGTTCTTCCGTGATGTGAGGCACGATGGGGGCCAGCAGGATGACAACGGTTTCGATGGCCTCCCGGATGACGGACAGGGCCGCCTTGTCGTCTTTCCCCGGCCTCGGGGCCTGGTAGACGAGATTGACCAGCTCCATGACGGCGCTGATGGCTGTGTTGAAGTGGAAGCGGTCCTCGATGTCCGCCGTCACCTTCCGGATGGTCTGATGCGTCTTTCTGCGCAGCTTCCTGAAGTCTTCGCCGAGGTCCTCCAGGCCCGCCGGGGGCCCGGCTTGACGGAGATCCTCCAGGTAATCCACGGCCAGCCGCCAGACCCTGCCCAGGAAGCGGAAGGATCCCTCCACACCCTGATCGCTCCATTCGAGGTCCTTCTCCGGCGGGGCGGCGAAGAGGCAGAACATGCGCGCCGTGTCGCAGCCGTACTTTTCGATCAGGTAATCCGGATCGATCACGTTCTTGAGCGACTTCGACATCTTTTCCGTCTTGCCGACGGCGACGGGCTTCCCGCATTTCCTGCACGTCGTGTCCTCGACCTCGTGGGGGAAGAGGAAGCCGTGCTCGGCGCACTTCATCGTCTCCTTGCAGACCATGCCCTGGGTGAGCAGGTTTGTGAAGGGCTCGTCGATCCCGAGCACGCCGAAGTCCCTCAGCACCTTCGTGAAAAACCGCGAGTAGAGCAGGTGCAGGATGGCGTGCTCGATCCCCCCGATGTACTGATCCACGGGGAGCCAGTAGTCCATGGCCCTGCGGTCCAGGCCGGGCTTGACGTCGAAGTGGGGCGAGGCGAAGCGGTCGAAGTACCACGAGGACTCGACGAACGTGTCCATCGTGTCCGTCTCGCGCTTCGCGGGGCCCTTGCAGCCCGGGCAGACGGTATTCACGAAGGAGTCGACGCGGGCCAGGGGCGAGCCGCCGCCGCCGGTGAACTCCACGTCTTTCGGCAGCACGACGGGAAGGTCCTCCTCGGCCACGGGAACGGTCCCGCAGGTGTCGCAGTACACGACGGGGATCGGGGCGCCCCAGTAACGCTGGCGGGAGATTCCCCAGTCGCGCAGGCGGTACTGGATCGTTTTCTTCCCCTTGCCGAGCGACTCCAGGTGGGCCGCGATCGCCTCCATGGCGGCCGTGTTCTTCATCCCGTCGAAGGGGCCCGAGTTGACCAGGATCCCCTCGTCGACGTAGGCCTCGGTCATGGTCTCCACATTGAGGGCCCTGTTGGGGTCCTGGATGACGACGATCAGGGGCAGGTTGTACTTCTTGGCGAATTCGAAGTCGCGCTCGTCGTGGGTCGGCACGGCCATGACGCAGCCCGTCCCGTAGTCGGCCAGGACGAAGTTCGCGGCGTAGATGGGCATCCGGCGCCCCGTCACGGGGTTGAGGCAGTGGGCGTCGAGGAAGACACCCTCCTTCTCGTAGTAGTCCGAGGTCCTCATGAGCTTGTCCTGCTTCTTGACGCGCTCCACGTATTCCATCACGTCCTTCTCGATGGGCTTGCCCCTGGCGAGCTGCATAACAAGCGGGTGCTCGGCGGCCACGAGCATGAAGGTGGCCCCGTAGATCGTGTCCTGCCTCGTCGTGAAGACCCGGATGGGATCGCCGCCGTCGGCCATGGGGAAGACGATCTCCACACCGTAGCTCTTGCCGATCCAGTTCTTCTGCATGGTTATGACGCGCTCGGGCCATCCCGTGAGCCGGTCGCAATGCTCCAGGAGCTCTTCCGCGTACCGGGTGATGCGGAAGAACCATTGCGAGAGGCGCTCCTCCTTCACCTCGGAGCCGCAGCGCCAGCACTGTCCCGCCTCCACCTGCTCGTTGGCGAGCACCGTCTGGCACTTCGGGCACCAGTTGACGGCCGACTCCTTCCTGTATACCAGATCCTTCCCGAGCATCCAGAGGAAGAAGAGCTGCTCCCACCTGTAGTAGGACGGCTCGCAGGTCGAGAGCTCGCGGTCCCAGTCGTAGCTGAAGCCCATGCGCTTGAGCTGGGTCTTCATGTGTCCGATGTTCGAGTGGGTCCACTTGGCGGGGTGGATGCCGTGGTCGATGGCGGCGTTCTCGGCGGGCATGCCGAAGGAGTCCCACCCCATGGGGTGCAGTACGTTGAACCCCCGCATGAGCTTATAGCGGGCGACCACGTCGCCGATGGTGTAGTTGCGCACGTGTCCCATGTGGATGCGGCCCGAAGGGTAGGGAAACATCTCGAGGAGGTAATACTTCTTTTTCCCGGGGTCTTCGGTGACCCTGAAGGTCTTGTTCTCTTCCCAGAACGTCTGCCATTTCTCCTCGATCTGGCGCGGGCGGTATCTCGTCTCCATGGCGTTCTCCTTGCGGAATCCCTTCCGGTTGCATTAAAGAGGCCTAGCACAGGGGCCCGTTTCTTTCAACGCCATTTTTTCCAGAAATCGGGGACAAGAAGCACCAGGACGGTGTAGATCTCGAGGCGCCCCAGGAGCATGCAGAGCGAGAGGATCCACTTGGCCGCCGCGGGCAGCTCGCGGTAGGTCGAGGAGGCATTGACCAGCCCGAGGCCGGGGCCGACATTGCCGAGCGTTGCGGCCACCCCGGAGATGGACGTGACCATGCCCACGCCGTGCAGGGTGAGCGGCAGCATGGCCGCGCCGATCAGGAAGACGAAGATCCCCAGGATGTGGAAGACGTTCTGGAGGTTCATTCGAAGGATTCCAGCTTGACCATGAGGATCTTCTCCACCTGCGGGATGGATGACCGGAAGGTGAAGATGATGACGTGATCCCCGGGCCGGATGACCGTGTCGCCGCCGACGATGATCATCGTCGGTGACGGCGAGGAAGATGTCCATGTCCCGGATGTTCTCCTCCAGGAGGAGATCCTGGCTAGTGCCGTCTCCGTGCAGGACGATCGTCCTGTTGAGCCTTTCCGACAGGAACCGGCATCGGTCCTTTCTCTCCTCGATGATCTTCACGGCAAGCCCCTTGCCCTCGAGCGCCCCGGCGAGCATCCGTCCCGTGTTTCCGCCGCCCATGATGACGACCCGTCTGGCCGGCTCCGTTTTCCGTCCGAAGATCCGGAGCAGTTCCTTCGCTTCCCCCGCTGCGGCGACGGCGAAGAAGTAGTCGCCTTCGCGGATCACCTAATCCCCCCTGGGCTCGATGAGCATCTCGTCGCGGATGATCGACGTGATCAGCATCTTGCTGTCGGGGTGGGTCTCGCGGAGCTGCTGGAGGGGCTTCCCGGTCACGGGGCCGCCCTGGACGGGGAAGCCGATGAGCTTGATGCGGCCGTCGTGGAAGTCCGTCACTTCCGTGGCGCCGGGGAACTCGATGAGGTCCAGGGCGTTCTTGACTGCCTCCCGTTCGGGGTTGATGCAGAGGCTGATGTTGAGGCGGTCCTTGTCGAAGATGTCGGAGTGTTCGTCCAGCTCGAGGTTGTGGATGAGCGCGATCTTGAAGGGAACCCGGGACTGCGTCGAGGCGAGCAGGCAGGCCACCCTGTTGGTCTCGTCGCTGTCCGTCACGGCGATGACAATGTCGGCCTCGCCGAGTCCCGCTCTCTTGAGGATCGCGGGGCTGTTCCCGCTGCCGAGCAGCGACATGACGTCGAGGGTCTCCGCGAGTTCCTTCAGCCGCTCCTCGTCGCGGTCGACGAGGATGACGTCCTGTTTTTCCTTGGAGAGGATGTCGGCGATGTGATACCCGACCTCGCCCGCACCGATGATGATCACCTTCATGGGTTCCCCCCTGCCGTCCCAAAGGGTCAGCCGGCCGGGAGGATCTCGTCTTCCCGCGCAATGCGGATATCGAGCTGGGCCTTGTCCCTGACGTTGAGCCGGAGCTTGTGGATCCCCAGGAGGGTCTTCTGGAAGAGAGACTCGTCGGACAGCAGGCAGGGTGCCGCGGCGGCGCCGGCCCGGGGATCGCCGGAGAGGAACTCGAACATTCCCGTCGTGAAGGCCGTCGTCATTTCGGCCGCCTCCAGCAGCGACCGGTCCGCCGCGGGGACCTCGACGGCGAAATCGAAGCAATGGATCCGGACGGCCGTCTCGGTCATCCGGGCCCCGGCTTCCCGGAGGGTCTCGTAGCTGAGCTCCCCGCGCTTTCCCAGCCCGAAGAGGACGATTTTTTGCGGGGGGATCCGCCGCTGCGATTCGATGAGCACTCTCTCCGAGAAATCCCCCCGGATCCGCCCTTCGGCAATCAGTCTCGACACGAGGCCGTTGAGCCGCCAGTCCACGAAGCCCCCGTTTCCCCGGGGGGGCCGTTCGTCGGAGAAGAAGCCCAGAACCAGGCACTCACGCCGGAGCCGGTCCAGGCTTTCCGTGGTCACGTGGATCCGCATTGTCCTTCAGCAGTTTCGAGTACAGGGCGTCGAGAATGCCGTTGATAAAGGAGCCCGAGTTTTCGGAGCCGAATTCCTTGCCGAGATCGATGGCCTCGTTGAGGGCCACCTTGGGGGGGATTCCCTGACCGTAGAGAAGTTCGTACACGGCAAGCCGCAGGATGTTCCGGTCGACCCTCGCCATCCGCTCGAGGGACCAGTTCTCCGAGCAGGTGCTGATCAGCCGGTCGATCGCGTCGCGGTGGGCCCAGGTCCCCTCGACGAGCTCCGTGGCGAACCCGCGGGCCTCCGCGGGCGCGCTGAAATGGCCCCAGAAAAGCTCGATCGCCTCCTCGGGATCGATTCTCAGGACGTCGAGCTGGTAAAGAACCTGCAAGGCAATCTCTCGTGCCTTTCTTCTGAGACGCATGACCTTTCCTGCCGGGACATCGGCCGGTGCCGGGGGGATCGCCCGTCCCGTAGGCCGATCGCCGGGACCCGTCTTTACATTTTTCTGAACAGATCCACCATCTCGATGGCCGACAGGGCGGCATCCCAGCCCTTGTTGCCGGACTTGGTGCCGGCGCGCTCGATGGCCTGCTCGATCGAGTCGGTGGTCAGCACCCCGAAGACGATGGGAACCTCCGTTTCCAGGGCCGCCTGGGCCACTCCCTTGGAGACCTCGGCCGCGACGTAATCGAAGTGGGGCGTGGCCCCCCGGATAACCGCGCCGAGGCAGACCACGGCGTCGAACTTGCCCGTCTTCGCGATCTTTTTGGCCACCAGCGGGATCTCGAAGGCGCCGGGGCACTTGAAGATCCGGATGTCCTGCTCCCGTGCGCCCGCACGGATGAGCCCGTCCAGGGCGCCGTCGATCAGCTTGCCGCTGATGAAGTCGTTGAACCGGCTCGCCACGATGGCGAACTTCATCCCCTGGGCGACGATTTTCCCTTCCGTAATGTTCTTCATGCTGTCTTCCCGCTCCATGTCAGGTTGATGGATTTCTTGTTCCAACCCCTTAAGCCTTATGCCCTAAGCCCTTTGCCTAGACCTTCAGGATGTGTCCCATCTTTTCCTTCTTCGTCCTGAGGTACCGGAGGTTGACCTCGTTGGGCTTGATCTCGATGGGGACACGCCCGATGATGGTCATCCCGTAGCCCTCGAGCCCCACGATCTTCTTCGGATTGTTCGTGAGCAGGCGGATCTTCTTCACGCCCAGGTCCACGAGAATCTGGGCCCCTATCCCGTAGTCCCTCAGGTCCTCTTTGAATCCCAGCTCGATGTTGGCCTCCACGGTGTCCCGGCCGTGCTCCTGGAGCTCGTAGGCCCTGACCTTGTTGACGAGGCCGATCCCCCGGCCTTCCTGGTGCATGTAGACGATGACCCCCTTGCCTTCCTCGTTGATCATCTCCATGGCCGTGTGGAGCTGGTCGCCGCAGTCACAGCGCATGGAGCCGAAGACGTCGCCCGTCATGCACTCGGAGTGCACCCGGACGAGCACGGCGTCCTCGGGCCCGATCTCGCCCTTCACCAGGGCCACGTGCTTCATGCTGTCCACGTCGTTTTCGTAGACGATGAACTTGAAGTCGCCCCCGAAGACGGTGGGCAGTGTGGCCGTCGCCGCGCGGTGGACGAAGGATTCCGTCTTCATCCGGAAGTTGATCAGGTCGGCGATGGTGACGATCTTGAGCCCGTGCTCACGGGCGAAAACCTCCAGGTCGGGCATCCTCGCCATGGTGCCGTCGTCCTTCATGATCTCGCAGATGACGCCGCCGGGCTTGAGCCCCGCGAGCCGCGCCAGGTCCACGGAGCCTTCCGTCTGCCCCGTGCGCACCAGAACGCCGCCCTTGCGGGCCAGGATGGGGAAGACGTGTCCGGGGCTGACGATGTCTTCGGGCTTCACGTGGTCGGCAATGGCCGTGCGGATCGTCGTGGCCCGATCATGGGCGGAGATGCCCGTGGTGACGCCCTTCCTCGCCTCGATGGAGACGGTGAAGGCCGTCTTGAAGCGCGACTGGTTGTCGTTGACCATGAGCGGGAGGTTGATCTTCCGGGCCAACTCCTCACTGAGGGTGAGGCAGATGAGGCCGCGGCCGTGCTTGGCCATGAAGTTGACGGCCTCGGGCGTGACGAACTCGGCGGCCATGCAGAGATCGCCCTCGTTCTCGCGATCCTCGTCGTCGACGAGGATGACCATCCTTCCGTTCTTGATGTCTTCGATTGCTTCGGGGATTGTGCTGATCGCCATATCACTCACCTGGTATCGGCTAAAGGCTTGAGGCAAGGGGCAAAAGGAAAGGAAAATTCCCCGAACCGTTCGCCTTACGCCATTTGCCATTTATTCGATAAACCCGTGCTCCCGGAGAACGTCCATGTCGACCCCTCTGCCCGGGCGCAGGAGCTTTTCCACGTACTTGCCGAGGATGTCCGTCTCGATGTTCACGGGATCTCCCGCCTTCTTTCCCGCGAGCGTCGTCTTTTCCGCCGTGTGGGGGATGATATTAACATAAAACCGGTCGCCTTCACACGAATTTACCGTGAGGCTGATCCCGTCGACGGTGACGGATCCCCTGGCGACGACGTACTTCGAAAGGCCTCTCTCCAGAGTAAACCCGCAGACGATCGAGTCCGCCCGCGCCGTCCGCTCGACGATCCGGCCGACGCAGTCGACGTGTCCCAGGACGAGGTGCCCGCCGAGGAAGTCACTCATTCGAAGGGCCTTTTCCAGGTTCACGCGGTCGCCGGCCCTGAGCCCGCCGAGCGTGGTCCTCGAGAGCGTCTCGGCGGAGACGTCGAAGGTGAAGCCCTGCGCCCCCAGGGCAGTCACGGTGAGGCAGGCGCCGCTGACGGCGATGCTGTCGCCGATCTTGACGTCATCGAGGGGCAGCGACGTCGTCGCCACCTCGATTAGGGCGTCTCCCCCCCTGCGGGTGAACTTCCGGACCGTGCCCGTGTCCTGGATGATGCCGGTGAACATAACAAAAA
The DNA here is from genome assembly GCA_012728915.1 of Deltaproteobacteria bacterium. Lineage (GTDB taxonomy): Bacteria > Desulfobacterota > Syntrophia > Syntrophales > UBA2192 > UBA2192. Next base: position 91,220 of record JAAYEC010000045.1, on the reverse strand, counting down.
CAGGCGTAAGGCGTAAGGCAAAAGGCTAAAGACCTGCCTCGCGCTCATCCGATGTGCGCCCGCTCCTTTCCGATGGATTCGCCGTCAAGTACCCTGTTGACGATCTCCTTTGTCCTGGGCCCTGAGACGTTAGCCCTTTGCCTTTCGCCATCATTTTGATTTCAGCAGATCCTTCAACTCGTCGAAGAACTCGTTGGCGTCGCGGAACTGCCGGTACACCGAGGCGAATCGCACGTAGGCCACCTTGTCGAGGTCGTGCAGCTCCTGCATGACCCGCTCGCCCACGAAGGTCGAGGGGATTTCCTTGAGCTGTGACTCCTGGCAGGCCCTCTCGATGCGCTCCACGACCGCTTCGATCGCGTCGATACTCACCGGCCGCTTCTCGCAGGCCTTCTTGATCCCCGTGAGGATTTTCGAGCGGTCGAAGGCTTCCCGCCGGCCGTCCTTCTTGACGACCATGGGGAGCACCTCCTCGACGAACTCGTAGGTCGTGAACCGCTTGCCGCAGGCGGCGCACTCGCGCCTCCTCCGAATGGCGTTGCCTTCCTTGCTGATCCGGGAATCGATCACCCGGTTCTCCGCATCGGCGCAAAAGGGGCATTTCATCGCTTCCTCACCCGGATGCCGGACTCCTCGAGCATGCGCGCGGCCAACTCGTCGCTGTAGCCGTCCCGGTAGACGATCTCCGTGATCCCTGCGTTGATGAGCATCTTGATGCAGATGCTGCAGGGGTGGTTCGTGCAGTAGAGGGTCGCCCCCCGGATGCTCACGCCGTGGACGGCGGCCTGGATGATCGCGTTCTGCTCGGCATGAAGCCCCCGGCAGAGCTCGTGGCGCTCCCCGGAGGACACCTTCAGTTCTTCCCGCAGGCAGCCGACCTCGAGGCAGTGCCTCAGACCGCTCGGGGCACCGTTGTAGCCGGTCGTTAGCAGCCGCCTGTCCTTGACGAGCACGGCCCCAACGCCCCGCCGCAGGCACGTGGAGCGGCGCGAGACGAGATCCACGATGTCCATGAAGTACTCGTCCCAGCTGGGGCGGGTGACGCCCGGATTCTTTGTCTTGTCGATCTTCATCGAGCCGCCGTCTGCCCCTCAGCCTTGCGGATGACATTACGCAGGAGATCGGGTACGGTTTCCGGGGCCCAGGGCATGGGATCCGGAGGAACCGGAAATGCTTTCATGGGGGGACTTTTCCCCATCCCGACACCCGAACCCCTTTCCCCGGCCCCTGCGCCCTTATCCCTTCGCGATGCGGTCCGCGTACAGCGGGAAGCGCCCGCAGAGCTCGCCCACCTCCTTGCGGACCCTGCCGATCGTCGTCTCGCTGCCGGGGTCCTTGAGGACCGTCGCGATGAGGCGGCCCACGAGCCTCATCTCCTCTTCCTTCATCCCGCGGGACGTGATGGCGGGCGTGCCGACGCGGATGCCGCTTGTCACCTGCGGGCCCCTCGTGTCGAAGGGGATCATGTTCTTGTTGGCCGTGATGCCCGCCCGGTCCAGGGCGTCGGCCCCCTCGGCGCCGGTCACCCCGACGGAGGTCACGTCGATGAGCATGAGGTGGTTGTCGGTGCCCCCCGAGACGAGGCGGAACCCCTCGGCCATGAGCGTCTCCGCCAGGGCCCGGGCGTTGTCGCGGATCTGGACCTGGTACTGCCGGAACTCCTCCGTCAGGGCCTCCCGGAGGGCAACGGCCTTCGCGGCGATGACGTGCATGAGCGGTCCCCCCTGCATCCCCGGGAACACCCTGCCGTCCAGGGCCTTCTGGTATTCGTTCTTGCACAGGATCATGCCGCCTCGGGGCCCCCGCAGCGTCTTGTGGGTCGTGGTCGTCACGAACTCGCACAGCGGGACGGGGCTCGGGTGGACCCCCGCCGCCACCAGCCCGGCAATGTGGGCGATGTCGAAGAGCACCACCGCCCCCACCTGGTCCGCGATCTGGCGGAAGGGCTCGGAGGGGATCTCGCGGGAGTAGGCGCTGGCGCCGACGATGATGATCTTCGGCCGGTGCTTCTTCGCCTGGGCCTCCACCTCGTTGAAGTCGATCCGCTCCGTCGTCCTGTCGACGCCGTAGTGCACGACGTTGTAGAAGCGCCCCGAAAAGTTGGCCGGGCTTCCGTGGGAGAGATGTCCGCCGTGGGCCAGGTTCATGCCCAGGATCGTGTCCCCCGGCTGCAGCATGGCGAAATAGACGGCCATGTTGGCCTGCGTCCCCGAGTGGGGCTGCACGTTGGCATGGTCGGCCCCGAAGAGCGTTTTGGCCCGCGCGATGGCCAGCGCCTCGACGATGTCGACGAACTCGCAGCCGTGGTAGTAGCGCTTGCCGGGGTATCCCTCGGCGTACTTGTTCGTCATGATGCAGCCCTGGGCTTCGAGGACCGCTTCGTCGACGAAGTTCTCCGACGGGATCAGCTCCAGCTTACCGGCCTGCCGCTTCGTTTCGGCCAGGATGGCGGCCGCCACCTCGGGGTCCACTTTTTTCAGCGATGACATCGTCTCCTCACCCTCCTGCTTTACTTGCACAGTCGTTGTTCCAGCTCCCGGATCTTGTCGAGGCGCATCCGGTGGCGGCCCCCCTCGAAGGGGGTCTCCAGCCATGCCCGGATAATGCGCGCCGCCGTGTCAGGGTCTGTCTTTCGCCCGGCCAGAACGAGCACGTTGGCGTCGTTGTGCCGCCGGGAGAGCCTGGCCGTCTCTTCGTCGAGGCACAGGGCCGCGCGCACGCCGGCGAACTTGTTGGCCACGATCGTCATCCCCACGCCGGAGCCGCAGACCAGGATCCCCCGTTCACAGGCGCCCGAGGAAACCTTTTCGGCCGCCAAGGCCCCGTAATCGGGATAATCGACGGGCGCCTCCCGGTGGGTGCCCGCGTCGCAGACCTCGCAGCCCGCCGCGGCCAGCGGCCCCTTCAGGGCTTCCTTCAGCGCATATCCCGCGTGGTCGGAACCGACGACGACTCTCATGCCCCCTTCCCTCGATCCCTGTATGTCCGGAAGGCCAGCACGGCGTTGACTCCGCCGAAGCCGAAGGTGTTCGACAGGGCCGCCTCGATGGTCATCGGCTTCGCCCGGCCGGGCACGTAGTCGAGGTCGCATCCCTCGTCGGGGTTGTCCAGGTTAATCGTCGGCGGGGCGATGCCGTCCGTGATGGCTTTGACGGCCACGATCGCCTCAAGGCCGCCCGCCCCGCCCAGCAGGTGCCCCGTCATGGATTTCGTGGAGGAGACGGCCAGGGTCCGGCTGTGTTCCCCGAAGACCTGCTTGATGGCCTGCGTTTCGTACACGTCGTTGAGCGGGGTTGCCGTGCCGTGGGCGTTGATGTAGCCGACGGCCGCAGGGTCCATTCCGCATGATTTCATGGCGATTGCCATGCTCCGGACGGCCCCCTCGTGTCCCGGGGGCGGCGCGGCCATGTGGTAGGCATCGGCGGTGCAGCCGAATCCGCAGAGCTCGGCGTAGATTCTCGCCCCGCGCTTGCGGGCAGCCGCCAGCTCCTCGAGGATGAGGATGCCCCCTCCCTCGCCCATCACGAAGCCGTCGCGGTCCCGGTCGAAGGGGCGGCTGGCTTTCTCCGGGTCATCGTTTCGGGTGGAGAGGGCCCGCATGGCGTTGAACCCCGCGATCCCGAAGGGCGTGATCGCGGCTTCGACCCCTCCGGCGATCATGGCGTCGGCCTGGCCGTCCTTGACCAGAAGGAACGCCATGCCGATTGCGCTCGCGCCGGCGGCGCAGGCGGTGACCGGGCAGCTGATGGGCCCCCTGGCGCCGTACCGGATGGAGATCTGCCCTGCGGCGAGATTGGGCAGAACGGCCGGGATGGTGAAGGGGGAGAGGCGCCTGGGGCCGCTCCGCTCGAGGACGGCGTGCTCCTTTTCGATGGTTTGAAGCCCCCCGATGCCCGAGCCGATGATCGTCCCCACGCGCTCCGCGTTGTGTCCGTCGATGACGATCCCCGCGTCCTTCACGGCCATCTCGGCGCAGGCCAGGGCGTAGACGATGAAGGCGTCGAGCCTCCGGAGCTCCTTTTTCTCGACGTAGAGAAGCGGGTCGAAGTTCTTCAGCTCCCCGGCAATCTTCGTGGCCAGCGGAGCCGCGTCGAACTTCGTGATCGTCCCGATTCCGGACCGGCCCGCGCAAAGCGCCGCCCACGTCTCGTCGACGGTGTTGCCGACGGGGTTCACGGTTCCCATGCCGGTGATGACGACGCGTCTCTCCAAGGGCTGCTCCGCGGATCGGGCCTAGCCGGCCAGGCCCTTTTTCTTCTTGATGTAGCTGATGGCGTCCTGGATGGTCCGGATCTTCTGAAGCTCCTCGTCCGAGATCTCGATGCCGAAGTTTTCCTCCATGGCCATGATCAACTCGACCAGGTCCAGGGAATCCGCGCCCAGGTCCTCTATGAACGATGCCTCGGGGACACACTCTTCCCGGGTCACATCCAGCTGTTCCACGATGATCTCGATTACCTTTTCCTCGATGGACATGAATCCGCCTCCTTCAGAAGTGTCAAATCCGTTTGGGCTCGAATGCTTCGCCTCGGGGCGGGGCGTCCGGCATCCGTGGCTACATGTAGAGACCGCCGTTGACCCCGATGACCTGTCCCGTGATGTATCCGGCTTCATCGGAGGCCAGGAACAGCACGACACCGGCGACATCGTCCGGTGTGCCCAGCCGGGAGAGAGGGATCCCTTCGAGGATCTTCTCCCGCTGCTCCTCCGTCATGGCAGAGGTCATATCCGTGTCGATGAGGCCGGGGGCCACGGCGTTCACGCAGATGGCGCGCGGCGCCAGCTCCCGGGCCAGGGACTTCGTCAGCCCGATCAGCCCGGCCTTCGAGGCGCTGTAGTTGGCCTGGCCGGCGTTGCCCGACAGGGCGACGAGGGACGAGACGTTGATGATGCGTCCCCCTCGCTGCTTCATCATGGCGTACGCCGCGGCGCGGCAGCAGTGGAAGGCCCCCGTCAGGTTCGTGTCGAGGACCCGGCCCCAGTCCTGCTCCTTCATGCGCACGAGCAGCCCGTCCCGGGACTCCCCCGCGTTGTTGACCAGGATGTCGATCCGGCCCTTCTCCCGGATCAGCGCCGCGATCGCCTCGGCGGTTGCCCGGTCGTCGGCGACGTCGAACCGCACGATCTTGCCGCTGCCGCCCGCCTGGCCGACTAGGCGCAGTGTCTCGCGTGCGGCCTCTTCGTTGCGGGCATAGTTGATGAACACGAAGGCCCCGGCTCCGGCGAGGCGCACACAGACGGACCGGCCGATGCCCCTGGAGCCCCCCGTCACGAGTGCGACTTTGTCTTTCAGCGTCATGTTCGTCCCGTGGCTGTCGAACGGGGTGCATTCTTCCGACCAGGGAAGGCAAAAAGGTGAGAGGGTGAGAACGTTCTCTCCACCCCTCTTACCTTCATGCCCTCTTACCCTCTGCCCGGAAGGGCGCCTTTCATCCAGGCCTTTTTGAACAGCCCGTCCTTCCCCTTGGAGGCGCCGATTTCGAAAGCAGGTCTGCGGTCCGCTCGAGGGAATCGAGGTTTTCCACGTTCAAGACCCGCAGGGTCCGGTTGATCTGCAGGGCGAGCGCCGACAGCACCCGCTTGGGACCCACCTCGATCACCGTGTCGATCCCCATCGCAGCCATCCGCTCGATCGTCTCGATCCAGCGCACGGGCTGGTGGATCTGCCGGATGAGCAAGTCCCTCGTCGAGGCGGCGCTGTGGAGGGCTTCCGGATCGCAATTCGGGATGACCGGGACGGCGCCGTCCCGGAAGTCGATCTCGCCGAGGGCGTCTCCGAACCGCCGTGCCGCCCCCTCCAGGAGCGCGCAGTGAAAGGGGGCGCTCAGGGGCAGCATCAGCGCCCTCCTCGCCCCCGCCGCGAGCGCTTTGGCCATGACCGCTTCCACCGGGGCGGTGTGCCCCGACACGACGGTCTGGTCCGGGGCGTTGTAGCACGAGGGACTCACGAGCCCCGCGTCGCCGCTCACCTCCCGGCACAGGCCCTCAATCGTTTCCCGTCCGAGCCCCTGGATGGCCGCGTTGGCACCCACCCCGGGCGGGACGGCCTCCTGCTGCAGGGACGCCCGCTTCCGGACGAGCCGCAGGGTGTCGGCAAAGCCGAGGGCCCCTGCGGCGCAGAGCGCCCCGTATTCCCCAAGGCTGTGGCCCGCCATGGCCGACGGGCGCACCCCGGTCTCGCGCTCGAGCACCCTCCAGGCGGCGATCTCCAGGGTCAGGGTTGCGGCCTGCGTGTTCTCGGTGAGGTCCAGCGTTTCCCGGGGGCCTTCGAAGCACAGGCGCCCGATGTCCGAGCCGAGCGCCGCCCGCGCCTCTTCGAAGCACGCCCTGGCTGTCTCGAACTGCCGAAACAGATCCCGGCCCATGCCCACGTACTGTGAGCCCTGCCCGGGGAAAAGGACGCCCAGCCTGGCCATAGGATTCCCGGCGGCGTTACTCGCCCTTGTCGACGTTCAGCACTTCCCGGCCCTTGTAGGTGCCGCAGTTCCGGCAGGCGCGGTGGGGCAGCTTCGGTTCGTTGCACTGGGGGCAGACCGAGCCGGCCGGCGCCTGGATGAAGTCGTGTGCCCTTCTGCTGTTGCGTCTCGATTTCGAGTGTCTTTTTACTGGGTTCGGCATGATGGGGTTCTCCGTCAGGATTGTTTTCTTGCCTTGAAGGTCTTGAGCGCGTCCAGGCGGCCGTCGACCGCACCGGGCTTGCATGCGCAGGATTCCGTGTTGAGGTTGACGCCGCACCGGACGCAGAGCCCGCGGCAGGTTTCCACACAAAGCGGTTTCATGGGGACCTGGAGCAGGATCTGCTCGAAGACCAGAGAGTCGAGGTCGATCAGGTCGTCCTGGTAATGCCCGAACGAGATATCCTCGTCGGAGAGTTCCTCCTTCCGGCCCTCCGGGGCGCGCGAGGGGACGAGCGTGTAGCGGAACCCGCTTCGCACGGGAAGAAGGAACGATTCAAGGCACCGCCCACAGTCGAGATCCAGGGACGTCTCCACGCGGATATCGAGGGTCACCGCGTCGAGGACCTTGTGGATCGTGACGGCGACGTCAGCCGGGCGGATCCGGAACTCGAGGACGCCGCCCTTCTGCAGATATTCCCGGTACCAGTCCCCGTCGAGCCTGTACTGGATCTGGCGCCCTTCCTCGGGAATGAGCGATACTTGAATCTTCAAAGAGAGACCCTTGCAAATGGAGTCACGCTTCCCGGAGGAAGCCTTCGCGAAAGAGTCTTTGTTAATTACAAAACCCTTATTTTGTCAAGTCCTTTTTCCTGCTTCGCCGGCAGGTTAACCCTGTCATATCGTGAATGAAACGAGCCGTTCCAGGGGCCGGCGCGGGGCGATCGGGGCGTGGCGGGGAATCCGCGATCCCGCCCTCCCGCGCGCGAATTTTTCACCTTGACATTTCAGAAGGTTTCGACTAGTTTCTCTTGCTTCCAGATGGAGGAGATCCTGGGGGATCGTCTAGTGGTAGGACTCAAGACTCTGGATCTTGCTACCAAGGTTCGAATCCTTGTCCCCCAGCCAAGGTCCCATCGTCTAGCGGTCAGGACGCTGGCCTCTCACGCCGGAAACCAGGGTTCGATTCCCTGTGGGACCACCAGAAACGAATCAGGAGCCTGCCGTGACGGCCAGGCTCCTTTTTTGTGCGTATGATTCGCATTCCGTACGCAGGCCTGCGCCGGCAGCCGGGCCGCGTCGGGAGCCAGGAGAGACCGAGGAAGAATGGGTGCCCTGCCCCGAGCCATCCTGGCATTGATCGTCATGTCCCTCATCTGGGGCTACAACTGGGTTCTCGTCAAGGAGGCCATGCGCCTGGCCGCTCCCTTCGACTTTTCGGCCATCCGCACGATCGGCGGCGGCGTTCTCCTGCTGGGGGTCCTGGCCTGGCAGGGAAAGCCCCTGCGTCCCCCGGACATTCCCAAGACCCTCCTGGTGGGGGTTCTCTGCACGACGCTTTCCGTGGGGTTCGCCACCTGGGCCCTCGTCGAAGGAGGAGCCGGGAAAATGGCGATTCTCACCTATGCCATGCCCTTCTGGCTGATCCTGATGGCCTGGCCGCTCCTGGGGGAGCGCCCGAAGGGCCTGCAGTGGCCGGCGGTGGCCCTCTCCCTGGCGGGGCTTGTCCTGCTGCTCGAGCCCTGGAGCTACCGGGGCGACCTGTTCCCGAGCACGCTGGCCGTCGCGAGCGGGCTCGCCTGGGCGGCAAGCGCCGTCGTGACGAAGCGCATGGACCGGGACGGCGGGGTGGACCCCGTTTCCCTCTCGGCCTGGCAGGTTCTCTTCGGCGGCCTTTTCCTGGCGGCCGCCGCGCTTGTCGTCCCCTCGGCGCCGATCCGATGGACCCCCTGGATGGCCGGCGTCATGGCCTACAACGTCGTCCTCACGAGCGCCGTGGCCATCCTCATGTGGTTCTACGTCCTGAAAGTCCTGCCTGCCGGCATCGCCGGCCTCGGGTCCCTCGCCACGCCCGTCCTGGGTCTCTTCTTTGCCTACGCCCTGCTGGGCGAGCGGTTCTCGCTCTGCGAGGGGTGGGGCGGCGCGCTCATCATCGCGGCGCTTTTCATCCTGGTGTTGCAGGGGCTTCGCAACCATCGGCGGCCCTGACGGGCCGGCATGCGCCCGCGAGCGTCACGGGGCTGACCGGGAGACAAAAAAGGCCGGACGGAGGCACCCTATCGTCGCGCCTCGTCTGGCCCTGTCCGATCGCATCAGGGGGTGCCGCCGGGGAAGAGACCCTACAGCCCGAATCCCGCGGACTGGAACTCGTTGAGGAAGAGCATGGCCGCCATCAGGAACCCCAGCAGCGTGACCGTTTCGGCCGTGATCATGATCGTGCGGTCCTGTCCCTCCACGGGCTTTTCGAACTGGGCGATCCGGTAGAGGAACCGCATCACGGCCTTGTGGACCGAGAGAACCCCGACCACGGCACCGGCTCCGAAGAAGTAGAGGAGCCACTCTTCCGCTGCGCCCGTGTAGTTGGCATGGAAGAGGAACAGCCAGGCCGAGATCAGGAACAGCGGTCCCAGTTTGAATTCGTAGAGGAAGGGGCGCACGCCCGGCAGACCGGATAGGGTCTTGATGATTTCGCTTTCCCGCAGCGCAGGGCGCAGCAGCCGGTCGGACAGTCGCTTCAGGGTCTCCTTGTTTTTCATTGTCGAAGCCTCCACTTGCAGCTCAACAGCACGCGCAGGCTGCATGGCCTCCGACCACGAACACCTTGTCTCTTCACTCGAGAAGGATCTCTTCGAAGGGGCTGACGGATTCAGCGGAAAGGAGCGGATTCCGGCCGTTGATCGCCACGGCAATCGGCAGGGCGGCATAGGTCCTGGAGTCGGTCTTTCGCTCCTTCAGGCAAGGCATCCGGGGGGGATGCGTGCTGAATGGTTCGATCGGCCCGGGGTTTGTCCGGGGCCCGTCATGACTCCCCTATGAGTGGTCCCGAGGGACGGAAAGAACGTTTCGATACAGCATGGAACACCTCACGTGACCGGAAGGTCCGCCTCCCCGCGATGAGTGTGGACGGCGGGCATGGCCCGGAAGGGAAATGGCCCTTTGCGAAAGTCATGAGGCCCGCGCCGCAGGAAGCTCTTCCGGATAGCTTTCGACGTGTTAATCTGTCACGTCGCCTTCCGTTTGTCAATACACAATAGCAAAGATCGTACCTCTTGCCGGAAAACAGGCAGACCTTTTGTAAGTGCTTGATATCGTGCTATGTATTGTCGTCAACGGCCGTGCGGGAATCGGGACCTCCGGGCGGGAGCATGCGTCGTTTCGTCACAGGGCTGTTGCAGTTTGTCGGGCCGAGCCTCCCGCGCAAAGACAGGAAGTCGGGAATTCGTCATTTCATGCCTTCCCGCCTTGTTTGAGGGGCCGCGGGAGCATCAGGGTCAGCAAGACTGCCGGCACGGTGAGGAAAGACAGTACCGTCAACGCCGAAGGCAGGCCGTAGCCGTCGGCGACGTGACCCAGCAGGGGCGCCACGATCCCGCCGATGGAGATGGCCACGCCCAGCGTGATGCCCGAGGCGAGCCCGACCCGGTTGGGCAGAAAGTGCTGACCCATGACAACCAGCGGACTATAGGTGGAGAGCAGGACGATGCCGATCGGGATGAGCAGCGCCGTGGCAACGACGACATCGCGGAGCTGGACGAGGAGAACGAGCAGAGGGATGAGGGCCACATACCCGGCGAGGACCACCCTTCGATGGCCGTACGTGTCGGCCAGGCGCCCGCCCCAGAGCGTCCCGACGACCCCGGCGCCGAACATGATGGACAGGGCCGTGCCTGCCGTCGTGGCGGACTGCTGGTAGATGTGGATCCAGTAAAGCGGGATGAAGGTGTTCAGCCCGTAAAAGATGATGGAGCGGAGGATCACGACCCCCGTGACGATGGCAAAGGGGCCCCACCGGTCCCTTTGCTCCTCGCCCGTCCGGGCTCCGGGGACGGCCTTTGCCGCTGCATGCCCGCCGCCCGCGCCCGCGAGCTGAACGGCCAGGAAGGCCGCCATGAGGACAAAAGGGATGGCCAGGAAGGCGGTTCCCCGGAGGCCCCACGCCGAGACGACGGCAGCCGCCATGATCGGACCCAGCGCGATGCCCATCTGGCCCCCCACGGCAAAGACGCTCATGCCCGTGGCCTTCCTGTCGCCGGCGTGGTTGTGCACCAGACGGGCACCTTCGGGGTGGAAGGCCGCAATGCCGATGCCGCTCAGGACAATCATCGAGACGGCAAACCAGTAATCGGGCAGCAGGGTGCAGAAGGCCACGCCGCAGCCCGCCACGGCAACCCCCGCCGGGATGAGCCAGGGCTTCGACAGCCTGTCCGCGTAGAAACCGAACACGGGCTGAATGACGGTGGAGGCGATGCTCAGGGCGGCGACGAGCCCGGCGGCCGACGCGTAGCTCAATTGGTATTCGGAAATGAAGAAGGGCAGGAGGGCCGGCACGGCCCCCTGGTTGAGGTCCGTGAACAGATGGCCCAGCGCTGCCAGCCAGACAAAACGGGTTTTCATCGGCCCACTCCGGTCCGTCGGGATGGCTTGACTCTACCCGCACAGTCGGCTATCCTGCTTGCGCCATGAAGACAAATAATGTCGTGAAACGGACAAAGCCGGGATCCCCGGAGCGCCAGAGGCATCTCATGGAAGCCCCCCAGGCCGTTATCGCGCTGGCCCTGGACGAGCCCGACGGCCACCGCATCCCGCTGCACTGGCATTCCCGGGCCCAGCTCCTCTACGCCTCAGAGGGGGTCATGACCGTGACGACGGACAGCGGGGTCTGGGTCCTGCCGCCGCTTCGGGCCATGTGGATCCCCGCGTTCACGGAGCATCACATCCGCGCGTCGGGACGCCTGTCCATGCGGACACTGTACATCAGGCCCGACGCCGTGCAGGATTTCCCGCCTTCCTGCCGCATCGTCTCGGTCTCGCCCCTTCTGCGCGAGCTCCTCGTCTACAGCACGACCCTGCCGCGCCGCTATGACCCCGGGGACCATGCCGGGCGCGTCATGGGGGTCATCCTCGATCTCATCCGGTTCAGCGACCCCGTGCCCCTCGATCTGCCGATCCCCCGGGACCCGCGGCTGCGAAAGATTTTCGACCGCCTGATGAATGTGCCGGCCGAGGGCAGGACCCTCGAACAGTGGGGGCGGCGGGTGGGGGCGACGGGACGGACGCTCTCGAGGCTCTTCCGGGCCGAAACCGGGATGAGCTTTCATCAGTGGCGCCAGCAGCTCAGGCTTCTCCAGGCCCTGAGGCTTCTGGGACGGGGTGATCCGATCACCAGTGTCGCGCTCGATGTGGGATACGGCAGCCTGAGCGCCTTCGTTTCCGTGTTCCGAAAGACACTGGGCGTGACGCCGGGCAGGTATTTCCGCAGCGACTCGCAAGTCTTTCGGCGGGGGTGAAACAAAGTTAAAAACGTTTAATATCCGAGACGTTAGAATCATGATAGACCGTGTTTTTCCCTTGACAAGCAGGCAGGGATCGCTATGATGCATCGAGGCTGGGTTTCCTTCTCAGGCAGACACTATTCGTCCGGAACACACGGTGCATAGGGTCGTTTTTCGCATCGCTTGAACCGGGCCGGACAGATGACGCATGGCCATACTGGCAATATCACTGGATTTCAGAAGCGGTGGGCAGGAGGTTGCATCCCTGGTTGGCGAGGCCTTGGGGTACAAGTGTTCCGGCAAGGACCAGAGCCTTGCCTACATGAAGGCCGCAGGCGAGCGATGGGAGCGCCTGTTCCGTGAACTCGACCAGGAGAGGCCTTCGCTCTGGGACCGCTACGATTGGGAATACCGGGGGTTCGTGGCGCTGCTCGAGGCCTACATCTACGAACATGCCTCGCGCGACAAGGCAATCGTCATCGGCCAGGGCGGCAGCTTTGTCCTCACCGATCTTCCCTTCGTCCTGAAGATCCGTCTCACGGCGCCCTTCGAGCTCCGTGTCCGCCGCCTGATGGAAAAATCGGAGATCGGCGAGAAGGCGGCCGAGGACATCGTGAGGCGCACGGACAAGGCCCGCGTCGGCTACATCAAGGCCATCTACGGGAAGGACTGGTTCGACCTCAAGAACTACGACATGGTCTTCAACGCGGCGACACAGTCCTACGATCAGATCGCGAAGATCATCGTCGATGCCCTCCGGGTGAAGGACCAGACGATCACCCCCGACACGTGGGACCTTCTCGCGGGAAGAGCCATCGCGGCACAGATCAGGGCCCGGGTCCTCACGAACCCGAAGATCCACGTGCCGACATTCACGGCGGCCTATGACGGCCAGAACATCCTCCTCCGGGGCGTGATCCACAACAAGAACGAATACAGGATGATCGAGGAGATCGCCGCCGGCATGTCCAAAGGCCGCCCTCTCCGGAACGAGCTTCACGGTCGCGGGTAACCCCGGGGCCTGGCTCAGCAGAGAGGGTGGGTACGGCCCCCGATGCTTCGCCGGCGCCTCCTGAAAGGGTTACGGGAAATGGAGCTTGACGAGCGCCTGAATCAGGCCGCCCGCGTCCTCCGGGATGCCGATGCGCTGCTGGTCACGGCGGGGGCCGGCATGGGTGTCGATTCGGGGCTGCCCGACTTTCGGGGCAACGAAGGGTTCTGGAAGGCCTACCCCCCCATGGCCAGGCTCGGGGTTTCCTTCGTCGAGATGGCCAACCCCTGGTGGTTCGAACGGGACCCCGCATTTGCCTGGGGCTTCTACGGCCACCGGCTGAACCTCTACCGGCGCACGGTCCCGCACGCGGGTTTCGGCAGGCTGCTCGAGATCGGCAAGGCGAAGAGGGACGGCTATTTCGTCTTCACGTCCAACGTGGACGGGCAGTTCCAGATCGCGGGCTACGATGAGGACCGTATCGAGGAGTGCCACGGCTCCATCCACCACCTGCAGTGCACGCGGCCCTGCTCGCAGAACATCTGGGAGGCCCGGGGGATGAGTCTCGAGGTCGACGAGACGCAGTTCCGGGCCTGCGACCCCCTGCCGCACTGCCCCCGGTGCGGGGCCCTTGCACGGCCCAACGTCCTCATGTTCAACGATTGGGACTGGATCCCGCACCGCACCCGGATGCAGGGCGAGCGCTTTCACCGGTGGCTGGAGGGTCTCACGGCCCGGAAGGCCCGTCTTGCCGTGGTGGAACTGGGTGCCGGCGAGGCCGTGGCGACCGTCCGGATGACGTCGGAGGCCGCCGCCCGGCCGGAAAGAGCCACGCTCATCCGGATCAACCCCCGGGACACCGATGTCCCCCCCGGTCAGCTCTCCATCCCCCTCGGCGCCGAGGAGGGGATCCTCAGGATCACGGAACCCGCCCCTGCCTGACCCCGTGCGCCGCCCCACCATCTTTGCACTTGAACTCACCGCGCTTCGGCTGTATTGATGAATCAGGATGTTTCGGATCCTGCACGTTTGAAAGGAGGTGAATGCGATGGCCGTTCGAATCCTGTTGAAACGGAGGGTTCCCGCCGAGCGGGAGAAAGACCTTGTCGGCCTGATTACGGACCTGCGGAGCATGGCCTCCCGGCAGCCCGGCTACATCTCCGGCGAGACCATGCGGAACGTCAAGGACCCCGAAGAGTATCTCGTGATCAGCACCTGGGATTCCCTGGAAGACTGGGAGACATGGATCGCCAGCCCGCCCCGGAAGGCGCTGCAGGAGAAGATCGACAGACTCCTCGGGAAGCCCACCACGTACGACATGTACCACTATCCGGACAAGCGCTACTACAGGGCCGAGCCCGGCGATTACCTGGAGCGCTGATCCGTCGCGCCCGAAACGTGACACGGCCTGCCTGCTTCCGACTCAGGCACGCAAGCGAGTTCCTGTCCGAAAGCGGGATCCCCTGTTCCGGTTCGTTCTCTTCTGGCAGCCGTGGCGGCAAGTCCCGGCCGGCCCCGTTGCGGGGACCGGCCCGACGGCAACCCGTTCCCGGAAATTTCCGGATTCCCGAGCCGGGAGAAAGGAGGACAGGCGATGATCAAGGTCATGATCAAACGAAAGGCTCCGGCGGACAAGCAGACAGAGCTCCTGGACCTGGTTACGAAACTCAGAAGCGAGGCCTCGAAACAACCCGGGTACATCTCCGGAGAAACGCTGCACGGCAGTGAGCGGCCCGACGAGTTTCTCGTCATCAGCATCTGGGACGACGAGTATTTCTGGAAAAAATGGATCGCCACCGACGAGCGCAAGGCGATCCAGGGGCAGATCGACAAGCTGACCGGGACCCCCACGGAATACGAGATTTACCGCTATCCGAGGAAGGTCTCCGTAGAATGAAAACACGACAGGCCCGCGATTCAGATGCCCCGGCCCCGGCCGGGGCGTTTTTCGTTGACACCCTTCCGCGGGTTCATCTATAGTGCTGCCCGGGGTTTGCGGACGGCATCCTTCCTCGCCGGGGTCCCCCCCCGGCTTTCGTCCCTGTAAATCAACAGCACCGTTCAGGAGGTGGACCATGGCAAAAGTCGGTGTCGTTCTCTCAGGCTGCGGCGTGTACGATGGGGCCGAGATCCACGAGGCCACCCTGACCCTTTATTTTCTGGACAGGGCGGGCGCGGAGATCCTCTGCATGGCGCCGGACGTCAGCCAGATGCACGTGATCGACCATACGAAGGGAGAACCCAGCGGGGAGGCAAGGAACGTCCTGTGCGAGTCCTCCCGCATCGCCCGCGGCGATATCCGGAACATGAAGGACGTGAAGGCCGCCGACATCGACGCCCTGATCTTTCCGGGCGGGTTCGGCGCCGCGAAGAACCTCTGCGATTTCGCCGTGAAGGGAGCCGACTGCGCCGTGAACCCCGAGGTTGCGCGGCTCGTCGGGGAAATCCACGCCGCGAAGAAGCCCGTCGGCTTCATCTGCATCGCGCCGGTCATCGCCGCGAAGGTCCTCGGCGCGGCAAGCCCGAAGCTCACGATCGGCAACGACCCCGGGGCCTCCGCCGCCATAGAGGCCATGGGCGGCAGGCACGTGCAGGCTCCCGTCGAGGGGATCGTCGTCGACGAGGCCAACAAGATCGTCACGACCCCGGCCTACATGCTGGGGCCCACCATCTCGAAGGTGGCCCAGGGCATCGAGAAACTCGTGGCCGAGATCCTGAAGATGGCGGAGAAGTAGGAAGGTTGCCGTCGGCCAAAATCCCTCCTGCGAAAAGACGTTCTTCGACCACTCTACATCTTGCGTCGCTGCAGGCGCAAAAACTCGCCCTCCGGGCTCGAACAATTTGCGCTGAGGCCGCTCCGCTTCGATAAGAGCGGTTACCGAAGAACGCCTTACTCCGCAGCCAGGATTCCGACCAACGGCGCCTGTGGAGAAGAATGCAGAGGTAAGGGATGAGAGAAATAAGGACCGAGCAAATCGTTCAGGCCGTGCGTGACCTCTTCATCGATGCCAACTGCAATCTCGGCGAGGACGTCCTGGCGGCCTTCGACCGGGCCATCGAGACGGATGAATCCCCCGTGGCCCGGGAGGTCCTCCGGGAGCTCAAGGAGAACGCCCGCATCGCCCGGGACGAACAGTCTCCCCTCTGCCAGGACACGGGCCTTGCCGTCCTTTTCGTCGAGGTGGGCCAGGACGTGCACGTCACCGGGGGCGACCTGAAGGAGGCCCTCAACGAGGGCGTCCGAAGGGGCTACGGGGAGGGCTACCTCCGGAAATCGGCCTGCCACCCCTTCACCCGGGCCAACACGAGGGACAACACGCCCGCCGTGATCCACTTCGACATCGTCCCCGGCGAACGCATGCGGATCGTGGCCGTCCCGAAGGGCGGCGGCGCGGAGAACATGAGCCGCGTGGACATGCTCTCCCCCTCGGCGGGTCTCGAAGGGATCAAGGATTTCGTTGTGAAGCGCATCGAGGCCTCGGGCTCGAACCCCTGCCCGCCCACGGTGGTGGGCGTGGGGATCGGGGGGACCTTCGAGCGCTCGGCCATTCTGGCCAAGAAGGCCCTCACGAGAAGGATCGGCCAGCGCAACGCCGACCCGGAGCTGGCCGGGGTCGAAGCGGACGTACTCTCGCGGATCAATCGGCTGGGCATCGGGCCCATGGGCTACGGCGGGAACACGACCTCCCTGGACGTCTTCTTCGAGGTGGAGCCCTGCCACATCGCGAGCCTCCCCGTGGCGGTGAACGTCCAGTGCCACGCGATGCGGCACAAGGAAACCATCCTGTAAGGCCGGAAGAGCGGAAGCGAGGAAGAGCAGAAGAGCGGAAAGAAAAGGAAACGACCGGAAAGACCGAATAGACCTGACAGACTGGACAGACTGAAACCATGGCGGAAATAAAACTCAAGACGCCCTTGACCGATCAGGATGTGGAGAAACTCGAGATCGGCGACAGGGTGCTGCTCACGGGGGTCGTCTACACGGCGAGGGATGCGGCCCACAAGCGGCTCTCCGATCTCATCGAGGCGGGCAGGGAACTGCCCGTCGACATCCGCGGTCAGGTCATCTACTATGTAGGGCCGGCCCCGGCCAGGCCGGGGAAGCCCATCGGCTCGGCGGGCCCGACGACGAGCTACCGCATGGACGCCTATGCGCCGAAGCTCATGGAGCTGGGGCTCAAGGGAATGATCGGCAAGGGGAATCGCGGCGCAAACGTGATCGAGGCCATGCGGAAATTCAAGGCCGTCTATTTCGGGGCGACGGGAGGGGCGGGTGCGCTGCTGGCCCGGAGCATCCGGAAGGCCGAGACCGTCGCCTACGAGGACCTCGGGCCCGAGGCCATCCAGCGCCTGGAGGTGGACGACTTCCCCGTCGTCGTCATCAACGACACGAAGGGAAATGACCTCTATGTCGAGGGGGCCAACAAATACAGAAGGTGAGAGGGGAAGAAGGTAAGAGGAAGATGAAAGAAGGCCGGGAGGATAACCCCCCGGCCTTTCGCGTTGTCAGAAACCCCCGGGTCCTAGAGCCCCAGGATACCGAAGAACAGCCAGCAGATGATGGCGCCGACGATAGACATCGAGAGCCCCCAGATCAGCAGGTCGCGGAAAAGCTTCTGCTTGTTCTCGTGCTCGGCGGCGCAGGCGATGCAGAGCGCCCCGAGCGTGGAGAGCGGCGAGGCGTCGACGAGGTGGGCGCCCACGTTGATCGAGGAGATCATGCCGACCGCATCGGCGCCGGGGACCAGCTTCATGAGACCCGGCACGAGCGGCAGGAAGGCCGGCATGACGACGCCGGAGGAGCTCGAGTAGGCCGAGATGACACCCGTGACGAGACCCAGCCAGAAGTGCACCGTCGTGGGGCCCGAGAAGGCCGCGATGGCCTGCGTCATCGCCTTGAGACCGCCCGAGCGCTCCATGATCTCGATGAGGACGGTCACGCCGCAGACCATCAGGATGACGAACCAGGGCATCGACTTGATGGCGGCCTTGCTGTCGGCCGCGCCGAAGAGCATCATGAAACCCGCCAGCACGAAGGCGATGGTGCCCACGTTGGAGGACATCAGGAGGAGCCACTTGGGGAAGAGGGGCTTCATCCCGGGGAGGGCCGGGACGACGACCAGGAAGATCAGGACGAAGATGCAGGTCACGGTGAACCACTGCTCCTTCGTGAAGGGCTCGGGCTTCGGGGCGATCGTGTTGATGTCGACCGTCTTGCCCTTGTGCTGCATCATCCACTTCCAGCCGCCGAAGATCAGGAAGCCGGGGATGACGGCGATGCCCTGGGCGACAATGGAGTTGAAGTAGACCTTCCAGTCGATCTCGTTGATCGTGTACTTCGCGAAGAGGTCGGGGATCTGCGGTCCCATCTTCTCCACGAGACCGTGCGAGATGATCCCCGTGGGGGCAAACGGCGAGAAGCAGGCCGAGTTGGCCGCCCCGACGACGATGAGGGTCATGCAGAAGGCCGACATGCCCACCTGGCCCGCGATGGCCATCGTGATGGGCGCCAGAAGGGCGACGCCTGCGATGTTGCCCGGGCCGATCGTGGTGATGAGGATGGTCAGCAGGTAGATGATCAGGGGCAGCAGCATCATGTTGCCGCCGCACAGGCGGATGCTGTAGCTGGTGAACTTCCCCAGGGTCCCGTTGACCTGGGCCATGCCGAACATGAAGGTCACGCCGACAAGGATCATGAACAGGCTCAGGGGATAGGTCATCACGACCTTCGATGCCGGCATGTTCATGAAGATCGCCCCCACGACGATGCCGAAGGCGATGGCCAGATTGCCGACGTGAAGCTCCTCGTTCACGCAGCTGATGATGATGACGATTGCCAAGGCCAGGATGGACATCCAGGCCGCCAGAGATACGCCGAGAAATTCCATTTTGTTTCCCTCCTAGTGGATTCCTGACAGGGTGTCGAACGATTGGGGAACACTATTGCATTTCATGAAAAATGTCCACCGCGTTGAGTGATTTTTTTGGACCGGCCCGCGCGCCTGATGGAAAAACGAGAGAATGAGAGCGCTCGGTGCGCAAGCGGGGCCGCCCTGCCAGCCCGGGGGCGGGCAGGGGCGGCATCCGGTTATCCCAGTACGACGAGGACTTGGCTGGTGTTGACCTTGTCCCCTTCTTTTACCTTGATCTCCTTTACCGTGCCGTTGCCCGGGGCCACGATGGGGTTCTCCATCTTCATGGCCTCGAGGATGACGAGTTCCTCGTCCTCCTTGACGGCATCGCCGGCCTTCACGATGATCTCCTTGATCGTGCCGGGCATGGGAGCCACTACGTCGATTGCCATTGGGGTCTTACCTCCTTTCTTTATATAGTCTTGGCTCAAGGCTTATGGCTAAGGGCTTACGGCCCAGGACAAACGGCCTTGAGTGTTCAAGCTCTGACCTGTTACCCTCTTCTCGCGGGCTCCCGCCTGCGCGGGGGCGGCATCATAGAAAAAAGGCTGTAGGGCTCTTGCCTTTATCTTCAGCCCTTCGCCCTGCGCCCTTCGCCTCACGCCTGCCCTTAGCGGATCACCCCCATACCGGCCAACACGGAGAGCATGACGGCCGCGGCGATCACCGAGCCGATCTGCCCGCCGGCGTTGGCCCCCATGGCGTGCATC
This sequence comes from Deltaproteobacteria bacterium, assembly GCA_012728915.1. GTDB lineage: Bacteria > Desulfobacterota > Syntrophia > Syntrophales > UBA2192 > UBA2192. The sequence goes on along the minus strand of JAAYEC010000045.1, from coordinate 71,720 downwards.
AGGAGGTAGCTCTTCTTGTTGTACTGCGAGCCCACCTTCTGCACCACGCGGGCTGCCATCGGGAAGGCAGAAATCCCCGCCGCGCCGATCAGCGGGTTGATCTTGCCGCCCGTCAGCACGTAGAGCACCTTGCCGAACAGAACCCCGCAGACCGTGTCCAGGATGATGGCCAGAAAACCCAGCCCCAGCACGATCAGCGTCTCGGCCCGGATGAAGGCCGGACCCGCCATCGTCGCCCCGATGCAGAGTCCCAGGAACAGCGTCACCACGTTGGCGATCTCGTTCTCGGCCGCTCCTGTGAGCCGCGCCACCACCCCGGACTCCTTCATCAGGTTGCCCAGCATGATCGTCGCCAGCAGCGGAAGCCCCTTCGGGGCGATGCAGCCCCCCACCACCGTGATCACGATGGGAAAGAGCAGCTTCGTGGTCTTCGAGACGGGCTTGGCCGTGAACTTCATCACCGTCTTCTTTTCCTTGTCAGTCGTCAGTGCCCTCATGATCGGCGGCTGGATGACCGGAACCAGCGACATGTACGAGTAGGCCGCCACGGCCACCGCCCCCAAAAGATGCGGGGCATACTTCGAGGTCACGTAGATCGCCGTCGGACCGTCGCAGGCCCCGATGACACCGATGGAGACCGCGTCGAGCTTCGGAAATCCGATGTACAGGGCCAGGATCAGCGTCAGAAAGATCCCGAACTGCCCCGCCGCCCCCAGCAAGAACGTGTAGGGCTGTGCCAGCACCGGCCCGAAGTCCGTCATCGCCCCGATGCCGATGAAAATGAGCAGCGGGAAGAGCTCCGTGTCGACGCCCGCGTCATAGATCGTCCTCACAAAACCGTCCTTGAGCATGACGTCCGACAGGGGCACGTTGACCAGCAAGCAGCCGAACCCGATGGGGACCAGCAAAAGGGGCTCGCAGTCCTTCTTGATGCCCAGCCACAAAAGAACCCCGCCCACGCCCAGCATGATCAGGTTCTGCCAGTTGACAAACAAAAGCTTGAAGCCGATGACCAGTCCGCCCAACCCGGCAATGATTGCTTCCATCATGGCCCTAGTCCTCCTTCCCCTCTTCCTTGTACGGGAAGAGCTTGCCCAGGCCGGCCATCATCAGGCTCAAAAGTCCCAGGGTGGCCAGTGTGCCCCCCATCCCGGCCACCAGCATCGTGATGCCGAATGTAAAATTGTCCATCTCCATCGTAAAAAAACCTCCTTCGTACGGTTAAATGAATGCCCACCCTCTTCGGGGGCCGCGCCGGGTCATTGCCGGCAGCTGTCCTAGAGCCAGATGGCCCAGCAGCTGCGCTACGGCTTTCTCGGCAAGATGGACGTGGCCATCGTCGAGGCCGTCTGCATCCTGGAAAACGGCGGGATCATCCCGTCCACCTCGGTCGGCAACTCGCCGACCTTCCTGCAGCAGGCCGAGAAGGTCATCATCGAGGTCAACACGAGCCAGCCCATGGAACTCGTTGGGATGAGCGACATCTTCATCCCCGCCGACCCGCCGGCGCGGCATCCCCTGCCGATTACGGACGTCAACCAGCGCATCGGGACGATCTACATGCCCTGCGACCCGCGCAAGATCGTGGCCGTCGTGCCCTGCGACATCGGCGACAAGACCCGGCCGCTCGGCGCGATCGACGAGCAGTCCAAGGCCATGGCGCGGCACCTGATCCGGTTCTTCGAAAAGGAATACGGCGAGACGCTGCCGCCCCTGCAGTCAGGGGTGGGCAACGTGGCCAACGCCGTCATGGCGGGCCTCGTGGAGAGCGACTACAAGAACCTGAGGGTCTGGACGGAGGTCATCCAGGACGCCATGTTCGATCTCATCGACGCCGGCAAGCTCAACGCCGTCTCCGGCACGTCGCTGTCCCCCTCGCCGGAAGGGCTCCAGCGGTTCTACCGAAACATCATGACCTACCGCGAAAAGATCGTCCTGCGGCCCCAGGAGATCAGCAACAACCCCGAGATCGCCCGCCGGATCGGCAATATCGCCATGAACACCGCCCTCGAGGTGGACATCTACGGCAACGCCAACTCGACCCACACCTTCGGCTCCACGATGGTCAACGGCATCGGCGGCTCCGGGGACTTCTCCCGCAACTCGGGGCTCGTCGTCTTCCTGACGCCGGCGGCGGCCAAGAAGGGAGCCATCTCCCGCGTCGTGCCCCACGTGACCCACTACGACCATACGGAGCACGAGATCCACATCATCGTTACGGACCAGGGCCTTGCGGACCTGCGCGGCCTCGACCCGAGGGAGAAGGTTCCCGTCATCATCGAGAACTGCGCCCACCCGGATTACAAGGACATGCTGTGGGACTACTTCAGGCGCGCCCAGAAGAAAGTGGGCGGGCACATCCCCATGCTGCTCGACGAGGCCTACAGCTGGCACGTGCGGTACAACGAGACGGGTTCGATGAAGCCCCAGGGGGCTGCCTGAGAGCAGGATCCCGGGGATCGGAGAATAAACAGGGAGAGCGGGGCCGGAGCAGCCCCGCTTTTCTTATCGTCTTCCCGAACCGGGCGGCGGGGAGACGAGCTCCGCCGCCAGCGGTTCTTTTCAAAGGAGGGATGCCGAAGGCTTCCCCTTTGAAAGAGGAGGATCGAGGGGGAATTCGATCAATGCGGGCCGCAGCCCGGGAGTGTCCGCGCTGTCCCCGGCGCTGCGCCCGGGCCCGGATCCAAATTGACATTCTTTGCAGGAAGTTGTACAAGCAGCCAATTTAGCGGCACAATTTCAGAGAGGGGGCAGCGAATGAATAAAACCGCGTTGAGAGAAGCAGCGGTGGGGTGTCTGGCATGCCTGCTGGTCCTGGCGCTCGCTGGGACGGCCATGGCCCAGGACAGCCGGCAGATGGTTGTGCAGAAGGTCGAGGCCATGAAGGGGGATCTTCTGCAGATGAGCGAGTGGCTCTACCGAAATCCGGAAAGCGGGCACAAGGAGACCCGGGCGGTCGAAATGCTGACCGGGTACCTGAAGAAAAAAGGATGGAAGGTGGAAACCGGCCTGAACAAGATCGCCGACTCCTGGGAACCGATCCTGGAGAAAGCCTGGAAGATGAAGACCCTGCCGACGGTTTTCAAGGCCACCTACCCGGGTCAGGAGGGCGGTCCCACGATTGCATTCCTGGTGGAGTACGATGCCCTGCGGGGGCCCGGAGGCAAGGCGTTCCACGGCTGCCAGCACAACATGCAGGGCCCCATCGGCATTGGTGCGGCGGTGGCCCTGGCGGAGGTGATGAAGGCCCGGAAGATCCCGGGGCGGCTGGTCGTCTGGGGGACGCCGGCGGAGGAAATCCCCCCGCCGGTGAAGGCGATCATGTACGACTCAGGCTGTTTCAAGGAGGTTGACGCCGCGATCATGTTCCATGGCGGGGACAGGACGACCTACCGGAAGGCCGGCCCGTCGGGCATGGCCCTCGACGCGTTCGAATTTGTCTTCAAGGGGAAGCCCTCCCATGCGTCATCCAAGCCCTGGGAGGGGAAATCGGCCCTTGACGCGGTTATCCTTATGTTCAACGGCATCGACGCCCTGCGGGAACACTCCGAGCCCGGCACGCGCATGCACGGGGTGATCACCGACGGCGGGGCGGCGCCCAACATCGTTCCCGAGCGGGCGGCCACCGTCTGGTTCATCCGACACTTCCAGCGCCCCTACCTGGACATGCAGGTCAAACGGGTGATGGACGTGGTCAAGGGCGCCACGCTGATGACCGGCACGGAGGTGACGATCACCCCGCAGGGACGGTATGACAACCGGATCCACGTGGAGACGCTCGAAAGGCTCGCCTTTCATTACGCCAAGCAGTACGGAGCCGCAGACCCCGAGGAGGCGGACCCCTGCCCGGAGACCACCGCCGGGTCGACGGACTTCGGCACGGTCAGCTTCAATATCCCGTCGCTGGAGCTGCGGGTCAAGAGCGCCCGCGCCGGCTGCCCCGGGCACAGCCAGGAATTCGCCGACGCCTCCGTGAGCGAGCTCGGCAAGAGCGCCCTCGTCGTGGCCGCCAAGGTCGAAGCCAGCGTGGCCCTGGATCTCTTGACCCAGCCGGACCTTCTTGCCCGAATCAAAAAGGAGCACGCCCTCCTGAAAGGGAAGTGATCACCGGATCCCCGGCGTCGGCCCGCCGCGCACCACGACGAGGCTGCCCCCGGCCGAAACCGGCATTGCGCAGGATGCCCGGGAGTTGAAAATGACGGTACCACCGAAGGAATCGCCGGAGCCCCCGGCCTTCAGGGGCCGCATCGTCATGGTCGGTTGCGGAAGCATCGGACAGGCCGTCCTGCCCGTCATCGGCCGGCATCTCGAAGGAATTCACGGGCGGCTGACCGTTCTCTCGGCCGACGAAGCCGGGCGGGGGATTGCGGAGCGCTGCGGGACGCGGTTCATCCACTGCAACCTCACGCCCGCCAACTACCGCACGATCCTGAAGGGCTACGTCGGGGACGGCGATCTCCTGCTGAACCTGTCCATCGATATTTCCAGCAGCGATCTGATTCGGTTCTGCTCGGAGCGGGGCGCCCTGTACGTGGATACCTCAATAGAGCCGTGGCCGGGTGTATTCGACAACCCCATGCTGGCGCTTCGCCAGCGCACGAGCTACGCCGTCCGCTCCAAGGTGACCGACCTGGCCGCCGAGCTGGGGGCCGGCTCGCCGACGGCCGTGGTTGATCACGGCGCCAACCCGGGGCTCGTCTCCCATTTTGTCAAGCGCGCCCTCCTCGATCTGGACCGGATCATCCGCAACGGCAACGCAAAGCCCGCCACGCGCGAGGAATGGGCGAATCTTGCGCGCGATCTCAGGATCACCACGATTCAGATATCCGAGCGGGACACGCAGGCCAGCACGCGCCCGAAACGCCAGGGGGAATTCGTCAACACCTGGTCGATCGACGGTTTCGTCGACGAGCTGATGCAGCCGGCCGAGCTGTCCTTCGGCACCTTTGAAAAGCGGCGGCCCCGGGGGGCGCGCGAGCACCGCCCCGGCTCCGCCACGCTGTACCTGGAGCGTCCCGGGGCATGCACCTTCGCGCGCAGCTGGGTGCCCTCGATCGGCGCTTTTCAGGGAATGCTCGTGACCCATGACGAAGTCTTCTCGATCGCCGACTATCTGTCCGTTCGCGGCCCAGGGGGGGTTCTCTATCGGCCGAGCGTGATGTTTGTGTACCATCCCTGCGACGACGCGATGCTGTCCGCGCTGGAACTGGAAGGCAGGGGATGGGTGCTGCAGCCCTCCTGCCGGCGTCTCGGAATGGATATCGTGGAGGGGATGGACGAGCTCGGCGTCCTGCTGGCCGGTCACGAGCGAAACGCGTACTGGTATGGCTCGCAGCTCACGATCCAGGAGGCGCGCAGGCACGTGGCGCACGCCAACGCGACGACCATGCAGGTCACGGCGGGGGCCGTCGCCGCCGTCCTGTGGGCCATACGCAACCCGCGGCGCGGCGTCGTCGAGCCCGAGGATCTGGATTTCGAGGATTGCCTAGAAACGGCAGAGCCCTACCTGGGCCGCATGGCGGGGGAGTTCACGGAGTGGACGCCGCTCAATGGCCGTGGAAAGTACTTTCCCGAAAAGCTCGATGTCCAAAGCCCCTGGCAGCTCCAGAATATCCGGAGCAGGCAGTGGCATGGGGAGTGAAAAAAGAAAGGGAGCCAGGACCGCGGATCCTGACTCCCTCTTTCCAGTGGACCTTCCACTTTGTTTCTGGTGCCGAAGCCGGGACTTGAACCCGGACGGGTCTCCCCACTACCCCCTCAAGATAGCGTGTCTACCAATTTCCACCACTTCGGCATCGGTACGGATTTATTAGCCTGTTCGGGCTCATTTGTCAATAGCGCAGAGCTAGTTCTTGTCCGGCGCCGGAGCCGGAGGGGACACCGGAGCGGGCTGCTCGATCGGGGCCGGCGCGGCGCCCTGCATGACGGAGCTTCCCTTGTGCACCGCGAAGTAGGCAAGCCACAGGGAAGTCAGCATGAACACGACGGCGACGCCCGTGGTCATCTTGCCGAGCAGGGTGCCGGGGCCGGAGCTTCCGAACAGGGTCTGGCTCGATCCGCCGAAGGCGGCCCCCATGCTGGCCCCCTTGCCTCGCTGGAGCAGCACGATCACGACCAGCAGGATACAAACCGAAATGTGGATGATGCTGACAAGGATGTGCAACGTTCTTCCCTCTCAATACAGGATGATCTTCCGGAAGGAATCGACGTCGAGGCTTGCGCCTCCCACCAGAACCCCGTCGATGTCCTCCTGCGCCATGAGCGCCCCCGCGTTTTCGGGACTGACGCTTCCCCCGTACAGGATGCGGATTTCCTCCGCCCCTTCCTGCCCGGCCATGAGCCCGAGGAACTGCCGGATGAAATGGTGGATGTCCTGCGCCTGGTCGGGGGCGGCCGTCCGTCCCGTCCCGATGGCCCACACGGGCTCGTAAGCGACAATGGAGCGCCTTATATCATCGGCGGATAGATTATTCAATCCCTCTTTTAACTGGCGGCGGACGATGTTGTAGGTCTGCTCCGCGTCCCGTTCCTCCAGAGTTTCGCCGACGCAGAGAACGGGGGTGAGTCCGGCCCGGAGCAGGGCCTTCACCTTGCGGTTGACGTCGTCGCCGGTTTCCCCGAAGATGCGGCGGCGCTCCGAATGTCCCGCGAGGCCGTAGCGGCACCCCACGTCGCGGAGCATGGGCGCCGACACCTCGCCGGTGAAGGCCCCCCGGTCCTCGCCGTGCACATCCTGGGCGCAGAGGGCGATCGCCGTTTCCCGCAGTTCCGGCGCGAGGGCGTAAAGCGCCGTGAAGGGGGGAGCAATGGCCGCGTCCCGGTCTGTGACGGGCGGCAGGCCGGCCGCGAGCGCGCGGGCGAACCCGACGGCCTCGCCGATGGTCTTGTTCATCTTCCAGTTGCCGATGATCAGCGGCCTGCGCACGATTTCCCCCGCCAAAAAATGGCTCAGGGCTTAGGGTATAGGAAGAGGATTTCTTGCCTTCCCTTATGCCTTATGTCCTGAGCCTTACGCCTGCTGTTTTGCCATATACCGCGCCAGGTCGAGCATCCGGCAGGCGAACCCGCTTTCGTTGTCGTACCAGGCGAAGACCTTCACCAGGCTGCCGTCGAGGACGTTGGTGAGCGGCGCGTCGAAGATGGCCGAGTAGGGGCTGCTCACGAAGTCGACGGAGACGAGCTCTTCCTCGCAGTACTGGATGATGCCCTTCATCCTGCCCGCCGCCGCGGCCTTGACAGCGTCGTTCACCTCGCCCGCGCTGACCGACCGGCCCAGCTCGGCGACGAAGTCCACGCAGCTCACGTTGGGCGTGGGCACCCGCAGGGCTACGCCGTCCATCCTGCCCTTCAGGGCGGGGATGACCTCGCCCACCGTCTTGGCCGCCCCGGTCGTGGTGGGGACGATGGACAGGCCGGCGGCCCGGGCCCGGCGAAGGTCCTTGTGGGAGCCGTCGAGGAGCCGCTGATCCATCGTGTAGGCGTGGCAGGTCGTCATGAAGCCCCGCTTGATGCCGAAGGACTCGTGGAGCACCCTGGCCACGGGGGCCAGGCAGTTTGTCGTGCACGAGGCGTTGGAGACGATGTGATGCCTGGCGGGATCGTAGGTCTCCTCGTTGACGCCGATCACGAAGGTGCCGTCGATGCCCTTGCCGGGGGCCGCGATGATGACCTTTCTGGCGCCCGCCTCGATGTGCGGGGCCACCTCCGCCTTCTTTCGGAACTCGCCCGTCGACTCCAGCACGATCTCAACGCCCATCTCCTTCCAGGGGAGCAGGGCGCAGTTGTCGGTGACATTGGTGATCCGGATTTCCCGGCCGTTGACGACGAGCGCCTTGTCCGTGCAGGAGACCTCGGCCGGGAATTTGCCGTGGACGGAGTCGTACTTGAGAAGATGGGCGAGGATCGGGGCCTTCGCCCTGGAGTTGACGGCGACGATGTCGAGGTCACTGTAGCCGAGGGCGGCCCTGACGAGATACCTTCCGACGCGGCCGAAGCCATTCACTGCGCACTTGACACCCATGTGTCTACCTCCTCTGTTTGCTGTTCGAGCCCACCGGGCGATGGGGCTGCGGGGAGACGGGACATCAGGCTGCCCCGTCCTGCCGACCCATCCGGGCAGACGCCTGCCGGTCGACGACGGGTTCCTCCATCAGAACCGATTACTCTTAAACAGCCCCGGTTTCGGAGTCAATCTTTTTTTGCCCCGGGCCCCCTTGTGCCGCTTTCCCCTCTTGACAGGGCCGCCCGCAAAGGGGTAGGCATGACATGCGGGGAAAAACGCTAACGGCAGGGAAGCACAACGGAAATTTACCTCCGGTCCCTGGGGGCTCCTGCCCGGGGTCGTTGCCGATCGGCGATCACCATGGAAAAGGACATCCGGAAATCCGTCATTGCCGGCACCTGGTACCCGGGCGACCCCGGGGTCCTCAGGCGCGAGATCCGCCGGTATTTCGAGAACGCCTCGCCTGCTCCCGTCGGGGGGAGGATCGTCGGCCTCGTTTCCCCCCACGCGGGGTACCGGTACTCCGGGCAGATCGCGGCGCACGGCTACCGCCTGGTCGAGGGACAGCGGTATGACGCCGTCGTGGTGATCGGGCCGAGCCATCGCGTCCTGTTCGGCGGCGCCTCGGTCTGGCCTTCCGGGGGGTATGAAACGCCGCTCGGAGTGGTCCCCATAGACGCCGAACTGGCGGGCGCGATCCTCGGGGCGGACCCCGTGATGAACGCCGACCGCAAGCCCCATGCGGCGGAGCATTCCGTCGAGATTCAGCTGCCGTTCCTGCAGGAGGCCCTCGGGAGTTTCTCCTTTGTCCCCATCGTGATGGGGACCCAGGACGTCCGGACCTGTGAATCCGTCGCCGAAGCGGTCTTCCGGGCGGCAAAAGGGAAAGACATCCTTGTCGTGGGCAGCTCGGACCTTTCCCACTTCCACTCCTATGAGCAGGCAACGCGGCTCGACGGGATTGTCGTCGACCTCGTGAGGAAACGGGATTACAGGGCGCTTGCGCGCGAACTCGAGGAAGGCTCCTGCGAGGCCTGCGGAGGCGGACCCGTCGTGGCGACCATGCTCGTTGCCGAAAAGGCGGGTGCCCGCGGCGCACGGGTGCTTCAGTATGCCAATTCAGGGGACGTGACGGGGGATCGGCGCCAGGTGGTGGGATATCTTTCGGCGGTGTTTTACCGGGAAGCCGCGGGGGGAAAGAGGGCCGAGTGAAAGACGCGGACACCGACAGGAAACTCTCCGGCGCGGAAAAACGGGCGCTGCTCCGGATCGCCCGAGAATCCATCGAGGCGGAGCTGGACGGGAAGAAACGACCGGGGCCGGCAGGGAAGGGACTGCTGGACGAGAAGCGGGGGGCCTTCGTCTCCCTGAAGAAACGGGGCAGGCTGAGAGGGTGCATCGGGTTTGTCGAGCCCCGGAAGCCCCTGGCGAAAACCGTCGAGGAAATGGCCGTCGCCTCGGCGTTCCAGGATCCCCGGTTTCCGCCGCTGCGGAAGGACGAGTTGCAGGACCTCAGGGTGGAAATCTCCGTGCTCACCCCCCTGCGCAGGGTTGTCGACGCTGACGAGATCGAGGTCGGCGTTCACGGTCTTTACATCCGCAGGGGCGGACGGGCGGGGCTCCTGCTGCCCCAGGTGGCGACCGAGTGGCGGTGGGACCGGGACACCTTCCTGGAAGAGACCTGTCGCAAGGCGGGGCTTGCCCCCGCTGCCTGGCGCGATCCGGAGACGGAGATCTATCTGTTTGCGGCCGACGTGTTTGCTGAAGAATAGGCAACGGGCAAAGGGCTAAGGGTAAGAAGGATGAAATTGACCGTTTTTTTACCTTTAGCCCTTCACCTTTTGCCTTTGGCCGGTTGTAAAAAAAACCTTGACAAAACCCCCTTTTAACACTAACCTTCATTGCTTCGACGCCCGGCGTGTGCCTTTTTGCGCCGCAAGAGCCGGGATTCTTTGAAAGATTGTATGAAATGGCTGGCGTAGCTCAACAGGTAGAGCAGCTGATTTGTAATCAGCCGGTTGCGGGTTCGAGTCCCATCGCCAGCTCCATATCGGCCACAGCGATCATTGAATCCGGAGGGGTTCCCGAGCGGTCAAAGGGAGCAGACTGTAAATCTGCCGGCGCAGCCTACGGAGGTTCGAACCCTCCCCCCTCCACCATATGTGTTCCCATCCGCCGCGCCCCGGCGGGATGCGCGCGGGTGCCCCGGGCGGGGATGAGCGGGAGTAGCTCAGTGGCTAGAGCGTCAGCCTTCCAAGCTGAGGGTCGCGGGTTCGAATCCCGTTTCCCGCTCCAACTTTTCCAGCAGAACGGACCGGAGCCGTCGAAGCGTTCGGACGGCGCCGGGTGCCGGGTTACCGGTTTTCAGCCCACGTAGCTCAGTCGGTAGAGCACATCCTTGGTAAGGATGAGGTCACCAGTTCAATCCTGGTCGTGGGCTCCATTTCAGTCAGGGTGGACAGGATGCGAAACAACATTACGCTGGCCTGCACGGAATGCAAGCGCCGCAACTACACGACGACGAAGAACAAGCGAACCATGCAGGACCGCCTCGAGATGAAGAAGTTCTGCAAGTTCTGCAAGACCCACACACCGCACAAGGAAACCAAATAACGGCAGGAAGAAGGGAACAGGCCAGTAGCTCTAACGGCTAGAGCGCCGGACTCCAAATCCGGATGCTGGGGGTTCGAATCCCTCCTGGCCTGCCATTTCCCCTCAGCCTATTGCACAGGACACGGGTTTGGACAAGATCAAGCAGATCCTGGATGTCGTTCGGCAGTTCCTGAAGGAGTCCCGGGCGGAGCTGAAGAAGGTGACCTGGCCCACGCCCCGGCAGGCGCTCACCTCCACCTCGGTGGTCGTCGTGCTGACGATCATCGTCTCGATGGTCCTGGGGCTCGTGGATTTCGGGCTCGTCAAGATCGTCCGATTCGTTCTGGGGTAGGCAAGGCATGGCATTCCGCTGGTACGTCGTCCATACCTATTCGGGCTTCGAGAACAAGGTGAAGGTCTCGCTGCAGGAGCGGATCGAGGCGGCGGGCATGCAGGCCTTCTTCTCCGACATCCTCGTGCCCGAGGAGGACATTGTCGAGCTCGTCGGCGGCGAGAAGAAGACCTCGAAGCGCAAGTTCTTCCCGGGCTACGTGCTCGTGAAGATGGAGCTCAACGACGACACCTGGCACATCGTGAAAAACACCCCGAAGGTGACGGGTTTCATCGGCACCAAGGAGAAACCGACCCCGATCCCCGACGAGGACGTCATGGCGCTCCGTACCCGCATCGAGGAGGGGACGCTGAAGCCCAAGCCGAAATTCTCCTTCGACGTGGGCGACCACGTCAAGATCATCGATGGCCCCTTCACCAACTTCGACGGCATCGTCGACGAGGTGAAGCCGGAGAAGGGCAAGCTCCGGGTCATCGTCAGCATCTTCGGGCGCTCGACGCCGGTGGAGCTGGATTTCATCCAGGTGGTCGCCGCGTAACGGCAGAAAATCACACCACAAGGTGACTGCACTATGGCAAAGAAGGTAATCGCGAATATCAAGCTGCAGATCCAGGCGGGCAAGGCCACGCCCTCCCCGCCGATCGGCCCGGCTCTCGGCCAGCACGGCGTGAACATCATGGAGTTCTGCAAGGCCTACAACGCCATGACGGGCAAGCAGGAGGGCATGATCATCCCCGTGGTGATCACCGTGTACGCCGACCGGTCCTTCACCTTCGTAACGAAGACGCCCCCCGTCTCGGTCCTGCTCAAGCAGGCCGCGAAGATCGCCAAGGGGGCGAACGACCCGAAGCGGGAGACCGTGGGCAAGGTCACGGGCAAGCAGGTCAGGGACATCGCGGAGCTGAAGTTCAAGGATCTCAACTGTGTGGACATCGACGCGGCCATCCGGACCGTGGCGGGCACCGCCCGGTCGATGGGCATCGAGATCACCCCATAACGAGAGGTTTGGCCATGGCCAGAGGCAAGAGATACGCGGAGGCAAAAAAGAAGGTCGAATCGGGGAAACGGTATCCCCTGAAGGAGGCCGTGGAGATCGTCGTCGGCACGGCCGGCGCCAAGTTCGACGAGACGATGGACGCCTCGATCCGGCTCGGCGTCGATCCCAAGCACGCGGACCAGATGGTCCGGGGCAGCGTGGCGCTTCCCCACGGCCTGGGCAAGACCGTGCGGGTCCTCGTGTTCGCGAAGGGGGAAAAGGAAAAGGAAGCCACCGACGCTGGAGCCGATTTCGCGGGCTCCGACGACCTGGTGGAGAAGATCAAGGGCGGCTGGCTCGAGTTCGACCGCGTCGTGGCCACGCCGGACATGATGGGCACCGTGGGCAAGCTGGGCAAGGTCCTGGGACCCCGCGGCCTCATGCCCAATCCGAAGGTCGGCACGGTGACCTTCGACGTGGGCAAGGTGGTGAGGGAGCTCAAGGCGGGCAAGGTCGAGTTCCGCGTCGAGAAGGCCGGGATCGTCCACACCCCCGTCGGGAAGGCCTCCTTCGGCCCCGAGAAACTTCTGGATAACGTGACGGCCCTGCTGGAAACGATCATCAAGCTGAAACCGGCATCGAGCAAAGGAACCTATCTCAAGAGCATATCCCTATCCACCACCATGGGTCCGGGCGTCAGGGTCGACCCCCTTGATATCCGGAACATGATGAAGTAGCGCCGGCCGTCATGCCATAACGCGCAAACGAAGAGTCGGAGACAGCAGGTACAGGGAGTTTAATCGGCCCTCGGGCCGGCCTGCCGAGACGGGATCCCCGAGCCGCCCCCGGCGACGACGGGATGAAAAGGAAGCGGCGGACCCCCCGCCGGATGAATCCTCGTTCAGGCAGTCATGTTTCTCCCTGCAGATCGCTCCGACTTTCGAAGCCTTCCGGCCCCTGAAACCGTGAAGGGCAATTGACCGTGGGAAAGGAGGTTCTAGGTTGGACAGAAAGGAAAAGGAGCAGGCAGTCGCGGAGCTTCACGGGAAGCTCAAGGATGCCAAACTCGCCGTTCTTGCCGGGTACAGAGGCATGAACGTGGAGAAGATCACTGCCTTGAGGAATGAACTGCGCAAGACGGGAACCGAGTTCCGGGTCGTGAAGAACACTCTCCTGGGCATCGCGGCCCAGGGGACGGACTTCGCGGGACTGAAGGACAACCTCAAGGGTCCCCTGTCGCTGTCCATGATCGGTGGCGACGTGGCGCCCCCCACCAAGGTCCTCATCGACTTTGCCAGGAAAAACCCCGAGCTGGATATCCAGTTCGCCTGGATGGACGGCAGGATGGTCAGCCGGCAGCAGCTGGACCTCATCTCCGAGCTGCCCAGCCGGGAGGTGCTTCTGGCCAAGCTTTTGGGGACCCTCATGGCGGTCCCGACCCAGCTCGTCACGGTGCTGAGCGCCGTGCCGCGCGGCCTTGTGCAGGTCCTCGAGGCAACCAGGCAGAAAAAAGAAAAAGAAAACCATTAAGGAAGGACGGAGAAACATGGCGATTACGAAGGAAGACGTTGTCAAGTATATCGAAGGAATGACGGTGCTCGAGCTCTCGGAGCTCGTCAAGGAGCTGGAGGCGAAGTTCGGCGTGTCGGCGGCGGCCCCGGTGGCCGTGGCGGCTGTGGCTGGCGGTGCCGCGCCCGTGGCGGCCGCGGCGGCCGAGGAGAAGACGGAGTTTGACGTCGTTCTCACGAGCTTCGGCGCCGAGAAGATCCAGGTCATCAAGGAAATCCGCGCCATCACGGGCCTCGGCCTGAAGGAAGCGAAGGACCTCGTCGAAGGTGTGCCCAAGCCCGTCAAGGAAGGCATTGCCAAGACGGAAGCCGACGAGATCAAGAAGAAGCTGGAGGCCGTAGGCGCCACTGTCGAGATCAAGTAAGGCACGTTGATCTTGGGGCAACCAATCATGACTCCCCGTAGCGGCGTTACGGGTTTCCACGAGTCCAGGGAGGGGAGGACTCTTCCGGCCCGGTCGGAAGACCTCCGCTTCCCGGTGCGGCCTGCGGAGCAGGCCGGGGGAAGCCCGGAGACGCATACGGGGTGGTCCATCTTTTTGAGGAAGCGAAGAACATGATGCGTGAATTCAGGAAAAATTTCGGTCGGATTCAGAAGATCATCGACGTCCCGAACCTGATCGACATCCAGATGAAGTCCTACGAGAAGTTCCTGCAGAAGGACACGCAGCCCGAGAAGCGGAACGGCTTCGGGCTCCAGGGAGCCTTCAAGAGCATCTTCCCGATCAGCGACTTCAGTGGGAAGTGTTCCCTCGAATTCGTCAGCTACAAGATCGGCGAGAGCCGCTACGACGTCAAGGAGTGCATCGCGAAGGGCCTGACCTACGCGGCGCCCCTGAAGATCGTGGTGCGGCTTGTCGTCTTCGACGCCGACCGGACGAGCGAGCAGAAGATCATCCGGGACATCAAGGAGCAGGAGATCTACTTCGGCGAGATCCCGCTCATGACCGAAAACGGCACCTTCATCGTCAACGGAACCGAGCGCGTCATCGTGAGCCAGTTGCACCGCTCGCCGGGCATCTTCTTCGATCACGACAAGGGGAAGACGCATGCCAGCGGCAAGCTGATCTACTCGGCCCGCATCATCCCCATCCGGGGCTCCTGGCTCGATTTCGAGTTCGATGTGAAGGACCTCCTGTACGTGCGCATCGACCGGCGCCGCAAGATGCCCGTCACGATCCTGCTGAAGGCCATGGGGTACTCGACGGAGGACATCCTCAACGCTTTCTACGCGATCGAGAAGGTCACCTTCGAGGACGGAAAGCTCTGGCTCGACGTGGGGCCCTTCCTGGCCAACGAGAAGGCCCCCGAGGACATCGAGACGAAGCCCCGGGGCGAGGTCGTCGTGAAAAAGGGCCGCAAGATCACGAAGCTCGTCCTCAAGCGCCTCGACGAGCTCAAGATCAGGCGCATCCCGGTGGGCGAGGACTTTCTGCTGGGCAAGGTGCTCTCCCGCAACGTCGTCGATCCCGACACGGGCGAGGTCCTCCTGCGCTGCAACCAGGAGATCACGGAGGAGCGCCTCGAAATCGTCAAGGCCAGGGGCATCCAGGAGCTCTCCATGATCCACCTCGACGAGGACCGCATGAACGCCTCCGTCATGGAGACTCTGCTGATCGACAAGATCGAGTCGGGCGAGGAGGCCATCATCGAGATCTACCGCCGGCTCCGGCCCTCGAACCCGCCCACGCCGGAGACGGCCAGGCGGTTCTTCAGGAGCCTCTTCTTCGACCCCGAGACCTACGACATCTCGGACGTGGGCCGCGTGAAGATGAACTACAAGTTGCGGCTCGACGTGCCCGCCGACGTGACGACCCTGCGCAACGAGGACATCCTCGAGGCCGTCAAATACCTCATCAACCTCAAGCTTGGCGAGGGCGACTGCAGCGTCGACGACATCGACCACCTGGGCAACCGCCGCATCCGCTCCGTGGGCGAGCTTATCGAAAACCAGTACCGCATCGGCCTGATCCGCATGGAGCGCGCCATCAAGGAGAAGATGAGCCTTCAGGACGTGGAGACCATGATGCCCCACGACCTCGTAAACGCCAAGCCCGTCTCGGCCGTGGTCAACGAGTTCTTCGGCTCGAGCCAGCTCTCCCAGTTCATGGACCAGACCAACCCGCTCTCCGAGATCACGCACAAGCGCCGGCTCTCGGCCCTGGGCCCCGGCGGCCTCACGCGCGAACGGGCGGGCTTCGAGGTCCGCGACGTCCATAACAGCCACTACGGGCGGATCTGCCCCGTCGAGACGCCGGAAGGGCCGAACATCGGGCTCATCGTGTCGCTGTCGACCTATGCCCGGGTCAACGAATTCGGCTTCATCGAGACGCCCTACCGCCTCGTGGAGAACGGCCGCGTCCTCAACGACATCCGGTATCTCACCGCCATCGAGGAGGAGAAGTTCATCATCGCCCAGGCCGACGCCGCCCTGGATGCCAAGGGCCGCTTCACGGAGCCCCTGATCTACGCCCGCCGCGGCGGCGAGTTCGTCACCGTCGTGCCCGAGGAGGTGGATCTCATGGACGTCTCCCCGAACCAGCTCGTCTCCGTGGCCGCGGCGCTCATCCCCTTCCTGGAGCACGACGACGCCAACCGCGCGCTGATGGGCTCCAACATGCAGCGCCAGGCCGTCCCGCTTCTCCAGCCCGAGGTGCCGCTCATCGGTACGGGAATGGAGCCGGTCGTGGCCAAGGACTCCGGCGCCGTCGTGACGGCCAGGCGCGCCGGCGTGGTGGAGGGCGTCGACGCCGCCCGCATCGTCATCAAGTGCGACGAGGCCGAGCGGCACGGCTTCGACACGGGCGTGGACATTTACAACCTGACCAAGTACCAGCGGACCAACCAGGACACCTGCTTCAACCAGAGGCCCGTCGTCGTGACGGGCGACCGGGTGGAGGCGGGCGACATCATCGCCGACGGCCCGGCGACCCAGGATGGCGAGCTCGCCCTGGGACGCAACGTCATGGTCGCCTTCATGTCCTGGGGCGGTTACAACTACGAGGATTCCATCCTGGTGAGCGAACGGATCGTGAAGGAGGACGTCTACACCTCGGTGCATATCGAGGAGTTCGAGACGATGGCCCGCGACACGAAACTCGGCAAGGAGGAGATCACCCGCGACATCCCCAACGTCGGCGAGGAGGCCCTGCGCAATCTCGACGACAGCGGCATCGTCCGGATGGGCGTCTACGTCAAGCCCGGCGACATCCTCGTCGGCAAGATCACGCCCAAGGGGGAGACGACGCTGTCCCCCGAGGAGAAGCTCCTGCGGGCCATCTTCGGCGAGAAGGCGGGCGACGTGCGCGACACCTCCCTGCGGGTTCCCCCCGGGGTCGAGGGCATCGTCATCGACGCGAAGATCTTCACCCGCAAGGGCGCCGAGAAGGACCGCCGGTCGGTCCAGATCGAGGAGGACGAGATCAACCGGATCTACCAGGACCGCGACGACGAGATCCGGATCATCTCCGAGGCGGTGAAGAGCAAGCTCGCCGACCTGCTCGTCGGGAAGATCTCCGCCGGGAAGCTCATCGATCCGAAGAAGAAGAAAACGGTCCTCAAGAAGGGCGAGGAGATCACCGCCGAGGCGCTCGAGAAGATCCCCTTCAGCCTCTGGAAGGGCATTTCGCTCGAGGACGAGACTCTCGAGGAGAACCTCCGGGGTATGCTCGAGAATCTCGCGCGGAAGGTGGACCTTATCGAGGCCTACTTCGAGGAAAAGGTGGAGAAGCAGAAGGCCGGCGACGAACTGCCCCCGGGCGTCATCAAGCTTGTCAAGGTCTACGTCGCCATCAAGCGCAAGCTCTCCGTGGGCGACAAGATGGCCGGCCGCCACGGCAACAAGGGCGTGCTCTCGCGCATCCTGCCCGACGAGGACATGCCCTTCTTCGAGGACGGCACGCCCGTGGACATCATTCTCAACCCCCTGGGCGTCCCCTCCCGCATGAACGTGGGCCAGATCCTGGAGACACACCTCGGCTGGGCCGCCAGGGAGATCGGCGAGAAGATCAACGTGCTCGCGGAGAAGAACGCGGCTCTCGATGCCCTCAAGAGGGAGATGAAGCGCATCTACGGCTCCGACGAGTTCGGCCGGTTCATCGACGGGGCCTCGGAGGACGAGATCCGCGGCTTCGTGAGGCGCCTCAAGAAGGGCATCTCCGTGGCGACGCCCGTCTTCGACGGGGCCACGGAGGAGGAGATCCGCGACATGCTCGTCAAGGCCAACCTGCCCGCGAAGGGTCAGACCGTCCTCTTCGACGGCCGCTCCGGCGAGCCCTTCGAGCAGCAGGTGACCGTGGGCATGATCTACATGCTCAAGCTCCATCACCTGGTCGACAACAAGATCCACGCCCGCTCCATCGGTCCCTATTCGCTCGTCACGCAGCAGCCCCTGGGCGGCAAGGCGCAGTTCGGCGGCCAGCGGCTGGGCGAGATGGAAGTCTGGGCCATGGAGGCGTACGGGGCTGCGCACACCCTGCAGGAGTTCCTCACGGTGAAGTCCGACGACGTGTCGGGCCGCACGAGGATCTACGAGGCCATCGTCAAGGGCGAGCACACGCTCGAGCCCGGCCTGCCCGAGTCCTTCAGCGTGCTCGTCAAGGAGCTCCAGAGCCTCTGCCTGGACGTGGAATTGGTGGAGAAAGAATAAGACGGCAAATGGCAAAAGGCGAACGGCGAAAGGCAGGGGAGACCGCTCTTTCCCCTCCGACCGGTAGCCGTTAGCCCTTAGCCCCTAGCCGCGAATACAAGGAGTACCCTCGTGGAAGACATTTTCAGCTTTTTCGAAAAGCCGAAGGATCCCATCCGGTTCAACGCCATCAAGATGTCCATCGCCTCCCCGGAGAAGATCGCCTCCTGGTCGCACGGCGAGGTGAAGAAGCCCGAGACGATCAACTACCGGACCTTCAAGCCCGAGCGCGACGGCCTGTTCTGCGCCAAGATCTTCGGGCCCGTGAAGGACTACGAGTGTCTCTGCGGACGCTACAAGCGCATGAAGCACCGCGGTGTGGTCTGCGAGAAATGCGGCGTCGAGGTCATCCAGTCCAAGGTCCGCCGCGAGCGGATGGGTCACATCACGCTGGCAGCCCCCGTGGCGCACATCTGGTTCCTCAAGAGCCTGCCGAGCCGCATCGGAAACGTCATCGACCTCTCCCTGAAGGAGCTCGAAAAGGTCCTTTACTTCGAGTCCTGGATCGTGCTGGACCCGAAGGATACGCCCCTCAAGAAGAAGGAGCTCCTCACGGAGGAGCGCTACGTCGAGTGCCGCGAGAAGTACGGGGCCGACGGCTTCGTGGCGGGCATCGGCGCCGAGGCGGCCCGCGCGCTTCTCGAGGAGATGAACCTCGACGAGCTCGACACGGAGCTGCGCCTCGAACTCAAGGAGGCCACCTCCGACACGAAGCGCAAGAAGCTCACGAAGCGGCTGCGCGTCGTCGAGGCCCTGCGCAAGTCGGGCAACCGCCCCGAGTGGATGATCCTCACGACGATCCCCGTGATCCCGCCGGACCTGCGCCCCCTGGTGCCCCTGGAGGGCGGGCGCTTCGCCACCTCGGACCTCAACGATCTCTACCGGCGCGTCATCAACCGCAACAACCGCCTCAAGCGGCTCATGGAGCTGAACGCCCCGGAAATCATCATCCGCAACGAGAAGCGGATGCTCCAGGAGGCCGTGGACGTGCTCTTCGACAACGGCCGCCGCGGCCGGGCCATCACGGGCTCCAACAAGCGCCCCCTGCGCTCGCTCTCGGACATGCTCAAGGGCAAACAGGGCCGCTTCCGCCAGAACCTGCTGGGCAAGCGCGTGGACTACTCGGGCCGCTCCGTCATCACCGTCGGCCCCGACCTGCGCCTCCACCAGTGCGGTCTGCCGAAGAAGATGGCCCTGGAGCTCTTCAAACCCTTCATCTACAACCGCCTTATGGAGAAGGGCTTCGTCACGACGGTCAAGAGCGCCAAGAAGATGGTCGAGCGCGAGACCCCTGAGGTCTGGGACGCCCTGGACGAGGTGGTGCGCGAGTACCCCGTGATCCTGAACCGCGCCCCCACCCTGCACCGCCTGGGCATGCAGGCCTTCGAGCCCGTGCTCATCGAAGGCAAGGCGGTCCAGCTGCACCCCCTGGTCTGCACGGCGTTCAACGCCGACTTCGACGGCGACCAGATGGCAGTCCACGTGCCCCTGTCCATCGAGGCGCAGGTCGAGAGCCGCGTGCTCATGATGTCGACCAACAACATCCTCTCCCCGGCCCACGGCAAGCCGATCATCGTGCCCTCCCAGGACATCGTCCTCGGGCTCTACTACTTGACCCGAGCCCGTTTGGGCAGCCGGGGCACGGGCATGGTTTTCTCGGGCCCCGAGGAGGTGCGCCAGGCCTTCGACTCGGGCGAGGTGGACCTGCAGGCCAAGGTGAAGGTGCGCATGAACGGTCACCTCGAGGAGACGACGGTGGGCCGCGTGCTGCTCTACGAGATCGTGCCGTCGGAGATCCCCTTCGAGGTCGTCAATAGGGTCATGAACAAGAAGGAGGTCGCCAACCTCATCGACTACTGCTACCGCTCCTGCGGCGACAAGGCCACCGTCATCCTGGCCGACCGCCTCAAGGACACGGGATTCCGCTACGCGACCATCTCCGGGGCCTCCATCGCGATCAACAACATGGTGGTCCCCGCGGGAAAGAAGGACATCGTGTCCAAGGCCGACAAGGACGTCCTGGAAGTCCAGAAGCAGTACATGGACGGCCTCATCACCGACGGCGAGCGATACAACAAGGTGATCGACATCTGGGCCCAGGCGACGGAAAAGGTCGCCGCCGAGATGCTCTCCTCCATCGGAAGCGAGGAGATCGAGCTCGCGGACGGCAAGAAGCGCAGCCTCGAGAGTTTCAACCCCATCTACATGATGGCCGACTCGGGCGCCCGCGGCAGCGCCGCCCAGATCCGTCAGCTGGCGGGCATGCGCGGCCTCATGGCCAAGCCCTCCGGCGAGATCATCGAAACGCCCATCACGGCCAACTTCCGCGAGGGCCTCACGGTGCTGCAGTACTTCATCTCGACACACGGCGCCCGCAAGGGCCTGGCCGACACGGCCCTCAAGACGGCCAACTCGGGCTACCTGACGCGCCGCCTGGTCGACGTGGCCCAGGACTGCACGATTAGCGAGGATGACTGCCGGACCCTCGACGGGATCTTCGTCCAGGCCCTGGTGGAGGGCGGCGAGATCATCGAGACGGCCGGCGAGCGTGTCCTGGGACGCGTGGCCCTCGACGACATCGTGGACCCCTTCACGGGGGAGGTGCTCGTCCGGGCCAACGAGGAGATCGACGAGACGCTGGCCAAGCGCCTCGACGACGCCGGCATCGAGCGCGTCCAGATCCGCTCCGTGCTCACCTGCAAGTCCAAGTTCGGCGTGTGCGCCAAGTGCTACGGCCGCGACCTCGCGCACGGGCACCTGGTCAACATCGGCGAGGCCGTGGGGATCATCGCGGCCCAGTCCATCGGCGAACCCGGCACCCAGCTCACGATGCGGACCTTCCACATCGGCGGCACGGCCAAGTTCGAGGAACACTCGACCCTGGAGGCCCGTCACGACGGGACACTGCGCTTCGTCAACCTCAGCTGGGTCAAACGCGGCAAGGATCTCGTCGTCATGAACCGCAACGGAGAGATCCACGTCCTCGACGAGGAGGGACGCAACCGCGGCAAGTACCCCGTTCCCTACGGGGCGCGCATCAAGGTCGGCGAAAACGCGAAGGTCGGACGCGGAGACCTGATCGCCGAGTGGGACCCCTTCTCCATCCCGATCCTCGCCGAGGTGTCCGGGACGGTGAAGTACGGCGACGTCATCGAGGGCAGGACCGTGCAGGAGCAGGTTGACGAGGTGACGGGCCTGTCGCGCAAGGTCATCATCGAATTTGCCGACGCCGAACTCCGGCCCCGCATCTCCATCAAGGACAAGGAGGGCAAGACGGCCAGGGTGCCGTCGACGGGCAGCACGGCCCGCTATCTTCTGTCGGTGGGCGTCAACATCGGTGTCAACGAGGGCGACCGGGTCGAGGCGGGCGACATCATCGCCAAGATTCCCCGCGAGACGACGAAGACCAAGGACATCACGGGCGGCCTGCCCCGCGTGGCCGAGCTCTTCGAGGCGAGAAAACCGAAGGAGTTCGCGGTCATCTCCGAGATCGACGGGGTGGTGTCCTTCGGCAAGGACGTCAAGGGCCGCCGCCGCGTGATCGTGACCCCCGAGGTGGGCGACAAGAAGGAGTACCTCATCAACAAGGGCAAGCACATCACGGTCCAGGAGGGCGACCGGGTCAGCGCCGGCGAGGCCCTCATGGACGGGGCCTCGAACCCCCACGACCTGCTGATGATCAAGGGCGAGAAGGAGCTGGCGCGCTACCTCGTGGACGAGGTCCAGGAGGTCTACCGCCTGCAGGGCGTCAAGATCAACGACAAGCACATCGAGATCATCGTCCGTCAGATGCTCCGCCGGGTAAGGATCGCCGACCCCGGGGACACGAACTTCCTGGCCGACGAGCAGGTCGAGAAGGGCCGCTTCCAGGAGGAGAACGACCGGGTCATCGAGCGCGGCGGCCGTCCCGCCGTCGGCGAGCCGATCCTGCTGGGCATTACGAAGGCCTCCCTGTCGACGCAGAGCTTCATCTCGGCGGCCTCCTTCCAGGAAACGACGCGGGTGCTCACCGAGGCGGCCCTGGCCGGGAAGACCGACTATCTCCGCGGAATCAAAGAGAATGTCATCATGGGCCGCCTCATCCCGGCCGGCTCGGGGCTCCCCCTCTACAAGAAGCTCGGCATGGTGGTCGAGAGTGCCGGAGAGGAGAGTGAGAAAACGGCACAGAAAACGCTTGACATAGAGGTGATGAATTGATAGAAATTCAAGCTTTCGCGAGCCCCTTCATTGTGGACAGAAAGGGATAGAAGGAATTTCATGCCGACGATCAACCAGTTAGTGCGGAAAGGAAGGCAGCAGATCCGGAAGAAGACGCAGGCCCCCGCCCTGGTGTCCTGCCCGCAGCGCCGCGGCGTATGCGTCCGCGTCTACACGACGACGCCCAAGAAGCCCAACTCGGCGCTTCGGAAGGTGGCCCGGGTACGCTTGACGAGCGGCTACGAAGTGTCCGCCTACATCCCGGGCATCGGCCACAACCTCCAGGAGCACTCGGTCGTGCTCGTCCGGGGCGGCCGCGTGAAGGACCTTCCCGGCGTCCGCTACCACATCGTCCGGGGTACCCTGGATGCCGTCGGCGTCCAGGACCGCAAGCAGGGCCGTTCGAAGTACGGCGCCAAGAAGCCGAGCTGACCGGGGAATCCAGCATGCCAAGACGACGAGAAATCCAGAAACGACAGGTCACGCCCGACGCCAAGCACGGCAGCGCGCTCGTGGCGAAGTTCGTCAACAGCCTCATGAAGAAGGGCAAGAAGAGCACCGCCGAGAGCATTCTCTACGGCGCCTTCGACATCATCGAAAAGCGGGCCAAGGATCAGCCCCTGGCCGTCTTCGAGAAGGCCATCGACAACGTCAAGCCGATCATCGAGGTGCGCTCCCGCCGCGTCGGCGGCGCCACCTACCAGGTCCCCACGGAGGTGGCCCCCGGCCGCAGGCAGGCCCTGGCCTTCCGGTGGATCATCGGCAACTCCATGTCCCGCGCGGAAAAGACGATGCGGGAAAAGCTCGCCGGCGAGCTCATGGACGCAGCCCAAAACCGCGGCGCCTCCGTGAAGAAGCGCGAGGACGTCCACAAGATGGCCGAGGCCAACAAGGCCTTCGCCCATTACCGGTTCTAGAGCTCTTTTACAAAACCAGGGTGTTTCTTCGTGGCACGGCAGACCGCACTGGAGAATGTCCGCAACATCGGCATTATGGCTCACATCGATGCGGGCAAGACGACCGTGACCGAACGCATCCTCTTCTACACGGGCATCTCCTACAGGATGGGAGAGGTCCACGACGGCACGGCCGTCATGGACTTCATGGAGCAGGAACAGGAGCGGGGGATCACGATCGCCTCCGCCGCCACGACATGCTCCTGGCGCAACTGCCGCGTCAACCTCATCGACACGCCGGGCCACGTGGACTTCACGATCGAGGTGGAGCGATCGCTCCGGATCCTCGACGGGGCCGTGGCGCTGTTCACGGCCGTCGAAGGGGTCGAACCCCAGTCCGAGGCGGTCTGGCGGCAGGCCGACCGCTACCGTGTGCCCCGCATCGCCTTCGTCAACAAGATGGACCGTGTGGGGGCCGACTTCGCGAGGACCGTCGAGATGATCCGCGGGCGGCTGGGCGCGAACGCCTTGCCCGTCCAGATTCCCGTCGGCGCCGAGGACGCATTCCGGGGGGTCGTCGACCTGATCGGCATGCAGGCGATGCTGTACGACGCCGACACCCCCGGGGCGGCGGTTCGCGCCGGGGACATCCCGGCCGCCATCCGGGACGAGGCCCGTGCGGCACGGGAGAGGCTCATCGAGTCTCTCGCGGACGTCGATGATGCGATCATGAAGAAATACCTGGAAGGCGCCGCGTTCTCCCGCGGGGAGATCACGGCCGCGCTCCGGAGGCAGACCCTCGCCATGAAGGTTATCCCGGTCTGCTGTGGGGCCGCCTTCAAGAACAAAGGGATCCAGCCGCTCCTGGATGCGGTCGTCGATTTCCTTCCCTCGCCTGCGGATATGCCGCCGGTGACCGGGAAGGGGAAGAAGGACACCGAGACCCGGCGGGCGGCAAGCGACGACGAGCCTTTCGCTGCGCTCGCTTTCAAAATAGTCACGGACCCCTACGTCGGACAGCTAACCTACTTTCGGGTCTACTCGGGGGTGCTCGACGCGGGTTCAACCGTCTTCAACGCGACAAAGAAAAAACGAGAGCGCATCGGCCGCATCCTCAAGATGCACGCCAACAAGCGCGAGGACATCCGGAAAGCCCGGACGGGCGACATCGTGGCCGCCGTGGGCCTCTCGTCGACGGCGACGGGCGATACACTCTGCGACCCGGATCACCCGATCGTCCTGGAGACCCTGAGCTTTCCCGAGCCGGTCATCGCGATCGCCATCGAGCCGAGGACGAGGGCCGACGAGGAGAAGATGGGCCTCGCCCTGGATAAGATCCAGAAGGAGGACCCCTCCTTCCGGGTCCGGGTGGACCGGGAGACGGGGCAGACGCTGATTTCGGGAATGGGCGAGCTCCACCTGGAGATCATCGTGGACCGCCTCTCTCGGGAATTCGGGCTGGGGGCGACCATCGGGAAGCCCCGGGTGGCCTACAGGGAAACGATCCGCAAGGCCGTCCGCGCGGAAGGACGGTTCGTCCGCCAGTCCGGCGGCCGCGGGCACTTCGGCCACGTATGGCTCGAGATGGCGCCCAACGAGCCGGGCAAAGGCCTGGCCTTCGAGAGCCGGGTGGTCGGCGGCGCGGTGCCGCGGGAGTATATCCCGGCCGTCGAAAAGGGAATCGTCGAGGCGATGGAGGAGGGGGTGCTGGCCGGCTACCCCGTCGTGGATGTCAAGGTGGCCGTCGTGGACGGCTCCAGCCACGAGGTGGACTCGTCGGAGCTGGCATTCAAGATCGCCGCCTCCATGGGATTCAAGAGCGGGGCCAGGCGGGCCCACCCGGTTCTGCTGGAGCCCGTCATGTCCGTCGAGGTCGTCGTCCCGAAGGAGTACCTGGGGGACGTGATCGGGAACCTGACCACGCGGCGCGGCAAGATCGTCTCCATCGAGAGCCGGCCGGGCTCCGAGGCGATCCAGGCCGAGGTCCCGCTGGCCGAGATGTTCGGCTACGCCACGGACCTGCGCTCCAAGACCCAGGGGCGGGCCACGCACACGATGCAGTTTTTGACCTACGCCGCCGTGTCGGAGGACCGGGCCCGGGAGATCATCGGGAAGAAAATGAACTGAGGCACAGGGCCAAGTCAATCAACATCGATCATCATACGGAAGGTAAGGAGGTAACTGGAGATGGCGAAGAAAAAATTCGAAAGGACGAAGCCGCACGTCAATATCGGGACCATCGGGCACGTGGATCACGGCAAGACCACGTTGACTGCCGCGATCACGAAGCATCTCTCTACGAAGGGACTGGCCCAGTTCATGTCCTTTGATATGATCGACAACGCGCCGGAGGAAAAAGAGCGCGGCGTGACCATCAACATCTCCCACGTGGAGTACGAGACGGCGAAGCGCCACTACGCGCACGTCGACTGCCCGGGTCACTCCGACTACATCAAAAACATGATCTCGGGCGCCGCCCACATGGACGGAGCCATCCTCGTCGTCGCCGCCTCCGAAGGCCCCATGCCCCAGACCCGTGAGCACATCCTGCTGGCCCGCCAGGTGCAGGTTCCCTACATGCTCGTCTTCATGAACAAGGTCGACCTCGTCGACGACCCCGAACTGCTCGACCTCGTCGAGCTCGAGCTCAGGGAGCTGCTTACGAAGTATGCCTTCCCCGGCGACAAGACACCCATCATCCGCGGCTCCGCCCTGAAGGCCCTGGAGGCCGACGACCCCAGCTCGCCCGACGCCAAGTGCATCTTCGAGCTCATGGACGCCGTCGACAGCTACATCCCCGAGCCGCAGCGCGACCTCGACAAGCCGTTCCTGATGCCCGTCGGCGACGTCTTCAGCATCTCCGGTCGCGGCACCGTCGTGACGGGCCGCGTGGACCGCGGGGTCATCCGCACGGGCGACGAAGTGGAGATCATCGGCATCCGGCCCACCTTCAAAACGGTCTGCACGGGCGTCGAGATGTTCCGCAAGACCCTCGAAGAAGGGCGCGCCGGCGACGACATCGGCGTGCTGCTGCGCGGCACGAAGCGCGAGGAAGTGGAGCGCGGCCAGGTCGTGGCCAAGCCCGGCTCGATCACGCCCCACACGAAGTTCAAGGCCCAGGTCTACGTCCTGACGAAGGAAGAGGGCGGCCGCCACACGCCGTTCTTCTCCGGCTACCGGCCTCAGTTCTACTTCCGCACCACGGACGTGACGGGCGTGGCGACCCTTCCCGCGGGCGTCGAGATGGTCATGCCCGGCGACAACGTGGAGATGGAAGTCAGTCTCATCACGCCCATCGCCCTGGAGCTGCAGCTGCGGTTCGCCATCCGCGAGGGCGGCAAGACCGTCGGCGCCGGCGTCATCAGCGAGATCATCGAGTAAGCGGGGGGTTAGGAACGAATCATGGCCGATCAGAAGATTCGAATCCGCCTGAAGGCGTACGACTACAAGCTGCTGGACCGGTCCGCCGAAGACATCGTGGACACGGCGAAGCGCACCGGCGCCCGCGTCGCGGGCCCCATCCCGCTTCCCACGATGATCAACAAGTTCTGCGTGAACCGCTCGCCGCACGTGGACAAGAAGTCCCGGGAGCAGTTCGAGGTGAGGACCCACAAGCGGCTCATCGACATCATTGATCCCACGCAGGCCACGGTGGACGCCTTGATGAAGCTGGACCTCTCCGCCGGGGTCGACGTGGAAATCAAGTTGTAACGCGTGACGACATGGAGATGGGCGGCCTGTTCCCCGGTCCATCTCCTTTTTCGTTCCCTCACGCACAGCCAGCGCGGAAGTGGATGCTATGGAAAAGGGATTGATAGGCAGAAAGTTGGGGATGACCCAGATCTTCGCCGCCGACGGAGCCTCGGTGCCCGTCACAGTGATCGAGGCGGGCCCCTGTTACGTGATCCAGAAGAAAACCGAGGAGTCCGACGGCTACAACGCCATCCAGCTCGGGTTCGACCGCAAGCGGCAGGCGAACGTGACGAAGCCCCTGCAGGGCCACTTCGCCAAGGCGGACCGGGGGTTCTTCCGGGTCCTGCGCGAGTTCAAGACGCAGGCGGCCGCCGAGCTCGAGCTGGGCCAGGAGCTGACGGCGTCCATGTTCGAGGTGGGGGATTACGTCGACGTCACCGGGACGAGCAAGGGACGAGGGTTTGCAGGCAGCGTGAAGCGGCACGGCTTCCGCGGCGGCCGGGGCTCTCACGGCTCTATGTTTCACCGGGCCCCGGGGTCCATCGGCGCCAGCGCGGCGCCCTCGAGGGTCTTCAAGGGGCAGCGGATGCCGGGCCACATGGGCGACGAGCGCAAGACGGTGCAGAACCTCCTCGTCATGGGGGTGCGCCCCGAGTTGAACGTCATCCTCGTCAAGGGCGCCGTCCCGGGAAGCAAGAACGGGATCGTCGTCATCAAGAACGCCGTCAAAAAGAGCTGAGAAGCGACTGGAGTGAACGAGCCATGCCGGTGGTGAGCGTATACGATATCGAGAAGAACAAGGTGGCCGAAGTGTCGCTCAGCGACGCCGTCTTCGGGGCCGAGGTCAACCGGGACGTCCTCTACGAGGTGGTCCGGATGCAGATGGCCGCGAAGCGGCAGGGCACCCACGACACCAAGGAGCGCAGCGAGATCAGCGGCGGCGGCAAGAAGCCCTGGCGCCAGAAGGGCACCGGCCGGGCCCGCGTGGGCACGATCCGCTCCCCCCTCTGGAGGGGCGGCGGAACGATCTTCGGGCCCACGCCGAGGACGTACGCCTTCACGGTGCCCAAGAAGGTGCGCAGGCTGGCCCTCATCTCGGCGCTGAGCATGAAGGTCAGGGAGGAGAAGCTCCTAGTGCTCAAGGACTTCCCTCTGGCCGAGGCGAAGACCAAGGCGTTCAAGGAGGTCCTCGACCGCTTCGGGCTCAAGAAGACGCTCGTCGTGATCGATCGCTCCGACGAGACGCTCGAGAAGTCCTCCCGGAACCTTCCCGACGTGAAAATGATGCGATGCGAGGGCATCAACGTGTACGACCTGCTGAAGTACGACAGCCTCGTGCTCTTGGAGCCTTCGATCCAAAAGATAGAGGGGGCGCTGGCGTAATGGAACTCCATCAGATCATCCGACGGCCGCTCGTGACCGAAAAGACGACCCTCCTGCGGGAAGGCAACCAGTACATCTTCGAGGTGGATCCGCGGGCCAACAAGATCGAGATCGAGAAGGCCGTGGAGAAGCTCTTCAAGGTGAAGGTCCTCGGCGTGCGGACCCAGAACATCCTGGGGAAGCAGAAGCGCTACGGGCGGCTCATGGGCAAGAAGCGTGACTGGAAGAAGGCCATCGTCACCGTGGCGCCCGGCAGCTCCATCGAGATATTCGACAAAGTCTAGGATAAGGACAACGACCCATGGCGATCAAAACCATGAAGCCCACGACGCCGGCCCGGCGGTACCAGACCTGCTCGACCTTCGAGGAGATCACGGCCTCGGAGCCCGAGAAGAGCCTGACCCGCCCGGTCCGGAAGACGGGCGGCCGGAACAACGCCGGCCGCATGACGAGCCGCCACCGCGGCGGCGGGCACAAGCGCAAGTACCGCGTGGTGGACTTCCGCCGCGAGAAGACGGACATCCCGGCGAAGGTGAAGACCATCGAATACGACCCGAACCGCTCGGCGCGCATCGCGCTCGTCAGCTACGCCGACGGCGAGAAGCGCTACATCGTCGCCCCGGCGGAGCTGAAGGTGGGCGATCCGGTCATCGCGAGCGCCTCGGCCGACATCAAGCCCGGCAATGCCATGCCGCTGCGCCACATCCCCCTGGGGTCGCTCGTCCACAATATCGAGCTGCGGCCCGGCAAGGGGGCCCAGATGGTCCGCTCCGCCGGCACCTACGCGCAGCTCATGGCCAAGGAGGGAGACTACGCCCAGGTGCGGCTCCCCTCCGGCGAGGTCCGGAAGGTCCACATCGAGTGCAAGGCCACGATCGGCCAGGTGGGCAATGCCACCCACGAGGGCATCAGCCTCGGCAAGGCGGGACGGACCCGCTGGCTGGGCCGGACGCCCCGGGTCCGCGGGGTCGCCATGAACCCCATCGACCACCCCATGGGAGGCGGCGAGGGCAAGACCTCCGGCGGCCGTCACCCCTGCACTCCCTGGGGCGTGCCGACGAAGGGCTACAAGACGCGCAGGAACAAGACGACCGATAAATACATCATCAAGAAGAGGGGCAAGAAATAGTGGCACGCTCAATCAAGAAAGGCCCGTACATCGAGACGAAGCTGGCCGAGAAGGTCCGCAGGGCCGAGGCGGCCGGGGATCGGGGGGTCATCAAGACCTGGTCTCGCCGCTCCACGATCACGCCGGAGCTGATCGGGCACACCTTTGCCGTGCACAACGGCAAGAAGTTCATCCCCGTGTTCGTCACGGAGAACATGGTGGGCCACAAGCTCGGGGAGTTCGCGCCGACGCGGACATTCTTCAGCCACGCAGGCGACCGAAAGACCAAGGTGCGCAAGTAGTCGCCGCGCACGGGGAAACGGCAAAACCGGAGACAGGACGTCATGGAAGCAAGAGCAGTTGCACGGTTCGTGAGGATATCGCCGCAGAAGGCGCGGCTCGTCGTCGATCTGGTCCGGGGCCTGAAGGTCGAGGAGGCGGACCGGATCCTGGCCTTCTCGCGCAAGCGGGCCGCCGGGCTCGTGAAGAAGGTGCTCAAGAGCGCCCTGGCCAACGCGACGCAGAACCCGAACATCGACGAGAAGATCCTCTTCGTCAAGGAGATCTTCGTGGACCAGGGACCGGCCCTGAAGCGCCACAGGGCGAAGACCATGGGGCGCGTGGCGCCCATCAAGCGCCGGATGAGCCACATCACCGTCGTTCTCGACGAGCAGTAAGACGCAAGGAGGATGGGATCTTGGGTCAGAAGGTAAACCCGATCGGATTGAGGCTGGGGATCAACAAGGGCTGGAGCTCGAAGTGGTTTGCCGAGAAGAACTACGGCACCCTCGTCCATCAGGACATCAAGCTCCGCAAGTTCCTGAAGAAGAAATTCTACCACGCGGGCATCTCGAAGATCGAGATCGAGCGGGCCGCCGACAAGGCGAAGGTGAACATCCATGCCGCCCGCCCCGGCATCGTCATCGGCAAGAAGGGCTCCGAGATCGAGAAACTCAAGAAGGACCTGGACGGGATGACCGGCGGCGAGACGATCATCAACATCATGGAGGTCCGCAAGCCCGAGATCGACGCCCAGCTCGTGGCCGAGAACGTGGCGCTGCAGCTCGAGCGCCGCATCGCCTTCCGGCGGGCCATGAAGAAGAGCGTGACCTCGGCCCTGAAGTTCGGCGCCAAGGGGATCCGGATCACCTGCTCGGGCCGCCTCGGCGGCGCCGAAATGTCCCGGATGGAGTGGTACCGCGAGGGCAAGGTGCCCCTGCATACCCTGCGGGCCGACATCGACTACGGATTTGCCGAGGCGCGGACGACCTACGGGGCCATCGGGGTCAAGGTGCTCATCTATCACGGGGACGTGCTGCCCGACAGGAAGCAGGCCAGCGCCTAGTAGGCCGGAACCGGTTATCAGGAGACACAGACGATGTTAAGTCCGAAACGCATCAAGTTCAGGAAGATCCAGAAGGGCAGGCTGGGCGGCAAGGCCACCAAGGGAAACGAGGTGTCCTTCGGCCAGTTCGGGCTGCAGGCTCTGGCTCCGGGCCGCGTCACGGCGCAGCAGATCGAGAGCGCCCGTGTCGCCATGACGCGCCACATCAAGCGCGGCGGGAAGATCTGGATCCGGATTTTTCCCCACAAGTCCTTCACGAAAAAGCCCGCCGAGACCCGCATGGGAAAGGGCAAGGGCGCCCCGGAAGGGTGGATCGCGACGGTGAGGCCCGGGACGGTCATGTACGAGATGGAGGGTGTGACCCCGGAGGTGGCCCGCGAGGCCTTCCGCCTGGCGGCCAACAAGCTGTCCATTCCGACGAAATTCTTGACGAGGGATATCTTCGATGAAGATTAAGGAAATCAGGGACCTGAGTGTCGAGGAACTCCGGCTGAAGGAGCGGGATCTCGCCGACGAGCTCTTCAAGCTCAAAATCCGGCACACCACGGGGCAGCTCGATTCCCCCGCGGCGTTGAGGAACGTCCGCAAGGACATTGCCCGCATCAAGACCGTCATGAAGCAGAAGGAGCTGCAGAAATAGGTATGGACCAGAGGGGAAACAAGCGGACCATCAAAGGGGTCGTCGTCAGCGACAAGATGGACAAGACCGTCGTCGTGAAAACCGAGCGGCTCGTCAAGCACACGGGTTTCCGGAAGTACGTGCGCCGGCACCGGAAGTACAAGGCCCACGACGAGCGCAACGAGTGCGGCGTGGGAGACACGGTGCTGATCGTGGAGTCCCGCCCCCTGAGCCGGGACAAGCGCTGGAGAGTGCGTGAAATCCTGGAAAAGGCGAAGTAGCCCGGGATCGGAAACAGGCAGTTGAACGGGGTGTCGATATGATTCAGATGCGTACCATTTTGAATGCCGCGGATAACTCGGGCGCAAAAAAGGTGTCCTGCATCGGCGTGCTGGGCGGGTCGCGGAAGCGAACCGCCACCGTGGGGGATGTGATCGTGGTGTCCGTCAAGGAGGCGATCCCCAACGCTAAGGTGAAGAAAGGCGACGTCATGAGGGCCGTCGTCGTCCGGACGAAGAAAGAGGTCCGGCGGAGCGACGGGACATACCTCAAGTTCGACGACAACTCGGCGGTGCTCATCAACAACCAGATGGAGCCCGTGGGGACGCGCATCTTCGGGCCCGTGGCGCGGGAGCTTCGCGCCAAGCAGTTCATGAAGATCATCTCGCTGGCTCCGGAAGTGCTGTGAGCCGCAGGGGACGGGAAAAGGCATGCAGACGAACCGACTGAAAAAAGGTGACACGGTAAAGGTTATCGCCGGCAGGGAAAAAGGAAAGACCGGCAAGATCACGAAGATCCTGGCCGACGGCGACAAGGTCGTGATCGAGAAGCTCAACCTGATCAAGCGCCACCAGCGTCCCGACCAGAAGAGCAAGGGCGGCATCATGGAGAAGGAGGCCCCGCTGAGCGCGTCCAACGTCGCCCCCCTGTGCGCGAAGTGCGACACGGGCGTCCGCGTCGGCTACAGGACCCTCGAGGACGGCAAGAAAGTGCGCTTCTGCCGAAAGTGCAACGAGCAGCTCGATCAGTGAACCGGGGATAGGAACCATGGCAAGACTCAAAGACCACTACAAGAGCGAAGTCGTCCCGGCCATGATGAAGCAGTTCGGGTACCGCAACACGATGCAGGTGCCCCGGCTGGAGAAGATCATCGTGAACATGGGCCTGGGCGAGGCGATCCAGAACGTCAAGATCCTCGAGAGCGCATCGGCGGAGATCGGGGCCCTGACAGGCCAGAAGCCCGTCATCACGAAGGCCCGAAAGTCGATCGCCACCTTCAAGCTGCGCAAGGGCATGTCCGTGGGCTGCATGGTGACCCTTCGCAAGGAGCGCATGTACGAGTTCTTCGACCGGCTGGTGAACGTGGCGATTCCCCGGATCCGCGACTTCCGGGGCATCCCGCCCAGCTCCTTCGACGGCCGCGGCAATTTCGCCATGGGGATCAAGGAACAGTTCATCTTTCCCGAGATCGACTATGACAAGATCGACAAGGTCAAGGGCATGAACGTGGTCATCGTCACGACGGCGAGAACCGACGAGGAGGCCCGACATCTGCTGAAACTCATGGGAATGCCCTTCCGGAACTAGGGCACCAGACGGAGGATCAACTTGGCTAAGAAGTCCCTGATCGCAAAAGCGAAGCGGAAGAAGAAGTTTTCCGTCCGGGAGTACAACCGCTGCCCGATCTGCGGGAGGCCCCGGGCGTACTACCGCAAGTTCAACATGTGCCGCATCTGCCTGCGCAAGTACGCCTCGTGGGGCGAGATCCCCGGCGTGATCAAGTCGAGCTGGTAGACGGGGAGGAGCAAGGATTTATGGGTATGACCGATCCGATCGCGGATATGCTGACGAGGGTCCGGAACGCCAACCGCATGAAGTTCCGGAGCGTGAACGCCCGGCTCTCGAGGGTGAACCTGGAGATTGTCAAGGTTCTCAAGCGGACCGGCTACATCAGCGGGTTCGACGTCAAGAAGGACGCCAGCAAGAAGGACGTCCTCAAGATCTACCTGAAGTACACAGACACCCGGGGCCGCATCATC
This sequence comes from Deltaproteobacteria bacterium, assembly GCA_012728915.1. Lineage (GTDB taxonomy): Bacteria > Desulfobacterota > Syntrophia > Syntrophales > UBA2192 > UBA2192. The sequence goes on along the minus strand of JAAYEC010000045.1, from coordinate 38,263 downwards.
CAGGACCTGCAGCGGGTGAGCAAGCCGGGCCGCCGGATCTACGTCTCGAGCAAGAAGATCCCCCGGGTGTACAACGGCTTCGGCGTGGCCATCGTCTCGACGTCCCGGGGGATCATGACGGACAAGGAAGCGCGGCAGCAGAACGTGGGCGGCGAGATTCTCTGCAACGTCTGGTAAGCGCAAGTCAGGAGAGACACCCATGTCACGAATCGGGAAAAAAGTCATCGCCCTGCCGGACAAGGTGACGGTCAGCGTCGCCGGCGGGGAGATCAAGGTGACCGGCCCCAAGGGGGCCCTCTCGCGGGCGCTGCCCCGGGACATCGAAATCGCGCAGGAGGGCAGGACCCTCACCGTGAAGACCACCCACGACGGGCGCAGGGCCGGCGCCCTGCACGGGCTGACGCGGACGCTCGTGGCCAACATGGTCACGGGGGTGAGCGCCGGCTTCACAAAGGGTCTCGAGATCTCCGGCGTCGGCTTCCGTGCCGAGATGGAGGGCACGACGCTCAAGCTGTTCGTGGGCTACTCCGTGCCCCTGGCCTACGAGATCCCGGAGGGGATCGCGGTGAAAATCGAGAAACAGACGAGCCTCACCGTTTCCGGGATCGACAAGGAACTCGTGGGCCGGGTCGCCGCCGAGATCCGCGCCAAGCGGAGGCCCGAGCCCTATAAGGGCAAGGGGATCCGCTATGCGGGCGAAGTCGTGCGGCGCAAGGTCGGCAAGTCCGCGGGCGCGTAAGGCAACCGGACGAACAACCCCATCATACGAAGAGGGCAGAACATTGTTATCGTCAGCCAAGAAGATCCAGAAGGTGCGAGACAAGCGAAAGAAGCGTGTCCGGGGCAAGGTGGCGGGAACGGCCGCGCGTCCGCGGCTCGCCGTGTTCCGCAGCGCCCGGCACATCTACGTGCAGGCCGTCGACGACGAGGCCGGCCGGACGCTGGCCGAGGCCTCGACGCGCAGCAAGGAGATCGCCGAGACGATCGCGAAGATGAAGAAGACGGCCGCGGCCGCCGAGGTGGGCAGGCTCATGGCGAAGAAGCTTGCGGCTCTCCGGGTCGAGTCGGCGGTGTACGACCGGGGCGCATTCCTCTATCACGGCCGGGTGAAGGCCCTGGCCGAGGGGGCACGGGCAGCGGGCCTGAAGTTCTAGCAACCGATTACGCTTGAAGAGGGAGTGACCGTTGGACAGGGACAGCCGAGAAAGAAAGGAATTCATGGTGGAAGAGACGGAAATCCTGGACCGCGTCGTGGCGATCAACCGCACGGCCAAGGTCGTCAAGGGCGGCCGGCGGTTTCGATTCAGCGCCATCGTGGTCGTCGGCGACGGCAAGGGATCCGTCGGCGCCGGGCTCGGGAAGGCCAACGAGGTGCCCGAAGCCATCCGCAAGGGCATGGAAAAGGCCCGCAAGAGCATGGCGAAGGTCTCCATCGGCAACCGGACGATTCCCCACGAGATCCTCGGGGAATACGGCGCGGGACGGGTCATGCTGAAGCCCGCCTCGGAGGGGACGGGCCTCATTGCGGGCGGCGCCGTCCGAGCGGTGCTGGAAGTGGCCGGCGTGCAGAACGTGCTGACCAAGTGCCTGGGCTCCCACAACCCCCACAACCTCGTGAAGGCGACCCTCAACGGCTTGCGCAGGCTCCGGTCCGCCGATCAGATTGCGGCGCTCAGGGGCAGGGACGTTGCCGACATTTAATTGATGAGTCCGAGGATGCAACCGTGGAAAAAAAGCTGAAGATCACACTGGTGAAGAGTTCCATCGGGCGGCCCGAGAAGCAGCGCAGGGTGCTGCGCGGCATGGGGCTCGTGCGGATGAACCGGAGCGTCACGCTCCAGGATACCCCCGAGGTCCGGGGCATGGTCGGCAAGGTGAGCCATCTTGTGGCCGTGGAAGAAATCAGCGGGTGAGCGCAATGAACCTGAGCGAACTGAGACCCCCCGAGGGTTCGAGGAAGAAGAGAAAGCGGATCGGCCGCGGCGACGGTTCCGGCCACGGCGGGACCTCCACCAAGGGGCACAAGGGCCTCAAGGCCCGTTCGGGCCACAATTCGCGCCCGGGGTACGAGGGTGGCCAGATGCCGCTTTCCCGGCGCCTCCCCAAGAAGGGGTTCAAGAACGTCTTCCGCAAGGAGATCGTCATCGTCAACCTGGGCCAGCTCAACCGGTTCTCCGGGGACGCCCCCGTCGACGCGGCGGCCCTGCTTGCGGGCGGGGTGATCCGGAGGACGGGCGACGGGATCAAGCTTCTCGCCAAGGGGACGATCGAGAAGGCCCTCACCGTGAGGGTGAACGCCGTCAGCGAGGCTGCGAGGGAGAAGGTCGAGGCGGTCGGCGGCAAGGTCGAGGTCATCGGATAAGGGGTCATCGGATTTGATCGGCGGACTGAAAAACATCCCGAAAATTCCCGAGCTCCAGAAGCGCATCGCCTTCACGTTCCTGCTTCTGGCCGTATACCGGATCGGGGCCCACGTGCCCACGCCGGGAATCGACACGGCGGCGCTCGCCGCGTTCTTCGACCAGGCCAGGGGCTCCCTGCTGGGGCTCTTCGACCTGTTTGCCGGCGGCGCGCTGTCGAACCTGTCGGTCTTCGCGCTGGGGATCATGCCCTACATCAGCGCCTCCATCATCCTGCAGCTGCTCACGATCGCAGTCCCGCACCTGGAGCGGCTTTCGAAGGAGGGTGAGGCGGGGCGTCGCAAGATCACCCAGTACACGCGCTACGGGACGGTGCTGCTGTCCCTCATCCAGGGTTTCGGCATCGCCGTGGGCCTCGAGAACATGGCGGGACCGACGGGAGCCTCCATCGTGATCACCCCGGGCTGGGGCTTCCGCCTCATGACGGTCATCACGCTCACGGCCGGCACGGCCTTCATCATGTGGCTGGGTGAGCAGATCACGGAGCGGGGGATCGGGAACGGGATTTCGCTGATCATTTTCGCGGGAATTGTCTGCCGGGGTCCCGAGGGCGTCTTCAACACCTTCCGGCTCATGTCGACGGGGGAAATGGGCATTCTCGCGGTGATCTTCCTGGCCCTATTCATGATTGCCGTCGTCGGTGCCATCGTCTTCATGGAGACGGGACAGCGACGGATCCCTGTGCAGTACGCCAAGAGGATCGTCGGACGGAAGATGTACGGGGGGCAGACGACGCACCTGCCCCTCAAGATTAACACGTCGGGCGTCATCCCGCCCATCTTCGCGTCGTCGATCATCATGTTCCCGGCCACCCTGGCCCAGTTCATCCCCCACCCGTGGATGAAGGCCGTCTCGGACCTGCTCGTGCCGGGAGCGGTCCTCTACGAGCTGATCTATGTCGGGTTCATCGTGTTCTTCTGCTTCTTCTACACGGCCGTCGTGTTCAACCCGGCGGACGTGGCGGAGAACATGAAGAAGCACGGTGGGTTCGTCCCCGGGATCCGGCCGGGCAAGAAGACGGCGGAGTACATCGACCACGTGCTGAGCCGGCTGACCTTCAGTGGGGCCATCTACGTCTCGGCGGTCTGCGTGCTGCCGAGCATTCTGATGGTCTACTTCAACGTTCCCTTTTACTTCGGCGGGACGGCGCTGCTGATCGTCGTCGGCGTGGCACTCGACACGGCGGGGCAGATCGAGACGCACCTGCTGGCGCGGCAGTACGAAGGGTTCCTCAAGAAGGGGCGTCTGGCCAAGCGGAGGTAAGGAGGCGGGTCATGATCATCTTGAAATCTCGCCGGGAGATTGAAAAGATGAAAAAGAGCAACGCCCTTGTCGCCGCGATCCTGGAGGAGCTCAGAAAGAAGATCAAGCCGGGGGTCAAAACGATAGAACTGGACCGGCTGAGCGAGGAGATGGCCCTGAAAAAGGGCGCCCGCCCGGCCTTCAAGGGATACCGGGGCTACCCGTACTCCCTGTGCACCTCGGTCAACAGCGAGGTGGTGCACGGGATGCCCTCGGAGCGGGAGTTGAAGGAAGGCGATATCATCAGCCTGGATTTCGGCATTCTCCACGGCGGCTATTACGGGGACGCGGCGGTGACGGTGCCCGTGGGACAAATCACCCCCGCGGCCAAGAGGCTGCTCGCCGTTACGGAGGAGGCTCTTTACAGGGGTATTGCGGAGGCCCGGGCGGGCAACCGCATCGGCGACATCTCGGCCGCCATCCAGGGACACGCGGAGGCCGCGGGCTTCTCGGTGGTCCGGGACCTCGTGGGCCACGGCATCGGCAGGAGCCTCCACGAGGACCCGCAGGTCCCCAACTACGGGACCAGCGGCCGCGGCATCGAACTGAAGACCGGGATGGTCTTTGCCATCGAGCCCATGGTCAACGAAGGCACCTACCGGGTGGACGTCCTCCGTGACGGGTGGACGGTGGTGACGGCCGACGGCAAGCTGTCGGCCCATTTCGAGCACTCCGTGGCCATCACGGAAAACGGGCCGGTCATCTTGAGCCGGATCGGCTGAGCGCGGGGAGTATATGGCAAAGGAAGAACCCATCGAGGTGCAGGGAACGGTCGTCGAGACGCTGCCGAACGCCATGTTCCGGGTGGAACTGGAGAACGGGCACCGCGTGCTGGCCCACATCTCGGGAAAAATGCGGATGCACTTCATCAAGATCCTCCCCGGGGACAAGGTGACGGTGGAACTGTCGCCCTACGACCTGACGCGCGGGCGGATCACCTACCGGTCGAAGTAGGGCGGGACGGCCGCGGGCCGGTGGAGAAAAGGGGGTTTCGTCGTGAAAGTAAGACCTTCCGTGAAGAAAATGTGCGACAAGTGCAAGATCATCAAGCGCCACGGCGTCGTACGGGTGATCTGCGAAAACCCGAAGCACAAGCAGCGCCAGGGATAACACACAACTATTCGAGGAGGCCCGAGCAGTGGCAAGAATTGCAGGCGTTGACCTACCGAAGAACAAGCGCATGGAGATCGCCCTGACCTACATTTACGGGATCGGCCGGTCCAAGGCGAGGGAGATCCTCCGCGAGGCGGGCATACCCTACGAGACCAAGACGGACGTCATCACCGATGCGGAGGTGACGGCCATCCGCAGCATCATCGACAAGGACCACAGGGTGGAGGGCGACCTGCGCCGGGACGTCTCCATGTCGATCAAGCGGCTCATGGATATCGGGACGTACCGGGGCCTGCGGCACCGCAAGGGCCTGCCCCTCCGCGGTCAGCGCACGCACACCAACGCCCGCACGCGCAAGGGCCCCCGCAGGGCCATTGCCGGCAAGAAGAAGTAACGACGACATCCGACAGCGGGAGGAACCATGGCCAGTCCGAGGAGAAAGTCCGGGAAGAAGCGTGAGAAAAAGAACGTCCCCGAGGGGATCGCCCATATCCAGTCGACGTTCAACAACACCATCGTCACCATCACCGACCTGACGGGGAACGTCATTTCCTGGGCGTCCTCCGGGATGTCGGGATTCAAGGGGTCCCGGAAGGGCACCCCCTTTGCGGCCCAGATGGCCGCCGAGAGCGCCGTGAAGAAGGCGAAGGAACAGGGTCTCCGATCCATCCGGGTCTACGTGAAGGGGCCCGGCTCGGGGCGCGAGTCGGCGCTCAGGGCGCTGCAGGCCGCAGGGCTGACGATCAGCCTCATCCGCGACGTGACCCCGATTCCCCACAACGGCTGCCGTCCGCCGAAGCGAAGACGCGTGTAGTATCCGAGACGAACGACTCATCGACCCACAGGGAGGAAGAACTTGGCACGATACAGAGGCTCCGAATGCAGGCTTTGCCGCCGTGAAGGCCTGAAGCTGTTTTTCAAGGGCGACCGCTGCTACACCGAGAAATGCGCGTTCGAGCGGCGGGGCTATGCGCCCGGCGAGCACGGGCAGGCGAGGAAGAAACACTCCGACTACGGTGTTCAGCTTCGCGAGAAGCAGCGCCTGAAGAGGATGTACGGGCTGCTCGAGAAGCAGTTCCGGGGATACTTCGAGCGGGCCGACCGCATGAGGGGCATCACCGGCACGAACCTCCTGATGCTCTTGGAGCGCAGGCTCGACAACGTGGTGTTCAGGCTGGGGTTTGCCCCCTCCCGCAACGAGGCCCGGCAACTCGTCCGCCACGGCCACTTCTTCGTCAACGGTAGGAAGGTCAACATCCCCTCGTACACGGTGCGGAAGGACGACGTCATCGAGCTGCGGGAGAGGAGCCGGAAGGTCCTCCCCATCCTCGACGCCCTCGAAACGGTGGCCCGCCGGGGCATTCCGGCGTGGCTGGAGCTGGACAAGGATCATTTCAAGGGCGTCGTCAAGAGCATTCCGACGCGCGAGGACATCACCATGCCCGTGCAGGAACAGCTGGTGGTCGAGCTTTATTCCAAGTAACCTGTCAGAAGCCGCCCGGGGCGGTGCTCCGGGCGATTCATCCCCACACCAGGCGGTTTGCAAACCTGATAGCCAGAGGGACGATTGATTATGCAGAGAAACTGGCGCAGCCTGATCCGGCCGAAACGGATCGAGATCGACGAAAAGACCCACAGCGCGTCCTACGCGGAATTCACCGTCCAGCCCCTCGAGAGAGGCTACGGCATCACGCTCGGGAACTCCCTGAGGCGCGTGCTGCTGTCCTCCATCCAGGGGGCGGCCATCGTGTCCGTGCGGTTCGACAAGGTTCTTCACGAATTTTCCTCGATTCCCGGCGTGAAGGAGGACGTGACGGACATCATCCTGAACCTCAAGGGCGTCCGCCTGAAGCTTCACGGCGACGTTCCCCGTACGATCAAGATCGATGCCGCCGCGGCGGGCCCCGTCAAGGCGGGCGACATCGTCACCGACGCCCACGTGGAGGTCCTCAACCCCGACCACCACATCGCCACCCTCACGACGGGAGGCAAGATGAAGGCCGAGATGGTCGTGAAGATGGGCAAGGGCTACGTGATGGCCAAGCGCGAGCGCGACCCCGAGCAGCCCGAGGGCACCATCAACATCGACGCCATCTTCTCGCCCATCAAGAAGGCGAGCTACACCGTCAGCCACGCCCGCGTGGGCCAGATCACCGATTTTGACAAGCTCGTCCTGGAGGTCTGGACCGACGGCAGCGTGCAGCCCGAGGATGCCGTCGCCTTTGCGGCGAAGATCCTGAAAGACCAGCTCGACATCTTCATCAACTTCGAGGAGACGGAAGAGGAGGAGGTCCAGGAGGAGACCGGGCAGAGCGCGAAGCTCAGCGAGAACCTCCTGAAGAGCGTCGACGAGCTCGAACTCTCCGTGCGGTCCGCCAACTGCCTGAAAAACGCGGGCATCCACATCATCGGCGAGCTCGTGCAGAAGACGGAGGCGGAGATGCTCAAGACCCGCAACTTCGGCCGCAAGTCCCTCAACGAGATCAAGGAGATCCTCTCCGAGATGGGTCTTTCGCTCGGGATGAAGATCGACTGGCCGCCCAAGGGAAGGGATGAGGCCGCCAGCGCCGACTGACAATAACGATCGGAAAGGATTTTGTTCATGCGACACGGGGTAGGCGGAAGAAAGCTTGGCAGGACCGCGAGCCATCGGACGGCCATGCTTCGCAATATGGTGACGTCGTTTCTGAGGTACGAGAAGATCGAGACCACCGACGCCAAGGCCAAGGAACTCAGGCGGGTGGCCGAGAAGATGATCACGCTGGCCAAAAAAGGCAGCCTGCACGCCCGCCGGCAGGCCGCGGCGGTCCTCCGGGACAAGGACGTCCTGAAGAAGCTCTTCGACGAGCTCGGCGCCCGGTTCGCCGACCGCCAGGGCGGATACACGCGCATCGTCAAGACGGGGTTCCGGGTCGGCGACAGCTCACCCCTGGCCATTGTCGAGCTGCTGGGGAAGCCCGCCGAGAAGAAGGGCAAGAAGGAAAAGACGGCCAAGAAGGAGGGCAAGCCCAAGGCGGCACCGAAGGCCGGGAAAGAGCCCAAGGCCAAGGCGGCGTCGAAGGCGCCCAAGGCGAAGAAGGAGGGCAAGTCGAAGGCCGCAAAGGGAGAAAAGGGCGAAAAATCGGCCCCGAAGCAAGAAGAATGAGGCTCCGGGCTGCAGAGGACAGTCAAGGCAGGGGTGAGAGCCCCTGCCTTTTTCGTTGGACCTGGTCGCCCTCCTTTGCCCTTGATTTCCATCGGGAAACATTATACACATCGCTCGAAGGTACCCGGAAGAAAGGAGGCTCATCGTTATGGCGGAGGAAAAGATCGGCGAAATCGTCAAGTTCTTCGCAAAACCCAGCGTCGCGGCAATCAAGATCACCGCAGGCGAAGTGAAAGTGGGGGACACGCTCAAGTACGTCGGCCACACGACGAGTTTCGAGAACCTCGTCGAGTCGATGGAGGTCAACAACGCGAAGGTCCAAAAGGCCGTCGCGGGGGACTACATCGGGGTGAAGGTGTCGGACCGTTGCAGGCCGGGGGACGAGGTCTTCAAGGTCATCCCTGATTAGGTCATCCGACGGCGGCGGGGCACCCACGTTGCTTGCCATGTCTTCGTTTTCGGCATTCAACGCTGTGAGCATCGGAAGAGCAGAACTGAGGAAGAGCAGATAAAGAGAACAGAGAGTCTTGCTTTTCCCCCGAGCTTCCGCTCTTCTTAACTTCCTCGCTTCACCCCCGATATGGGGAGGCTTGCCCGATACAAGGACCGGGGCCATGGGAGATGCCTATCCCGTGGCCTTTTTGTTTTCCCCGGGCCTGCGCGTCATAAAGAGGTTGCCCGGGGCGGCGGGGCTGTGATACCCTTCGCTCGCTGAACGGGGTGCAGGCAACCGGCAACGGGCAACGAGGGGAGAGAGGACCCGGCAACAGGGTGAAGAAAAAATCACCTTCAAGAGGTGCCCTGGCTGCGTGGGCCCTGCTGCCTGGACCTGGCGCCTTGGTTCTTCTTCGCGAGTCCCTGCTGCTTGTGCCTTCATGATTGAGGAACCGCTGAACTATCTCGACAGTCTGAAGAGCGCGGGCATCCGGCCGGGCCTGGGGCCCGTCCGAAGGCTGCTTAAGCGCCTGGGTAGTCCGCAGGATCGTTTTCGCAGCATTCTCGTGGGGGGCACCAACGGCAAGGGCTCCATCGCCTCGAGCCTGGCCTGCGTCCTGCAGGCGGCGGGGTACCGCACGGGCCTCTATACCTCGCCTCACCTCGTCGATTTCCGGGAGCGCATCCGCCTGGGCGGCGTACCGATCCCCGGAGAGGATCTGAAGGCGCTGATCCGGCAGGTACGGGGGGCGGCGCAAGAGGAAGTGACGTACTTCGAATTTTCCACGGCGCTCGCCTTCCTCCACTTTGCGGCAAGCCCCGTGGATGTGGCGATTCTCGAGGTCGGCATGGGGGGACGCCTGGACGCCACCAATGTCGTCCGCCCCGAGCTGAGCGTCATCTCGAACGTCGCGATGGACCACACCGAGCACCTCGGCCCGCGCCTCGCTGACATCGCCCGGGAAAAGGCGGGGATCATCAAGACCGGCCGCGCCTGCGTGACGGCCGCCCGCCAGGCCGTCGTGCTCGAAGTCCTGGAAACAACCTGCAGGCGAAGGCGGGCCCGCCTGCTGAGAGTGGGCCGGGAGATCCGAGTTCGGTCGAGGCCGGACGGCGCGCTGGACTGCACGGCTCCCGGGCTTGCGGTCCGGGAGCTCTCGCTGTCCCTGCGGGGCGGCCACCAGAGGGAAAACGCCGCCTGTGTCCTGGGGGCGCTCGGGGTCCTGCGCGAGAGAGGCTTCCTCATCGGCGACGAGGCCGTCCGCGAGGGCCTCTCGGGAGTGCGCTGGGAGGGGCGCATGGAAATGGTGGGGATGCGCCCCGCCGTCCTCCTGGACGGCGCCCACAACCCGGCGGGTGCGGCGGCGCTTGCGAAGGCCCTGGGCGGGATCGGGTATCGCAGGCTCATCCTGGTGCTGGGGGTGCTCGCCGACAAGAACTGGAAGGGAATGCTGCGCCGGCTGGTCCCGCGGGCCCACCGGGTCATTCTGACCCGCCCGCCGGAGGACAGGGCCTTGGCGCCCCGTATCCTGGCCGGGGAGGCCCGACGGTGGAACCGGAACGTGGAGATCGTGGACGACCCCCGGCAGGCAATGCGGGCAGCCCTGCAGGGGGCCGGCCGGAGCGATCTCGTATGTGTCGCGGGATCCCTCTACCTTGTGGGGGCGGTGCGTCCGCTCATGATCCCGTCGAAAGGACCCGGGCTCGTCGAGACATGACCGCTGACCGGAACAACAGGGGCATTGCGAGTCGGTGCCGATCGGCTTGTCTCGTTGTCCTGCTTCTGCTTCTTCCGCCCGTTTGGGCCTGGGCGCAGCCGAGCCTCGACCTCCGCCAGGCGGGTAAGGGTCCCGTCCGGATCGAGGCCGAGCGCCTCGACTACGACCAAGACTCGGACGTCTACCGCGCCGAGGGCGATGTGGTCATCACCTTTGCGGGCGGCTTCCTGAAGGCCGATACCGTTACGATGAACCGCACGACGGGCGATGCCTGGGCGCGCGGCCATGCGTTGCTGCAGAGCAACGGGGACACCCTCGAGGGCGATGTCATCGAACTCAATCTCGACTCGAAGACCGGTATCGCCCGGGACGGGCGCATGTTCTTCGTCCGCAATCATCTCTTCATCACGGGAAGCGAAATCGAAAAGTCGGGCGAGGCCTCCTACCGGATCAAGGACGGGACGGCCACGACCTGCGACGGCCCCGTGGCCGACTGGCGCTTTGCCGCACGGGAGGTGGATGTCACCGTGGACGGCTACGGCACCCTGAAGAACGGCACGTTCCAGGTCCGCAACACGCCGGTGGCGTGGTTTCCCTGGCTGATATTCCCCGCGAAGACGACGCGCCAGTCCGGGTTTCTCTTCCCCTCCCTTGGCTATTCGCAGGACAAGCTGGGCTTCGACACGGAGATTCCGTTCTACTGGGCCATCTCGGAGAACACTGACGCCACGCTGTACACGCGCTACATGGACAAGCGGGGGGTGAAGGAAGGTCTCGAGTTCCGCTACCAGCCCGGCACAACGACCCACGGCCTCTTCTACGGGGATTTCCTGAAAGACCGGTGGACCGGGTCGGACACCCCCGGGGGAATTCCCCGGAACTGGACGGAGAAGCAGGATCGCTGGTCGTGGTACTGGAACCACGAAACGACGTTCAGCCCCGGGTTCTACTTCCGGTCGGACCTCAAGAAGGTGTCCGACATCTACTACTTCCGGGATTTCGACTCGCACAATTACTACCGCGATCACTACGCGGGCAGCCTGAACCGCAAGTTCGAGCGAGTTTCCTTCCTGGCCAACGAACAACTCACGAGCTATGATTCCACGGCCAGACTTGTCAAGGAGTGGCAGTCCTTCAACCTGACGGCCCTGGGGCAGTACACGGACAACCTGACGAGCCCCTCCAACGACGAGACCCTGCAGCGCTATCCCGAGATCACGCTGACCGGGTTCAAGCAGCCCCTCTTCGGGACCCGCCTTAACTGGGAGTTCACCGGCCTCTACGGCAACTATTACAGGACCCTCGGGGAGAGGGGCGATGTGCTCGACGTGTACCCGAAGCTCTCCCTGCCGTGGACCGTCGGCGAATACCTGCAGATCACGCCGGTGGCGGGTTTCCGCGGGACCCTGTGGGACACGGAGAGCACCGGCCCCGCCGCAGCGGGCGACTCGGCCAGCCGCTCCGTGTACACGCTGGGGCTGAACGCCTCCACCGAGGTCTTCCGGATCCTGGATGTGGGCTGGGGAGGGGTGGAGAAGGTCCGTCACACCGTCAAGCCCGAGCTCACCTATAGCTACATCCCCTCCGCCGGGCCGAGCGTGCGGCCCGATTTCGTCCTGCCCGTCGCAACCACGGCGGTGGGAGGCGTCAGCGCCTCCGTGGACAACGAGAACAGCCTCACCTACGCGCTGACGAACACCCTGATCTCCCGGCTCCGCGACGAGAAGGGTAGCGTGAGCTACCGGGAGATCCTGCGGCTGAAGCTGAGCCAGACCTACAACGTCTCGACCCCCGCGATCTACGTCACCCAGCCCACGCTCGCGCTTCCGACCACAACGCCCAATTTGCTCCCGGCGGACCCGACGAAACCGTTCCGGCCCGTCGACCTGGAGATGGACATCAACCCCTACCGGTACCTGTCGTTCATGACGCGGGCGGCCTACGACGTCAACACGACGGCCTGGGCGCAGATCAACCAGGACATCGCCCTGAGTGACGGCCGGGGTGACAGCCTGTCCCTCGTCTACCGGTACGCGAGGGATTCCATCGAATCCGTCGGCCTCACGGGAAAGCTCCGGGTCACGGACGCCCTCGACGTGTTTGCAGGGTTCCGGCGGGATGAGTTCAGCAATGCGACGCTGGAGAAGACCGTCGGCGTGGAATACCGCCGCCAGTGCTGGAGCGTCCAGGTGAGCTACTCGGACCTCGTGGACGACCGGCAGTTCATGGTCTTCTTCTCCCTGACCGGTCTCGGGCGAGTCGGGGGATTCTCGGCTTCGAGGCAGACGATGGGCTTCTAGCCGCTGCGCGGTGGCCCGGTAAACAGCGAGCCGGGTCAGCAGGGGAAGGCGGAACCGGTCGGATTCATTGGGGGAAGAAGGAATCCCGTCATTCCGCGACCCCGTTCATTTGTCAAGCCCCCGTATCCTCTTTTTTCCTTGACAAAACGCGCCGAGTCGCCTATTCTCACTTCTTCGAATTTCAGCGGAATGGTGTGCCCATGAGTACGTTTATGGCCAAGAAGGACGCCGTCGACCGCGACTGGTTTCTCGTCGATGCGCAGGGGAAGGTTCTGGGAAGACTCGCCCGGGAGATCGCTCACCGCCTCCGCGGGAAGCACAAGGCCGTTTTCACGCCCCATGCCGACACGGGGGATTTCGTGGTGGTCATCAATGCCGAGAAGATTGCGCTGACGGGCAAGAAGCTCGCCGACAAGATCTACTATCACCATTCGGGCTACCCGGGCGGAATCAAGGAATGGCCCGCCGGCAAGCTGCTGGCCAAGAAGCCCGAAGAGCTGATCCGCCGCGCGGTGCAGGGCATGCTTCCCAAGAATTCACTGGGCCGGCGGCAGCTGCGCAAGCTCAAGATCTACGCCGGGGGCAAGCACCCCCACGAAGCCCAGAAGCCCCACCTGCTTGAACTGTAAGATCGACCGGAGATGGAGCATCAGCTATGACCGACAAGCGGATTTATGCAACGGGGAAAAGGAAGACGGCGATCGCCCGGGTCTGGATGAAGGAAGGCTCCGGCGCATTCACCATCAATAATCGGAATTTCGACGATTACTTCACCCGGGACGTCCTCAAGAAGATCATCCGGCAGCCCCTGGAGATCACCAGCCAGGTCGGCAGGTTCGACTTCTACGTCAATGTTGACGGCGGCGGGATCGCCGGACAGGCCGACGCGGTCAAGCACGGGATCTCCAAGGCCCTCTGCGAGTTCGACGCGGAGCTTCGGCCGATCCTGAAAAAAGCGGGATTCCTGACGCGGGACTCTCGCATGAAGGAGCGCAAGAAATACGGCCAGCCCGGAGCCCGGAAACGGTTCCAGTTCTCGAAGCGCTAAGCGAAACGGCGAAAGGGGGGTTCTCGGAACCCCCTTTTTTATGTGAAGGGAGGGGAACATGATTCGGGTCGGAATCTACGGCGGCAGCGGCTACACGGGTCTCGAGCTGATGCGGATTCTGCTTCGGCACCCCGGAGTGGAGGTCACGGGGCTGACGTCGCGCAAGTTCAAAGGACAGCCCCTCTCGAACACCTATCCCCTGTTCGAGGGTCTCACGGACATCCGCTTCATCGACGCCTCTCCCGAGGAACTGGCTGGGGCCGCCGACGTGATCTTCATGGCCACGCCCCACGGGGAGGCCATGGCCGTCGCGCCGGCCTTCGTCGCCGCCGGGAAGAAGGTGATCGACCTCTCGGCCGATTTCCGGCTTCGGGATCTCGGCGTCTTCGCGGCGTGGTACCACGAGCACACGGCCCCGGAGCTCATGACGCGGGCCGTGTACGGCCTGCCGGAGCTGTACCGGGAGCAGGTGAAGAAGGCGGATCTCGTGGCCAACCCCGGTTGCTACGTGACGAGCGCCATCCTGGCGCTGGCGCCCGCCCTGCGGGAGGGGGTCGTCGACACGTCCACCATCATCGTCGACTCCAAATCGGGGGTGAGCGGCGCGGGCCGGGACCCCGTCATCGGCTCGCTGTTCTGCGAGGTCGACGAAGGGTTCAAGGCCTACAAGGTCAACGGGCACCGGCACACCCCCGAGATCGAGCAGGAGCTGAGCGCGCTGGCGGGCCGGGAGGTGAAGATCTCCTTCACGCCGCACCTGCTGCCGCTCAACCGAGGCATCCTCAGCACCGTCTACGCGAGCCTGAAAAAAACGCTTTCCACGGCCGAGCTGATTGACTTATATAGAAACGTCTACGGCAGCGAGCCCTTCATCCGGGTCCTGGACAGGGGGAGCTACCCGAACGTATCCTCCGTGAAGGGGACCAATTTCTGCCACATAGGGCTCGCCGTCGACGAGCGGACGAACCGGGTCATCATCCTGTCGGCCATCGACAACCTCGTGAAGGGGGCCTCGGGCCAGGCGGTCCAGAACATGAACCTCATGTGCGGCCTGCGCGAAGACACGGGTCTGGGCATGATCGCCCTCTTTCCGTAGCCTTTCGCGGCAAGCCGCGCAGCCACCATCGATCCCTATTCTGCACGGGAGGGCAGGCCATGGCGCTTCGTCTCTACAACACCCTGACTCGCCGGAAGGAGGATTTCGTTCCCATAAAGGACGGCGAGGTGGGGATCTACGCCTGCGGAGTCACGGTCTACGACACCTGCCACATCGGCCATGCGCGCTCGGCCATCAACTTCGACGTCATCACCCGCTATCTGCGCTACCGCGGGTACAGGGTCAACTACGTCAAGAATTTCACCGACGTCGACGACAAGATCATCGCGAGGGCCAACCGGGAGGGGGTGGAGTTTCGGAAGATCTCCGAACGCTACATCGCCGAGCACGACCGCGACATGGGGCAGCTCGGCGTCGAGCCGCCCGACGTGACACCCCGGGCCACGGAGCACATCCCGGGCATGATCGGCCTGATCGACAGACTGATCGGCAACGGGCTGGCCTACGCCGTGCCCGGTGGCGACGTGTATTTCTCCGTGAAGAACTTCCGGGGCTACGGCAAACTTTCGGGCCGCAATCTCGACGAGATGATGTCGGGGGCCCGCATCGCTCCGGGCGAGAAAAAGAAGGACCCCCTCGATTTCGCCCTCTGGAAGGCGAGCAAGGAAGGGGAGCCCTGGTGGGACAGCCCCTGGGGGAAGGGACGGCCGGGGTGGCACATTGAATGCTCCGTCATGAGCACCCACTTCCTCGGCGAGACCTTTGATATCCACGGGGGCGGGGAGGACCTGATCTTTCCGCACCACGAAAACGAGATCGCCCAGTCCGAGGGCGCCTCGGGCAAACCCTTCGCGAAGTACTGGCTCCACAACGGCTTCATCAAGGTGAACCACGAGAAGATGTCCAAGTCGCTGGGGAACTTCATCACCATCCGGGACATCCTGAAGATTCACCACCCCGAGGTCGTCCGGTTCTTCGTCCTGCAGGGGCACTACCGCAGCCCCCTGGATTTCTCCGAGGAGGCCCTGAACGAGGCCCGCTTCGCGATGAACCGTCTCTACGAGGCCCTCAAGAAGATCCGCGATCTCGTCCCCGCCGGCACGGCGCCCGCCGTCGGAGAGGCTCCGCTGCCGGAAAAGGAGAGAGAGCTCCTGGCGCGGGTCCGGGACCTGCCGGAGCGCTTCCGGGAGGCCATGGACGACGACTTCAATACGGCCCGGGCTCTGGGGTACCTCTTCGAGGTCGTCCGGCAGGTGAACGCCCTGGTGACCGGCGGACCGGAGGCGTCCCCCCCGGCCCTCTTCGTCCTTGGCGAGGCCGAGCGCGTGCTCCGCGAGACGGGCGGCGTGCTGGGGATCCTGACGGAGGATCCCAATGTCTATTTCGAGAAGGATCGGATCAGAGAGGCGCAGAAAAGGGGGCTGCAGATCGACGAGATCGAGGCCCTGATCGGGGAGCGACTCCGGGCGCGCAAGGAAAAGGATTGGAAACGGGCCGACGAGATCCGTGACGGGCTTGCGGCAAAGGGAGTCGTCCTGAAGGACTCCAGGACGGGGACGGTGTGGACCGTCGAAAAGCCGGTACAAGGCTGAGGGCGAAAGGAAAGCGAAGGGGCCGCCCGGCATACCGGGCGGCCTCTTCGCTGGTTCCCCTTCCGAATTCGTCAGGCTGTTTCGTCGGGCTGTCAGGTCTGTGGTGAGGGGCGTTGCCTCCGTGTCCCTCAGGGAATCCTAGCCGAGCAGGTTCTTCAGACCTTCCGCCACCGGGGCCGTGAACAGGGCCACCAGGATCGCGTACATCGCGAAGCTGCCTGCGGCTTCGCCGAGATAGATCTTCTCGTACTTCTGCTTCAGGGAGACGATGATCATACCGCCGACGATCAGGCACCCGAGGTGGAAGTAGGGAAAGTTCTCCACGCCCGCTGCGGCGTATTCGGCAAAGCAGAAGGTCCCCGTGATCAGCGTGATGATACCCGCCAGGATCAGTGTCGAAAGCGTCTTTTTCATGATGTCCCCTCCAGAGTTTCTTTATGTTTTCATTTTATCGATTGCGGAGTGTTGCCATTGAGTATTGAAAGGAGCGTGCCAGAAAACGGGCCGCCAGACAAATAAATTCCAACTCCGCGTAATTGTGTGCAATATTATGACAAGGACGGCCTTCGCCAATCCTGCCGGCCCCGTGCGGGCGAGGGGTATCTTTTAACGAAACGTTAAATCCGGTTCCATGAAATGTGGAAGTAAAACAGGCGGACGCCTCAGTGCAGCTTGAAGCTCGTGATGATGGCTTCGAGGATGCCGCGGTTTTTCTCGAAATCCTGCGCCGAGCCGGAGGCGGATACGGTGAAGAGCCTGTTTTTCTTCTGGGCAACGATCCCCAGGGCCCGGATCGGGGACTCGGGGGGGCCGTACTGGTACTCGTAGACGATCCCGAAATCGGCGTTTTTGACGTCTCCGGCGATGTGCCTCACCATGCGGTGGCCGGTCATGGCCGTCGACCGGGTCCGGATGGTTTCCTTGACCACGTTCTGTCGGGGTTCGGCGACGTCGGAGATGGTCACCCTGGCCCCGGGGCTGCTGATCGCCCGGCTTGATGCCGGGTCGGCAACCCGCGCGCACTCCTTCGGGTGCGTTTCAAGCCCGTCGGGGTCCTCTGCCACGATCCAGTCCTGCGGCACGGCCATGCTGAACCCCTTCTGCGGTGCTTCGTGCGCCCGGAAATCCCCCCGATCCACCGGGGAGCTTCCTCCTGCCGGCTTGCCCAACACCTTGTCGAAAAATCCCATCACGGACCTCCTTTGTTTCCGATCTTTCGTCCCATAAAAAAACCGCCACCCGATCCTTACGATCGGATGGCGGCCCGACCATCCCGGTTTCCTCCGGAAGACGCGATGCTTCCGAACCCTAGACCAATACCGAGTTTTTTTCCCTTATAAACGATTTAAGGCGGAAAAGCAAGCGGGCGGTCGAAAGGGCTGGCTTACAGCTCCTCAGGCGCGAAGGCGACGACGTCATCGATGGAGGCGGCATCGGCGAAGAGCATCACCATCCGGTCCACCCCCAGGGCGATGCCGGCCGATTCGGGCATCCGGGGGATTGCCTCCAGGAACTTCCCGGGCATGGGCCAGGACGGCCGTCCCCTGCTGGCGCGAATCTCGTTTTCCCTTTCGAAACGCCGCCGCTGTTCCTCCGCATCGGTGAGCTCTGAGAATCCGTTGGCCAGCTCCAGTCCCCCGATGTAGATCTCGAAGCGCTCCGCCAGCTCGGGGTGGGTCCTGCTGCGCCTGGCAAGCGAACCGAAGGCAAGGGGGTAATCGTGAAGCAGGGTAGGCGTCGGATCGCCGAGGCGGGGCTCGATCTCCAGGGCCAGGATCTCTTCGAAACGGTCCTCCTTCAGGGCTCTCTTCAGGGAAACCGACGCGTAACGCTCAAAGGCCTGGTCCACGGTCAGCCGTTCCCACGGCGTCGCGAGGTCGATGGCGCGGCCCTGGAAGCGCATCCTGCTCCCGATCCCGAGGGCTTCGGAAACGTATTGGAAGAGCTCCTCGCATTCCGGCATGAGCCCGCGATAGTCGCAGCCGGCGCGGTACCACTCCAGCAGGGTGAACTCCGGCAGGTGCCGGGTGCCGCGCTCACCGCCCCGCCAGCACTTGGAGACCTGGAAGATGCGCCGAAAGCCCGCGGCAAGCATCCGCTTCATGCACAGCTCCGGAGACGGCTGGAGCCACCACGTCCCCGACGGGACCGCGTCGATGTGGGATTCGGGAAGGGGGGCGGGGATGCGGCAAGGGGTCTCGACCTCGAGGTAATCCCGGGACAAAAAGAAGGCTCGCGTCGCGTGAAGGATGTCTGCGCGCGTTTCGAGGGCCCGGCGCCGGGCCTCCAGCTTCCGATCGGCACTCATGGCGCGGGGCTTCCGCTTATTCCTTGACGCGGGTCAGGTATTCGCCCGTCCGTGTGTCGATCCGGATCTTCTGGCCCTGCTCGATGAAAGGAGGCACGCTGACCTTGTATCCCGTCTCGACGATGACCGGCTTGTAGTTGCCCGAGACTGTGTCGCCCTTGATCCAGGGGGGCGCTTCCGTCACGATCACGTCGACGAAATTGGGCAGGGTGATGTCGATGGGGCGGTCGCGGAACAGCAGGACCTTGCACTCCATGTTCTCGATGAGAAAATTCTTCGCCTCCCCGATCTGCTCCCCCGTCAGGGCGATCTGCTCGAAGCTCTCGTTGTCCATGAAGTGGAAGGCATCGCCTTCCCGGTAGAGGTACTGCATGTTCTTTTCCTGCGTGTCGGCGGGTTGGAAAGTGTCCACCTCCCGGAAGGTGCGGTCCATCTGATTACCGGAGAGCATGTTGCGGAGTCTGCAGCGGTAGAGAGACTGTCCCTTGCCGGGCTTGACGAACTGGAAGTCGACGACGATGTAGGGCTCGTCGTCGAGCATGATCCTCAAGTTCTTTCTCAGGTCGCTCGCGTTGTACATGTCGGTTCTCCCCCGGGGGCTGCCGGTCTCTGAAAAACGTACCTGTCTAAACCATTTTCCGTTTATTGTCAAAAGATTTCGCGCGAAGACGGGATCCCGGCAGTCGGGTCCGGCACCGGGAGAAGCCCTCCCGGATCAAAGAAAAGAGACGGGCTGCAGGGGGACTTTCCCTTTCGTGCCCGGCATGTCGGCCACGTAGCGGGGCAGGCAGAGACCCGAGGCGGTCTTCCAGAGTTTTTCCATCAGCCGCATCCCGTCATGAACGTCCACCCGGAAGTGGGCCCCGCCCTTCACATCCTCGCAATGGAAGAGGTAGTAGGGCTTCACCGAGATCCGCTCGAGGCCGTAGAGGAGCTCGCGCAGCGTCCGGTAGTCGTCGTTGACCCCCTTGAGCAGCACGGACTGGTTCAGGACGGGGATGCCCGCCCTGAGGAGCCGTTCACAGGCTGCGGCCGCCTCGGGGGTGATTTCCCGGGGGTGATTGAACTGGGTGAGGAACCACAGCGGCCTGTGGGCGCGGAGAATGCCGCAGAGCCGCTCCGTGATCCGCATGGGCAGGACGACGGGCATCCGGCTTCCGACTCGAAGGACTTCCACGTGTCCGATGGCGCGCAGCCGGGCGAGGATGCCCTTCAGCCGTCCGTCGGAGAGCGTCAGCGGGTCGCCCCCCGAGAGGATCACCTCGCGGAGGGCGGGGCGGCGCTCGATGTACCCGGCGACGGTCTCCAGCTCGTCCGCCGCGAGGAAGACCTCACGCCCGCGCCAGAGCCGTCTTCTGTTGCAGTGCCGGCAGTAGACGGCGCAGCGGTTCGTGGCGATGACGAGGCACCGGTCCCGGAACCGGTGGATGAGGCCCGGGACGGGGCTGTGGGCCTGCTCCTCCAGCGGATCCTCGGCGCCGCCCGGGGACCTGGTTTCCCGGATGTCGGGGACGCACTGCAGGCGGATGGGGTCGCGAGGGTCACCCGCGTCCATGAGCGAGAGGTAGTACGGGGTTACCGCGGTGCGGCTGCCGCGGGCCGCGTCCAGCAGTTCCCGGCGTTCCCTGCGGCGCAACGCAAGCCTCCCGGCCAGCTCGTCGGCCGTGCGCACCCGATGCCCGAACTGCCAGCGCCAGTCGTTCCACAGCCCCGGGGGGATTCCGTGTTTCGGTTTCAAAAGGCCTCCACCTGACCTGCGCCGTCCTACGCGTTCTAGCACAACGCAGCGCCGCTGCCAAGCCGCGAGGGAGATTCTCCCGAAAAAGCATTGACGCGGGCCTCCGGCCGGGTTATCGAGAACCAGCGCCGGCCGCGCGGATGACGCCTTGAACACGATCGGATGGGAAGATGAACGGCTTCGCCCTGGCCCTGGTCCTGGTGGCCGCCTTTGTCCACGCCTCGTGGAACTTTTTTGCCAAGCGCGCGGGGGGCGGCGCCGTCTTCGTCTGGCTCTTTGCCGCCCTCTCCGCCGTCTTCTACCTCCCCGTGGCGATAGGGGTCTGCCTCTGGCAGAGGCCCCACGTTGGAGGCATCGAATCGCTGTTTCTTGCGGGGAGCGCCGTCCTTCACCTCGTCTATTTCCTGCTGCTCCAGCGGGGCTACGCGCACGGGGATCTCTCCGTCGTCTACCCCGTGGCGAGGGGCTCCGGTCCGGCGCTGGCGACGGCCGCCGCCATCGTGATCCTGGGCGAGCGACCTACCCTGCCGGCCCTGGCGGGGGCGGCGCTCGTCGTCACGGGGGTGTTCGTCATATCCGGCGGGCTCCGGGGTCTGGGGCGGGACCGCGCCGGCCGATCCGTCGCTTTCGGGCTCGCGACGGGGGCGCTCATCGCCGGCTACACGGTCTGGGACAAGGTCTCCGTCAGCGCGCTGCTGCTTCCGCCCGTCCTGGTGGACTACTGCTCCAACCTGGGACGCACCCTGATCCTGACCCCCTATGCGCTCACGCGCCGGGACGAGATCCGCGCCCTCTGGAGCTGTTCCAGGAAGGAGGTCGTCTGGGTCGCCCTGCTCACCCCGCTGTCCTACATCCTCGTGCTGACGGCGATGGCGTTCACCCCCGTCAGCTACGTGGCCCCGGCCCGGGAAGTGAGCGTGCTCATCGCGGTGGCCATGGGCACGGGGCTTCTCGGCGAGGGGCAGGGCGGGAGGCGGGTGGCGGCCGCGGCGCTCATGGTGATCGGCATTGTCCTCCTCGCGCAAAATTGATAGGATGTCACCCGGCCGTCCCCTCGCGCGGGTGCGGCCCTGTGCGGCCGGAGAAGCGGGGGGAGGGGAAGGAACCACGGATGAAGAGAGCCATCCCGCCCGCAAAGCTGATGCCCGGCGACATCCTGCTGTACCGCGGCGTGGGCCTGGTGAGCGACGCCATCCGGTTCATCGACCGCTCGCAGGTGAGCCATTCGGCGGTCTTCCTCGGCCGTCACGGGGAGATGGGCCGCACCGTCGGTGAGGCCATCCGAGAAGGGGTCGTGCGCCGGGAGCTGCCGAAGAGCACCGAACACGCCGAGTGGGTCGAATCGCGGAGGCTCAAGGCCCCGCCGGCGACACTCGAGCCCGTGCTGGAACGGGCGGCCTGCTACCTGGAGCGCGGCGAGCGGTACGCCTTCGAGCAGATCCTGCTGCTGGCTTTTTTGTGCATCACCCGGAGCCTGGCGGGCTCGTCGGCTCTCGGGCGGTTCCTGCGCGTGACGCTCGACGCGGCGGCGGAATTTCTCCTGCAGCTCGTCCGCACGGGGCGGGAGCCCATGATCTGTTCCGAGTTCGTCTGCCGGTGTTACCGGGAAGGCCTCCCGGGATCGCTCGACGTCCCGGAGCGGGCCCCGGGAGGCCGGGCTGCGGACGTCGGCAAGATGCACGGCATCCGGCGCGGCAGCACCCTCGCGGCATTGATCGACAGCCGGGGCGGGGCGCCCGCGGAAGGGGTCGTCGACCTGCCCGCGCTGGCGGGCATGTCCCGCCCGGCCGATGCCTCCGCCGTGGACGAAGCCATCCGGGACTATCTGGATGATGTGCAAAAGCGCCCGCCCCGCGCGGCCCGGATCGATCTTGAATTGTCGGGGCTGGAACCGTCCCTCGTGCGGTTCTCCGGGGCCCTCTTCAGGGCCCGGACCCTGCCGGGGGAGGGGCCGCTGCCCCGCGCGGCGGCGATGGACGCGCTCTTCGAGGCGGCGGCGGACTTCGTGACCCCGGGGGACCTGCAGCGAAGCCGCAGCCTCGCTTTCTGCGGCAAGCTGAAAACCAGGGAGTGAGACCATGAAACTGCGCACGCATAGCATCTGCAGGCTCGTGAAGAGCGAGGACCTGAACCACCACGGCACCCTCTTTGCGGGCAAGACCGCCATGTGGTTCGTCGAGTCGGGGTTCATCGCCGTGGCGGGCATCACGCACCCGGAAAACATCGTATGCCTCAACATTCACGGCATGCTGTTCAAGAAACCCATTGCAAACGGACACGTAGTGCGGTTCGAGAGCAAGGTCGTCCTGGCCGGAAGGACGCGCCTTGTCGCCTACGTGAAGGTGCTGGGAAACCGCGACGAGGAGTTTCTCCTCGACGGGTTCATCAGCTTCATCCACGTCGACCGGCAGGGCGTGCCGGTCCCCCACGGCATCGTCATCGAGGCGACAGACCCGGAGGACATCGCCCTGCAGGAGCAGGCCGGGAAGTTGAGGTGAAACGGGATGGACGTGAAGCTACTCGACCGGATGGGCCCCGCCGAGCTGCGCTCCTACGTGGAGTTCTTGCTCTGGCACTACCGCGTCATCGACGGGTTCTGGTTTCTCTTCGTGCAGGAACGGTTCGACCAGGCGGCCGCCGAGGGCATCAACGAGCGCGTCTGGCACAAGGCCGCCGAGCTCGCGGCCCGCGATTTCGTGAAGCGCTTTGGGATCGGGAAGGGGCTTTCGGGCTTCGTGCAGGCCCTTCGCTATTTTCCCTGGACGATCATCATCGGCTACGAGATCGAGGAGCATCCGGACGAGGTCATCCTCACCGTGCCCCGCTGCGCGCCCCAGGTCGCACGTGTCGCCCGGGGCCTGCCGGAGTTCTCCTGCAAGGAGATGCACCGGGGGGAGTTTGCCAACTTCGCCCGCGTCATCGACGAGCGGATCCGCGTGGAATGCCTCTATGCGCCGCCCGACCCGCACCCGCCGGAAAATTTCTGCAAGTGGCGCTTTACGGTGGAAAAGGAGTGACCGGCTGTCCGGGTCGCTCCAGGACGGCGTGATCCGACGGCAGGCGGATGCCGCCCCGGACAAGAAAGGAATCGAAGACAGGTTTTATGTCTGCCCGTGCAACGAACTGGACGTTTCTTGCGGCCCTCGCCGCCCTCGCCCTGGTCCTCCAGGCCTGCGCCGCTCCCCCGAAGATGCGGCTCCTTCGCCCCGCGGAGGGCCCGGTGGAGAAACGGGTCGAGCAGCCCGCCGCAGCCGCGCCGGCAAGCGAGCAGCTCATCGGCCGGCTGGCCGCGGTCCGTGTCCGGGAAGGGGATTCGCTGCCGGACATCGCGCGGCACTTCGGCCTCGGCCACGACGCCGTGAAAGAGGCCAACCCGGGGGCGGATGTCTGGGCACCCCCCGCCGGCAGCCGCGTCCTGCTGCCGCGGATGTTCATCCTTCCCGACGCTCCACGGCAGGGCATCGTCATCAATCTGGCGGCCATGAGGCTGTTTCACTTCACAGGCAGGAACCGGCCGGTCGTCACCTATCCCGTCGGGATCGGGGAGGAAGGCCGTTCGACACCCATGGGCGGGATGTGGATCGAGCGAAAGGCCGTCCGGCCGACCTGGTACGTGCCCGCCTCGATCCGCAGGGACCATGCGCAGAGGGGCGACCCGCTGCCGTCAGAGGTGCCGCCGGGCCCGGACAACCCCCTGGGCGAGTATGCGCTGTACCTGAGCCGGCCGAGTTACGTGATCCACGGGACCAACAAGCCTTTCAGCATCGGCATGCGGGCGACCAACGGCTGCATCCGGCTCTACCCGGAAGACGTGGAGAAGCTGTACCGGGCCGTGCCGGTCAAGACGCCCGTTCACATCGTGAATCAGCCCTACCTTGTCGGGCGCGCGGGAGGCATGCTCTACCTGGAGGCTCACGCCCCGCAGGAGGAGCTGGACGCCGCGGATGTGAAGAAGAAGCTCTATGCCCGGCTAAGGGACATGGAACGGAGGGAGACGCGGCGCCTGGACTGGAAACGCGTGGAGGAGACCGTCACGCAGGCGCGGGGCATCCCCGTCCCGGTCCTGGAAGGCGGCGGAGGGCTCGAGGCCATGATCGTCGCCGCCGAGGATCTTCCGCGGCCTGCCCGACTGAACGGCCAGCCCCTCGTCCCGCCGATGAAGGCGGGGGCCTGGTATGTCCGCGCCGACGAGACCATCGGCGAAGACAACGCGAAGAGGATGGCCGCCGTTCTCAACCACCAGGGGCCCCAGATTCCGGCCCGGGTGGTGCAGAAGGGCAACCGGTATCACGTCCTGGCCGGCCCTTACGCGGACCGGAAGGCGGCCCTGGCCGCCGTGAAACGCCTCAAGGTCGACCTGGAAATCGACGGGGCGATCGTCGGGCCTGCCGAATCGAGGACCCTGGCTCTCCAGGAGACGGGCGGGCGGCAGCCGTAGGCCTCCCGGCGGATCTTTTGACCGGAAGCGCCTCGCGAAAAGCGAGGCGGTGAAGGGGAGGATAAAGATGTTGTATTCGGTCCGCAACGTTGTACCATGCCACATCGTGATCGACGGGGTGACTGCCATGACGAAACGCATCGGCATCGTTGGTCTTGCCTGCCTTGTGCTGCTGGGCCTGGGCGCGTGCACGGGAGGCGCGGAGAAGGCCGGCAAGGGGGAATTCAGGGCCCAGCTGAAGCTGGCCTCGCTGACCCCCATGGGTCATACGTACAACCAGGCGGCCGCGAGGTTTGCGGATCTCGTCAAGGAACGGAGCAACGGACGCATCCAGGTCACCGTGTATCCCGACGGCCAGCTCGGCAAGGGCGAGCGGGAGCTGCTCGAATCGGCGCAGCAGGGGACGATCGACATCTATGTCGGCTCGACGGGACCGATCGGCGGGTTCAACCCGTCCATCGGGATCCTGGACATCCCGTTCCTGTTCCATGATTACGGGCACGTCGACGGGGTGCTGGACGGCCCCGTCGGGCAGCAGCTCCTGGACGATCTGGAAAAGGCCCAGTTCAAGGCCCTCGCGTTCTGGGAGAACGGGTTCCGCAACCTGACCAACTCCCGGCGGGCGGTCAGGGGCCCTGACGACGCCAGAGGCCTGAAGATCCGCACGATGGAGAACAAGGTGCACATGGCGGCCTGGCAGGCGGTGGGCGCAAACCCCGTGCCCATGGCGTGGGGGGAGGTGTACATGGCCCTTCAGCAGAAGGTCATCGACGGACAGGAGAACCCGGTCGCCGTGATCCATGCGGCAAGGATCAACGAGGTCCAGCAATACCTGTCCCTCACCCAGCACGTCTATTCCCCGGCCGTCCTCATCGTGAGCCTGAAGAAGTGGCAGACCATGCCCGCGCAGGACCAGGAGATGCTGCGCAAGACGGCCCGGGAGGTCGCCCTGTACCAGCGCAAGCTGGGGAGGGATATGGAGGAGAAGCAGGTTGCCGAGCTCGCCGAGAAGGGGATGAAGGTGGAGCGCAACATCGACAAGGCGGCCTGGAGGAGCGCCATGCAGCCGGTGATCGGCCAGGCTGCCGCGCAATTCGGCAAAGACAGGATCGACGCGATCCTCGAGTCCCGTTGATGTCCGCGGCAGGCGCCGGCGGGCGGACCGCGGCCGCGCCCTGCCGCCTCAACCGCCTGCCCGGATCGACAGGATGTCCCCGTCCTGCACGATGTAGCTTTTCCCTTCCAGGCGCCACAGGCCCGCCTTCTTGCATCCCGCAAAACCGCCCAGGCGCATGAAGTCATCGTAGGAGACGGTTTCCGCCCGGATAAACGTCCGGGCAAGCTCCGTGTGGATCGTCGCGGCCGCCTCCTGGGCGCTCATGCCCCTGCGGATGGGCCAGGCCCGGCACTCGTCCTCCCCCACCGTCAGGAAGGAGATGAGCCCCAGCGTGTCGTAGGCGAGCCGGATGATCCGGCCGCGCAGCGACTCGGAGATGCCATACCCGGCCATGAAGGCGGATTGCTCTTCGGGCGCCATGGCGGCCAGTTCCGCCTCGAGCTGCCCGCAGGCGGCCACCACGGGGATATGTCTCGGGAGGCGTTCCCGGAGCTGCGAGGCGATCGTCTCCACCTCGGAGATCTGTTCCTCAACGCAGCTGACGACGGCCATCATGGGCTTGCGCGAGAGGAACAGGAACCCGCGGATCTTCTTGTCGCCCTCGCTGGACAGGGCCAGGGTCGCCAGGGGGGAGCCCGCCTCGAGATGGGCGAGGCACTGTTCGAGCAGGGCCTGTTCCTGCTGCAGGGCCGGCTGGGGCTTGAGGGCGTTCTGTTTGCGCAGCCGCTCGAGACGCCCTTCGGTCTGAACCATGTCGGCCAGGATGAACTCCCCCTGGATGCGCCGGAAGTCGCCGGCGGGGTCGGCCGCGTGTCCGTTGTCGAAGTGCCGGAGCACCAGCAGCACGGCGTCGCTCTGCCGGATTTGCTGGAGGGACTTGGCATCGAGCGTCTCGGCTTTGAGCTCGCCCTCGCGGATGGCCGCCGTGTCGGCCACGTCGAGGCGCGAGTAGGTCGTCTTGCGGGGGGTGAAGATCTTCGCCAGAGCGTCGATCCGCCCGTCGGGTACCTCGATGCGGACGGAGGGACTGCCGTTCCCGTTGCCGGCTGAGCCCTTCAGGGCGTTGAAGAGCGTCGTTTTCCCGGACTGCGGCGTGCCGATGATGGAGATGAACATGCGCTGTGACTGACCTTTCAAAGTTGTCCGGTTCCTGACCGGGTGTTCTCAAACCCTCTTCCCTTCTGATTAGGAATCCGATTCGGCCATGCGTCCTTCCCTGCGCTTGAGGGAGAGGCGCTTGCCGGCATCGAGCTCCATCTTGCGCAGGCGGATGCTCTCCGGCGTCACCTCGACGAGTTCGTCCTCGGCGATGAACTCGATGGACTGATCGAGCGACAGACGCCGCGGCGGCCGCAGGTTGACCGTCGCCTCGGCCGTGGAGCTGCGGACGTTGGAGAGCTTTTTTTCCTTGACGATGTTCACGTCGAGATCCCCCGTGCGGTTGCGCTCCCCGACGACCATGCCGCCGTAGACCTCGGTGCCGACCTCGACGAAGAGCTCGCCCCGGTCGGCCATGCCCAGGCTCGCATAGGCTGTCACCCGGCCCACGCGGTCCGCGACCAGCGTTCCGCTGGCCCGCTGGGGGATGGGGCCGGCCCATGCGTCGTAGCCCTCGAAGAGCGTGTTCATGACGCCCGAGCCCTTCGTGTCGGTCAGGAAGTGGCTTCTGAAACCGATGAGCCCCCGGGCGGGGACCAGGAACTCGAGGTAGGCGCGGCCGCTGCCGTGGTTGACGAGGTTCATCATCCGCCCCTTGCGCGACGAGATCTTTTCCGTCACGACCCCGGTGAACTCCTCCGGAACATCCAGGAACACCCTCTCCACGGGCTCGAGGAGCTTGCCGTTTTCCCGCTTCGTGAGCGCCGTGGGGCGGGAGACCATGAACTCGTGGCCCTCCCGGCGCAGGGTCTCGATGAGGACGGCCATCTGCAGCTCGCCGCGGCCGCACACCTCGAAGGCGTCCGTCCGTCCGGAAACGGAGTTCACCCGGATGGCGATGTTGCGCAGGGCCTCCCGCTCGAGGCGGTCCTTGAGGTGGCGCGAGGTGAGGTACTTCCCCTCGCGGCCCGCGAAGGGACCGTTGTTCACGTAGAAGACCATGGAGACCGTCGGCTCGTCGACGCGGATGCGCGGCAGGGGCTGCGGGTTCTCGAGGTCCGTGATCGTATCCCCGATGCTGATCTCCTCCACGCCGGCCACGGCGGCGATATCACCCGCCTCGACCCGGTCGGTCTGCTTCTTGCTCAGCCCGTGAAAGGAGTACAGGGCGGAGAAACGAACCCCCGGAACATGGCGGTCCTGGCCGCAGAGGGTGTAGGGCCGGTTCATTTCGAGGCTTCCGCTCATCATGCGGCCGATGCCGATCTGGCCCACGTAGGAATCGTAGTCGAGGTTCGTCACGAGAAACTGCGGCACGCCGGCATCGTCGCCCTCGGGCCCGGGGATCCGGGCAAGAATCGTCTCGAAGAGCGGCCGCAGGTCCGTGGAGTCGTCGCCCGGCTTGACGTGGGCCACGCCCTTCTTGGCGTTCGTGTACAGGACGGGGAACTCGATCTGCTCCTCGCCGGCATCGAGATCGATGAAGAGGTCGTAGACCTCGCCGAGGACCGCCTCGATGCGGGCGTCGCCCCGGTCGATCTTGTTGATGACGAGGATCACGGGAAGCGACTTCCCCAGGGCCTTTTTCAGCACAAAACGGGTCTGGGGCAGGGGCCCCTCGCTGGCATCGACCAGGAGGATGGCGCCGTCGACCAGGTTGAGGCTCCGCTCCACCTCGCCGCCGAAGTCGGCATGGCCAGGCGTGTCCATGATGTTGATCTTGGTTGAACCGTACCAGACGGCCGTGTTCTTCGCCATGATCGTGATGCCGCGCTCCCGCTCGAGGTCCATCGAGTCCATGACCCGCTCCACGACCTCCCGGTTGGAGCGGAAGATCCCGCTCTGCCGGAGCATGGCATCCACGAGCGTCGTCTTGCCGTGGTCGACGTGGGCGATGATGGCGATGTTGCGGATGGTGTCTTTTCTCATGCAGCCTGTCTCTTCGGGACGGGGTCCCCGCCCCACGGGGAAAAAGAAAAGAAGGGCACCTCGATTCGCACCGAGGTGCCCTTCAGGGATTGATGAATCCGGGTTTACAGCACCTGCACGTTCGCCGCGGCGGGGCCTTTCTGTCCTTCCGTGACTTCAAAGCTCACGCGCTGGCCTTCGCGCAGGGTACGGAAGCCCCGGGTCTGAATGGCGCTGTAGTGAACGAAGATGTCACCGCCGTCGTCCATCTGAATGAACCCGAAGCCTTTCTGCTCGTTGAACCACTTCACGGTACCTTCCGACATCGCTTCCATCCTCCTTTCTCAGATTTTCCCGTAAAAGTCGGATGTCAGCTTTGGCAGAAAGTAAAAAACCACCAGACCCGTGCGAGTGTGGTGGTAAACGACCTCAAACCTCAAACTGCCTGTCCCCTAACTTTTACTTCACCCTGCCGGTTCGCTTTCTGTCGCCGCCAGGACGGAAACCAAGCTAATACAGCCGGGACGGGATGTCAAGTGATTTTATTGGCATAGCCGCGCCGCGGGACTGCCCTGCGCTTTATCCCTTCCCTTTGGGGCCCGCAACGGGTACAATGAATCATCCGGGAAACAGAAAACTCTTCAGAATCAGGAGGTTTTTGAATGGTTACGGAACTGATGAAGGACGTCTACTGGGTCGGCATCGTCGACTGGGGCCTCAGGAAGTTTCACGGTCACGAGCTCTCGACTCACCGGGGTTCCACCTACAATTCCTACCTCATCCGGGACGAGAAAACCGTTCTTGTCGACACGGTCTGGTCCCCCTTCAAAAAGGAGTGGCTCGAGAACATCAAGGCCGTCATCGACCCGGCGAAGATCGACATCATCGTCGCCAACCATGCCGAGCCCGACCACTCGGGGGGACTTCCGCTCATCCTGCAGTATGCGCCCAACGCCGAGCTCGTCGTGTCCAAGCGGGGCATGGAGAGCATCGAGGGGCACTACCACCGGCCCTGGAAGTTCCGGGCCGTCAAGACGGGCGACCGCATTCCCATCGGGAAGAACGAACTGGTCTTCATCGAGGCGACGATGCTTCACTGGCCCGACAGCATGTTCGCCTACCTGACGGGCAAAAACCTGCTCATGCCCAACGACGCCTTCGGCCAGCACTACGCCACGGCCTTCCGCTTCAACGACGAGGTGGACCAGGAGGAACTCTATGAGGAAGCCCTGAAGTACTACGCCAACATCCTCACGCCCTTCAGCCCGCTCGTCTCGAAGAAAATCGACGAGGTCGTCGGCCTCGGCGTGCCCGTGGACATGATCGCGCCCAGCCACGGCGTTATCTGGCGCAGGGACCCCCTGCAGATCGTCACGAAGTACAAGCAGTGGGCGGCGCAGACGCCCGAGAGGACCGCCGTGATCCTCTACGACACCATGTGGGAGGCCACGCGGAGGATGGCCGAGGCCGTAGGCGACGGTCTGGCCGCCGAGGGCGTCCCCTACAAGATCTTCCACATGGCCGTCACGGACCGCAACGACGTCATCACGGAGATCTTCAAGGCAAAGGCCGTCATCCTCGGCTCCTGCACGGTCAACCAGGGGGTGCTCCCGACGATCTCGCCCATCCTCGAGGACCTGCGGGGGCTGCGGTTCCAGAACAAGATCGGCGCGGCCTTCGGGTCCTACGGCTGGAGCGGCGAGTCGGTAAAGATCATCGAGGAGCACCTGCAGCGCTGCAAGATCCCCGTCGTCTGCCCCGGCGTGAGGGCCAAGTGGCAGCCCAAACCGGCCGACCTCGAGGCCTGCGCCGGCCTCGGCCGGGAGGTCGCCCGGGCTGTGAAGTCCTGAGGCGGGCAGCCGCCCGTTCGTGATGCGCGATGGAGGCCCCCCGTCCCGTGAACCCGCGGGCCGGGGGAGACCCCGTTGCGGAAAGACCTTGCCGGAACGGCTCCCGCGATGGGAAAGGATGTCATCTACACGATCGGCCACTCGACGCGCAGCCTGGAGGAGTTCCTGGAGCTGCTCCGGGCGCACGGGATCCGGTGCGTCATCGATGTTCGCACGGTCCCCCGTTCGCGCCTTCATCCGCAGTTCGGCATCGATTCTCTCCCGGGGGCCCTCGAAGCGGCCGGCATCGGGTACAGGCACGTAAAGGAACTCGGCGGCTGGCGGAAGCCCCGGACGGATTCGCCCAACCGGGGGCTCACCAGCGGGGGGTTTCGCGGCTATGCGGACTACATGCTGACCGACGGATTCCAGGCGGCCCTGGGGCGCCTGATCGAGGCCGCCCGCGAAGGTACGACGGCGATCCTGTGCGCCGAGGCGGTTCCCTGGCGCTGCCACCGCTGGCTCATCGCCGATGCCCTGACGGTCCGCGGCGTGTCGGTGCGGCACATCCTGGGCCCCCGGAAAGCCGATCTCCACAGGCTGCACCCGCTGGCCCGCGCGGAAGGCGGGAGGATCGTCTACCGATGAGGCGGGCGGGATGCGCGGAAGACGTGACGGGCGGATCAGGCAGGAAGGATGGAACCGATGGCGGCCCATGTCCTTCTCGTCGATGTCGATGCCGGCCGGAGCCGGTGCCATGCGCCGTCGTCCGCCGGGGAAAGGCCCGTGCGCGGCAGGCCGGCGGACATCCTGTTGGGCGATTTCGATCGGGCAAGGACCGAGGCGACGTTCGAGGTTCTCAGGAAGAATCTGCCCGCCAACGAGATCCACCGGGTGCGAAGCGGCTGCGAGGCCCTTGCGTTCCTGAAGCGGCGCGGGGAGCTGCCGGATCCGAAGCGCCCGCCGAGGCCCCTTCTCGCCCTGCTCGATGAAGACCTCTCGGGGATGGCGGGCCACTCCATCCTCGGCCGCCTGTTCCGGGCCGCGCCGCCGGGAGAGCTGATCGTGATCGTTCTGGCGGGCCGGGGGCGGATTCCCGCTCACCGGAGATGGACTCCCAACGCGGACGGGTACCTGGAGAAGCCGTTCACGTTCCGCAAGCTCGTGGACAGTCTCCGCTACCTCGGGACATCCCGTGCGCGCGCCGGTGCGGACATCATCGAACTGCCCCTCCGGCAGGGCGCGCAAGCTTGACATCCCGCGCGGGAGGCTGGTATTCTGCATTCGTCGGGCCGCTCCCGCCCGGTCGCACCGCGGGCGGCTTCCGTCCCGATTCCCTCTCGGCCCTTTCCCGGACCTTGCGGGGCCTGTGCATCCGGATGTTTTCGGGTTGCTGCAGAGCCTTGCCGGTCGAGGGGTTTAAGAGATGGATGCCAGTTGTTCGGCGCTCTGGAGAGGCCGGCCCCGATTCGGCCGGCTGCGAAAACTAGGATGGAACACCACTTACATTTCAACGGGAGGTTCACGCAATGGCTGACACATGGCTCACGACACTCATCACGGACACCCCTCAGGCCGGGTTTGAGCTTGCAATTACGTTGAGCCGGCGCGGCGTCAAGTACACGCAGCCGAACCCGGAGGTGCTGAAAAAACTTCGTCCCATCTATTCGGAAGATGCCAACGCCCTCATGGCGGCATCGCAGATCGTTGCCATCAATTTCCAGACGATCGCCGCCGCCAACAACTATTGGCGCAAGTAGTCTCCGCCGGCGGCGCCTCTCCGTCTGCGGCGATCCGCCTTTTTCAGAACCGGCACGATGCCGCAAACGCATGAGACGCCCTTTCTCGGATTGGGCTGTCGAACGACTCTTCCGCCTCGCCGAAAGGAGCCTGCCCCATGGTCACGACGATCCAGGAGAAAAAGGAATCCCTCGTTGCGAAAGCCCTCGACATGACCGGACTGGTGGAATACCAGGCCGGCTCGGTTGTGAGCCGCGCCGTCATTCAGAAGAAGACGGGCACGGTGACCCTCTTCGCCTTCGACGAAGGGCAGGGCCTCAGCGAGCACACGGCGCCCTTCGACGCGCTCGTGTGCCTTCTGGACGGTCAGGCGGATATCGTCATCTCCGGGAAGTCGCATGTGCTGAAACAGGGGGAGATGATCATCATGCCGGCAGGCGAGCCCCACTCGATCAAGGCCATAGGACCATTCAAGATGATGCTGGTCATGATCCGCGGCTAGGCGGCCGGAGGCCGACGGCGCGTCCCGCGCCGAGCGAGAAGGTGCGAGGGTGAGAGGGCAAGAAGGTTGGGTTTGCCGGGTGCCGTGCGAAACCTCGCCGCTTCTCCGACGTTCTCACCTTCATACCCTCTTCCCTTCTGTCCATTGGCGCCTCCCCTCCGGGATGGTCAACGGACCCGGGGAAAGGCTTTCGCATTGCAGGGCAGGAACAAGCTCATCATCGCCCACCGGGGGGCCGTCGGCCCGGCCCGCGAGAATACCCTGGAGGCCTTCCGGAGAGCTATCGACCTGGGTGCGGACATGATCGAGTTCGACGTGAGGCGCACGCGGGACGGCCGGCACGTCATCCACCACGACCCGGACATCTCGGGCAAACCCATCGGCCACCTGGATCTGCCGGACATCAGGGCCCTCGCCCGGTCGACGGGGTTCCACGTCCCCGGGCTCGAGGAGGCTCTCCATCTGTCACGCGGCCGGATCGGGCTGGATATCGAGCTCAAGGAGGAAGGGTACGAGCAGGAGATCGTCCGCCTCGTCACCGGAGCGCTGCGCACGGAGGACTTTATCGTCAGCTCCTTCCATGCCGGCTCCATCGAGAGGATCCGTCAGTGCCGCGCCGGGGTGCGGACCGGCCTCATTTTCAACGACGCGGCGGCCCTCACGGAGGAGATCCTCCGGGGGGAGACGGAATGGCTTTTCCCCGCCGAGAGCCTGGCGGGCGGCGTATTCCTGGATCGCATGAGAGCGGCGGGAAAGAGAATCGCCGCCTGGACCGTCAACGATGTAAACCGGATGAAACGGCTCCTGGATGACGACCGGATCGACGGGATCATCACGGACCGCACCGATGCCGCCCTTGCCGTGCGGGCGGGTCCATGACCCCGCGGCATGCC
Source organism: Deltaproteobacteria bacterium (assembly GCA_012728915.1). GTDB lineage: Bacteria > Desulfobacterota > Syntrophia > Syntrophales > UBA2192 > UBA2192. Next base: position 4,562 of record JAAYEC010000045.1, on the reverse strand, counting down.
GGCAGGCGGCGGACATCCAATACACGGGTTGATGGAGGGTTTATGAACGAGCTTTCCAAAGACGAACTGAAACTTCTCATCGAGAAAGGGCGGACGCCGAGCCTGAGCATCTACATGCCCACGCACAGGGCCGGCGCGGAAGTGCAGCAGAATGCCATCCGGCTGAAGAACCTGCTCAAGGAAGCGGAAGAAGGGCTCCTGCGAGGCGGGCGCCGCGCGATCGAGGCGGAGAAATTCCTCGAACCCGTCCAGGCGCTCGTGAAAAACAGCCCCTTCTGGCGGCAGCAGTCAAACGGCCTGGCCCTCTTCCTGTGCCCCGACTTTTTCCGGACCTACCGGCTTCCCGTGGAGTTCCTCCCGTCGGTCGTCCTGGCCGAACGGTTCAACGTCAAGCCCCTGCTTCCCCTGTTCAACACGGAAGGCCGTTTCTACGTGCTGGCCCTGAGCCAGAAGGACGTGCGGCTGCTGGTGTGCTCGCGCTACGGGGTGAAGGAGACCCGGCCCGAGGGGCTGCCCCGGGACATCGATGAGGCGCTCAAGGTCGATCCCGCAGGAAAGCGCCTGCGTTCCCGCTCCTCCTCGTCGGGGGGAACGGGTCCCCGGGGTTCGACGGCCTGGACAGACGAAATGTACACGAAGGAAAACGTCCTGCGCTACCTCCAGCAGATCGACAAGAGCCTCCGGGCGATCCTGAAGGACGAGCGCGATCCGTTGATCTTCGCCGGTGTGGAGTACGTCTTTTCCCTGTACCGGGAGGTCAACACCTATGCCGGCCTTGCGGAGACGGCGATCATCGGCAACCCGGACCAGGCAAGCGCCGAGGAGCTCCACGCCCTGGCCCTGCCCGTCGTGGAACCCCGGTTCCGCAGGGAGCAGGAGGAGGCCCGCGTCCGCTACCTTCAGTCCATCGGGACGGGCCTTGCCTCGAACAACCTCGAGGAAATCGTGCCCGCCGCCCATCACGGGCGGATCGGGTACCTCTTCGTGGAGGTGGGCCGGGAAAAGTGGGGCACTTTCGACTCCCGGACGGGCAAGGCCGTCCTTCACAACGGGGGCAGGGAGGGCGACGAGGATCTCATCGATTTTGCGGCGATCCATACCCTGGGGGCCGGCGGCAAGGTCTACGCCATCGAGCGCGACCGGATGCCCGACCGGGAGCCGGTGGCGGCCCTGTTCCGCTACTAGGGACAAGGAGCGAGAGCGAGGGCGTGAGGAACACGGGAAAATCCCCCCCTGCGTCCCTCCCGGCAGGGAGGGATGCAGGGGGATTTTTCGTTGAAGGATCCCGGGGCGCACGGCTATTCTGATGCAAGACCCGTCTTGTGACGGATACGGGCAAACAACCATACGGAGAGGATCCCATCGGCGGGCATCGTCCACCGGAGCTGACGCAGGGCAGCCTCTGGAAAAACATCTGGCACCTTTCCTGGCCCACCTTCCTCATCATGGTCTTCAATTTCCTCGTGGGCCTGGCCGATCTCTACGTGGCGGGCTGCATCGGTGCCGACATCCAGGCGGCCATCGGATTCGTCACCCAGCTCTTCTTCATCGTCGTCATCGTCGCGAACGCCATCGGTATCGGGACCAGCGCCATGGTGTCGAGGGCCGTGGGAGCCTCCGACATTGGTCGCGCCGCCGAGATCGGGCGGCAGTCGCTGATCTTCGGCGCCGCGGTGGCCGTCGGCATCACCGCCGTCACGATCCTTTGCTGCGGGCGGATCGTAGCGCTGGCCGGCATGCCGGGGCCGATCCAGGCCGTCGCGGAGGATTTCCTGCGGATCTTCGCATTCGCCCTGGGACCCAACTATTTTCTCATCATCGTCAACGCCGTGTTCCGCGCCGCCGGGGACGTCAGGAAGCCCCTGCTGACGATGTTCTTCGTCAGTTTGGTCAACATCACGGGAGACTTCGCGCTCGCCTTCGGCATCCCGCCCTTCCCGGCGATGGGGTACCGGGGCATCGCCTGTTCTACGGCATCGTCTTTCGCGGTGGGGATGCTCATCAGCCTGGCCCTCCTGGCCTCGAGACGCTGGAGGCGCGTATTCGCCGGGCCATGGCGGGTAAACATCCCGACCATCGCGAGGATCGTGGACATCGGCTGGCCGTCGGCGTTTCTGCAGGTCGCCTGGCAGGCGGGCACCATCGTGCTCTACAGCATCCTGTCGCGGCTCGGCGAAGGCACCGTCACGGCCCTGGCCGCGCTGACCAACGGGCTTCGGATCGAGGCCATCATCTACCTGCCCGCGTTCGCCCTCAACATGGCTGCATCGGTGCTTGCCGGGCAGAACCTGGGGGGGGGCAACCCGCGGAGGGCCGAGGCCCTCGGCTGGAAGACGGCAGGGGCCGGGATGGTCCTGCTGAGCGTTCTGGCCCTGCCCGTCTTCATTTGGGCCGAGCGGTTCGCCTCGATCCTGGCCCGTACCCCGGAGGTCCTTGCCGAGACGGCCAATTATCTCCGGATCATGATGGTGTCGGAGCCGTTTCTCGCCGTGGGCACCATTCTCTCCGGGGCGGTCAGCGGGGCGGGCGACACGAGGGCGACCATGTGGATCATCGTGGCCTGCATGTGGGGCATCCGGCTTCCGCTTGCGTACCTGCTGGCCGTTGCCCTGGGCTATGGACCCACAGGCGTATGGGTCGCCATGGTCGTCTCCATGATCGGTTACTCCATCCTGATGTCCCTGCGGTTCCATGGCGGCCGCTGGACGCACGCGAGGGTGGATTGACGGGATGGGCCGACCCGGCGGTTTGTGCTAGACTGGGTGAAACGTCCTGACGGGAGCTTCCGCATGGTCACGGCAGAGAGGATACGGGACATCCTGGAGAAAACCCGCAGCATCGCCGTTTTCGGGATGTCGAAAGATCCCGGCAAGACGGCCCACTGGGTGTCGGAGTTCCTGGCCCGTAAGGGCTATGACATCATCCCCGTCAACCCCGGCGGGGACGTCATCATGAAACGCAGGAGCTATCCCGATCTGCAGTCGGTCCCGAAGCGGATCGACGTCGTGCTGGTATTCCGCCGGTCCGAGGAGGCGCTGGAGCCAGTCGTCCAGGCCGCGGGCAGGAAAAAGGAAAGGGGGGACATCCTTGCCGTCTGGCTCCAGCAGGGAATCCGGAACGAGGAGGCCCGCAGGCTGGCCGAAGAAAGCGGGATTCTCTTCGTGCAGGACCGATGCATGATGCATGAGTGGCAGATGCTCAACCTGATGGACGGGTAATCGATAACGAATCCGGTCTTGCTCTGAGCCGGGACAGAGGACGACCGGGCGCTGATGGATGCGAAGAGCGGAAGAGCAGAAGTGAGGAAGAGCGGACAAGATAAATAATGAATCCGCGATCGGTTCCGCTCTTCTGAGCCTCGTAGCTTCCTTACTTCGTATGCGTCCCGCTGGGCCTGCCATGAGCCTGATGACTGGCGGGTTCCTTGTTACGCGGGGGAGTGCACCCATGTGCGGCCGATTTACACTCGTCAGCCCCTTTGCGGTCATCGCCGAACGGTTTCACGTTTCGGTGCCTCCGGATCTTCGCCCCCGGTTCAACATCGCGCCGGGGCAGGATGTCCTCTGTATCGTCCGCGACGGGCAGAAGAGACTCGAGCCCCTGCGCTGGGGCCTCATCCCCTCATGGGCGCGAGACCCCGCCATCGGCAGCCGAATGATCAATGCCCGGGCGGAGACGCTGGCCGAGAAGCCCGGCTTCCGCAACGCCTTTGCCAGGCGTCGTTGTCTTGTCGCGGCTGACGGGTTTTTCGAATGGCGCCCTGCGGGAAGGCGCAAGGAGCCCGTCTATATCTTTCTGAAGTCGAAAAAACCCTTTGGGTTCGCCGGTCTCTACGAGTCCTGGCACGGCCCCGACGGCAGAGAAATCCGCACCTGCACCATCATCACGACCGGCGCGAACGACCTTGTGCGACCCATCCACGACCGGATGCCCGTTATCCTTCACGAATGCGTAGAGGACGCCTGGCTTGACCCTTCCGAGACCGACCTCGAACGGCTCCGGTCGCTGCTCGGACCATTTCCCTCGGACGAGATGGACGCCTACGGCGTGAGCCCCGCCGTCAACAATGCCTCCCACGACGCCCCCGACTGCATCCGCCCCGTCTGAGGCCCGGGGCCCGCATTTTTTGCCGCTCCATCCCGGCGCCCGAAGCCCGGCCCCGCGCAGGGCCGCCTATCTCTTCACGACATCCTCCGGCGACATTCCCGTCACGGAGGCGTGACATATGGGTCGCCATCCGGAAGCTCATGTAAAACGGGCATTTTCATCGGGATACCCGGGGCGGCGCGCCGGTCTGCCGGGCATCCCGGCGACAAGGCGTCGCCGCGGCGCAAAAGCATGCCCGCGACCCATATCGATAATAGTCTTTACAATCGGGCACTTGAAGACGTCCGGGCTGCTCCCCCGGGGATGGCAGAGCGTTTGCTTCTCCTAACAGGGTGTTGAAAATCTGACTTCTTTTTCTCGTTTGTCCTTTATTATCGGGTCAAACGAGTGTGCGGATGGCTTAAACTGTGTTTTTTGCTCTTTCACATGGCTGATTCATAGGGCCTCAGCTGCCC
>JAAYEC010000044.1 GCA_012728915.1 Deltaproteobacteria bacterium | reverse complement strand
TTCCGGGAGGGGAAACTCTCCTGGGAGCATCTCGATACCTCCTTTCGAGTTTTGGCGAATTCTCCAAAGGCGTATCAGATGCTCTCTGCTTTTTCAAAGAACAGGTAACGTGTATTTTATGCTATCATCTTCCTAACTTCCGAGCTTCGTAACTTCCAGTGATCCGCTGCGCGGATCACTCAAGAAGGTCCTTCTGCGTCGTCCGGGCCGCGTGCATCCACGAGGGGTCGATTTCGTAGACCCAGTCCCCGTGGTCCCGGTTGAACGCCCCCGCGGCGTCGAGAGCCGGCTGCGTGGCTCCCTGCACGCTGTCCCCGCTTGCCGCGTTTCCCCTCGCCGCGGCGTTGTCCGCCACCGCCCCGGCGCGGGCGAAGTGCCGGCCGTCCTTTTCCGCAAGCTCGATCCGGTAGACGGTCCCGTCCTTCCGGTGGAAATCCAGCCTTGCGGGCCAGGCGAGGGTGGCCAGGTCTGCCCTGCGGTAGAGGTTCCGCACGGGGAACTCCTGAAGGGTCTTCAGCACCTCCGCGACGGCGCGATCGTCCTGCCGCCGGTTTTTCGGGATGTCCTCCACCACGGGCCTGCCCCCGCGAAGGTCGAGGGAGAACGCCTCCGAGCCGCTGCGGCACAGGATCCGGACGTAGTCGCTCTTGCGGCCCGGCGGAAGGTCGCGGCGGATGTAGTCGACGGGTTTCGCACTCACCGCCGGCAGCGCCTCCGTGCTCAGGCAGACCTGTCTCTCGTCCTCCAGCCTGACATAGAATCCCGGGAAGCCGGGGCGGTCCCGGCCGATGACGATCCCCGTCATCTTCTGGCCCGACTCGCCGAAGAAGCGGACGACGAGGCTTCCCTTTTCGCCCATGACGCCCAGCGCCCCGTGGTTTCGCTCGTCGGCGGTCACCCGCTCGGCGCAGCGGATGTCGGCGATGGACTTCAGGATCCGGTTGATCTGCTCGTTGGAGACGGGGTAGTCGTACCGGCCTGTGAGGATGAACCGTTCGTCCCGGCGCTTGAAGGCGAGCGCCTCGTCGCCCTGCTTGATGTAGATCCCGTGGACCTTCTCCGGGTTGAACCCCTGCAGGAGGTAGCTGCCCTCCTGGAGGGTCACCTCCTGGCGGTCCTCCAACATACCCGTCAGCGCCACGGCCCCGGACAGGACGGCGGCGACGGCGCCCAGGATCACCAGATGCCTCGTTTCCATGACTTCCTCTTGAGCCGGTCCATCCCGGCGAACATGCGGCCGGCCAGGATCGCCGCGGGGAGGAGCAGCACCAGGGCCGGGCCTCCCAGCAGGATGAAGACCTTCCACTTCGTGAAGAGGCTCTCCACCATGGCGCGTTTCCCGTGCTGCAAGGCGGCCAGTTCCTCCTTGGCCCGGGCGATTTTCGCCTCGGCCTTCTTGCGGCCGTGCAGGATCTCTTCCTTCAGCAGGGATTCCTCCTCTTCCTGGCTTTTTCGAGCCAGGGCCCCCAGTTCCCGTTCCGCCGCGGCGATCTCGGCCTGCAGCGAGGCGATCACCGCCGCCGCCGCGTCGTCGTAGCGTTCCTCCATCCGGTCCACGGCGCTGAAGGGCCGGATGATCCGGCCGCGGGCCTTGATACTTGCCAGAGACACGGGGCCCGTGAGGCTCTCCATCGTGGCGAGGAGCAGGTCGGCGTTGCCGCCCGCCGGCGCCGCCGCGGCCATGGGTCCCGTCAGCATGTCCACGTCGGAAAAGACGACCACGGCCGATTTGCCGGCGGCCGGACCGGGAGCCGGCTGCGGATCCGAAACCGGCCCGCCCTCCAGGGCGCTCCGGAAGCTTCCCGTGAGCCGCACCCCCAGGACGACGGCCTCCCTGCTCTCCGAGGTCCGCTGCTGTGGATCGTCGGCCCGGACGGTGCAGCCCGTCTCCGTGGTCTGCAGGAGGACGGTGGCCGCAATCCCCGGGACGGGCCTGATCTTCAGCGAACCTGCGCTGAGGACCCGGACCTGGTTCAGGCCCGCGTTGAGGATGCCTTTGCCGACGATCGCCGGGCCCTTGAGGGTCAACAGGGTTGCAGGCCCTGCCGGCGCGCGCGGAGCAAGCGCCGGGTCGGCGGCGAGTCGATCGGCCGCCATCTCACAGCCCCAGGCGGCAAGGAGGCGGTTGAGGTTCGAGCCGCCGGGGACGGGCGCGTAGGGGCTGCCTGCGGCGGACAGCGCGGGATCGGCCATGAAGGCGGGGTCCTGGAAGACGACGAGCTTCCCGCCCGCCGTGACGTAGCGGTCCAGGGCCGCAAGCGTCTGCTCGGGGAGATTGCGGGGGTGGACGACCATCACGGCGTCGAGGTTGCGCAGGTCGGCATGGGGGGTGAGCAGGGTCAGGTCGTAGTGCGACCGGAGCGGCTCGAGGGCCGACGGCCCTTTCGGTCCCGCCTCCCCGGGGCCCATGGCGCGGGCCGTCCCGGCGGGGTAGGCCGCGGCGGCGAGGTTGACCGTGGAGAGGATCCCGATCGTTTTCTTCGTCCGGGACGTGGCGCCGTGAATCATCTCCGTGATGTCGTACTCGGCCAGCTGCTGCCGATCCGGGGACAGAAGGGGGATGGCCTTTTCCCGGCCGAACTCGGTCGTCAGGACGAGCCCGAAGTAGAACCGATCGTCGCCCGCGGTGGGGATCGGCCGAAGTCCGTACTGGATGGCCTCCCGTTCCTCGCGGGAGTCGCGGCGCGGATCGATGATCTCGAGGGTGATCTTCCCGCGGGAGCGCGAGGCGTACTCCCGCAGCAGGTCGCGGATGTAGGAGAAGTAGTTGCTGTAGGCCCTCAGCGAGTCGAATCCCCTCAGGGCCTCGGTGCGGGAGTAGAAGAGCTTGAGGCGCACCGGGTGCGTGAGGCCCGCCATGACCTTCTTCGTCTCGCCGGAGAGCGAGTAGATGCGGTCCTGCGTCAGATCGACCTTCAGCGCCCGCCCCGCCCGGGCGAGAAGCGTGATGGACGAGAAGGTGATCAGCGCGATCAGGAGGATGGCCGTGAGGACCCTGGCGTTCTTCTTCAGCATGACTCCCTTCGGTTGTCGACGACGAGACAGGTGACGGCGACGAGCCCCGTGATGAGCACAAGGTAGTACGAGAGGCCGCGAAACTCGAGCACGCCGCGCCGCATGGGTTCGAAGTGCCCGGTCAGGCTCATGTCGGCCATGGCATCGAGCAGGTGCGGAGGAACGATGCCGGCAAGCCAGGTCAGAACGGCCGGCGAGTCGATGTAGACCATCAGGCCGGTCATCCCGATGGAGAGCACGAAGCTGACGATCTGGCTGCGCGTGAGAGCCGAGCAGAAGACGCTGACGCCCAGGTAGGCGCCGCCCATCAGGAAGGCGCCCAGGTAGCCCGTCCCGATGACCCCGGGGTCGGGGCTTCCGAGCCAGGACACGGCGATCACGAGGGGCGCCGTGAGCAGCAGGGCCGCAGCGAGGAAGAGCCAGCCGGCCAGGAACTTGCCGATCACGGCCTGGGCGACCGTCACGGGCTGGGTGAAGAGAAATTCGATGGTGCCCGCCTTGCGCTCCTCGGCCCAGAGGCGCATTCCGACGGCGGGGACGAAAAAGAGGTACAGCAGGGGCAGGTTGTCGAAGAACACCCGCAGGTCCGCCTGCCGCATCTCGAAAAACCGGCCCCTGATCGTGAGGAAGGCCGCCAGGACGAGGAACACGACGAGGATCACGTACCCCATGGAGGTCGTGAACGTGCTCCGGAACTCGCGCTTGAGAATGGCCCAGGTGGTCCGCATGTCAGTTCCCGTTCGTCACCCTGCGGAAGAAGGCGTCGATCTTCCCGTTTCCCTTTTCCTTGAAGTCCTGCGGCGTCGAATCGGCCACGATCTTCCCCTTGTGGATCAGGATGGCCCGGTTACAGATCGTCTCCAACTCCTCCATGACGTGGGTGGAGAGGATGAAACACTTGTCGGCGGCCATGAACCGGATCAGGTCGATGATCTCCTGCTTCTGGTTCGGGTCGAGGCCCGAGAGGGGCTCGTCAAGGATGAGCACCGGCGGATCTCCCAGCAGCGACTGGGCCAGCCCGAGGCGGCGCTGGAATCCCTTCGACAGGGTTTCGATCCGGCGGTCCATGACTCCCTGCAACGACCCGATGGCGGCGACCCGGTCGATCTCCGCCTTGAAGCGGGCTCCGTTGATGCCCCGGACGTCGCAGACGAACTTCAGAAACCACCTCGGCGTCATCTCGCCGTAGAAGGGACACTTTTCGGAGACATACCCCAGCGCGCGGCGCACCTCGACCGGCCGTCTCCGGATGTCGAAGCCCGCGACGCTGGCGGCTCCGCTGTCGGGCTCGATGAAGCACGAGAGGATGCGCAGGGTCGTCGTCTTGCCGGCGCCGTTGGGGCCGATGAAGCCCAGGATATCGCCCTTCTTGGCTTCGAAGGAGATATCGTCGACGGCGACGACGGAGCCATAGGTTTTTCGGAGATTCTTGACGTCGATCATGCAATCATCCGGCCGCAGCAATCCTCGAGATTCATTGCAAAAGACCTGCCAAACCGTTTCACGACGGGTGCGGGTCATCGGGGACGGGGCATAAGGGATTGCGGCCCGCCCCGCAGGGTCCGGGCGGAGGGTTTTGTATTGCCCGGGCGGGGGCCTTGTGGTAGAAGCGTGCCGATGCTGAGCGTGGGGCTGACAGGGGGGATCGCGACGGGCAAGTCGACGGTGGTCCGGATGCTCGCGAAGAAGGGCGCCCGGGTCATCGACCACGATGCCCTCGTCCACGCCCTGCAGGAGCCGGGGCGGCCCGTCTGGAAGCGGATCGTCGAAACCTTCGGGAGCGGGATCCTCGACGACGGCGGGCGGATCGACCGCAGGAAGCTCGGGGCCCTCGTCTTCGGCGACGAACGGCGACGCAGGACACTGGAAGGCATCGTCCACCCGGCCGTGCTCGAGCAGGCGCGGCACGAGCGCGAGCGGATCAGGCGGGAGGATGAACGGGCCATCGTCCTGTCCGACATTCCCCTGCTCTTCGAAGTGGGGATGCAGGGCCTCTTCGACCTGATCCTGCTCATCTACACGCCTCCGGAGACGCAGATCCTTCGAGCCATGAGGCGCAACGGCCTGACCCGTGACGAGGCCGCGGCGCGGCTCGGGGCCCAGATGCCCATCGGCGAGAAACTGGCGCTCGCCGACATCGTGATCCGCAACGACGGGACGATGAAGGAGCTGCGGGCGCGCGTCGACGAGGTCTGGCAGGAACTGCTTTTGCGCGAACGCGAAAAAAGGCAGTGAGAAAAGAAAATCCCCCTCCTTCGCCCTTTTACAAAGGGGATGCAAGGGGGTTCTGGACGAAACAGACGGGATAGACGAAAGAGACCAATTTCTGGGAGGTAGAGATGATAGGCAAGAACGTAAAGACCGATTTCAGCTCGAAGGTATGCGACCCCGTGATCGATCCCACGGCCTACGTGCACCCGCTGGGTGCCGTCATCGGCAATGTCATCATCGGGAAGAATGTCTTCGTGGCCCCCTTTGCGGCGGTCCGCGGCGACGAGGGGCAGCCCCTGCACGTGGGTGACGATTCCAACGTGCAGGACGGCGTCGTGATCCATGCCCTCGAGACGGAGGAGCACGGCAAGCCGGTGGAGAAGAACCTCGTGGACGTGGGCGGGAAGAAATACGCCGTCTACGTGGGCAGCCGCGTGTCGTTGGCGCACCAGGTCCAGATCCACGGGCCGGCCGTCGTCCTCGACGACAGCTTCGTCGGGATGAAGGTGCTCGTCTTCCGGTCGAGGGTCGGCAGGGGCTGCGTCGTCGAGCCGGGCTGCATCCTGATGGGGGTCTCCGTTCCCGACGGCCGCTACGTGCCGGCCGGCACCGTCCTGCGTGACCAGGCCGCGGCGGACAGACTGCCCGCCATCACCGACGAGTACCCTCTGAAGACCCTCAACAAGGGAGTCGTCCACGTGAACACGTCGCTGGCGAAAGGGTACGGGGCGCAGAAATAGGCGAAAGGCGAAAGGCAAATCCCCCTGCATCCCCCTTTTCAAAAGGGGGAAAAGAGGGGGATTTTTTTTATTCCTTCTTCGAGTTCTTGCTGTGGTAGAGGCGCTCGTCGGCCTTCTTGAGCAGGGCGACGGCGTCGGTGACCCCGGCCTCGGCCGCCGTGGCGACGCCGCAGCTCAATGAAACGGGGATGACCTTGCCCTCCCAGGCCAGGTGCGTGGAGAGGAAAAAGGTCTGCAGCCGGTCGACGAAGCGGTACGCCCTGTCGGCTCCCGTGTTCGGCAGGACGACGACGAACTCGTCGCCGGCGAACCTCGCCACCACGTCGCTCTGGCGGCTCATGGCAACGAGACGGCTGCCCACCCACTTGAGCACCTCGTCGCCCGTGTCGTGCCCGTGGCGGTCGTTGACCTCCTTGAACCGGTCGACGTCGAGGAACACGACGGCCAGCTCCGTGCCGTAGCGCTTCGCCCGGTCGAACTCCCTTCCCAGCACCTGCTCCATCACGCGCCGGTTCAACAGGTCCGTCAGGGGATCCCGGAAGGCGAGCATTGCGAGCCTCTCGTGGGCCATCACGTTGGACAGGCAGATGGAGACCTTCACGGCCAGCTGCCTCAGCAGGCTCACCTCCATCCCGGGAGCGTAGCGCTCGGGGGATTCGTCCGCCAGGTTCAGGCTCCCGATGGCCCTGCCCTCGTAGGTGAGGGGCACCACGGCAAGAGAGCCCGGGATGTGGCCGCTTCCCTCCGGCAGCAGACACGAGAAGCGCTCCAGCCCCTCGTTGGCCAGGATGGGCGCCGAGCCGTCCCCGACGATCTCCCCGAAGGCCTTCGCGTCGACGATCCGGAGCTGCTCCCCGAAGGCGCCGCCGGGCGTCATCCGGTCCAGGAGCCGCCAGACGTCGTTGTCCTCGGTCATGGCGATCCAGACTCGCGGAATGCTGAACCGGTCGTGGATCTCGGCGAGGAGCTTTTCGAAGAGATCGCGGAAATTGTGGATGGAGAGGATGCTCGTCTCGATGGCGAAGAACTTCTCGGCGATGTCCGCGTTGCGGCAGAGGACTTCCAGGATTCCCTTCACGTCGTTCATGAACCGTCCGGATCCTCCCGGGTTGATGTGGCGTCCGGGCATGCATACTCGATCGCCGCGCCGATGACAACGGAAATCTCGGCGCGCCCGCGAGCCCCCCGCCCGGAGACTCTGTCATCATCGGCTCTCGTCATTGCGAGCGACCGAAGGGAGCGCGGCAATCTCAATCGTTTCGATACCATCCGAGATTGCTTCAGTCGCTTCGCTCCTTCGCAATGACATGGTGACACAGTCTCCCGGGCGGACGAGGGGCCTTTGGGTCAAAGGGGAGAAATCACGTTTCCAGCTTCTCCAGGATCTTCGGCACCACCTCGTAGAGATCGCCCACGATCCCGAAATCGGAAAGCGCGAAGATGGGCGCATTCTCGTCGCGATTCACTGAGCAGACGACCTTCGCGCCGCGCACGCCCGTCATGTGCTGGACCTGGCCCGAGACGCCCAGGCCGACGTAGAGCTCCGGCTTGACCTGCACGCCGGAGAGGCCGATGCAGAGATCCTCGGGCAGCCAGTGGAGCTCCTCGGTGAGCGGCCTCGTGGCGCCGAGCTCGCCGCCCAGCGCGTCGGCCAGCCGCCGGGCAAGAGCGATATCCTCCTTTTTGTCAAACCCGCGGCCCGCGCAGACGATCACCCGGGCCTCGGTGATATCCTTCGACACCTTCTCCTTCGGCTTGCGCTCGACGATCTTCACCGCCGACGGGGGCGGGGCCGGAAGCTCGCGGGTCTTGCCCTGCCTGCCGTCCATGGCCTCTGCGGGCTCGAAGCTTCGGGGCGGAATGGTGATGACGACGGGCGCGGCCGAAGCGGCGAGTTTCTGGATCGCGGCGCCGCCGTAGGCCAGGCGCTCCATCACGATGGAGCCCGTGGCCTTGTCGAAGGCAAGCGCCGTGCAGGCGCTGCAGAGCCCCGCGGCGAGCCGCGCGGAGAGCCGCGCGGCCGTCTCCTTTCCCCTGGCCGTGGCGCTGAAGAGGATCGCGTGAGGCGACGAAGCCCGCGCCTCCTGCTCGATGACGGGCAGCTGCGCCCCGAAGGGCTCTCCCGGCGCGAGTTCCGCAAGCAGCAGGACCTCGTCGGCCCCGCGGGCGATGCACTCCTGCGGCGATGCAGACCCTTTCGCGACGACGGCGGTCACCGTTGTCTCCATCTCCGGGGCCAGCAGGCGGCCGGCGCCCAGCAGCTCGAACGCCTGCTCCCTCGTTTCCGCTACGATCCAGATACCCGCCATGTCCTTCCTCTCACTTGATCACGCCGCTCTTGCGCAGCGAGTCGACAAAACGGGCGATCCCGGCGCTATCGGCCGCGAGTTTCTCGCCCGTGCGCTCCAGGCTCGAGGCCGTCATGGCCGCGGTCTTGAGCGCCCCTTCGAATGTCCCCGTCAACTCGTCCCTTTTGACCGTGATCACCGGCTTCTTGCCGGCCATCAGCGTGTCCCTGACGCCCGGGATCCGGGGCGTGTTGATGTCGGGCAGCACGGTGACGAGCGCGGGCAGCGGTGCCTCGACGACCTCGACGCCGTCCTCGACGCGCCTCTCCGCCCTGAGCCTGCCCCCCTCGATGGAGAGCTTCTGCACGAAGCAGACGCAGGGGATGCCCAGCAGCTCGGCGAGCCTCGGCCCCACCTGCTGGGCGTAGAGATCGCTCGAGCCCTCGCCGCAGGCGATGAGATCGTACTGCGGGATTCGCGAGCGGATGACCTCGGCGAGGATCGCCGCCGTTTGAGACGGCTCCAGGTCCTTGAAGGAGGGATCGGACACGAAGAAGGCCTGGTCCATCCCGCGCGAGAGGCCGTCCTTGACGCCCTTTGCTGACTCGGGGGTGCCGACGGTTACGCCGATCACGCTCCCGCCGCCCCCGGCGTCCCGCTGTCGGACGGCCTCCTCGATGGCGTTGCGGTCGTACTCCCCGATCTTGTAGTCCACCGACGAGAAGTCCAGGGCACCCCCCGCGCCGCGGCGGATGTAGACCTCGTCGACGACCCACTTGAAACAGGCCACGATCGTCGGCATGAATGCCTCCTGGCAAAAGGCTAAAGGTTAAGGGCAAAAGGCTGAGGGCAAAAGGCGAATAGAAGGGCGTCTTGTGTCTTGGCCCTAAGCCCTTCGCCTCAAGCCCTGCACCATTTTTTTATCTAAGCACCGTCCCCGAGATGACCATCCGCTGGGCTTCCGAGGTGCCCTCGTAGATCTCAAGAATCTTGGCGTCCCGCATCAGCCGCTCCACCCTGGCCCCCTTGATGTAGCCGTAGCCGCCGTGGATCTGGACGGCCTTCGTGGTGTGGTGCATGGCCTTCTCGGCGGCGAAGAGCTTCGCCATCGAGGCCTCCTTCGTGAAGGGCTGCTTCATGTCCTTGAGCCAGGCGGCGTAGTACGTCAGGAAGCGGGCGGCCGACAGGTCCGTGGCCATGTCGGCAAGCATAAAGCTGATGGCCTGGAAATCGGCGATGCGGCGGCCGAACTGCTTTC
>JAAYEC010000003.1 GCA_012728915.1 Deltaproteobacteria bacterium | reverse complement strand
TCTGGTCCTCCATCCGCACCACCAACCTCATCGAACGCAGGTTCCGTGAAGTCAGCAGACGAACCCGCCCCATGGGCGTCTTCTCGGATCGAACCAGCATGGAGAGAATCCTCTATGCCATCTTTACTCATGAAAACCTGAAAGAAAATACCATGACCCCTTTCCTGATCATGACACATAACTCTTGAAGTTACCGGCAGGAAAGCCTAACGATCCGGCACGTCCATCTCGAGAATGGCCGAACCCAGGGATTTGCCGTGGAGATCCAGGGCCAGCGTGCGCGTCACGCCGCCTCCGAGGGCCTCGTGGAGGACGAAATTGAGCGCGCCGATCCCGGGAAGCTCGTAACGGACCACATCCCCTCTCACGATCCCGGCGAAGTGGGCCTTCACGCGCCCGGCCGTGACGTGTTGTTCCAGGTGCGCGTAGTCGGCCGGAGCCCTGGCGATGACGGAGATGTTCGCCGTGTCCCCCTTGTCCCCCGAGCGCGCGTGTGCAATCTCCCTGAGCTTCATTCGACCGCCTCATACGAGATGGCTGGACGTACCCGGGCACGCGGGATGAGCGTCGAGACCATGGCAATCACCTCCCTGGTGCTCTTCCAGACACCGGCTCCCCCCGCCGGTCCATTGGTATAGAGGGTCTCGACCTCGTTCCCGATGCGGACGGCCTCGGCCCGGATCTTTGTGCGGCCGGCGACTCGCGCGCGAACCTCGCAGGGGTCATGCCCGGCGGGAGGCCTCTCGCCCCGGAGGGAATCGACGCCGATGAGGTCATAACGGATCTCGTCAACCTGTGCGCCCGTCAACTTCAGCCTCTCCCGGACGATCTCCAGGGCCAGCCTCCCCCGGGCGACCGCCCCGGGCCCGCCGTAGCTGATCTGCCCCTCGCCGATCCAGCCGTCCGCGTAGCCGACGGACACCTTCAGGCTGTCCGTGCGAGGCTTTCCCCGGCCGCCGGTGACCCGGATACAATCCCTGCCGGTTTCCTCCATCCGGACGCCCGTGAAATCCGCCACGACGTCCGGCGTGATGTACGATGACGGATCGTGGAGCTCGTAGAGGAGTTGCTCCTTGCAGGCGGCCAGCGTGACCCGCCCGCCCGACCCGGGCACCTTGGTGACGACAAAGACGCCGTCCTCCCGGACCTCGGCGATGGGAAATCCGAGACGTGCGAGACCCGGCACGTCTTTATATCCGGGATCGGCAAAATACCCCCCCGTCACCTGGCCCGCGCACTCGAGCAGGTGCCCCAGGACAGTCCCCTGTCCCAGGAGGTCCCACTCATCGTCCCGCCATCCGAACTCAACCATGAGCGGCGCGAGGAAGAGAGAGGGGTCGGCGACACGGCCGGTGACGACCACGTCGGCACCGTTGTGCAGGGCCTCCGCAACAGGAGCGGCGCCCAGGTAGGCATTGGCCGATACAAGCCGCTCCCCGAGCCCCGAGATGCGCCCGGCCGTCTCGGCAATGACGGGATTTTCCTCCCTGACCAGCTCCAGGACGTCATCGCCCGTGACGGCGGCAATCTTGAGGCCTCGGATGCCGAGCCGGGTTGCGATCTCCCTGATTTTCTCCGTCCCGGCCATGGGGTTGGCCGCGCCCATGTTGGTGATGATCCGCACGCCGTTTTTCCGGCACGCGGGCAGGCAGGCCTCCATCCGGGCCTCCAGCAGGGCATCGTAGCCCGACGCGGGGTCCTTCATCCTGGCCTGCTGGGCGATGGCGATGGTCCGCTCGGCAAGGCACTCGAAGACGAGGTACCGGACACCCCCCTTCTCGGCCAGCTCGACGGCGGGCTCGATCCGGTCGCCCGAATAGCCAGCCCCGCACCCGATGCGGATCGTCTTCATCGCAGTCCCTCGAAAAAGGGCCGGAGGCGGACGCGCCCCGCTTTCCGGTTCCCATCGGCGTCCAACGGGGCGCCGCTCAGCGGTTCCGACTCCGGATGGCGCGCTCCATCTCGCGCTTGTCCGTCCTGCGCTTGAGGTCCTGGCGCCGGTCGTGGGTCTTCTTGCCGCGCCCCACGCCGAGCAGGATCTTCACCTTGCCGTTCTTGAAGTAGGCCTTCAGCGGGATGACCGTCTGCCCCTTCTCCTGGGTCTTTCCGTAGAGCTTGCGGATCTCCCGCTTGTGCAGCAGCAGTTTGCGAACCCGCAGGGGGTCGTGGTTCATGATGTTGCCGAAGGTGTAGGGGCTGATGTTCATCTCGTACAGGAACACCTCGCCGTTCTTCACCCGGGCGAAGCTGTCGGTGAGATTGCCTTTCCCCTCGCGCAGGGCCTTGACCTCGGTGCCCACCAGCGCGATGCCCGCCTCGAAGGTGTCCTCGATCTCGAAGTTGAGCCGGGCCGTCTTGTTCTGGCAGATGGGTTTCTCGCCGGTCTGTTTCTTAGCCATCGTGTCTGCCCCGGGGCATGTAGTCCTTCTTGACGTTCTTCATGGCACGGAAGAGATTGTCCCGGACGAGACGGTTGTCCTTCTCCAGCGCGCTGAGCAGCTCCTTCACGTAGCGCCTGCGGGAATTGCCGCTCGTCGGGCATCGGTTGGCGATCACGGGGAATCCCCTTTCTCGGGCGAACTTCTTGACCAGTTCCTCGCGGATGTAGGCCAGCGGCCGGATGATGTGGAGCGTCCCCGAGAAGATGCGCTGTTTGGGCATCATGGTGCTGATCTCCCGGCCGTAGAGCATGTTGATCAGCAGGGTCTCGATCAGGTCGTCGCGGTGGTGGGCCAGGGCGATCTTGTTGCAGCCCCGCTCGGCCGCGATCTCGAAGATGCGCCGGCGCCGGAGTCTCGAACACAAAAAGCAGGGGTTCTTCCGGTTTACCTCGCTGTGCGCCACAGGCCCGATGTCGGTTCGGTCGATGACGCAGTCACAACCCGTCCGGCGGAGATAGGATTCGAGCTGAGCCGCATCCTCGCTGCTGCCCTCGAAGCCGAGGTCGATGTGAGCGGCCGTGACGGTGTAGTCGCCGGGGATGACGTACTTGGGCGTCCGGAGCAGGTCCAGCAGGACCATGCTGTCCGTCCCCCCCGAGACGCCGACGAGGATGCGGTCCCCGGATTCGATCATGCCGTACTCCGCCGAGGCGGTCTCGAACCCCTTGTTGAGATGATTGTGAAGCCGGGTCCTTTTCGCCCCGTTCGGCTGCCTGTCGTTCACCGGTCCGTTCCCTGCCCCGATCCGCAATACCCGGACATGTATACCACATCGGGCCCCCGAAGCAAACCCCAATCCGGTCCCGGGAAACGCGCTTTGGCTTGCAAAATTGCGGGCTTTGGGATAAGCAGGGATGCGTCGAGGGGGCGGAAGGCGGGAAACGGACGGGCAGTCATTTTCATCATCGAACAGGGAGGAGACATGAGCGAAATCATCCGGGTACATGCGCGGGAAATCCTCGACTCGCGGGGCAATCCCACCGTCGAGGCGGAGGTCATGCTGGCGTCGGGGGTCATCGGCAGGGCGGCGGTGCCCTCCGGGGCCTCCACGGGCGAACGCGAGGCTCTGGAGCTGCGGGACGGCGACAAGAAGCGATACCTGGGCAAGGGCGTCCAGAAGGCGGTTCAGAACGTCATCCTCAAGATCGGCCCTGAGATCGTCGGTATGGACGTCTTCGAGCAGCGCCGCATCGACTACACGATGATCGAGCTGGACGGCACGGAGGCCAAGCGAAAGCTCGGCGCCAACGCGATCCTCGCCGTTTCGCTGGCCTGCGCCCAGGCGGCCGCCCAACGGCTGGGAATGCCTCTTTACCGCTACATCGGCGGCGTGGCGGCCAGGGACATCCCAGTCCCCATGGTCAACATCCTCAACGGCGGGATGCACGCCGACAACAACGTAGACATCCAGGAGTTCATGATCATGCCCGTGGGCGCCCGGAGCTTCCGGGAGGGCATCCGGATGTGCGCCGAGGTCTTCCATACCCTCCGCGGGGTCCTCAAGGCCAAGGGGTACAACACCTCCGTTGGCGACGAAGGCGGCTTCGCCCCCAGTCTGAAGTCCAACGAGGAAGCCCTTGTCGTCATCGTCGACGCGATCAGGAAGGCCGGATACGACCCGGGCGGCAACGTCTGCATCGCCCTGGATTGCGCGGCAAGCTCCTTCTACCGCAAGGGCCGGTACAATCTGGCGGCCGAGAAGAATCCTCTGAAGGACGCCGGGGAGATGGTGGAATTCTACGCGGGCCTCATCCGGAAGTACCCCATCCTCTCCATCGAGGACGGACTGGCCGAGGGCGACTGGGACGGCTGGAAGCTGATGACGGAGCAACTCGGGGAGAAGATCCAGATCGTCGGCGACGACATCTTCGTGACGAACAAGAAGATCCTCGAGAAAGGCATCCGGCGGGGCATCGCCAACTCGATCCTGATCAAGCTCAACCAGATCGGCTCCCTGTCGGAGACCCTCGAGACGATCGAGATGGCCAGGACGGCGGGCTACACGACCGTCGTCTCCCACCGCTCGGGCGAGACGGAGGACACGGCCATGGCCGACGTGGCCGTGGCCATGAACTGCGGCCAGATCAAGAGCGGCTCCACCTCCCGCAGCGAGCGCCTGGCGAAATACAACCGCCTGCTGCGCATCGAGGAGGAACTCGCCACGGCGGCGGCCTACCCGGGCCGCAGGGCGCTGTACAGCATCAAGCGGGCATAAGTCGCCAGGCAACGGTCTCGGGGCGAAACGGATGGCCCGATTCAGCTGCGCTGAACCGGGGCGCCCTGTTTCCGTTTCTTCTGCCTGGCGCCCTCTTACAGGAACCGGAAGATCCTCTGCCTCAGCCCCTCGATGAGGCTCTTGTTTTCCGTGAGGGCATAGAAGGTCCTCGTTTCCTTCTTCTCTTTCCGTTCCGCGGCCTTCAGGATCTCCTCGTCGATGAGGGCCTTCATCGCGTTGCGGTAGTTCGACACGCTCTGGGCCTCGCTCCGGAGGATCTCCCCCTTGCGGTACATCCTGGATCCCAGCTTCTGCACCAGCTTGAGGAACTCCCTGTCGGTGCGCATGTCATTCTTCAGATAGGAGGACCCCCGGGTGACGACCCAGTAGGACTCGATGTAGTTCTGGATCAGTCCCGCGTAGGGCCTCAGGTTGGTGCGTCCCCTGCCCTTCACCTCGATCCAGGCCTCGCCGTCCTTCTCGAGGCCTGCCACCATGCCCCGGTCCAGCAGGTAGGCCAGGGCCTCGTGGACCTCCTCGGCGTCTCCCTTGCGGTGGTCGAAGATGAACTCGTGCCGGAAGAGACGCTTGAAGAACTTGTAGTCCTCCATGAGGCGCATGAGCGGGATCGCGTCCTCGCTCACCGAAAGGATGGAGGCCGCCACGAAGGAGAGCGGAACGAAAAAGTGCAGGATGTTGTTCTTGTAATATTCCAGGTTCAAACGCTTCTCCTCGTCCAGCGAGTAGACGACTTCGGCAAACTCGTCCTCCTCGCCGTCTTCGGCGCCCATCTCGGAGATGTAGCCCGCAGCCTTGAACTGCTCCAGGGCGTCCTGGATGGCGCGCTCGGGATTCGCGAAGGTGGACGCGATGGACACGCCCCGGGCCGCCAGGTAGTGGAACAGCTCGTAGATGATCTCCAGCAGGTCGTTGCGGGTCAGGCCCCGCTTGTAATGGCACAGCAGGGCCGCCGCCACGAGTGCGAAGGGGGTTACCACGGATACGCGGCTGATCTCGCTGACCACCTCGTAGCTGATCTTGCGGTAGAAGCTGCGGCGCTCGTCCGTTTCCATCTCCTCCGGGTGGCGGCCCTGGGCCTCGAGGGATGAGCAGATGTATATCGCCTCGCCGATGTTGAGGTAGACGCGCCCGTAGCGCTTGTCGAGGAGCTTGCGGCTCCTGATGACGGAGCTGGCCTTCTCCTTCTCCTTCTCTGCTCCGCCGAGTTCCTGGATGTAGGACTTCTCCTCCAGCACGCGGTCGTACCCGATGAAGACAGGGACCAGGGCCACGTCCCGGTGCAGCTCCGTGCAGGCCTGGATGACCATGGAGAGCATCCCGTACCTCGGCATGACCATCTTGCCCGTCCGGCTGCGCCCTCCCTCGATGAAGAACTCGATCGGATAGCCCTCGCGGAGCATCGTCCGGATGTAGGTCTCCATGACCTGGCGGTAGACGACGTTTCCGCCGAAGGTACGGCGGATGAAGAAGGCGCCGGCCTTGCGGAAGATGTGCCCGAGAGGCCAGAACATCAGGTTCGTCCCCGCCGCAATGAAGGGCAGGGGAATGTTGTGCTTGTAGAAGACGTAGGACAGCAGCAGGTAGTCGATGTGGCTGCGGTGGCAGGGGATGATCACGCAGGGCACGCGCCGCGAGAGATCCCGGATGCGGCCGAGCCCCTCCCGGTCGAAGACCACGCCGTCGTAGATGTTGTTCCAGAGCCAGGTGAGGGCCTTGTCCCAGAGCTCGACGTAGAAATCGCTGTAGTCCGCCGCGATCTCCTCGAGGTAACGCCTCGCCTGCTTCTGCACCGACGGCAGATCCCTTTTCGCGGCGGCGGCGTGTCCCTCCAGGAAGCGCGTCAGCGACGGGTCGCCCATGGCGATCCGGATGATCTCGTCGCGGGCCTTGACCCTCGGCCCCAGGGCCGTGCGCTTCTCGCGATCGATCCTGCCGATCAGCTCGGCTCTCAGACCGCCCGCGAGATCCTGCGGTGAGCCGCCGGCCGTCTCCGCGAGGATGCGGGAAAGATCGATCGGTTCGGCGGCAATCGCGGAGGTTCGGTTCTTGTACCGGATGAAGGCGATGAGCCTTCGGAGCGAGCCCGGGTGCTCCTGGTCGCCGAAGAAGATATCCACCAGGGGCCGTTCCTTCTTCTCCCGCCGCGGGCCGTAGATGACGGCCATGGGGACGATGGTGACGGGGACGTCGAGGGCCTTCTGGGCGCTCAGGAGCTGGACGAGGGGGTCGGACGGGCCGTCGCTCTCCGAGCCCCGGAGGTAGATCACGGAACTGCGGCGAACGCGGGTCAGGCGGTCGAGGATGCCCGTCGAGCCCGGCTCGGCAGGCCGGCCCTTCAGCAGGGAGCGGACTGCCCTCGCGGCGCGCCCCCAGAGCGGTGAGCTCATCCCGTGGCAATAGAGGGGCTGGAGGATGTTCATCCGCCGGCCCAGCTCGTGCAGGATGAGGCAGTTGAGACGGCTCGGGTATTTGAGGGCGTAGACGACGACACCCCTGCGGGCAAGCTCGGCAACCCTGTTTTCATCCTCGGGGGTCAGCCCGACCCTGGAGAGATACCGCGAGAGGAGCCGGCGAAAGTAAATGTCGACCTTTTCCCCGGCGCCGCCGGACGGCTCCGAGGCGCCGGCAGCCACGCTGTGGGTGCCCGGGTCCATGACCCCTCCGGTGTCAATCGGCGATTTCGAAATCTTCCTTGAACTTGCGCCGCATGTGATCCCTGACGAAGAACTCGATCTCGGAGGCCGTGTTGAACGACATGATCCGATCGACGAGTTTTTTGCACTCCTTCAACGTGACGGAGCGTACGATCTTCTTGACGCGGGGGATCACCAGGGCATTCATGCTCAGCTCGTCAAGCCCCAGGCCGAGCAGGACCATGGTGTAGACCGGCTCCCCGGCCATCTCCCCGCACATGGCCACCTCGATGCCGGCCTTGCGGCCCGCCTCCACCATGTGCCGGATCAGCTTCAGGACGGCCGGGTGCAGCGGCTCGTACAGGTAGCTGACCCGCTCGTTCACCCGGTCGATGGCCAGCGTGTACTGGATCAGGTCGTTGGTGCCGATGCTGAAGAAGTCCACCTCGCGGGCGAGATCCTCCGCGATGAGGGCCGCCGACGGGACTTCCATCATGATCCCGATCTTGACGTCCTTGCCATAGGGGATCCCGTCGCGCTTGAGATCCTTCTTGACCTCGTTGAAGATCCGCTTGGTCTCCAGCAGCTCCTCCATCCCCGAGATCATGGGAAAGAGGACCTTCGTCCGGCCGTAGGCGCTGGCCCGGAGGATGGCCCGCAGCTGCACCTTGAAGAGGTCCACCTCGCGCAGGCAGAAGCGGATGGCCCGAAGGCCCATGACGGGGTTCATCTCGGCGGCCAGCCTCGGGTCGGAGATAAACTTGTCGCCGCCGAGATCGAAGGTGCGGATCGTGGCCCACCGGATCCCCCTGGATTCGACAACCTTCCTGTAGGCGCAGAAGTGCTCCTCCTCGGTGGGGAGCCTGTCGCGATTGATGTAGATGAACTCCGTCCGGTACAGGCCGATGCCGTCGGCGCCGTGGTGCACGGCCGAGGCGACCTCCTCGGTGAACTCGATGTTGGCCCCGATCTGCAGCCGGTGCCTGTCCAGCGTGACGGCGGGCCTGCGGGCGTTCTTGAGAAGGCTGTCCTCGACCGTCTCGTAGTGCCGCTTTTTCTCCTCGTAGCGGCGGATGATCTCCGGGTCGGGGTTCACGATCACGGCACCTGCCGTGCCGTCGATGATGACGAGATCCCCTGTCCTGGCCTCTGTCGTGATCTTCTCGAGACCGACGACCGCCGGGATCTCGTAGGCCCGGGCCACGATGGCCGTGTGCGAGGTCTTGCCGCCCATGTCGGTGGCGAACCCCTGGATCTTCTCCACCTTCATCTGCATCGTGTCCGCGGGCGAGAGGTCGCGCGCGATGACGATGGCATGGTCGCCGATCCCCGAGATGGTCTCGTGGTGGACCCCGGCCAGGTTGCGCAGGATCCGCTGCCCCGCGTACTCCACGTCGCTGACGCGTTCGCGCAGGTACTCGTCGTCGACCTTGCTGAAGACATCGCGGTACTTGTCGAGGGTCATGCGGAGGGCCCACTCGGCATTGATCCCCTTCTCCTCGATGTTCTGGGTCGTCTGCCGAATGAGCATCTTGTCGCGCAGAATCATGATGTGCACGTCGAGGATGTAGAGGGTCTCGAGCCCCTCCTGGTCCTTGAACTTGCGTTTGATCTCGAGGAGTTCGTTCTCGGAGTCCTTGAGGGCCTTGCGGAACCGCCGGATCTCCTCGGCGACGAGGCGGCGGTCCTCGAGCTGGTAGCGCGAGATGGGGGCGTCGACGGGCCGGACGAGATGGGCCGTGCCGATGGCTATGCCGGGGGAGACGCCCACCCCCTGCACGATGAGGGTTCTCTTGGGTTCGGCGGCGGTCATGCAGCCTCTCCAAACCCGCTCTCGACGAGTCTCTCGATGCTCTCGACTACTTCCCGGGCATCCTCCCCGTCGGCCCTCACCACGATCCGGCTGTCCTTCGGGCAGGCCAGGGTCAGGATGTCCAGGAGGCTCCGGGCGTCAACCCGGACCCCGTCCCTCTCGAGAAACACTTCCGACCGGCTTCCCTCGACGGCTCGGACGATCATGGCCGCCGACCGTGCGTGAAGGCCCAGTTCGTTCTTGATCGTGAGGGTCTTTCGAACAATCATTGCACCCACACGGCAACGGCGCAGAGCGCCACCGCCCCGTAAAGAACCGCAAAAACGGAAAGCCCTCTTTTCACGGCCAGGAAGCAGGCCAGCACGACGAGCAGGCCGGCCGCATGCCCGGCAAAACCCGACTCAATGGGGGCGGACATCGGCCCCCCCGACGAGACCAGGGCTGCAACTCCCCCAAGGACGACCGCCGTTCCCCACCGGCACCATTTCGTTTTCTCTGGCAGTTCGAGGCGGCCGACGAAATCGATGCCGTCTCTGCCGCCCCGCAGGCCTTCCAGGAACCCCCGGACACGCACCCAGAGATGAGCAGGGCTGTAAAGCAGCGCGAACAGGACCGGGGCCAGGAGGCTCCCCTGGACGGCCAGATACAGGGCCGCCGCCGCCGAGAAGGGCTTCAGCGCGCCCCAGAAGAAGGTATCCCCCAGCGCCGCATAGGGGCCCATGAGGGCATTTTTCAGCTCCGCCGTTTCCGAAGACCTGTTCTCGAGTTCTAGCCGGGTGACGACCCCGATAATCGGAGCGGCCATGTAGGGATGGGTGCTGAACCGCTGCAGGTGCCTGGCCAGCAGGGCCTGCACCGCGGGCCTTCCGGTGACTTCGTTTCCAGCCAGCGGCGCCGTCGCATAAGCAAATCCCAGGCCCTGCAACCGCGGGACATTCCATGAGGCCTGTATCAGGAGCGATCGCAGGAAGATTTTTACGAGCTCTTTCCTTTTCAACGCTTGACCGATGGCTGATCGTGGTTATATTTGATTCGAATCACGCATGCCCCGGGGAACGCGAGGTGGTTTCCGGCGCTGCCGTAGACCCGTCAAGGAGGCTCCGCGACGCTGGCTCGTTCCGCAAGCGCCCGGCCCGATCGCGGAAAACGTAGCACGAACCCGTGAATTAGTCAATGCGTCTGTCCGGTATACCCTTGAATTTTTCAGACTTTTTGTCTTTTTCCCCTTGACAGCCTTTTTTTTTTTTGATAATTACGCCTGCCGGCGAGCGTAACGGCGACGGGAATCCGAAGCCATCCCCCTCGGGATGGCCGTTTATTGCGGCGGCCCGAAAGGGGACCCGGGAAGATCCGGGATGCTGCGAGCCGGTTTTTCGCAATTATCCAACCTCATGAAGAAACCCGACAGGAGGTGTCAACAGTGGTCTGCCAGACGGTCAAAGCAGGTATCGAGTGTGCGTTCATGACAAAAAACGGCTGCAGCTTCGTAGGCGGCAGCTGCCAGAAGATCGTTGAGCGTTGTGAGGGCTGCGGCAAGGTGATCGAGTACTCCGGCGCATCGTACTGCATGGTGTACCCCAACCCCGCGGGCAAATGGTCCATGGGCGGATGCCCGCAGGCGACGCACAAGAAGCTCGTCAAGGAAGAGGGCGCCCAGAAGATCAACCCCCTCAAGGCCTCCAAGCGCGCCGCGAAGAAGTAAACCCCGACCGCATCGGAAAAGGCCGGCCCGAAAGGACTCGCTCCTTTCGGGCCGGCTTTCTCGTCTTCGCGGTCCGATCAGCTCAGGAGATCCCGGATCGCCTTCAGTTCCCTCTTGATGGACCGGAGCTTCTCCCGGCATTCCTCACCGGGCTGCGCGACATCCTGCGGCTCCCGGTTCATTTCCTGGAGTTTCTTCTTCGCCCCGGCAATAGTGAACCGGTCCTGGTATAGGAGCTTCTTGATGAGGGCGAGCGCCTCGAGGTCTTTGCGGCGGTAGAGCCGCTGCTCGGACTTGGTGCGGATGGGTCTCACGGTGCGGAATTCCGTCTCCCAGTACCGGACGACGTAGGGCTCCACACCCAGGATCTTGCTGATCTCACCGATGCGGAAGTAGGTTTTGTCGGGGATCTCGATACCCATGAGACGACCTCTCACCGGAAGATGCCCGTCGGGAACCTGCCCCCGTCCTCAGCGGAGAGGACTTGATCGACCTTCCTATTTCTGGTTCAGGGCCTTCTTGAGGACCTGGCTGGACTTGAACGTGAGCACACGCCGGGCCGATATCTCGATCTCCGCGCCGGTCTGGGGGTTGCGCCCCCTGCGCGAGTTCTTTTCCTTGACGACGAAATTGCCGAATCCCGAGATTTTCACCTTCTGCCCCCGGGCCAGCTCATCCTTCATGATGTCAAAGACCGACTCAACGATGCGGGCCGAATCCTTCTTCGAAAACCCCAGTTTGTCGCAGACATTCTGAATGATGTCTATCTTCGTCATCGTCTTTCTCCTCCTCTATTCCTCGCCTCGGTGTCCTGTTACCCTTCCCCCCTGATCCTGGCGCCGGTCGATTCCACGATCTTTTTCACGATCCGGCCATGGGCCTGCCCCGTCTCCTCGTCTGTCAATGTCTTCGATGCGGACCGGTAGGTAAACCGCAGGCCAAGACTCTTCATGCCCCCGGGGATGCCCTCGCCGCTATATACATCAAAAACATCAACCGTTTCAAGCAATTCTTCCCCTGCCGAACGGGCCAGGCCGATCATTTTCGCGGCCTCCGCCTCCATCCCGACCAGGAAGGCCACGTCCCGGGTCATGGAGGGAAAACGGGAGTAGTCCCGGTAACAAACGGCGGCCGTTGCCCCTTCCCCAAGCGGTTCCGCCTCGATCTCGCAGACGAAGGCTCTGCCGCGCAGGTCCATCCGGGCTGCCGCATCGGGGTGGAGTTCCCCGAAGGAGCCGATCCCTTTGCCCCCGGAGAACACCCTTGCCGCCCGGCCCGGGTGCAGCCAGGGGATGTCCGTGGCGGCCTCGAAGCGCAGCTCCCCCGCCCGAAGGAAAGCGGCGAGGGTCTCGAGGGCCCCCTTGATGTCGTAGAAATCGGCCGGCAGGGACGGAAAATGCCAGTTCTCCCCGTAACGGGACCCAGACACCAGAAGGGCGATTTTGTCCACTTCACGGGGCAGCTCTGCCTCGCCCCGTGCGATGAAGACCTTCCCCAGTTCGAAGAGCTTGAGATCCGGAGAGCCGGCGTTGACGTTGCGTCGCATCGTCTCAAGCAGGCCGTAGAGAAGCGTCGTCCGCATGACGGACTGGTCTTCCGTCAGAGGATTGGCGATCCGGACGAAGCGGCGCCCCTCGTCGCCCTCGGCGAGCCCGAGGGCGTCGGCCGAGCTCGGCGAGACAAAGCTGTAATTGAGCGCCTCCGTGAACCCCAGGCCGTTCAGGGCATCTCGGACGGCGGTCTCGAACTCCCGCTTGCGGTCGTGGAGATCTCCGGGCACGGGAATGGCCGGCACCGTCACGGGGATCTTGTCGAAGCCGTGGATCCTGGCGATCTCCTCGATGAGGTCGATCTCCCGCCACAAATCGACGCGGAAGGGGGGCGGGGTGACGGACAGGACGCCCTTGCCTTCCTTTTTGACGGTCATCTCGAGGCCCTTGAAGATGGCCGTCGCCTCGGCGGCCTTCACGGCCGTGCCGAGGATCGCCTCCATGCGATCCAGTCGGACCTGGATGGGCCCCGAGACGGGGATCTTGCCGGGGTACGTGTCGATGAAACCGCTGCAGACGCGGCCGCCCGACAGGTCGGCGATGAGCTGCGCGGCCCGGTCGAGGGCCCGCACGACGCCCTCGGGGTCGATTCCCCTCTCGAACCGGAATGCGGCATCGGTCCCCATGCCGAGAAACCTCGCGCCGCGGCGGATCGTCGACGGGTTGAAGTACGCGCTCTCGAGCAGCACCGTCTCCGTGTCGTCCTTGACCTCGGAGTTCTCGCCGCCCATGATCCCGGCAATGGCCACGGGCTTGCGGCCGTCGCAGATCATCAGCGTCTCGGCGTTCAGGGTCCGGGTCTTGCCGTCGAGGGAGACGAAGGGCTCGCCCTGCCGAGAGCGGCGGACGACGATCCTCCCTTCCTCGAGGAATCGGAAATCGAAGGCGTGCAGGGGCTGCCCGAACTCCATCATGACGAAGTTCGTCACGTCAACGACGTTGTTGATGGCCCTGAGCCCCACGGCCTCGAGGCGTTGCCGCATCCACTTCGGGGAGGGCTGGATCTTCACTCCCTTGATCATGCGGGCCGTGTACCGGGGGCAGAGGTCGGGGTCGAGAATCTCAACGGAGGTGATCGACCGGATATCCTCCCCGGACTCCTTGAAGGAGATCTTCGGGTAGCGGAGCTTCCTGCCGCACAGGACGGCCGCCTCTCGCGCGATCCCGATGATGCTGAGGCAGTCGGACCGGTTCGGCGTGACCCCGATGTCGAGCACCGTGTCCCGTAGGGCCAGAACATCGATCAGGTTTCGGCCCGTCGGAGTGTCCGGCGGCAGGATCAGCAGTCCCGACGCATCGGGTCCGATCCCGAGTTCGTCCTCGGAGCAGAGCATTCCCTCCGAGGCCTCCCCCCGGATCTTCGAGCTCTTGATGACAAAGCCGCCGGGGATCTCGGCCCCCACGGTCGCGAGGGCCACCACGTCACCCGGCTTCATATTCGGCGCGCCGCACACGATGGGGAGCGGATCGCCGCCAGTCGTGACCTCCAGGAGGTGGAGCTTCTCGGCATCGGGGTGGCGTCTCATGGTCAGGATTTTCGCCGTGACGACCCCGGTGAAGGCGGGGGTATACTCCGCAACGGCATCCACCTCGAGGCCTGCCATCGTGAGCCGGTCCGCCAGCTCCTGCGGGGTGATGTCGATGTCGACGTAGTCTCTAAGCCACCGTAAACTGACTTTCATGAATGAGAACCCTCTGGGGCATAAGGCAAAGGGCTAATGGCTAAGGGTCAGAAGGTTATTGCCTTTAGCCTTTAGCCTTTAGCCTTTAGCCTTTAGCCTTTTTTCAGAACTGTTCCAGGAATCGGCGGTCGTTTTCCGTGAAGAGCCGGATGTCCGAGATGCCGTATCGCAGCATGGCGATTCTCTCTACACCGAGGCCGAAGGCGAAGCCCGTGTATTCCTCGCTGTCGTACCCGACGGCCTTGAAGACCTCGGGATCGACCATGCCGGAGCCGAGGATCTCGAGCCAGCCGCTCTGGCCGCATACCCGGCAGCCCTTTCCGCGGCACATGACACACTGGATGTCCACCTCGGCGCTGGGCTCCGTGAAGGGGAAGAAGCTGGGCCTGAACCGCACGCCGATCTCCTCGCCGAAGACATGCCTCAAAAAGAAGGTGAGCGTGCCCTTCAGGTCCCCGAAGGTGACCCCGCGATCGACGTATAGCCCCTCGATCTGGTGGAACATCGGGGAGTGGGAGACGTCTGCGTCGGGCCGATATACCTTCCCGGGCGCGATGACCCGGACGGGAGGCTTCTGTTTCTCCATCACGCGGACCTGGACCGGGGAGGTGTGAGTCCTCAGCAGCAGGTTGCCCGTGATGTAGAAGGTCGCCTGCATGTCGCGCGACGGGTGGTCCTTGGCCATGTTGAGGGCTTCGAAGTTGTAGTAGTCCAGTTCGACCTCGGGTCCCTCGGCAACGGCAAACCCCAGGGAGGCGAAAATCCCGCAGATCTCCTGCGTCACCCGGGTGATGGGGTGGAGCGTGCCGCGGGAAATCCGCCTTCCGGGAAGGGTCACGTCGATCCTCTCCCGGAGGAGCCGGCTGTCCTTCTTCGACGCCGCCGTCGCCTCGAGAGCCGCCTCGATGCGCTGCGAGAGGGCTTCCTTGACCTGGTTGGCCAGTTGCCCCACCGCAGGGCGCTCTTCCGGCGGCACGGACCCGAGCCCGCGCAGGATGGACGTAAGCGCGCCCTTGCGGCCCAGATACTTCGTCCGGATCGCCTGGATCTCCTCGGCCGCCACGGCCCCGAGCAGCTCCTGCTCTGCGTCCCGCTGAAGCCTCTCCAGCTGTTCTCTCATCCCTTCCTCTCGCCTGCGGCAATGCCGGCGATGGCGGCAAACGCCCGCGGGTCATGGACGGCGATGTCCGCAAGGACCTTGCGGTCCATGGCCACGCCGGCCTTCCTGAGCCCGTCGATGAACCGGCTGTAGGAAAGGTTGTTCAGTCTCGCCGCGGCGTTGATCCGCGCGATCCAGAGGCTGCGGAACTCGCGCTTGCGGGCCTTGCGGTCGCGGAAGGCGAAGGCCAGGGCGCGGTTGACGGACTCCGTCGCAAGACGGTATGTCCTGCGCCGGGCCCCGAAAAAGCCCTTGGCCAGCCTCATGATCTTCTTGCGTTTCTTCCTCCCCGCCACACCTCGTTTTACACGTGCCATGATGAATCTCCCGATTAGGCGTTAGGCATTGGGCATTGGGCATTAGGCATCATGTCAAGATGACATTTACTTCTTTCTTTCTCTTTTCTGATGCCTGTCGCCTGGTGCCTGTCTTTAAGAAAATAGAGGGGAAGAGACCCCTCTATCCGATGTCACCCCGACTCTGTCCCCGCCTCGCCCGCGGCCGTCCGCTAGGCGTAGGGGATCAGTCTCTTGACGCCCTTGGTGTCGCGGGCATCCAGGATCGTCGACTTCCTCAGGTTCCGCTTGCGCTTCGTCGTTTTCTTGGTCAGGATGTGGCTGTGAAAGGCCTTCTTGCGCTTCACCTTGCCCGTCCCGGTGAGCGAGAAGCGTTTCGATGCTCCCTTGTGTGTCTTCTGCTTCGGCATGGACTGCTCCTCAACGCGTTATTTCTTGGGGGATACCACCATCACCATGCTTCGCCCCTCGATCCTGGGCTGCTGTTCCACGGTGGCGATGCTCTCCAGTTCTTCCCGGATCGACTCCATGATCTTGAGGCCGATCGACGTGTAGGCGATCTCGCGGCCCCGGAACAGCATGGAGATCTTCACCTTGTCCCCGTCCTCCAGGAACTCCTTCACCTTCCGGATCTTGATCTCCCGATCGTGCCCGTCGATCTTGGGCCGCATGCGCATCTCCTTGATCTGGACGGCGGCCGCGCTCTTCCTCGCCACCTGCTGTTTCTTGCTCTGCTGGTAGCGGAACTTGCCGTAATCCATGATCCGGCACACGGGGGGGTTGGAATTCGGGGCAACCTCCACGAGGTCCATTCCCGCCTTGCCGGCTTCCGCCAGGGCCTCGGCGATCGGCAATATCCCCAGCTGCTTGCCCTCGGAGTCGATGACCCGCACCTGCGACACCCTGATCCCCTGGTTGATCCGAAGATTTCTTTCTATTGGACACCTCCTGTCCGATGGCGCTCATCATTTCCCCGACAGGGGATTCGTTTCGTTACTCGTAGCGGCTGCACGTCCGGCGGACGAGGTCGATGAAGGCATCGACCGGCATCGCGCCCAGATTCTTTCCGTCGCGCTGCCGGGGGGAGACCGTTCCGGAGCCGACTTCCTTGTCCCCGATGACGAGCATATAGGGGACCTTCTGGAGCTGCGCGGCGCGGATCTTGTGCCCGAGCTTCTCGTTCTTGAAATCCCTCTCCACGCGCAGGCCCGCATCGAGCATCTTCCGGAAGACCTCTTCGCCGTACGGGATCTGGCTGTCCGTCACGGTGAGGAGAACGGCCTGCACGGGGGCCAGCCACACCGGGAATGCCCCCGCGTAGTGCTCGATCAGCACGCCGATGAAGCGCTCGATGGACCCCAAGATGACCCGGTGGAGCATGACGGGGCGGTGACGCTCTCCGTCGGCCCCGACGAAGTGCAGGTCAAAACGCTCGGGCAGCGCGAAGTCGCACTGGATCGTGGCGCACTGCCACTTGCGCTTCAGGGCATCCTTGAGCTTGAAGTCGATCTTCGGGCCGTAGAAGGCGCCGTCGCCCTCGTTGATCTCATAGGGCATCCGGTTGTCTTTCAGGGACTGCTCCAGGGCCGCCGTGGCCATCTCCCAGTCCTTGTCGCTCCCGATGGAGTTCGGGGGCCGCGTGCTGAGCTCCACCTCGTACTCGAAGCCGAAGATCCCCATGGCGTACTTGACGAAATCCGCGATGGCCAGGATCTCCGAGTTGAGCTGCTCGGGCGTGCAGAGGATATGGGCGTCGTCCTGCGTGAACTGCCTCACGCGGGTCAGGCCGTGCAGCACGCCCGTCTTCTCGTGGCGGTGGACGGTGCCCAGCTCGAAGTACCGCAGGGGCAGGTCCCGGTAGCTGCGGATCTTCGATTTGTAGATCATCATGTGCGAGAGGCAGTTCATGGGCTTGATCCCGTAGCCCTGGTCCTCCACCTCGGTGAAGTACATGGATTCCTTGTAGTGGTCCATGTGGCCCGAGCGGATCCACATGTGGTCCCGCAGGATCTGCGGTCCCAGGACAATGTCGTAGCCCCGCTTGAAATGCTCCTTGCGCTCCCAGTCCTCGATGATGGTGCGCAACATCGCCCCCTTGGGGTGCCAGATGATGAGTCCGGGGCCCACCTCCTCGTTGATCTGAAAGAGGTCCAGCTCCCTGCCGAGCTTGCGGTGATCGCGGCGCTTGGCCTCCTCGATGAAGGCGAGGTACTCCTCCATCTGTTCGGTTGTCGCGAACCCCGTCCCGTAAATGCGCTGGAGCATCTTGTTGTGCTCGTCGCCCCGCCAGTAGGCGCCCGCCACGTTGAGGAGCTTGAAGGCCTTGATCTTTCCCGTCGCGGGGATGTGCGGGCCGCGGCACAGGTCGGTGAAGTCTCCCTGGGTGTAGAGGCTCACCGTCCTGACATCGGCGGGCAGGTCCTGGATCAACTCCACCTTGTAGGGCTCGCCCTTCTTTTCGAAAAGCTCGATCGCCTCTTCGCGGCTGACCTCACGGCGCGTGAAGGGCTCGTCCTTTGCGGCGATCTCGGCCATCCGCTTCTCTATCTTTTTCAGGTCCTCGGGCGTGAAGGTGGACTCGCAGTCGAAATCGTAGTAGAAGCCGTCCTCGATGGAGGGGCCGATCGTGACCTTGACGTTCGGGAACAGCTGCTGGACCGCTTCGGCCATGACGTGGGAAATGCTGTGGCGCAGCACGCCCACTCCTTCCGGCGTGTTGATGTCCACGGCCTGAATGGAGCCGTTCTCCGTCACCGGGCTCGCGAGGTCGATCATCCGGTCATTGAGTTTCGCGGCCACGGCGTCGCGGGCGGCCTCCGCCTTCCAGGCGGCCAGGATCTCCCCGGCGGTCAACCCCGCATCGAAGGTCATCCGGGAGTTGTCCGGGAAGTGAATATCGATCTTGCTCATCTGGCGATCCCCGATTTTCCCCCTTCACCGTCCCGGGCGGGGCCGCTCCGGTCATGACAGGGGAACGTGCTGAATACCTTCGGGTTTTAATTAAAGAAAGGGCACCAACGCTGCAACGTCTCTTGATGCCCTTCACCTCAGGGAATAATATTCATATGGTAGGCACGCAGGGATTTGAACCCTGGACATCCACCGCGTCAAGATGGCGCTCTCCCCCTGAGCTACGTGCCTGTTTCCGCGCATCATAAAAAACGGGTACTGAGTAACAAGAAAATGCAATGATGTCAAGACAAAATCACGCTTTTTCGTGGCCGGCCCCGCCGATGAGCTTCATCCCCTTGAAGATGTAATCGCCTCCCGAGACCACCGTGAAGAGCGCCGTGAGCCAGCAGACGACCAGGAAGGCCTCCCGGTAGTGCCTCCCCGCATCGCCCACTTTCAGCACAAGGGCGGAAAAGATGGTGACCAATTGAAAGACCGTATTGATTTTACTGATAAAAGAAGGCTTTATATCGGGGCTGACGGACATGAGCGTCAACACCAGGATCCCGCCCAGGATGATACAGTCCCGGCTGATGACGACCACGGCAAGCCATCCCGGGACCATGCCGATGATCGCCAGGGTCGTAAACATGCTGATCACGAGCGCCTTGTCGGCCACGGGGTCGAGGTAGGCCCCTACAACCGTCGTCTGGTTCAGAATCCGGGCAAGAAGCCCGTCGAGTCCGTCCGTGATCCCCGCGATGACGAAGCACACGAGGGCCTTCCCATGCTGGCCCTGGATCAGCAGGATCACGATGACCGGGACGAGGACGATCCTGAGAACCGTCAGGGAATTGGGGATGTTCACCGGTGCACCTTGCGGGGCGGATCATGCCGTCTCTGCCCGCCGTCTAATGCCTGATCCATGTTTTGCACGGTCACGGGGGTGTTGTGCCGGGATCCCGGGGGCCAGGATGGGGGACGGTTCTTCGCACACAGAATCACCTGCCGCATCTGCCCTGTGCCCGGCGTCTTCCGCTTAGCGCATTCCCGGCCCGTCGGGCAGTTTGTCAACCGCCTGCTTCACGGCTGCAAAAACGACATCCTCGAACAATTTCGTCGATCCCAGCTCCAGGCTTCTCTTCGTGACCCCGTAATCGCGATCGGCCGCGCGGGACTCCTGCATCCAGATGACGTCCCCCGTTCTCACGCTCCTGAGTTCGAAGAGGGCCCTGACGCTCACCGGCGCATAGACGTATCGGTACGCCGTGTTCGCCTCGAGGAGGGTGGTGTACAGGACGGCGTCCACCCCGATCATGCCCCCGATGAGCTGGGGCCGCACCATCGTCCCCGCAGCCGCTTCGTCCCTTTTACGGGCATCCGCAAGCGCGGCATCAATCATCTCGAACGGGATCTTCGGGTATCCCTTGAAGTAGAGTTCCTGGGCGAGCTTTTCCCGGATCATCTTTGCCGCGTCGGGGCTGCCCGCCCGGATGTCGACGGGCATCACGGCGATCGTCCCCACGCCGAGAGCGGGTGTCACCGGCCCGGTTTCCTCTTCCGCCCTGGGCACAAGGGGCAGATCCCGGATCAGGGGGATCTTCGCCATCGTCGAGCATCCCTGCATGAGCATCATGACGAGCACCAGGACACAGGCGAGTCCGGCCGGTTTCGGTTTAGTCACGATTGCCCCCCTTGCCGTCGAGTGAGACGACGATCGCATCCTCGCCGGATTGAACGATTCGCAGCGTGGCCCCCTTGAATCTCCGTTTCGAAAGCTCCCGGGCGATCGCCTGCGATCCTTCTGAGGACCGGAGGCGCCACTCGGAAAGCCGCGGTGCAATCGAAACGGGCGTTGCGCTCCGCACGCCCGGGATGCCGGAGATCATGTCCCGGAACGCCAGATAATCGTGATGACCCGCAAAGGAGCCACGTACGGAAAGCATGAACCGGCGCTCGGCGCCTCTGGTCTCCTCCGCTTTTCCGGCCAGGATGCCGTGCCTTCGCAGATCCTCTCTGAGCCCGTCCGCATCGACGGTCGCGGCAATCCTGACGGCGTACCCGCCGTCCAGCTCCGCCTCGTGGAGGATCCTGAAATGGACGATGTAGCGTTCGGTGGACGGGAGGATCTTTTCGCGGAGGAGGGCCTTGCCGTCGGCCTGGAGGTCCGGCGCGGCGGACGCGGAGATCACCTTCTCGAGGGCGCTTCGCAGGGCAAGGGAAATCGCCTGATCGCGGGCCTGGGCGAGGTTTCCGCCCTGGATGGCGGCGGCCCCGTCGGCTTCGACGGCCTGCTGTTCCGCGACCGACGCGGGCGCAGGACCCAGGAGAAGGAGCATCAGGGCACACCCGGCAAGGATCGCCCGCAGGAAAGGACGTCTGGGGTTATGGCGATTCATCAGCCGTCTTCTTGAGGTTCTCGATCTCTTCGCGGATGATGCGCTCCGCGATGGCGGGGAACTGCTCCCTCGCGACCCGTTCCGCGATCTCGGCGACCTTCTTCATGATCTCGTCCTGCAACCGGCCGCCTGCAATGGCCTCGATCCGCGGCTCCTCGACGACATCCCGGAGCTCATACACCTTGCCCCTCGGGTCCCGCACCGGCGCGTCCGCCGCGTTGCTGACCTTTTCGTCCACTCCCGGCTCCCCTTTCCCGCCGTCGGGCGGCCACGCGTTCACACCACCCGGACCGGCTGTCGTTCCGTCCGGCCGAATTCCTGCCGTTGGAGTATCACACCTCCCCGGAGTCTTCAACCCTTTTCGCCGTCTCCCGTTTGGGAAAGAAGTCGGGACGCCGGGACGTTATGACATTTGGATGCGTCCCCGGACCGGCTGCCCCGGGCTTCCCGCTTTCACATCGTCTCGGGTTTCGCCTTTTCGGCCCTGAGCCTGACCACGAGGTCGTAGACCCGTTTCCTCGGCAGATCGAGCTCGTCGGCAATGCGCGCGGCGAGGGCCTTCGTGGGGAGGTCTTCCCGTGCGTCCAGCCTTCTCATGCATTCTTCGATCTCGCCGTCGTCCGCCGGGGCTTTCTCCCCCTCCCCTTCCACCAGCAGCGTGATCTCCCCTCTGACGTCCGTCCCTTCCATCCCCTCGATCACGCGGCTGGCGGGACCCCGCAGGACCTCTTCGAAGACCTTCGTCAGTTCCCGCGTCACGGCGACCTGCCTGTCGCCCAGGACGTCCAGGATGTCGCGGAGCGAATCGACGATGCGACGCGGGGACTCGTAGAAGACGAGAGTGACGGGCAGTTCTTTGAGCCGATCGAGGAACGATCGCCTCCTAGCGGATTTCTCGGGCAGAAAGCCGAAAAAGGCAAACCGGTGGGAGGGCAGTCCCGAGATGGACAGGGCCGTGATGACGGCGGAGGGACCGGGGACCGGGACGACGGCAGCCCGCGCCTCGATGGCCCGCCTGACAAGGCGGTATCCCGGGTCGGAGATCAGGGGCGTGCCCGCGTCTGAGACAAAGGCGATCGAGGCGCCCTTGAGGATTCTCCGGATCAGGGTTTCGCCTTTCTTCCGCTCGTTTTCATCGTAGAGGCTCGTGAGGGCCGTCCGGATCCCGTAGTGCGCCAGCAGGACACGCGTGCGCCGCGTGTCCTCGCAGGCGATGAGGTCGACCTCCTTCAGGATCCGGATCGCGCGCAGCGTGATGTCCTCCAGGTTCCCGATGGGGGTGGAAACGAGGTACAGCACTCCCTTCTTGGCCTGCTCAATCATGACGGCACGCTCTTCAGGCATCCTGATTTTCGTCGTGTTCTTGCGGGTTCCGGGTCCATGGGGCGGAGGCAAGATCGCTTGAATCCGGGATGCGAAACCCCGCCCGTCGGCCCCTGGCCCCTGTTCACTTTCTTCGGTCAGACGCCCGCGGCGTCGAAGGCATTGCGGTAGAGGGTCACGGTTTCCTTCCCCTCGACGAGGCTGACGGCCGCCACATCGAACCGCGCGGGGGCCGTGAGCCAGTTCTTTCCCTTCAGGTAGTAAAGAGCGACCGCGGTCATCCGCCGCTGCTTGCGGGCTCCGATGGAGGCCTGGGGGGACCCGAACCGCTCCGTCGAGCGTGTCTTCACCTCGACGAAAACGACGGTCCCGCCGTCACGGGCGATCAGGTCTATCTCGCCAAGCGGGCAGCGGTAGTTTCGTTCGAGAATCCGGTATCCCCGGTCCCGCAAGAATTCGGCCGCCCGCTCCTCGCCCCGGGCCCCCTTATTCTTTCTCTCCCTGGTCAAGGGTTCCCTTCACCCCCTTGAAGCTCCGCCTGTGGATCTTGCAGGACCCATGGCATCGGATCGCCTCCAGGTGATCCCGGGTACCGTATCCCTTGTTCGCGATGAAGTTGTACTGTGGAAACTGGTGGTGGTAGATCTCCATGATCCGGTCGCGGGACACCTTCGCCACGATCGAGGCGCAGGCCACGGAGATGCTGAGGGCATCCCCCCGGACGATCGTCTCCTGGGTGACGGGCAGCTGCAGACGCTGTGCCCTCGTTCCGTCGATGAGCAGGTAGTCGGCTGCGGGGGAGAGCTGGAGGACGGCCTCTTTCATGGCCAGGCGCGTGGCCTGCAAGACGTTGATCCGGTCGATGACGGAGGGCTCCACGACGCCGAGGCCCCAGCTGAGCGCCCCGTTGAGGATGATGTCGTAAAACCGCTGCCTTTTCTTCCCCGAGAGCTGTTTGGAATCCCTGACCCCGTCCAGGCGGAACTCCTCGTGGAGGACGACGGCAGCCGCCACCACCGGCCCTGCCAGGGGTCCCCGGCCCGCCTCATCGACGCCAGCGATGACACGGTACCCCCTGCTGCGCGCGCTCCGTTCGAAGCTGTCCATCCACCGTGGCCCTGTTCCCGCGAAGAGCGACTCGCCCGGCTTTCCCAACCAATCCCGGCTTCAGGGGCACATTTGCGAAGTCAGGAAGTGAAGAAGAGCAGAAGAGCGGCAAAGAAAGAGAATCTTCTTGTCCGCTCTTCCTGACCTCCGACGTTCCGCTCTTTACGGGCTCGATATCGGCTCTGAACGGAAGCCCGCAAAGAATAGCGCGCCTCCGCCAGGCGCCCCAGATCAGTGCTTGTCGGCTTCCTTGATCTTTGTCTCCTTGCCCTTGCGTCCCCGGAGGTAGAAGAGCTTCGCGCGGCGCACCTTGCCGCGGGTGACGATCTGCACCCGGTCGATCACGGGCGAGTGGCTGGGGAAGGTCCTCTCGACGCCCACGCCGTAGGAAATCTTGCGGACGGTGAACTGGGCCCGGCTGTTGCCGCGGGTCTTCTTGATCACGACGCCCTCGAAGACCTGGACCCTCTCCTTGGTGCCCTCGACGATCTTCACATAGACCTTGACGGTGTCGCCCGGCCGGAAATCGGGGATGTCCCCTCTCATCTGTTCCTTCTCGATGAAATCGATCTTATCCATGACAGTAAAACCTCCTGGGTGTCTCCTTCTGGCTTTCTCCATTCGAAGGCCCCTGCTGCCGAAGAGCCTCAAAGACGGTCCGCGGCGTATCCCGCTTTCTCTTCCTGCCTCCTGATCGCCTAGCCTTCTACAGCCGGTCCGCCCGGCGTCAGGCTTCCTTTTTCAGTTCCTCGAGGATCTTTCGGTCCCGCTCCGTGAGCGGCGCCCCGGCCAGCAGGTCGGGCCTTCGCAGCAGGGTCCGTTTCAGCGCCTCGCGGCGCCTCCACCGCTCGATCTCCCGGTGGTGCCCCGACAGAAGGACCTCGGGGACCTTCCAGCCCCTGAACTCCTCCGGCCTGGTGTACTGCGGGCTCTCCAGCAGCCCCTCGGAAAACGACTCGTGGTGGGCCGACTCGTCATTGCCGAGCACGCCCGGGATGAGCCTGGCCACGGCATCGACGACGACCATGGCCGCCGCCTCGCCCCCGGTGAGGATGTAATCGCCGATGGAGATTTCCCGGTCCGCTAGGTTCTGCCTCACCCGCTCGTCGACGCCTTCGTAGTGCCCGCAGATGAGGACGATCCTGGCCGCCCGGGCCATCTCCCCGGCGATCGCCTGGCTGAAGATCTCGCCCTGCGGCGAGAGGAGAACCCGGAGACACCCCCCGGGGTCGGCGCCGATCGTCTCGAGGACCCGGGCAATGGGCTCGACCTTCATCACCATGCCGGCCCCGCCGCCGTAGGGGTAATCGTCCGTCATCCGGTGCCTGTCGGTCGCGCCGTCGCGGATGTTGTGCGCTTCGATCCGGATGAGCCCCCTGTCCCGCGCCTTCTTCAGAAGGCTGCATCCGAAAAAGGACTCGAACATCTCCGGGAAGATGGACAGGATGTCAAATCGCACCATCGCCCGCCTCCAGCCCTTTCAGCAACCGGACGACCATCCTGCCCGCCCCGATGTCGACGGACCGGATCACCTCGGAGATGGCCGGAAGCAGGATCTCCTGTTCCCCGGCCCTGCAGACGATCACGTCGTTGCTTCCCGTCGGAAAGACGCTCTCGATGACCCCCAGGGGGGCTCCCGCTTCCGTCTCGACGCGCAGCCCGATGAGATCCTCCCAGTAGTATTCGCCCTCCGGGAGCGGCTCTAGGCTCGTGTACGGGACGGAGACCGTAAGCCCTCTGAGTCCGTCGGCTGCCGTGCGGTCCTCGACCCCGCCCAGTTTGAGGGTGAAATGGGCCCGCCCCTCGGGGCGCGCGTTTTCGATGGGGTATCGCTTCGCCGAGTCCCTGCTTCGGCCGATCCAGGCCTCCGCCAGCGACGGCAGCAACCGGTCCGACTCAAGATAGGAAAGAACTTTCACGCGGCCGTCAAGACCGTGCGATCTGACGATCCGTCCGATTTCGACCCGTCTCATCGGCAACGGCTACTCGATGATCTCAAGAACGGTCCGCTTGTGCACCTTGGCCGACGCGGCGCTCAGGATCGTCCGCATGGCTTTCGCTGTTTTGCCCTGCTTGCCGATGACCTTCCCCAGATCCTCCTTCGACACTCTCAGCTCGATGACAGACGTCTGCTCCCCCTGCACCTCGGAGACCTCGACCTTGTCCGGGTTGTCCACCAACGCCTGGGCGATGTACTTGATCAAGTCTTTCATCGTCACGACCTCCAGGGATTTTCTGGATGTTTAGCTCCTGGTTCACCCCATGTCGAATCGAGAGTCCTGCGAAGACGGCGGTTCAGGCGACCTTGGTCCGGCCCTTTGCGATCGTGATTCCCTTCTTCCCGAGCAGCTGGGAAACGGTCAGTGTCGGCTCGACCCCCCTGGAGAGCCACTCCCGGACCCGGTCTTCCTTGACCGTGATCTCGGCGGGGTCCTTCTTCGGGTCGTAGCTTCCGACGATTTCAATGAATTTCCCGTCCCTGGGCGATACCGAATCGGCCACAACGATCCGGTAGTAGGGTTTCTTCCGGGTTCCCATCCGCGTCAATCTCATCTTCACAGCCATTCCGTTCCCCTGTCACCTCCTGATGTGTTGAGCGAAAAAAAGTACGTTAAACTAGCATAAACCGACGATTCTTTGAATCTTTTTTTTCGGCGGCCTCTTACCGCCGGAAAAACCCCCTCCGCAGGGCGTCCTTGCCCCCCGGGCCCATCATCCTCTTCATCATTTTCCGCATTTCCGCGTAATTCTTCAGGAGGCGGTTGACGTCCTGCACCGACGTGCCGCTTCCCCGGGCGATACGCTTGCGGCGCGAGCCGTCGATGATCTGGCTGTTCGCCCGCTCCCTTTTCGTCATGGAGTCGATGATGGCCATCGTTCGGACAAGCTCCGTCTCGTCGGGATCGATATCCTTCAGGGCCTTGAGCTTCCCCAGGCCGGGGATCATGCCCAGCATGTCCTTGAGCGAGCCCATCCTGCGCATCTTCTGCAGCTGGTCCCGGAAGTCCTCCAGGGTGAAGGTGTCCTTTCGGATCTTTTTCTGGAGCTCCTGCGCCTCCTGGACGTCGATCGCGGCCTGGGCCTTCTCGACCAGGGTCAGGATATCCCCCATGCCTAGGATGCGGGAGGCCATCCGCTCGGGATGGAACACCTCGAGGGCATCCGCCTTCTCGCCGACACCCACAAACTTGATGGGCTTGCCCGTCACCGCCCGGAGGGAGAGCGCCGCGCCGCCTCGGGCATCGCCGTCCATCTTCGTGAGGATCACGCCGTCGATGGCGAGGGCCTCGTTGAATTTCTGAGCCACCTGCACGGCATCCTGCCCCGTCATGGCATCGGCCACCAGCAGGATCTCCGACGGGTTGATTGCACTCTTGATCCGCTGAAGCTCATCCATCATGGCCTGGTCGACGTGAAGGCGTCCCGCCGTGTCCAGGATCAGGACTTCGTAGCCCAGGCTCTCCGCCTCGGCCGCGGCCCTGCGGGCGATGTCGACGGGGTCCTCTGTGTCTGCGGGCTGCAGGACCCCTGCCCCAAGCGATTCGCCGAGAACCCGCAGCTGATCAATGGCAGCCGGCCGGTACACGTCGGTGGAGACCAGCGCCGTCCGCCGGCCCTGCTCCATCGTCAGTCGGGCGAGCTTCGCCGCAGACGTCGTCTTGCCGCAGCCCTGCAGCCCGACCAGCATGACCGGGTTCGGGAAGCGGTCGACGAGTTTGAGCCACTGGCTGCCCTCCCCGCCCATGAGCTCCACGAGGCGGTCATGGACGATCTTGACGACCTGCTGGCCCGGCGTGAGACTCTCCAGGACCTCACGCCCCACGGCCCTCGAGCGGACATCCTCGACGAAATCCTTGACGACGCGGAAGTTCACGTCGGCTTCGAGAAGGGCCATCCGGATCTCCTTGAGGGATTCCCGGATGTTTTCCTCGTCGAGCCTTCCGCGGCTCTTCAGTTTCCTGAAAATGCCGTCGAGTTTTTCGGTCAGGTTTTCAAACATGCGGCTCTACCCGGTCTTCGCAAACGACGGGGTCGGGGGGATGACGGAGGGCGGGTTCTCTCCCCGGACCCCGTTTCAGTTGCCGGCGGGCACGATGAGGCACTGCAGGCCCTTCACCTTCTCCTCCAGCCCGTCGACGATCTTCTGCGCCTGCTCGCGCGTCTCAAACCCTTTCAGCTTGACCCGGTACCAGTGGCCCCGGTCGCTGAGTTCGGCCGAATCGATGTACGGGGCGTAGCCCATGCTGTTGAGCCGGTCGCGCAGCTCTTCCGCTTTCTTCTTCTCCTGCAGGGACGCTACCTGGATGACGAACCTGCCCGCCGCGGGCGCGGTCGCCTGCTCCTTGGCAGGGGCGGCTTCCCTCTCCTCTTTTTTCACCCTGGGCTGTGCGGCATCGCCCGCGCCTGGCCCCTTGCCCTTCGTCAGGGTGTCGAAAAACGTCAGCTTGAACTCGCCCTTGCCGGTGTCGGCCGTATCCCTCCGGTCATCGACGGTGCCCTTGAGCGCCTCGCCGCCCCCGGCCGGCGCCGACCGCCCCAGCTTCTGCTTGAGGATGCCCGTCAGACCCTGTTCGGCCTGGTCGGGATTGCCCTCCAGATTGACACCCACCATCACGCCCGTCGCGAAGGCCAGGAAGACCAGGAAGGAGATGCCGACGACGAAGAGCGCCAGCCCCATTTTTCCCAGCCGGAATTCGAATTCTTTCATCCGCTGCGGACGCATGACCCCTCCGGGGCTTACATCTTCTCCGGCGCGCTGACGCCCAGGACACCGAGGGCGTTGCGCAGGACCTGTCCGATCGAATGCACGAGGAAGAGCCTTGCCCGGCTCAGGGCCTCGTCGTCGGTGATGACCCGGTTCTTGTTGTAGTAGCTGTGAAAGATCCCGGCCAACTCGTTCAGGAAAAACGTCACCCGGTGCGGCTCGAGTGCCTTCGCGGCCCCCTCGATGACCTCGGGATAGCGGGTGATCGATTTGATCAGCTGGATCTCCTCGGGCAGCTTCAGCAGATGCAGCGCCGCGCTCTCCCCGGCCGGCACGTCCACCCCCCGATCGGCGGCCATCCGGATGATGCTCGAGATCCGGGCATGGGCATACTGGACGTAATAGACCGGGTTCTCGTTGGACTGTCTCTTGGCCACTTCCAGATCGAAATCGAGCTGGCTGTCCGATCGGCGCATCAGGAAATTGTAGCGGGCGGCGTCCTTGCCGACCTCGTCGATCACCTGCCTCAGGGTCACGTACTCGCCCGCCCGGGTGGACATGGCCACGGGCTTGCCGTCGCGCAGCAGGCTCACGAGTTGCACGAGGATGACCCGGAGGGCGTCCCGGTTGCCGCCGAGGGCCTCGATGCTGGCCTTCAGCCTCGGGATGTAGCCGTGATGGTCGGCCCCCCAGACATCGATGACCGTGTCGAAGCCCCGGTCGAACTTGTTCTTGTGATAGGCGATGTCCGCCGCGAAATAGGTGGGCGTCCCCGTGTCCCGGATGACGACACGGTCCTTCTCGTCGCCGAAGGACGTCGAGCGGAACCAGAGCGTGCCGCCTTCCCGGTACACATGGCCCTGTTCCCTCAGATGCTCGAGGAGCTTCATGACGCCGTCGTTCTCGTACAGCCGCCCCTCGCTGAAGTAGTCGTCGAAGAAGACGCCGAAGGCCGCCAGATCGTCCTTGATCCCCTCCATGATGGAGCCGGCGGCGTAGGCCGTGAAAAGCGGCAGGACCTCTTCCTCGGGCCTGTCCCGGTACCGATCTCCGTCCCTCGAGAGGATCTGCCGCGCCAGCTCGGCAATGTAGTCCCCCTGGTAGTGATCCGGCGGGAATTCGATCGCCTCGCCGAGCGCCTCGCGGTAGCGAAGGTAAACCGAGCGTCCGAGGGTCCGCATCTGGTTGCCCACGTCGTTGATGTAGTATTCCTTGACGACGCCGTGGCCGCTCACCCTCAGGATGTTGGCGATGACGTCGCCCGTGACGGCCCCCCGTGCATGCCCGATGTGAAGCGGGCCCGTGGGGTTGGCGCTCACGAACTCGACCTGGACCTTCCGGCCCTTTCCTGCGGCGAGGGTGCCGTAGCGTTCCTTCAGGCGCTCGATCTCCAGGAGCTGGCCGCGCCAGCGTTCCTCCCGGACGAAGAAGTTGATGAAGCCGGGGCCCGCGATTTCGACCCTGCTCAGCAGTTCCCCGTCGTCCTTCAATTTCGAGACGATCGCCTGGGCGACCGCGCGGGGGTTCTTGCGGGCCTGGGAGGCGATCACCATGGCCACGTTCGAGGCGTAGTCCCCGTGCGACTCGTCGCGCGTCACTTCCAGCTCGATGAAGGGAAGGCTCTTCACCTCGAAGAGTCCCTCGGCGAGGCACTGTGTCGTTGATTCCTCCAGCAGCCTGATGATTTGTTCTTTCATGGTTCGGGCACGCTCGTTCCGACTATAATAAAAAAAAGGCCCGTCGGCCAATTCTTTCAGCACCGTTTCCCCCACTCCGGGGGGAGTTGTCTTCCCCTGTCGGAAACCGCGGCAACACTACCCGCTCAGGGGCGCAAAGTCAAGCAATTTTCAAGGGAAGGGCCGGCACAGCCGCCGTGCGGCCGGACCCACTCGATGTCCGTCACCGGGAAGCGGATCGCGGGGCAACCGCAATGCAGAAGGTAAGAGGGTGAGAGGGTAAGAAGGTCGGAAAGCTGCAAGCGCGGCGAGAACAAGCGACATATTCGATTTTCTCACCCTCTCACGTTCCCACCTCCTCACCTTCTATTCACCGGTAACCCTCCGCGACGACCGGCCCGTAGCCCAGCCCCACGTCGACGGTCACGCTCGAGCGGTGGTCGTCGTTTCGCCCCGTGATCGTCGTGTCGTAGCGCAGGAGCACCCAGGGGGTCGAACCCATGTCGTATCCGGCCGGGCCGACGACCTGCAGCGGGCCTGCAACCGGCGGGACGGGCCGCGAAATGCTCA
The DNA here is from genome assembly GCA_012728915.1 of Deltaproteobacteria bacterium. GTDB lineage: Bacteria > Desulfobacterota > Syntrophia > Syntrophales > UBA2192 > UBA2192. Next base: position 101,730 of record JAAYEC010000003.1, on the reverse strand, counting down.
CGCGGCTCCGCGGTTCCAGCCCGCCGCCCAGCTCGGCCAGGAGGCGGCCGGACTTGACCACGGCGCCGGGGTTGGCGGGGTCGAAGTGGAGCATCACCCAGTGCGTTGCCGCCTCGGCGGCGCTCATCGCCTTCTTCTCGCCGACGATCCTCGTGCTGATGCGCAGATCCTGCGTCGCCAGATTGAAGGCGACGATCCCCACGGCCAGGAGAATGAGGTTCGCCAGGATCGACACGATGAGGGCAAATCCTCCCTCGCGGGCACGCTTCACGGTTCCGTTCCCCCTTTCAGAATTGAACCCCGTGGTTTTTCGGCACGACGCTGGTCGAAAGGGCGATCCGCCGGGGCTGTCCCGTACGCGGGTCGGCATCGGCCGACTCGACGATCAGGACGATCTCGATGCGCCGGATCCGCGGCACCTCGGCGGGCAGGTTCACGACCTCGGCGCCCGATCCGTCGTAGTATCGAAACAGGGGCACCGCGCCGTTGACCACCCGCAGGGTCTTCACCGCCGCGTTCGACGGGATGGGGCCCAGGAAGGGCTGCGCCCCCGACGACGTCCGTCTTCCCGCCGTGCAGCGGATCGTCTCCCGGGTGACCCGCCCCGACGGGCCGTCGTAGGCGTAACGGATGATTTCGTTGGGCGAGCTGCCGCAGAGACCGTCCGGGTCGAGGTCCATCTCGACGGTGATCGCCGTGGCCGTTGCCTCCTGGATTCCCCGCCGGCCCTGCTCGGCGGCCGTTCTGCAATCGGCCGGGGTTACCCACAGGCCGGCCGCGTAGAGGGGGTTGTACGATGCCATGCGAATCTCGGCCCCCATGATCTCCAGGGCGATCCGGGCGTCTTGTCCCGTCGTGACCCTGCGTTCGATGCCCGAGGCGGACCGCTGCCCCGCCACCACGGCGGACAGGATCGCCGCGAGGATGACGAGTCCCACGGCCACGGCCATGGCTAGCTCGACGACCGTGAATCCCCGTTCCGTCGCTCCCGTCGCTTCTTTCAATGGACCTCTCCTTCCTCCGCCTGGAGCCTTCCCCCCGAACCCGTCGCCTACCGGACGCGCACGTCGCGCCATTGAAGGAGGTGTGTCCGGTTTCCAGGCCACTTCAGCACGGCCGGGGCCCTCCATGGAGCGGCGGAGCTGCCGGCCCCGCCGCTGACCCATCCGAACATGCCCCCCTTGCCCGGTTCCACCCCGGCGGATACCATCGGCTCCGACGCGATCCCCCTGCCGAGGACCGTGCAGCGCCCGCCTCCCGCGAAGGCTGCCGTCCCGTCGATGTAGGAGACGGCGTACAGCCTTGAGAGGCCTGTCTGCTCGCAGGGGTCTCCCGACCCGCCCTCCGGCGTGTAGGTCGTAAAATACGCGACGCCGCCGAAGACGGTCGGGGCGGCAAGGAGCTTCTCCCCCTTTCCGTCGAACAGGATGAACCACCCGTCCCGGGTGTCCGGCTCGGTGAAACGCTGCGCGGCGCCACTGATGTTTTGCAGGTTCGCGGCCGTCCGGGGCGAGGCCGCCCCGGTGTCCCGCACGCCGTAAAACCCGTCCCTGCCAGGCCCCCGGGCCAGGGGCTCGAGCAGCTCTCCGGTGCCCCAGTAGACCCAGAGGCTGCCGGCGGCGTCCCTCGTGACGGCGGGGGCGAAGTAGACCGGCCCCGTCACGCCGTCGCGCCGGAAAAAGAGGGACCCTTTCCAGTCGGCCGTCGTACAGCTTTCCCCGTCGGAGGCCCTGCAGAACGTGAAACGCCAGAGGTTTCCCCCCAGGTCCCCGATGTAGGCCCTGTCGGCAAACCCGTCCATGTCCGAATCGATCACGGCCGCGCTCGCCGGGATGGCGTGCCCCATAAGGCCGCCTCCCGGGGAGCCCCGCGTGAAATCCCAGAGGATGTGCCCCGTCGCGAGGTCGACGGCAAAAAACCCCTTCCCCCGCGCGTCGCAGTCCGCCGCCCCCGCACAGGAGGATATCCGGTGTCCGCCGCCGATGAAGCCGACCCATTTCTCCTGTCCTCCGATCCGGACCCTGCGGATCACCATCCTGCTCCAGGGATCGCCCAGGTACGGCGCCTGGGACGGCGCGGGACGGATCCGCCAGGAAAGCCCCGGATTGAGCGTGTCGGTCACGTCCAGGGCGTGGTAGCCGCAATACACGGGGAACTCGCCGCCCGGGAGATAGCTGCCGCTGAAGCCCGATTCGCAGGACGGCGAAGCGCTCCAGAGCGTCCGGTCGCCCCCCCTCCCCAGTCCGACGACCAGCAGGGTTTTCCATTCGCCGGAGGACTTGATTTTCCCGTCTCCCTTTCCCGTCCAGACGTCCGCCACGGTAACCGGCCCGTCGACATAGAACCGGTGTGTCCGGGCTGTCGGGTGCTCCCCGTGGGCAAGCTCCTTGAGCCGGGGCAGGAGGTTCGGGGGGATGAAGCTCCAGACCTCGGCCAGGTCCGAGGTCCGGAACGCGTGGAGCTGGCCGTCGTTTGCGCCCGCCACGACGATCCGCCGTCCGTTGTCCGAGCTCCGCCGGTTTGCTGCGCGGTAGGCATCGAAGGACCTGCCCCGGTCCCGGGGATCGGCGAAGTGCGCCGGGGGCGTGCCCACCGTGACGGGGTTCGAGTGGAAGATGTCGCCCAGTTTCCAGACGTTGCCTCGGGCATCCCGATCGGGGTTGTATGCCGCCTCGCCGCGGATGTAGCCGACCACCTCGTCGCGCCGCCTCCCGTCGCTCACCCCGAGATCCTCCGCAGAGAGGGTCTGCGCAGAAAACGGCACCACGGCCCCGCCCTTGACCGTCAGGATTTTCCGGTCTTTCGCGGCCCTGGCCTGGAGGGCCGCCCCTGCATCGGCCAGAATGCCGCCCACCGATTCGTCTGACAGGATCGCGTATTTCCGGAGTGTTCCCCGCCACAAGGGGTCCCCGGCCACGGGCTGGAAGGAGGCCGCGAACAGGTGGTTGTGCTCCGCCGTCCTGGCCGCGGGCACCGACGGCGCGCTGAAGGAGTAGGCGGCGTCGCGGATGGAGCTCATCGCCGCCCTCAGGGCAGCCTCGAATGGTTCCCCCTTCGCGGAGAGGAAGGCATACCCGTCAAGCTCGAGCGCGCCGGGGTCGTTGACGGAGGCGAAGCAGAGCTCGCTTGCCCCGCTGCATGAGCCCGTCGTCGCCGACTCGGCGCAGGGCTCGTCGGTGATCTGATCGATGCGCAGGGCCTGCGGGTCGCCCCTCCGGACTGCGGAGGGGTTCTCCGTCCCCCCGTAGAAGGCCATCCAGTTGAGCGTGTTCCGTACATAGGCGGGCATCCCGTCCCCGAGCCCGATCACGAAGACCCGGTACCCCGCGTCCCAGAGGGCCTTCACCTTCGCCACCGAGGCGCGCCGCCGCTTGTACTGATCGGGCCGGCTGCCGTCACCGGTGCCGCCGCAGGCGAGGGTATCGTGGCCGTCGGTGACGAGGATGACGAACTTCTTCCGGCAGTTCCTGTAGGGATCGGCCTGCCTGTGGCTGTCCAGGTAGGGCTTTGCGGCCTCCAGGCACGCGGCCAGGTTCGAGCCGCCGCGGACGCGCTGCCGCTCCCGGTTCCTGTCGGTCCAGTAGAGGATCGTGCGTTCCTCGGCCGTCGACGCATCGGCCCCTGGGCAGGAGTCTGCCCCGCACCAGCTCTGCGCAAAGGGCTGCCCGATGTCCCGCAGCCTCCGGATTCCCGCGCTGAACGCCCAGAACCCGAGACGGACGCCGAGGCCGGCCTCGTCCCGGCGGTCGATCACCCCGTCCCGGTTGTTGTCGAAAAGATCGTACAGGACGCGCCTGGCGACGAGGTACCGGGCGCAGTCCGTCGCGAAGCCCGGCCGGGGCGTGTCGTGGAAGGTTTCCCCCGAGCACGCCTCGTTTCCGAAGCGCCGCAGCGGCTCCCCGAGACCGTCGGCCTCTCCTTTCGGATTCCGGCGCATGCTGTCCGAGAGGTCGAGGACGATCAGGACATCGGGGGAAACGGCGGTAAAAAGCGCCTGGTCGGCGGTTTCAGCGAACGCGGCCGCGCCGGAGAAAACGAGGATGCCCAGGACGGCGGCACGCCGGACAAAGGCGAAGAGGGTCATGGCGGAAACCTCCATCGCGACGCGCCCGACGCTCGAGCGCGGAGGTCCCCCGGAGTGAAACCTGGACGCACATCCCCGCATGCCGGTTGACGGCCCGTTCTCGCCGCCCATGCAATCCGAAGGGTAGAATACGGCTGGAAGGAGGGTACGGGACGGGGCCCTTTTCCGGGGCCCCGCCCGGGATGGACGGAATTTACCGCATCAGGCTGTGCGGGTCAAGCGGTTTTTCGGGGCCTGCGGCCGGGCCCCGCTCACTGGAACCGGGCGTCCCGCCAGTGGATCAGGTTGGTCCGGTTCGCGATGGACGGGGGGTTCACGTTGGCGCGCATGGTGGTGGCCCCCGTTCCGGCCCCGCCGCTCAGGGTGACATACAGGTCCGGCGTGCTGCTGTGCGGGTTGATGGAGAGCACGGGCGCCGTGGGAATCCCCACGCCGAGGGTCATGCTCCTCGCGTTGCCCGTAAGCGACCCGGCGCCCTCGATGTAGGAGACGGCGTAGAGCCGGGCCGATCCGGCCTGGTCGCAGGGGTCGCCGCCGCTGCCCGCCGGCGTGTAGGTGGTGAAGTACAGGTACCCTGCAAATACGGAGGGCTCGGAGAGGCACTTTTCTCCCGCCCCGGTGAGGTTGATGTACCAGCCGCTCTTCGAGGCATTGTCCGTGTAGGTCGTACCGGTGATGTTCTCCAGGTCGCCTGCCTGCCGGGTGCTTGTCCTGTCCACATCCTTGACGGCATAGAAACGCTCCGTGCCGGAACCCACGACGATCGGCTCGGCCTTGTCCCCCGTCCCCCAGTAGACCCAGAGGTTGCCGTACGCGTCCTTGGCCACCGCGGGGGCGTCGTAGACGGGCCCGGTTCCGCTGTCGCGGGCAAAGAGCATTGAGCCGCCCCAGTCGCCTGTCGTGCAGGAGGGCCCGTCGGCGGCCGAGCAGAATTTCATCCGCCAGATGTTGCCGCCCAGGTCCCCGATGTAGGCCAGATCGACGAACCCGTCGCTGTCCGAGTCCACGACGGCCGCCGTGCCCGGCAGGGCGTAGTTCATGGAGCCGTTGTCGGCCTGCGTGTAGCTCCACAGGACGGAGCCGTCGCTGAGGTTCACGACGAAGAACCCTTTGCCCCGGAGGTCGCAGCCGCCGCCCGTACAGCTCGACAGGTTGTTGCCGCCCCCGATGAATCCGACCCACTTCTCGGAGCCGTTCACCTTCACGCGGTGCACCATCATCTTGCTCCACGGGTCCCCGAGGTAGGGCGCCTGGCCGGCCGATGGACTGATCCGCCACCGGTAGGCGGGGCTGTAGGTGTTCGTGATGTCCAGGGCGTGGTAGCCGCAGTAGTTGCGGTAAACGCTCGAGTAGATGTTCTTGAATCCCGAGTCACAGGAGGCCGAGGAACTCCAGAGGGTGCTCGTCCCTCCGCGGCCCTCGCCGAAGATCAGGAGCGTCTTCCAGTCCGAAGCGGACTTCGCGGTGCCGTCGCCCGTCCCCACCCAGACGTCGGCCACCGAGATGGGGCCGTCCACGAAGTACTGGTGGGTCAGCCCCGTGGGATGGGACTTGTGGGCGATATCCTTGAGTTTCGGCAGCAGGTTGGGCGGGATGAAGCTCCAGACCTCCATGCCGCCGCTGCCCGAGGGCGGCGGGGTGTTGTCCGTCCGGAAGGCATGGAGCTGGCCGTCGTTGGCGCCGGCGACGACGATCCGCTTCCCGTTGGCCGTTGTGCGTGGATTCGCCGTCCGGTGGGAGGCGAAGGCGCCTGCCGAGTCGCGGGCGTCCTTGAACCAGGCCGAGGGGGTGCCGACCGTCACGGGGTTCGAGCGGAAGGTGTCGCCGAGCTTCCAGTTGTCCTTGTTGTACGCCGCCTCTCCCCGGATGAATCCCACGACCTCGTTGCGCCTCGTGGTGCTCGGCACGCCCAGGTCGGCCGGGGTGATGTTGGTCGCGTTGAAAGCCGTCAAGGCCCCCGACTTGTACGTGTAGATCGTCCGCGAGGCGGCATCCGTCCCCTGGAGCACCTGGCCGGCGTCCCAGAGCGCGGCTCCGATCGTCCCGTTGCTGTTGATCTGGTACTTCGTCAGGTGCCCCAGCCAGAAGGGGTCGCCGTTGATGGGCTGGAAGGACGCCTCGTAGATGAAATTCTCGTCGATGAGCCGAGACGAGGCCACCGAGGCCTGGGAGAAGGAGTAGGTCGCCTCGCGGATCACACTGATGGCCTGCCGGAAGGCCGCCTCGAGCTCCGTGGCGTTGTTGGCCAGGAAGGCGTAGCCCGACAGCTCCAGCGTTCCCGGGTCGTTCGACACGGCGTAGCACTCGTCCGTCGTCCCGCATCCCGGGCCCGTCGTGGAGGAGCTCCCGCAGCTGCTCACCGCGCTTGGGTCGAAGGCCGTCGCGTCCCCCTCGTTCTCGACGAGGGGGTTGTCGGTCCCCCCGTAGTAGGCCATCCAGTTCAGGGTCCGCTTGAGGTGATCGGGCATGTTGCTGCCCATGCCGATAACGAAGACCTTGTAGCCCGCGTCGGCGAGGGCCTTGGCCGCCAGCACCGATTCCCGCCTGCGCTTGTACTGGTCCGTCTGGTCGTCGTAGCCCGTGCCGCCGCAGTACATCGTGTCGGCCCCGTCGGAGACGAGGATGACGAACTTCTGCCGGCAATTCTTGTACGGGTCGTTCGCCTTGTGGCCGTCGAGGTAGGCCTTGACGCCCGCGAGCCCGCTTACGAGCGGGGTGGCCCCGACCACGTTGGAATAGGTCATCCAGTAGTTGATGCTGGAGTAATCTCCCGAGCTCTGGTTCACGGTGCAGGACGTGTTGCTCCCGCAGTAGACCAGGGAGTACTTCGTCCCGATGTCGCGCAATTTCGCGTAGGTGCTTCCCTGGAACTTCCCGAGGCCGATGCGGATGTTGAGGCTCGTCTCGTCCTGGCTGTTGATCGTCCCGCTGTGGTTGTCGTCGAGGATGTCGAACAGCGTCTTGCGGGCGATCTCGAAGCGCGAGCAGTAGGTCGTATAGCCCGGCCGCGACTGGTTGTTGTAGAAGGGCCCCTCGCAGGCGGGGTTGCTGTACTCGTTGATGGGGGAATTGTACGCGTTGTGGTCCCCCGGCGGATTCCACCTCATGCTCCCCGAGAGGTCGAGCACGATCATGGCGTCGGGGGCGATGGAGGTGAACAGGCCCGTCTCGTCGGCACGGCCGTGCGTGGCCGTCCCGAGGGACATTGCGATCGCGGCACAAAATGCAAGGAGAGGGACCGTTTTCTTCTTCATGGCTGCCGACCTCTTTGCTCTCTGTGAACGTTTCCGGTTCCGTCGCGGGCCCTTCCGGCCCCTCCTTCCATTCGCCGGCCCGCGGCCGGTTTCCCGCATCCGCTACTGCACCCTGCGGTCGCGCCAGTGGAGGATGTTGGTACGGTTGCTCGCCCCGCTCGGGTTGACGGGCGCCCGCATCGTCGTGGAGCCCGTGCCCGATCCCCCGCTCACCGTCACGTAGAGGTCCGGGTTGGGGCTGTAGGGGTTGAGCGAGAGCGTGGGGGCCGTGGGGATCCCCACGCCCAGGGTGATGCTCCGGGCGTTGCCCGTCAGGGAACCTGCCCCTTCTATGTAGGCCACCCCGTAGAGCTTCGCCGTTCCGGCGGCGTTGCAGGGGTCGGTGACTCCGACTCCCCCCGGCATGTAGGTCGTGAAGTAGACGCTGCCGCCGAACACGGTCGCCTCGCCAAGCACTTTCTCGCCTGAACCGCTCAGGTTCATGTACCAGCCGTGCTTGCCCGCGTTGTCCGTGTATCGGCTCTGCGCACCCGTGATGTTATCGAGGGTGCTGCCCGACCAGGTGCTCGTCAGGTCGGAATCCTTGACGGCGAAGAATCGGTCCACGGTCGTCCCCACGACGATGGGCTCCGTCTTGTCGCCTGTCCCCCAGTAGACCCAGAGGTTGCCCGTGGCATCCTTGGCCACCGTCGGCGCGGCGAAGGTCGGCCCGGGGCTCGGGTTGAGCCCGCTGGGTTGGAACAGGCGGCTGCCGGTCCAGTTCGCCGTGCCGCAGGCGTCGCCGTCGGAGGCCGAGCAGAACCGGAACCGCCACATCTGCCCGTTCAGGTCGCCGATGTAGACCGTGTCGACGAACCCGTCGAGATCGCTGTCCACGGCGGCGGGAGCCGCGGGCATGGCATAGTTCAGGTCCGTGGGGTTGTCCGCTCTCGTGTAGCTCCAGAGGATGCTGCCGTTCGACAGGTCGATCACGAAGAAGCCCTTTCCGCGCTTGTCGCAGTCCGTACCGACGCCGTCGTAGGGGTTGCAGGCGGCCCAGTTGTGACCGCCGCCCATGAACCCTACCCATTTTTCGTTTCCGCCCACCTTCACGCGGCCGATAGACATCTTGCTGTAGGGGTCTCCCAGGTAGGGGGCCTGGGCGCTCGACGGGGTGATCCGCCACTTGTACGCCGGGTTGAGCGTGTCGGTGATGTCGAGGGCGTAATAGCCGCAGTAGTGGGGGCGCGACGCGTCGTAGACCAGGCTGAAGTCGCTCAGGCAGTCCGGCGACGAGCTCCAGAGGTTCGGGTCCGCGCCGCGGCCCAGGCCGAACACGAGCAGGGTCTTCCAGTCCGACGCCGACTTCGTCTTCCCCTCGCCGGTGCCGAGCCAGGCATCGGCCACCGAGATGGGCCCGTCCACGAAGTAGACGTGGGGCATGCCGGCCGGGTGCGAGGCATGCGCGATCTGCCGAAGCTTGGGGACCACGCTCGGCGGGATGAAGCTCCAGGCCTCGGAGCCATCGGAGGTCCTGAAGGCGTGCAGCTGGCCGTCGTTGGCGCCGGACAGCACGATCCGCAGCCCGTTGGCGGAAGACCTCACATGGCTTGCACGGTGCGTGGCGAAGGCGTTGGCGCCGTCGTTGATGTCCCTGTAGTAGTGAGACGGCGTCCCCACCGTCACGGGGTTGGCCCGGAAGATGTCGCCCAGTTTCCAGTTGTCCTTGTTGTAGGTTGGCTCGCCCCGGACGTATCCCACGACCTCGTTGCGCCGGGTATCGTTCTCGACGCCCAGGTCCGCGGCGGTGATGTTGGATGTCAGAAAATCGACGAGGGCGCCACCCTTGTAGGTCTTCATGACCCTTGTGTCCGGGTCGCGCTCCTGCAGGAGCTTGCCGGCGTCCCAGATCGCGCCCCCGACGGTCCCGTCGCTCAGGATCTGGTACTTGCGAAGGTGCCCGAGCCACATGGGGTCGTTGTTGACGGGCTGGAAGGACGCCTCATAGAGGAAGTTCTCGTCGGCGATGCGTGACGAGGCCACCGAGGACTGAGAAAAGGCGTAGTTGGCCTCGCGGATATAGTTGAGCGCCTCCCTCAGTCCCGCCTCGAGCTCCGTGGCGTTGCCGGCGATGAAGGCATAGCCGGAAAGCGGCGTGTTCCCGGGGTCGTTGGACGCGGCAAAGCACTGGAGGCTCGTCCCGTCGCAGGTCCCCGTCGTGGCGGACGCGGCGCAGGGATCGGCCTCGAAGGCCGAGACGTCGAGGGCCGTCTTGTCGCCGCTGTTGGCCACGAGCGGGTTGTCCGTTCCCCCGTAGTAGGCCATCCAGTTCAGGGTGTTCTTCTCGATGTCCGGCATGTTGGCGCCGAAGCCGATGACGAAGATCTTGTAGCCTGCATCGGCCAGTGCCTTGGCCCGGGCCACGGAGGCCCGCCTGCGCTTGTACTGGGTGCTGTCCCTGTCGCCGTTCGCCGCGCCGCAGGCCATGGTGTCGGCCCCGTCCGAGAGGAGGATCACGAAGCGCTGCCGGCAGTTTTTGTAGGCGTCTTTGTTCTTCGCGGTGTCCAGGGTCGTTTTCACGCTCTCCAGGGCAAGCGCCAGGGGCGTCGCCCCGACAACGGCCGAGTCCGTCCACATCGACGACAGGATGCACTTATAGTCGCCGTAATTGTACTGGTTCGACGCCGTGCAGGCGGTGAGGGAACCGAAGGGGGCGCCGCAGTAGATGTTCCGGTAGGACGTCCCGATGGGCTTCCACTCCTGGTAGGTGCTTGCCTGGAACTTGGCAAACCCCATCCGGATGTTGAGGCTCGTGTCGTCGTCGGTGAAGATCTTGCCGTCCTTGTTGTCGTCCAGGAGCTTCCGGATGACCTCTCTTGCGATGAGGTAGCGGGCGCAGTCGGTGGAGTAGCCGGGCATCTCCGTCTTTGTCATGTAAAAGGGGCCCGAGCAGGTCTCGTTGCTGTAGCGGTTGAGAACGGCATTGCCGCACTGCTGCGTCCAGGGAGGGTAATACGTCGTCTTGTAGTCGCTGTAGAGGGCCGGGTTTTTCTGGATGGTGGCGCAGTTGCCGCCGGCGGGTTTGTAATAGCAGAGGGAGTCCGCGCCGGGGCATTGGAAGACGTCGCCCGGGGGGTTCCACTTCATGCTTCCCGACATGTCCAGGAGGATCATGGCCTCGGGGGCCACGCTGGTGAAGAGCCCCGTCTCCGAGCAGTCTTCGTCGGTCGTGCAGGTCTGGGCGAGGGAGACCCCCGCCCCGCAGAACAGGAAGATCCACATCGCGGCGAGGATGGTGCGCAGCGTCTTCATGGTCGTTTCTCCTATCGGGACATCGTCCCCATCTCTATGGGGCCGTGTCCCAGGCCCGCTTCGATCGTCATGGTCGAGTTGTAGGCCGTGTTCCTGCCCGTGACCACCGCCCGGTACCGTGCCTGCCCCCAGGTCTGGGAGCCGCCGATGGAGAAGCCCGGGAGCGGAAGCTGGGCGGGGCCCGACCCTGCGGGGGGGTCCCCGACTTCCTGGATCGTGTACTGCGTGTTCGGGTCCCCCCCGATGTCCACCTGTTGGTTGGTCACGGTGACGGACGCGAGGTCTGCGGGATTGAAATTGACGGTCAGCCAGTGCAGACCCGCCTCGGCGGCGTTTACGGCCTTCTTGTCGCCCACGGAGCGCATGCTGAACCGGATGTCCCCCGTGGAGAGGTTGAGGGCGACGATCCCCACGGCCAGGAGGATCAGGTTGGCCAGCAGCGCGGCCACGAGTGCAAAGCCTTTCTGTTCACGGTGGTGTGCCATTCGCATTCGTCCTTGCTCAGAAGTGAATTCCGTGGTTTCGAGGAATGACGCTGGTCGAATAGGCCATCTGCCGCTGCTGACCGGTGTTCGGGTCGATATCGGCCGAGCGGACGAGCAGCGCGATCTCGATGCGCCGGATCCTCGGGATGTCGTTGGGGAGATTGGCGTGGAGAATTTCGGCGCCCGTGCCGTCGAAATACCGGAAAACGGGTAGCGCGTGGTTGATGACACAGTTGGCGCATTCGACGGTCCGGACCTCGGGATGCCCGGCAATGGGACCCAGGAACGGCTGGGAATCCAGGTTGCGCACGCCGGACACGCAGGTGATGACGTGCCGGGTGATGCCCTGGCCGGAGGCCTCGTAGCGGATGATCTCGCCGGACGTGTCCCCGCAGACCTTGGTGGGGGGCGACTCGATGTCCATCTCGACGGTGATCGACGTGGCCGTGGCCTCCTGGATGCCGCGCCAGTTCTGGTTTCCCGATATGGTGCAGTCCCCCGGGTTGCGCCAGAGGTTCGGCTCCAAGGTGGAGTTGAAGGAGGCCATGCGGATCTCCGCGGCCATGATCTCCAGGGCGGCCCTGGCGTCCTGGTTCGTGGTCACCTTCCGCTCGATCCCCGTGGCAGAGCGCTGCCCCGACACCATGGCCGTCGAAACAGCCGCAAGCAGGACGAGCCCGACGGCGACGGCCATGACGAGCTCGGTGAGCGTGAACCCTCTCGAATCGTTCAGCGGATCCCTCATTGCCTGAAATACTCCTGTCTCGAAACGATGGCGCTCTCCGTGATTCCCCGCGTGTTGCCGGGCCAGCTCACCTGGATCCTCACCGTCCAGGCGTTCGTCGCACCGGCCAGCGGGGTGACCGTCGTGGCAACGGTATACGCCACGTCGCCCGTCTGCTGTACCGACTGGCTGCTGGCATTGACGGTGCGTGAGCACGCCCCGACATAAAGATTGCGGCCGGAGGGGTCACAGTTCGTCGCGAAGGCGTTGTTCGGATTCATGACCCACAGCTCGCTCCGCTCCAGCTCGCTCTGGAGGATGCCGGCGGCCCGGCCCATGAAATCGGATCGCCCCGCCGCGCTCCACGACGTGGGCTGCATGGACAGAAGGGCCATGATGCCCACGGCCGTGAGAAACAGCGTGATGAGCACCTCGACGATGGTGATCCCGCGGTCATTGCATGCTGTACGTGACATGGGCCCTTCCTGTCATCAGCACGGTAACCGTGCCTGTCGAGTTACGCACGTTGGTGAGGCCGATCGTCGCGGCCGGAGCGGCCGACCCGCGGGGCTGGATCGTGACTGTCACAGCCGCTGCGCCTCCGTTGACGGCCGTCATCCGGACCGTCCCGTACTCTCCGAAGGTCTTCGTCTCGTCGACGGCGGCAAGATCGTTGACCGCCGCGGCCTGGATCCGGCAGGTGTTGGCCGGCTCCGGGCTGTAGGTGATGGTGTACGCCCGGTTTTCCGCCATGGCCCGGGCGCGCGTGTCGTAGAAATCGGACGAAATCATCCTTCCCGCACCCTTCAGGTTCGAGTTGTCCACCCACCCCCGGTAGGACGGGACGGCGATGGCCAGCACGATGCCCAACAGGACCAGCGTGATCAGAAGCTCCACCAGGGAAAAGCCGGCGGCAGACCGCCCGGCAGGAGCCCGCTTCTGAACGCTGCCGCTTTGTACGTGACCCGTGATGTTCATTTCCCTCGATTCCTCAGGTTCTCATGCCCGGCCCCGGCGCATGCCCGTCCTGCCGGGAACAATTCCGGTTCAGCAAGAAGCATGCCCGTACCGGCGACGGAAGGGCCGCCAGGCAGGAGGCTGAATCCGGGCGGGAGGAGATGGGACGGGAGACGAGAGCGCGGTCCGCCCAGGGAGGGGATCCCCGCTTCGGCTCGTGATCGGATGTCCTGCCCGGCAATCCTGCCGCCATATCCTTCGATCGGACGTAGGCCAGTGATTTTGCGCCCCACCCTTTCGGATGGTTTGCCCTTATCAGGCCGTTTCATGAGAGCGACCGGAACCTGCGAATCGTTCAACCCGATCGCGGGTTGGAACTCTTCTGAATTCCTTTTCGGCCCGGAGCGTGGAAAACTTGAGGGGAAACTTCCCCGGTGCGAAGGGACGGGAAGGATCAGGGAAGCGCCCGGAATAAAACGAGATGCGTCAGCTGGACGCCGACAAAGGGATACATCGCGGCGGCCACCGACAGGAAGGGTCCGAAAGGCACGGCATACTTCATGTCCTTGCCCCGGGTCGCGATGAGCACGGCCCCCACGAGTGCCCCGAGGATGGAGCTCATGAACACCACGAAAAACAGCGATTGCCACCCCAGGAAGGCCCCGATCATGGCCAGCAGCTTGATGTCGCCTCCCCCCATCCCCTCCCGCTTCGTCAGGAGCTCATACCCCACGGCGATCAGGTAGAGAAACCCGCCCCCGGCGAGAACGCCGAGGAGCGAGTCCCAGAAGCCGACACCCATGACGAAGACCGCCAGCAGGAAGAACACCGGGATTCCCGGCAGCGAGATCACGTCCGGGATGATCTGGTGGTCCAGGTCGATGAAGCTGATCACGACAAGGACGGAGACGAAAAGGAAGGCGGCCAGGTACGGCAGGCCCGGACCGTACAGCCGGCACAGGGCCAGGGAGAGCAGGCCCGTCAGCAGTTCGACCAGGGGGTAGCGGGGCGAGATGGCCCCGCCGCAGTCGCGGCACCGGCCGCGCAGGAGAAACCAGCTCAGGATGGGGATATTGTCCCAGGGACGGATGGGTGCGCCGCACTTCGGACAGCGGGAGGAGGGGAACACGATGGATTTCTCCTCGGGGATCCGCCAGATGCAGACGTTGAGGAAACTGCCGATCACCGCGCCGAGGACAAACGAAATAACGCCCCAGAATATGCCCATTCTCTGTTCCGTATATTCATGAGCCCCTGTCGGAGCCGGTGACAAACCACACGATGTCGGGGTGTTGTGAAGAGCGGCATGGAACTTCTATTCTTTTCTTTCCCGCTCTTCATCACTTCCGCTCTTCCGCTCTTCGCGATGCCCTCACCCGTCCCTGCGATCCCAGTCATAGGGAATATCGTTGTCGTGGGGATGGACCCGGAACTCGTCGGGATCGTCGTAGCGATACACCTCCGTGGGGACGTTGATCACGAGGGCCTCCTCGCCGGAGATGCACTTGAAGCCGTGGAAGACCAGGGGGGGAATGTGGAGCAGGACCGGATTGTGCTCGCCCGCGAAGAATTCGTTCACCTCGCCTTCGGTCGGCGAGCCCTTGCGGCTGTCATAGAGCACGATCTTCATCATCCCCTTGACGACGGTCATGTTGTCGGACTGCCGCTTGTGGTAGTGCCACCCCTTGACCACCCCCGGGTAGGCCGTTGTCATGTAGACCTGACCGAACGATTCGAACAGCTCATCGTCGGCCCTCAGCATCTCCATCAGCCGCCCGCGCTCGTCGGGGATCACCTTCAATTTCTTGATCTTCACGCCGTCGATCATGTCGCCTCCGGTGAGGCACCGTTCATGGGGCCCCGGGGATGCATCCTTCTATAATCCATCTTGCCCTTCGTCCTTTGCCTGTTGACCCGCCGCCTAGTCCAATTTGTTCGCGCCCGTCCTGGCCACCATGTTGCCCGCGTACATCAGCGAATCGAACGTGCCGGCATCGGACCACCACCCGTCGAGCACATCCCAGGTGATCGTACCCTCGCGGATGTAATGGTTGTTCACGTCCGTGATCTCCAGCTCGCCCCGGTTCGAGGGCTTGAGTGTCTTGATCACGTCGAAGACCGTGGCGTCGTACAGGTAGATGCCGATGACGGCGTAGTTCGACGCCGGCTGCTTCGGCTTCTCGTCGATGCGAACGATGCGGTCCCCCTCGAAGGCTGGCACGCCGAACCGCTGGGGGTCCGGGACCTCCTTGAGCAGGATCTTCGCGCCGCGCGGCTGTTTCTTGAAGGCCTCGACGGCCCGTCGGATGTTCTTTTCGATGATGTTGTCGCCCAGGACGACGGCGATCCTGTCCCCGTCGGCGAAGTACGCCGCCAGGTCGAGGGCGGCGGCGATCCCGCCTTCCCCTTCCTGGTAGGTGTAGTTGAGATGCTTCAAGCCGAAGTCCTTTCCGTTTCCCAGCAGCTTCAAGAAATCCCCGGCGTTGTTGCCGCCCGTGACGATCAGGATCTCGTCGATGCCCGCGTTGACGAGGGTGCGGATGGGGTAGTAGATCATCGGCTCACGGTAGAGGGGAAGAAGATGCTTGTTGGTGACCTTGGTCAGGGGGTGCATGCGGGTCCCGAGCCCCCCTGCGAGAACGATGCCTTTCATGAAATCCTCCATTCTGCCGCGGGGTCGAAAGCTGCGGTTATATACCACATCCGGACCGCAGGGCGGTAGCGGAAAACAGCCGCGGCCCCCTTCGGGCACTGATCGCATAAAAGCGGCCCGCCGGTCATGGGCTCCTGCGCATGACGGAGACCCGGCGCCCGGCGCGGAAGTCGATTTGATCTTGTGCAGGAGACCCAGCTTTTGTATAGTAGGAAGCCGTGCCACTCGAAGACGCATGATATTGCAAGGGTCATTCCACAAAGGAAGATCGCGGGCCGAACGACAACGGGAGCCGGGCATGACCGACGAGAGCTACATGAGAACGGCCCTCGCCCTGGCGAGACGGGGAGCGCCCTGGGCCTCGCCCAACCCCCTCGTGGGGGCGGTGATCGTCAAGGACGGGCGCATCATCGGGAAAGGGTTCCACCGGCGCCGCGGGGAAAATCACGCCGAGATCGACGCCATCGAGAGCGCGACGGAGCCGGTCCGCGGTGCAACGGTCTACGTCACCCTGGAACCCTGCACCCACCACGGCAAAACCCCGCCCTGCATCGAGCGGCTGGTGCAGGAAAAGCCGGCCCGCGTCGTCATCGGGACGATCGACCCCAATCCGCTTGTCTCGGGGCGGGGGCTCGCAACGCTGAAGCGGCACGGGATCGAGACCCGCTCCGGCGTCCTCGACGCGCAGTGCCGGGAGATCAACGAGGTCTTCTTCAAGTACATCCGGACCCGGGTCCCCTTTGTCACGCTCAAATTCGCCCAGTCCATCGACGGCAAGATCGCGACCTCCACAGGGCACTCCCGGTGGATCAGCTCCGAGCCCTCGCGGGTCTTCGCCCACCGCCTGCGAAGCCTGCACGACGCCATCCTCGTGGGCTCGGGCACGATCGTCAAGGACGACCCGGAACTCACCTGCCGCCTCGTCAGGGGCCGGGACCCCCTGCGCGTCGTCGTGGACTCGAGGTTGGAGATCGGTCCCCGGGCCCGCGTGTTTCAGGGGCAGCAGCGGGCAAGGACCCTGGTGTTCACGACCGCCGGGCATGACCGGAAGAAGAGAGCGCTGCTCGCGGACGCCGGGATCGAGGTCCGGGTCGCAGGGAGAAGGCAGGTCGATCTCGCTGCGGTTCTCGAGGAACTGGGCAGGCGGGAGATCTCGTCGCTTCTCGTGGAAGGGGGTGCCGGGGTCCTGACCTCCTTCATCCGGGAGCGGCTGGCCGACCGGCTCATCGTCATTTCCGCCCCGAAGATCTTCGGAAAGGGGCTGGACGCCATCGGAGAGCTGGCCGTGAAAACCGTTGATCAGGCCGTCCCCCTGGACATCCGGCGCGTTTCCCGCCGGAGCGGGGACATCATCGTCGACGCCCGGTTCATCACCGGATGAACCGGGCAGCGGCTGTTAAGAAGGGAATCTGATCCATGCCCGCCCTCGACACCCCGGCCCTTCGACCGTCAACCTGTTTCCTGTAACGCCGGAGGCCTGCGCCTGATGCCCTGGTACGCCGTTCACACGAGAAGCCGCCACGAGAGCAAGGCCTGCGACGGCCTCACGCTGAAGTCAATTCACGCCTTCCTGCCGAAGATCGAGACCTGGAGCCGCAGAAAGGATCGCCGGAAGAGAATCCAGCTTCCCATGTTCCCGGGCTACCTGTTCGTTGAAATGATGAGGGCCGACAACCAGGAGCGGCTCGACATCCTGAAAACGCCCGGGGTCGTCAAGATCCTGGGGACCGCCCGGGGCAACATCCCCATCCCCGTTCCCGATGAGAAAATCGAGGCCATCCGGCGCCTCGTGGACTCGAAAGTGGAAATCCAGCACTACCGCTACCCCAAAGCCGGGGAACGGGCCCGGATCCTCGACGGGCCCTTCAGGGACATCGAGGGGATGGTCGTGAAGGCCGACCCCCGGAAAGATCTCTTCGTGATCACCATCGAGATCCTCCAGCGCGCCGTGGCCATCGAGATGCAGGGGTTCCAGGTGGAGAGAGTCTAGGGGCAAGGGTCCAGGGCCCGGGCAGAATTTCATCGCCCCCCTCATCCGGAGCTCCTCGCCTCGAGGAAGGCCCCCATCGCTTCCTCTTCGAAGCGCCCCTCCCCGCCCCTGTATTTTGGAGAGTGGTGAAACAGGACGAAGCGCTTCACACCCGCAAGCCCGGCCAGCCGGCCGGCCTGCCGTGCCGTCAGGTGATACTTCTCCCCGGCCCGCTTCCTGTCCTCCTCGAGAAAGCAGGCCTCGACAAAGAGGACGTCTGCGTCCCGGGCGAATTCCACGATGCGCCCCGCATTCCCGGGGCTGCCGATCACGTCCGAGACGTAGACGATCTTCCGCCCCGGCGTGATCTTCGTGATCCTCTCCTTCAACTCGCCCAGTGGAAAGACCCGTTCGACCGCGCCGCGGCCCTCCCCTTTCCACCAGACGCGGAATGCGCTCTCACCGGGCTCGTTGCGATGGATGGCGTCCTTCAGCTCATTGATCCACGCGCCGCCCGGCAGGCCCATCTCGGCCAGGACGTTCTTTCTGACGTTGACGCGGCGCTTCTCCTCCAGGCGGAATGCCAGGCACGGGACCCGGTGGTCCAGGAAAACGGCATCCACCCGATAGGCGTCTGACTCCACGGCCGTTCCGTCGAAGTCCCCGATGCTTCTCCGCGGCGGGGGGCGGAAGGCCTCGCGGCATCGGAACTCCGCGGTCTCCCTTCGGCCGGGGTGAAGTTCCGTCGCCACGAGCCTGAAGTCGTTCTCGTAGTTTTCCACGAGGTTCCAGGTATAGGCCCTGAGCTTGCCCTCCACGTTGCCGATGAAGCCGGGCGGCCCGTAGAGGAACAGGTGTTTCTCGCGACCGAGGCAGACGCGCAGGAGGTGATCAAAGCCGATGAAGTGATCCATGTGGGTGTGGGTGACGAAAATCCGGTCGAGCTTGAGGATCGTTCGCGGCGGCAGCGCCCGGATGTCCCCCAGGTCGAAGAGGAGGGCTTCCCTGCGGTACCTCGCCTCGAGCAGTAGGGCCGGGTCTCCGAAGGGATCGTTGACGAGTCGGGCACTGAACATGGATGCCTCGCCGGGGCTCGCGGGCTCGAACCCGGGAAATGGACGGACGGCCCCAACCTGTGCGCAGGGCCGTCCCTGCCTGCCTTCCGCTTGTACTATGCCCCCTCCGGGCGGTCAAGGCAAGCGTTCAGAAATCACTTGACTTTCGCAACCGGAAACGATCTATTGCACAACCTGATCACCCTTTTTCCTGCGGAGGGGACACCATGGCGAAAGCCCGCATCGTCATCGACAGGGAGCTCTGCAAGGAGTGCCACCTGTGCATCCTGGCGTGCAAGAAGGCCCTGATCGTGGCGACGGCGGAATTCAATTCCAGGGGCTACCACCCCGTGGCCTCAGGGGACGGGGACGAGTGCACGGGCTGCACGCTGTGCGCCGTCACGTGCCCCGAGGCGGCAATCGAGGTCTATCGTGGATAAGATCCTCATCTCCGGGAACTGGGCCTGCGGGGAAGCCGCCATCCGCGCCGGGTGCCGGTTCTACGCCGGCTACCCCATCACGCCCCAGAACGAGCTCACCGAGTACATGGCCGAGCACATGCGCCAGGCCGAGGGGGGGACCTTCATCCAGGCCGAAAGCGAAATTGCCGCCGTCAACATGGTGCTGGGGGCAAGCGCGGCGGGGGCCCGCGCCATGACATCCTCGTCGAGTCCCGGCATCTCCCTCAAGCAGGAGGGGATCTCGGCGCTGGCCGCCGATGAACTGCCCGCCGTGATCGTCAACATGATGCGGGGCGGGCCGGGGCTGGGCAACATCCTCCCCTCCCAGGGCGATTACTTCCAGGCCACCCGCGGCGGCGGGCACGGGGACTACCGGACGATCGTGCTCGCCCCCTCGTCGGTGCAGGAGCTCGCCGACCTGACCATGGACGCCTTCGACCTGTCCGACGCCTACCGAAACCCCGTCCTGATCCTGGGCGACGGCATGACGGGCCAGATGATGGAACCCGTCGTCTTCGGCAAGCCTCGGCCCCGGCGCTACAGCGAGAAATACGTGCTCAAGGGGGCCGGCGAGGGCAGGAGCCGGTTCGTGCGGGCCCTCATCCTAGACGCCCTCCGGATGGAGGAGCACAACTGGAAGCTCGTGCGCAAGTACAACGTGATCCTGCAGAAGGAGGTCCGCTTCGAGACCTTCCGGACGGGCAACGCGAAGCTCGTCATCATCGCCTACGGAATCGCGGCCCGGATCGCCAAGGGGGCCATCAACCGGCTCAGGGACTCGGGGTACCGGGTCGGGCTCATCCGGCCCATCACCCTGTGGCCCTTCCCCGCGCAGATCATACGGGACACGGCGGAGCGGATCGGCAGCTTCCTGGTCTTCGAGATGAGCACGGGACAGATGCTCGAGGACGTGAAGCTCGCGCTGGAGGGACGCGCGCGCGTCGGCTTCTACGGTCGTCCCGGCGGGATCGTGCCGACGCCGGCGGAGCTTGCCAAGGCGATCGTCCAGGAATACCAGAGGTAGCCAGCCGATGAAGAAGGTCTTCTCCAGACCCCGGTCGCTCAAGAACACCCCGTTCCATTACTGCGCGGGATGCGGCCACAGCATCACCCATCGCCTGATCTGCGACGCCGTCGACCAGCTCGGGATCCGCGGGATCACGATCGGCGTCCCGCCCGCGGGCTGCGCCGTGCTCGCCTACAACTATTTCGACGTGGACATGCTCGAGGCCCCCCACGGACGCGGCTGCGCCGTCGCCACGGGGATCAAGCGGACGCTGCCCGACCGGGTCGTCTTTTCCTACCAGGGCGACGGGGACCTCGCCGCTATCGGTACGGCCGAGACCTTCCACGCGGCCAACCGCGGCGAGAACATCACCGTCATCTTCATCAACAACGCCGTCTACGGCATGACGGGGGGCCAGATGGCACCGACCACCCTGCTGGGCATGATGTCCACCACGTCGCCGCCGGGCCGCAGCGCAACCCTTGACGGGCACCCCATCCGCATGAGCGAGGTGCTCGCCCGGCTCGAGGGAACGGCCTACATCGAGCGCTGCGCCGTGAACTCGCCGCAGAACATCCTGAGGGCCGGCCGCGCCATCCGGAAGGCCTTCCGGTACCAGATGGACGGCGCCGGGTTCACCATGATCGAGGTTCTGTCGCAGTGCCCGACCAACTGGAAGATGACGGCCGCCGAGTCCTGCAAATGGGTCGACGAGGTGATGGCGCAGGCCTTTCCCATCGGGGTGATCAAGGACATCCGCAAGGGGGAGAAGCATGCAGATTAAAACCGTCTTTGCGGGCTTCGGCGGCCAGGGCGTCCTCATGATGGGCTACAGCATCGCCCACGCGGCCATGAACGAGGGCCTCCACGTCACCTACCTGCCTTCCTACGGCGCCGAGGTCCGCGGGGGGACGGCAAACTGCACCGTCGCGGTCTCGGACGAGGAGATCGCATCGCCCGTGGCCTCCCAGCCGGATTTCATCGTAGCGATGAACGGCCCCTCCCTCATGGCCTTTCAGACGAGGATCACCCCCGGCGGGACCTTTTTCCTGAACTCCTCCATCGTCGAGGGGCGTCCGAACCGCGCGGACGTGACGCTCTTCGAGATCCCCGCGGCAGGCATCGCCTCCGAGCTGGGAAGCCCCCGCGTGCAGAATGTCGTGATGATGGGCGCCTACGTGAAGGCCACGCGGCTCGTGTCCGCCGACACCTACCTCAGGAGCCTCGAGTCGATCCTGGGGGCTAGGAAGAAGGCGGCGATGGAGGTCAACCGGAAGGCCTTCTCGGCCGGTTACGACTATATCGACTAATCCGGGGGGAGTCCGCCCTTCATGACCATCAAGCAGATTTCCATACGGCTGGCCAATATCCCGGGCCAGCTCGCGAAGCTCGTGGATGTCCTGGAAAAGGAGGACATCAGCGCCAAGGCGATCTCCGCGGCCAGCACGGCCGAAAGCAGCACCGTGAGGCTCGTCGTCAACGATCCCGACAGGGCCGAAAAGGTCCTCGACACCTTCGGCTTCGCCTTCGAGGTTGAACCGGTGCTCGCCGTCGAGGTGCCCTGCCACCCGGCCGGCATGAACGCCATCGTCAAGCCCCTCATGGATGCGGAGATCAACATCCACTACATCTACACGACGATCGAGCGCATCGGGAAGGAAACGATCCTGATCCTGGGCGTCGACAACCACGAAGAGGCCGCCGAGATCCTCAAGGAACACTGGATCAACTTCGTGGGGGAGCGGATTTACAACCTCTAAGAAGGCTAAGGGCGTATGACAATAGACTCTTCACCTTTAGCCCTTTGCCCTTAGCCCTTAGCCTTTTGCCTTTTGCCTTTTGCCCTATGCCCGTTTCGCCCGAAAAAGAAAAAGCTCTTCTCGACAGGATGGAGCGCCTCGGAGTCGCGGAGAGCGACTTCCGGGAGACCTTTGTCCGGTCCTCGGGCCCGGGCGGCCAGAAGGTCAACAAGACCTCGAGCTGCGTGCAGCTCGTCCACCTGCCCACGGGGCTCAGCGTGAAGTGCCAGCGGGAGCGCTCCCAGGCGATGAACCGTTTCCTAGCGCGCCGCCTGCTGCTGGACCGGATCGAGAAGCTGCAAAAAGGTGTCGTCGAGGCCGAGCGTGACCGCGTCGAGAAGATCCGCCGGCAAAAACGCAAGCGCTCGAAACGGGCGAAGGAAAAGATGCTCGAGGGAAAACGGCGCCAGTCGGAAAAGAAAGGCCTCCGGGCAAGGATCCCGCGGGACGGGGACTGAGGCAAAAAAAAAAGGAGAAAGAAGCCTCTTTTTATTTCGCTTCTTTCCCCTTTTTCCGATGATTCCAGGGGATATGATGATTTAGCCGAGCAGCTTGATGATCGGGTTCGCGTAGAGAATCACGAGCGACACGACCAGGGCGTAGATCGCGACGGATTCCGTCATGGCCATGCCGACCATCATGGTGAGCATGATCTTGCCTTGCGCCTCGGGATTTCTGCCCACGGCATTGGACGCGCCGCCGGTGGCCTGCCCGATGCCCAGCCCGGCCCCGATGGCTCCAAAGCCCATCGCGATGCCGGCGGCGATCACGGAGCAACCCAGAACGATTGCCTTCGTGTAGTCTGCTCCGCCTTCCTTCTCGGCGGCAAGGGCCAGGGACGCAAAACCGAACACGAACAGAACGGATACCAGGGCAGCGAACATCTTCTTGGACTTCATTTCGACCTCCTCTCTGTCTTTGAATGAAAACTCTCTCTAAACGGAACCGGCCCCGGTCCTTCGTCCTTTGACGTGGCACCCCCTTTCCGGCGAGGCTGAGGGAATTCCCTTCCCGCTGCAGCGAAAGTGGACCGGTCAGCCGCGTAATCTATTAAAGAGATAAAAAAGAATTGTCAAGGACAATTTGATTGTGCTAACAGCCGTTTCTTGAGACGGCGGCATGGACGTTGCCGCAGGGGATTTTCCAGGTCATGGCACGTCACGGGGACAACGAACGCAAGGGTCTTTTCAGGCGGTTGCAGGGCGACCTTCCCATCGAGAGGAGGTTCTTTCGGGATGCGGCATCCCGCGAGGGAATCGATGAGCAGGCGGTCCTGGACACGATCCGGGCCCTCCTGCGGGAGGGCACGATACGGAAGTTCGGCGCCGTCCTGAAGCACCAGAAAGCGGGCATCACCCGGAACGCCATGGTGGTCTGGGCCGTGCCCGCCGAACGGGTCGAAGAAACGGGCGCGATGTTCGCTTCCTTTCGGGAGATCACCCACTGTTACGAGCGGCACCCGTCCTTCGAAGGCCGGTACAACCTCTTCACGATGGTGCACGCCGGGAAAGGAACGATCGAGAATCTCATCGCCGAAATCGCCCGTCGGGCGGGGATTTTCGACTACCTGGTCCTGCACAGCGAGGAGGAATTCAAGAAGAGCAGTATGGAATATTTCTAGGCACAGGGCGGAGGGACGATGCCTTTTGCCATTTGCCGTTTACCAACGCGATGATTCCCGGTGCTTCCATGAAACGAAATCGTTCTCTTGAGCTGTTCGATACGGCAAGGACGCTGATCCCCGGCGGCGTGAACAGCCCCGTGCGGGCCTTCGGTTCCGTCGGGTCGACGCCCTTCTTCGTCAGGAAGGCCTCGGGGTCGAGGGTCTGGGACGAGGACGGCAACCGGTACATCGACTACGTGGCCTCCTGGGGCCCCATGATCCTGGGCCATGCCCATCCGGCCGTTGCCCGCGCGATCGCCAAGGCGGCCAAAGGGGGAACGAGCTACGGGGCCCCGACTGTCGCCGAGGTGGAAATGGCCGCACGGATCACGGGCGCCTTCCCCTCCATGGAGCTTGTCCGGATGGTCAGCTCCGGGACCGAGGCGGCCATGAGCGCAATCCGGCTCGCCCGGGGATACACCGGCCGCGAGAAAATCCTCAAGTTCGAGGGCTGCTACCACGGCCATGCGGACTCCCTGCTGGTCAAGGCGGGCTCCGGCGTCGCGACGCTCGGCATCCCCGGAAGCCCCGGCGTCCCGAAAGGACTGGCAGAACTGACCGTCACGGTTCCCTTCAACGATCTCGCCGCGGCAAAGACCGCCGTGAGAAAGCACGGGAAGGATCTGGCCTGCGTCATTGTCGAGCCCTGCGCGGGCAACATGGGGCTCGTCCCCCCCGCGCCCGGTTTTCTCGAGGGTCTGCGGGAGATCACCGAGGCCGGGGGAATCGTCCTGATTTTCGACGAAGTGATCTCGGGGTTCCGGCTGCGCTTCGGAGGCTTCCAGGACCTCGCGGGAGTCCGGCCGGACCTGACCTGTCTCGGGAAAATCATCGGCGGGGGGATGCCCGTGGGGGCCTTCGGCGGCAGGGCGGACATCATGGCGTTGCTCGCGCCGGCGGGTCCCGTGTATCAGGCGGGAACCCTGTCCGGAAACCCTCTGGCCATGGCCGCGGGACTGGCGACGCTCCGCGTGCTCAAGAACGACGCGGACTACCGCGGGCTCGAGCGGAGAACGCGCCGTCTCTGCGACGGGATGAAGGCTCTTTTCCACCGGAAGGGCATTCCCGCCACCGTCAGCCGCCGCGGCTCCATGTTCACCGTCTTCTTCACCGACCGCGAGGTGACCGATCTCGCATCGGCCCTGCGGTGCGACACGCGCCTGTTCGCGCGGTACTTCAACGCCATGCTCCGCCACGGCGTGAGCCTTCCGCCCTCGCAGTTCGAGACGGCTTTTGTCTCCTTCGCGCACGGGCCGGATGACATCGACCGCACCCTCGAGGCCTGCGGAAAGGCCCTCGCTGAGATATAGCCGTTCCCGCCGCCAGGGCAATTTTGTTGACAGTCCCGGGGCCATCGTTTATCATCTCCTCCGCTCCTCGAACAGTGCGGCCTGCCGCGCCGCTCGCGAACCGCCCCGAGAATTCGCAAAAGGATACCGCCCGTATGAAACGACCCAAACCGAGCCGTTCGAGCAAGACCGCAAGGGAGACGCCCGCGGTTTCCGTCTGCCCGGCAGGCAAACGGTATCCGCTCCCCGCAGAAACGGATTACGCAAGAGAGCATGAGAGGCTGAAAAGAATCGTCGCCGCCGAGAGGCGGAAGGGCCGCGAAATTGTCGTGGTAATGGGCCTAGGGTTCGTCGGCGCCGTCATGGCCGCTGTCATCGCGGACTCGACGGACCGGAAAACCGGCAAGCCGGGGAAATTCGTCATCGGGATGCAGCGCCCCTCCACGCGGTCCTTCTGGAAGATCGGATACCTCAACCAGGGGGTCCCGCCCGTTGAGGCGGAGGACCCCGAAGTGGCCCCCCTCATTGAGCGGTGTGTCCGCGGGAAGAAGACACTGATGGCCACGTACACCTACGACGCCCTGGCGCTGGCCGACGCGGTCGTGGTGGATGTCCAGTGCGACTACCACAAGGAAACGCTGGGAGACTGCCGGCAGGGATCGGCCGACATCGCGGCGCTGGAGGACAGCCTGCGGGTCATCGGGACGAAGGTGCGCCCCGACTGCCTCGTCCTCATCGAGACGACGGTCCCCCCCGGGACGACGGAATACGTGGCCTACCCGATTCTCAAGAAGGCCTTCGAGGAGCGCGGCATCGACCGGGAGCCGCTCCTGGCGCATTCCTTCGAGAGGGTCATGCCGGGCCGGGAGTACGTCTGCTCGATTCGCGATTTCTGGCGCGTCTGCAGCGGCATCAACGACGAGGCCCGCCGCCGGGTGACGGAGTTCCTCTCGGAGGTCCTCAACGTCGGAAAGTTCCCCATGACGGTGCTGGACCGCCCCATCGAGAGCGAGACCTGCAAGATCGTGGAAAACTCCTACCGGGCGACCCTGCTCGCCTTCCTGAACGAGTGGAGTCTCTTTGCCGAGCGAAACGGGGTGGATCTGATCAAGGTGATCGACGCGATCAGGGTGCGGCCGACCCACTCCAACATGATCTTCCCGGGCCCCGGCATCGGGGGATACTGCCTCCCCAAGGATGGCGGCCTCGGCGTCTGGTCCTACCAGACCCTCATGGGGTTTGACGACGACATCTTCAAGATCACCCCTCTGGCCATCGACATCAACGACACCCGCGCGCTCCACGCCGCGGAGCTCGTGCGCGACGCCCTGCGCAACATGGGGCGGATCGTCGCCGCCGCCCGGATCGCCGTGCTGGGCGTTTCGTACCGGGAGGACGTGGGGGACACGCGCTACAGCGGCTCGGAAATCCTCGTCCGCAAGCTCACGGAGATGGGAGCCGACGTCATCGTCCACGACCCCTATGTGGCGCACTGGTGGGAGATGGAGAAGCAGGACACCTACCCGGCGCCGGGTCACTCCCGGTCCCGGTTCTTCCGCAACCAGGAGCGCCTCAAGGACCTCGTCGTGCACAAGGACCTGTCCCAAACCGTGCGGGGAGCCGATGCCGTGGTCCTCGCAGTACGCCATCAGGCCTACCGGCACCTCGATCCCGACGGGATGGTGAGAATGGCGGGCAAGCCCCCGGCCGTGATCGACTGCTTCGGCATCCTCAACGACGAGGCCATCCGCCGCTACTTCGAGCTCGGCTGCGAGGTCAAGGGCCTCGGGCGGGGTCACGTGAAGCGGATCAAGGACGAGGTGTACGGCGGCCGGTCCCCCGCGGCACCCGCGAGACCTCGCCCTGTCTCGTCCTCCGTTAGGCGGGATGTCAGACCAAAGCGGTGATGGCCGGTTGCCCCCTTTCGACCCGTTGGGGCCCGCGCGCCGGCAAGGCCCCTCCGGCGGCCCCGCGCAGGCGCCCGTTCACGGGGGTGCAGCGCGCCGATCGGGCCTCGCCTAACCCCGGGATATCCCATACGTAATTCATTGGCCGGATGCCGTTTCCGCTGGCCTATTTCTATTGACTTCCGGGCGCCGGTATGGTATAGCGCGCGAGGTTTCCATGAGAGAGGGAGATAAGGAATCGAAGAAGTCCATGATGCAGGCGGCGTATGCCAGCACCTTCGGCATCGCGCTGGTCCTGGGCATCTTCGGGGGAATCCTGATCGGTGCCTGGCTGGACAGGCGGCTCGGAACGGGAAACAAGTTCGCCATCCTCTTCCTTCTCGTCGGTGTGTTCGCGGGATTCCGGAGTCTTTACGTCTGGATCAGGAACACGTTCGAGGACAGCTACGAAGAACCGGTCATCAGGCGGCTGAAGGATGAACCCCACAGGAAAAGACCCCCTGCAAAGAAAAATTGAGCTCCGGAACCTCGCCATTCTGGGTCTCATGCTCCTCGTCAGCCTTCTGGCCATGCCTTGGCCATTCACCCTGGGCATCCTCCTCGGCGGCGTCATCAGCATCGTCAACCTCCACTGGCTCGGCCGGGATCTCCGCGTCATCTTCTCGAATCTCTCGGGAAGGGCGAAGTCGGCGATGATGATCCGGTACTATATCCGCATCGCCGTCACGGCCGTGATCCTCTACTTCGTCATCACCGGGCTGCCTGTGGATGTCATCGGCCTGCTCCTGGGCCTGTCGCTCGTCGTCATCAACATCGCCGTCACGGCGGTTCTTGAATCTCAAAAAAAAATTCTTCCGGAGGAGGCTAGCTGACAGAGTATGCATCCCCTGCTTTTCTTCCACAACCAGTTCATCCCGGACCACGTCACCTACACGTTCCTGGTCATGGCCATCCTGGCCCTCTTGGGTTTCCTGGCCACGCGCCGCATGGACATCTACCCGAACAAGGTCCAGAACGTCATGGAGGTGTTCGTCAACGCCTTCCACAACCTCCTGATCGACACCATGGGCGAACATGGGAAGAAGTTTTTCCCGCTCATCGCAACCATCGGCTTCTTCATCCTGTTTTCGAACCTCATCGGCCTCATCCCCGGATTCGAATCGCCCACGGCCAGCCTGAATACAACGGTGGCCATGGCCCTCGTCGTCTTCTTCCTGACGCACATCGTCGGCGTGCAGATCCAGGGCATGAAGTACTTCAAGCAGTTCCTCGGGCCCGTCTGGTGGCTCATCCCGCTCATGATGCCCATCGAGATCATCAGCCACCTTTCGAGGCCGCTGTCCCTCTCGGTCCGGCTCTTCGGAAACATCCAGGGCGGCCATATCGTCGTGGCGGTCATCTTCGTTCTCGTGCCGCTGCTGATCCCCCTGCCCATCCTGATTTTGAAAATCCTGATCTCCGTCATCCAGACGCTGGTCTTCATGCTTCTGTCGATGATGTACATCGCCGGCGCCATGGAGGAGCATCACTAGAAGGCAGGCTTAAGGCGCAGGGCTAAGGGCTAAAGGCAAAAGGTGAAGCGGGAAAGGGTCGGGAGAATCTCCCGACCCTTTTTTCTTTCAGAGGTCTTGCTTTTTCGCCCTTTGCCCTCTGCCCTTCGCCCTTCGCCCTTCGCCTTTCGCCCTTTGCCCTTTGCCCTTTGCCTTTCTCCCTTTGCCCTTTGCCCTGCGCCCTTTGCCTTTCGCCCTTCGCCTGATCCTTACATCGCCATCACGTAGTCGTGGATCGCCCTGGCCGCCTTTCGGCCGGCTCCCATGGCCAGGATCACCGTGGCCGATCCTGTCACGATGTCCCCGCCGGCCCAGACGCCCTTCCGGGTCGTCTCGCCCGTCTCGTCCTTCGTGACGATGTAGCCCCAGCGGTTCGTCTCGAGTCCGGGGGTCGTCATCGGGATCACGGGGTTGGCCATCGTCCCGACGGAAACCACGACGGTGTCGATGTCGATCGTGAACTCCGACCCCTTGATCACGACGGGCCTGCGCCGGCCCGACTCGTCGGGCTCCCCCAGTTCCATCCGCTGGCAGACCATCCGCTTCACCCAGCCCTTTTCGTCGCCCACATACTCGATGGGATTCGTGAGGAACTTGAACTGCACGCCTTCCTCCTCGGCGTGGTGGATCTCCTCGGCACGGGCGGGCATCTCGGCCTTCGTCCGGCGGTAGATGATATAGGCGTTTTCCGCCCCGAGCCGCAGGGCGGTGCGGACGGAGTCCATGGCTACGTTGCCGCCTCCGATGACAGCCACGTTGCGCCCCCTCGCAATGGGCGTGTCGTATTCAGGAAAGCTGTAGGCTTTCATGAGGTTCGATCGGGTGAGGTACTCGTTGGCCGAGTAGATCCCGGAGAAGTTCTCTCCGGGGATGTTCATGAACACAGGGGCCCCGGCCCCGACACCGAGGAACACGGCGTGAAAGCCCTCGGCGAAAAGATCGTCGACCGTCTTGAGCCTTCCGATGGCCGCATCGGTCACGATCTTCACCCCCAGCCTCCGCAGGTACTCCACCTCGGCGTCGACTATGCTCTTGGGAAGCCTGAACTCGGGGATGCCGTAGATGAGGACTCCTCCTGCCTTGTGGAGGGCCTCAAAGATAGTCACCTCGTGGCCCATCTTGACGAGATCACCCGCGATTGTCAGCCCCGCGGGGCCCGCCCCCACGACGGCGATGCGCTTTCCCGTCGGGGCGGGCGTCTCCGGGACCTCGACGGCGCCGGCCTGCCGCTCGTAATCGGCCACGAAGCGTTCCAGGCGCCCGATGGCGACGGGGTCCCACTTCCTGCCGAGGATGCAGAGCTTCTCGCACTGGTCCTCCTGGGGGCAGACCCTCCCGCAGACGGCGGGCAGGCAGTTTGTCTCCTTGATCTTTCGGGCGGCCCCCAGGAAATCCCCTTCGGCAACCCGCTGAAGGAAGCCCGGGATGTCGACGTCCACGGGACACCCCGTCACGCAGCCCGGCTTCTTGCACTGGATGCAGCGCTTCGCCTCGAGGATGGCCGTCTCGGGAGTGTAGCCCAGGGGAACCTCGTCGAAATTGCCAACCCGGGTCTTCGGATCCTGCTCCGGCATGGGCTGCCGGGGGATCCGCTCTTTTCCGTCCTTCTTTTCTGTCTTGTCCTTATCGGTCATGGTTCCCGCACCTGCAACGATCCCTCGCTAGCTGTTCCTGCTCCGCATACATCTGCAACCGGCTCGTGAGGAGTCCGAAATCCACCTCGTGGCCGTCGAACTCGGGACCGTCCACGCAGGTAAACTTCGTCTTGCCGCCCACGGTGACCCGGCAGGCCCCGCACATCCCCGTTCCGTCCACCATGATGGGGTTGAGACTCACGAGCGTCCTGATCCCGTGGGGGCGCGTCACGTTGGACACCACCCGCATCATGGGCACGGGCCCGATAGCGAAGACCCGGTCGATCTTCGTGCCCGATGCGATGAGGTCTCGGAGAACGTCGCTCACGAAACCGTGGTATCCGTAGCTGCCGTCGTCGGTCGTCACGTGAAGCTCGTCGCTCACGCCCCTCGATTCCTCCTCGAGGATGAGCATCTTCTTCGTCCGCGCCCCGATGATGGAGATGACGCGCGTCCCCTTCTCCTTCAGAGCCCGGGCGATGGGGTAGAGCACGCCGATCCCGACGCCGCCGCCGACGCAGACGGCCGTCCCGATGCCGTCGACATCCGTGGGATGCCCCAGGGGTCCCAGCACGTGCCCGATGACGTCGCCCGGCCCGAGCTGCGCAAGCTGGTCCGTCGTCTTTCCCACGACCTGGTAGATGATCGTCAGCGTCCCCTTCACGGGATCCGAGTCGACGATGGTCAGCGGGATGCGCTCCCCCTTTTCGTCGATCATGAGGATGACGAACTGGCCGGCCCTGCGCTTCCTGGCGATCTCGGGCGCCTCGAAGACCGTCTTGACGATGTTCTCGGAGAGAACGACCTTTTCCGTGATCCGGTGCAACGTTTCCACCCTCCTTTTCCTGCAGGAGCAGGGTCCCGCATTCGAGCCGCTCACCGCGGGGAAGACCCGCTCCGGCTCATAAAAAGAGGGAGCCAGAAGGCTCCCTCCGCTTCCTTCCTGGTGTGTGGTGCTTAGTATTCTTTCGTCAGCTTGTCAAGCTCCGCCAGACTGAAGACGGGGCCGTCCTTGCAGACGTACTTGCTGCCCACGTTGCATCGGCCGCACTTGCCGATTCCGCACTTCATCCGCATCTCGAGGGAGGTGATGATGTTCTCCTTCGAGAAGCCAAGGTCGAAGAAGACGGGCAGCGTGAAGCGGATCATGATCGGAGGCCCGCAGATGACCGTTACGGCGTTCTCCCGGCTCGGGGCCACCTCCTTGCAGACGGTGGGCACAAACCCCTCGCGTCCCTTCCAGGTCGCGTCGCCCTTGTCGACGGTCACGTTGAGGTCGATGTCCCCGCGCTTTCCCCAAGCCTCCAGCTCGTCCTTGTAGAGGAGCAGCCCGGGACTCCTGGCGCCGTAGACGACGGTAATCTTCCCGAAGCGCTTGCGGTTCTCTTCGAAGATCATGTAGTTGATCAGCGAGCGCAGGGTCGTGAAGGCGAACCCCCCGCCCACGACGACGATGTTCTTCCCCTCGAGAAACTCGATGGGCCAGGAGTTGCCCAGCGGGCCCCGCACCCCCATGAGGGTCCCCTCCTCCATCTCGTGCAGGGCCGTCGTCACGACGCCCGCCTTCTGGACGGTGAACTCGATGTAACCCTTCTGCGTGGGCGACGAGGCAATGCCGATGGGCGACTCGCCCCTGCCGTAGAGGGACAGCTCGGCGAACTGCCCGGGGATGTACCGGAAGCGTTCCTCGTCCTCCTTGTTCACGAAGGCCAGGCGGAAGGTCTTGATGTCCTTCGTGTCCACCTCCGTGATGATCTTGATGACCTCCACGGGCATGGGAACGTAGGGGTTCTCGGCGGCGATCTGGTGTAGCGGCTTCTGCATCGGCTGGTCTCCTCTAAACCTGGAGTTTCGAGATGTCATCGACGATCTTGCGGATATCGATGTTCACGGGACAGGCCATGACGCAGCGGCCGCAGCCCACGCAGGAGATGGCGTCGAAGTTGTCCACGTAGTACTTGAACTTGTGCATCAGGCGCTGGCGCCAGCGCTGCTTCTGGCTCGTCCGGGGGTTGTGCCCGGAGGTCTCCAGCGTGAACAGCGGGAACATGCAGGAGTCCCAGTTTCGGATCCGCACGCCGTCGTCGCCCTTCATCTCGTCGCTGATGTCGAAACAATGGCAGGTCGGGCACAGGTACGTGCAGGTCCCGCAGGCGATGCACTTGCCGGCAATCGTGTCCCAGAAGGGGTGCTCGAAGCTCACATCGAGGATGGGCTTGATGGCCCGCCCGGGGATCTTCCGCTGAATCTCGGCTGCGGACTGCTCGGCGATGGCCTGCTTCTTCGCCTCGGCCGAGGCGTCGGCGGCCGTCGCCTCGGCGAAGTACGGCGCCAGGGCTTCGCCCTTGGGCGTCAGGAACTCCACCAGGTAGGTCTCCCCCAGGTCCGTCAGCTGGATGTCGGAGCCCTGCGTCGAGGTGGGGCTGCCGTCCACGGACGTGCAGAAGCACGCCGCGTAGGGAGGATGCACGCAAGCCATGGAGATGACCGTCCCTTTCTTCCGCTTATCGATGTAGTAGGGGTCTTTCCACTTCTCCTGGTCGAAGAGCATGTCGAGGAGGACGAAGCTGCGGGCATCGCAGGGCCGCACCCCGAAGAGCACAAACTCCTTCTCGCCGGCGGGCATGGCGGCAAAGACCATTCCCTTCGGGCTCCGCGTATACTTCATGAGGAGCTCCGAGTGGGGGAAAAAGACCTTCTTCGGCGCGTCTTTCGTGTTGGCAAAGGAGATGAGCGGCTCCATCCCCGGCTCGAGGATCTTGAACAGGACGTTGTCCTCGTCTTTCACCGGGGCGTAGACGGGTTTGTCGTCGGCCATCTTCTTCACGATGCCGGAGAGTCTGTCCTTCTTGAGCAGTTTCTTTTCCATGGCGTTCCTTGTCTGAGAAATTCTGCATCCCCCGCGGGTCCGGGGGCGGTTTTGCGTCCTTACATCAGCTTGAGCGACCGCACGAGCGGCAGGGGATCGGTGATGTGGAGCTTGAACCACTTCTCCGGACCGGGCAGCCCCATGGCGAGCGCCAGCAGCTCCGTGAAGTAGAAAACCGGCATCTTCAGCCCCGCGTCGGCCCGCATGTCGAGGTTGGCCATGCAAAGGGGACAGGCCGTCACGATGCAGTTGGCCCCGGCCTCCTTCGCCATCGCGGCGAGCTTGTTGACCATCTTGCCCACGATGTCCGTCCGGCTGATGGAGAGGCTCCCGCCGCAGCAGTCGGTCTTGAAGGACCACTTCTTTACCTCGGCCCCACAGGCCGCCAGGAGCTTGTCGAGGAGCACCGGGTTCTCGTGGTCGTCGAACCGGCACACCTCGGGAGGCCTCAGCAGCAGGCACCCGTAATAGGACACGGGCTTGAGCCCCTCGAGCTTCTTGACGACCTTTTTCTCGAGGGCGTCGACCCCGATGTCGTTGGCGATGATGTCGATGGGGTTGCGGATGGAGATCCCGTCCGTGTACGTGCCCCCGACGATCGATTCGACCTCCGCCCTCAGGGCCCTGTCCTTCTCGATGTGATGCTGGGCGCTCTTGAAGCGGTTGAAGCAGGCCGCACAGGGGATCATGACGTCGAGCCCCTTCTTCTGTGCGATCATCAGGTTCCTGGCCGGCAGTGCCACGGAGAGCTTGTAGTTCGTGCTGTGCGCCGATGTCGCCCCGCAGCAGGACCAGTCGTCGATTTCGTGGGTCTCGATGCCCAGGGCACGGCTCACGGCCTCGATGGACTGGCTGTACTCTTTTGCCGTTCCGTGCGCGGAACAACCGGGATAGATGGAAACCTTCACGGAATGCCTCCTCTGCTTATGGCTTACGGCTTATGGCTTATGGTCTTGATAAAAACTCTTGGTCCTTTTCCCCGCGCCTTATGCCTGATGCCCGTTTTACGCCGTTTTCGTCCTTTCGAATATCTTCCGGACGGAAGCCACGTCCTTCGTCTTGGGGCCGAAAAGCGAAAGCTTGCCCTTCGAGAACATGTCCAGGCCCAGGGCCATGTCGGAGAAGAGATCCCCGGACTTGAGCTTGTAGTTCACCATCATCACGGGCTCGTTGAGCCGCCCGCCCGACTTGATGCTCGACAGGAAGGCCTCGTGGAAGGCGAGCACGCTCTTTTCCTTCGAGCCCTTGCCGCTCTCCAGGGCCATCTGCCTGAGCACATCCATCATCCGCGCGATGTCCACCTCGTTGGGGCAGCGCGTGATGCACGTCTCGCAGGAGGCGCAGAGCCAGATGGTGGAGCTCCCCAGGACTTCGTCCCTCTTGCCCATCTGGATCATCTTGATGACCTTGTTGGGGTTGTATTCCATCACGAACGCCACGGGACAGCCCGCCGTGCACTTCCGGCAGTGGTAGCAGCGCTGGATGGGAACCCCGCCGATCCTCTCGTTGACTTCGTCCAGAAACGTTTTCATTTTATCTCCGTATATCGATCCTGTGTCTTACCTTCTTACCCTCTCGCCCTCTTACCTTCTGCAATTAGTGCCCGCCGCCGGGGTTGAAGATGAAATCCTCCTTGTCGTCCATCCTCTGGTCCTGCAGGGGCGCCGGGAAGTCGATTTTCTCGCCGGCCCGCTGGTTGAATAGGACGAAGCAGTCCTTGTCGAGCTTCTTGAGGAACTTCCTCAGGTCGACGCCCATGGGGCAGACGCTGACGCAGGAGCCGCAGTCGACGCAGCGGCCCACCATGTGGTACATCCGCATGAACTGGAAGACCTGCGTGTCCGAGGGGTCTTCGCTGATGCCCACCCACTGGGGCATGCTCTGCTCGGCAAAGCAGGTCCGGCAGTAGCACGACGGGCAGGCCTGCCGGCAGGCCGCGCAGCGTATGCACTTGGCCATCTCCTTCTGAAAGTAGGCCCAGCGCTCCTCGGGCGAGAGCTTCTCGAATTCGTCGATTTCCGCGTACTCCGCGGCCGGGTTCATGGCCGGGGCGGGCTCGCCGAGCATCACGTCCGAGATGACGGGGTTGTTGAACCGGCAGGTCACGCAGTTTGCGGCCAGGACGTCTTTCACGGCGATGGTCTTCTCGCCGCTTGCGGTCCTGATCTTCAGATTTGCGCCGTCGAGGGACCCCTCCAGGATTTCCTCGCCGCCCAGCTTTTCGGCCAGGGCCCTGCGGTCCACGTAACCGGTGCAGGGCACGCCGAGAATCGAGAGGTCCAGGCGTTCGTACTGCCGCTCCTGCAGGTGGATGACCAGAGAGCGCGACGTGCAGCCCTTCGTCACGACGCCGACGACCTTGCGCTTGCGATCCTCGGGTTTCAGCCGCTTCTGGGAATCCCTGTTTGCGCTGATCAGGTCGTGCACGTATTTGGCGAGGTTGTGGTGACAGAAGGCGTTCCAGACGAGCCTGTCCGCTTCCTCGGGGGCCGTGATGAACACCGGGGTCGCCGTAAGCGGCAGGGTTCCCGCCTCATAGCCTACGACAACATCCACCTTCTTTTCGGCCAGGAGCTTTTTCGCCTCTTCCCGCAGCTTCTTCTCTACTTTTTCCACGTTCCCGATCCTTCTGTTCCGGTTATTTCGCAACGGCGACGTCGGCGTCGCGCAGTTTCTTGACAAGCTTCGTGGCGGGGCCCAGGGCCTTGACCCGCTCCGTCACGGCCTTGACGACCTGGGCGAACCGCTCGCCCTCCGAGGCGGAGACCCAGGTGAAGGTCGTCCGGCCGTCCTCGATCCCGATGTAGTTCAGGAAGCTCTTCAGGGTGGCGAACTTGCGGCGCGCCGAGAGGTTGCCCGAGATGTAGTGGCACTCGCCCGGGTGGCACCCCGAGACGAGGACGCCGTCGGCGCCTGCCTGCAGCACCTTCACGACGTAGAAGGGGTTGATCCGCCCCGTGCAGGGCACGCGGATGATTCGCACGTTCGGGGGGTACTGGATGCGGCTGATCCCGGCCAGATCCGCCCCTGCATAGGTGCACCAGTTACAGACGATGGCGACGATTTTCGGCTCCCACCCTTCCGATTTCCTGCCTGCCGGCTTGTCGTGATGTGACATGGTTGCTCCATTGTCGCGATAAGTGGTTTCTAAGACGGCTTTGTCGGTTTGTGCAGAGCCATCCATATAATTTCACGAAGTGAAGAAGCTATGAAGTCAGGAAGATCGGAAAATCCTTCTTCTCTTCTCTGCTCTTCCTCGCTTCCGCTCTTCCGCTCTTCCATCCTCATATCGCCGAGGATATCTGCGCCAGCACCTCCTCGTTGTTGAACCCGTTGAGGTCGATGGCGTTCATGCGGCACGAGGCCGTGCAGACGCCGCAGCCCTTACAGAGCACCGAGTTGACCACGGCGCAGCCTTCGGCCATGTCCACGGCGACGGCCCCGTAGGGGCAGTTGGACTCGCAGAGGCCGCAGGCCATGCAGCGCTCCTTGTTCACGTAGGCCGTCTTGCCCTCGGACTCGATATAGTCCTTCGTCAGGATCGTGCAGGCCCTCGAGACGGCCGCATTGGCCTGGGCGATGGTCTCATCGCTCATCTTGGGGGCGTGGGACATGCCGCACATGAAGACGCCGTCGGTGGCGAAGTCCACGGGGCGAAGCTTCACGTGGGCCTCGAGGAAGAAGCCGTCCTGATTCGTGGGGACCTTGAGCATCATGCCCGTCGCAACGTTGTCCGGGTTGGGCACGGTGCCCACGGAGAGCGCCAGGATGTCGGCCCGCAGGTCCACGGGCTCGTTCATCACCGGGTCGAAGACGCTCACGGTGACCTTCCCGCCGTCGACCTTCACCTCGGGCTTTCGCTCCTCGTCGAAGCGGACAAACTTGACGTTGAGCTCGCGGGCCTTCTTGTAGAAGTCCTCCTTGAGCCCGTAGGTCCGGATGTCGCGGTAGAGGATCGTGACGTCTTTCTCGGGGTCGAGCTCCTTGAGCTTCAGGGCGTTCTTGATCGCCTCGCTGCAGCAGTAGCGGCTGCAGTAGGGCCGCTCGAACGAGCGCGAGCCCACGCACTGGATCATGACCACATTGCGGGCGGCGCCCACCTTGTCGTCCCTGTCGTGAATCATCTTCTCGAGGTCGCGCTGGACCACGATGGCCTCGCTCGTCCCGTAGCCGTACTCCTTCGTCTCGAGCTCGTAGGCGCCCGTGGCGACGAGGACGACGCCGTGGTCATACTGCTGCTCCTGGCCGCCGGCGGCGATCGTGGTCTTGTAGTTGCCGATGAAGCCGTCGATCTTCCTGATCTCGGCCCCGGTGACGACCTTGATCTTCGGGTTGGTCTTCACCTTCTCGATGAGTCCCGCGAGGTGTTTCTGCGTGTCGAGCCCCTCGAGGGTGTAGTAGAGCTTGCGGTAGTTGCCGCCGAGCTCCTTCTCCTTCTCGACGATGCAGGACTCGAAGCCCTGGTCCGCCAGCGACAGGGCCGCCGTGATGCCGGCCAGCCCACCGCCGATGACCAGCGCATTGTGGTTGACGCCGAGCTGGCCGGGCTTCAGGGGCTTGAGGAACTGCGCCTTGGCAACGGCCATGCGCATGAGGTCCTTGGCCTTTTCCGTGGCCTCGACGGGCTCGTTCATGTGGACCCAGGAATTCTGGTCTCGGATGTTGGCCATCTCGAAGAGATAGCGGTTGAGGCCCGCCTTCTCGCAGTTCTCCTGGAAGAGGCCCTCGTGGGTGCGCGGCGAGCAGGAGCCCACGACGACGCGCGTCAGGTTGTGCTCCCGGATCACCTCGCCCATCTTGACGGCCGTGTCCTGGGAGCAGGTGAAGAGGTTGTCCGTGGCATAGACGACGTTGGGCAGCGTCTTGACGTACTCGACGACCTCGGGCACGTTCACGACACCGCCGATGTTGATGCCGCAGTGGCACACGAAGACGCCGATCCGCGGGCCCGTGCCGCGCAGGTCCTTCTCGGCCGGCAGCGTGCTCTCCGTCACGAGCGTGTCGCGCGCGGGCGCCAGCAGCCCCGTTGCGCAGGCGGCCGCGCCGCTGGCTTCCATGACCGTCTCGGGGATGTCCTTGGGGCCGGCGAAGGCTCCGCACACGAAGACGCCGTCGCGGGTCGTCTGGACCGGATTCTCGAGCAGGGTCTTCGCGAAGCCGTGCTCCTCGAGTTCGATGCCGAGGGCCCCGGCCAGTTTCGCCGCCTCCTTCGGAGGGGTGAGCCCCACGGAGAGAACGACCATCTCGAACTCCTCCTCGACGAGCCTGCCGTCCTCGGTGACGTAGGTCATGAGAAGGTTCTTCGACCCCTGGAGCTCCTTGACCGCCGAGGGAATGGAGCGGATGTAGCGGATCCCGTACTCGGACTTGGCGCGGTTGACGAAGCGGTCGAAGTCCTTTCCGTGGGCGCGGATGTCCATGAAGAAGATCGTGGGTTCGAGGGTCTTCAGGTGCTCTTTGCCGATGATGGCCTCCTTCGTGGCGTACATGCAGCACACGGAGGAGCACCAGGAGTTGCCGCAGGAGGTGTCGCGGGAACCCACGCACTGGATGAAGGCGATCTTGCGCGGCTCCTTGCCGTCGGAGAGCCTCTGGACATGGCCGAAATAGGGCCCCGAGGCCGAGAGAATGCGCTCGAACTGGATGCTCGTCACGACGTTCTCGTAGACGCCGAAGCCGTACTCGCCGCGCAGCTTCGGGTCGAAGATCTCGAACCCGGGGGCGGCGATGACGGCCCCGACCTCGAGGGTCTCCTCGGCGTAGGTGTCGTCATGGTTGATGGCCTTGGCGATGCAGGCCTCGACGCACTGGTAGCACTCGCAGCAGATCCCGCACTTGAGGCAGCGGTTCGCCTCGGCGACGGCCTGGGCCTCGCTGAAGCCGAGCCCCACCTCCCGCCAGTCCGTACGGCGCTCGGCCGGATCGGCGTGAGGGTACTTCACGCGGGGCATCTTTGGAACGTCTCTCAGGTCGGCCTGATCGGCGAGCCCCTTCGTCCAGTCCTTGGCACGGCCGGCCTTCACGTCCTCGCCGCGCAGATACCGGTCGATGGACTTGGCCGCCTCCTTGCCGGCGTTGACGGCCTTGATGACCGTGGCGGGGCCCGTCACGGCGTCACCGCCAGCGAACACGCCGGGCGCTGTCGTCTGGAAGGTCACCTCGTCGACGTCGAAGTTGATCCACTTGTTGATGGAGATGCCGCTGTCCTTCGACACGAAGCCCAGGTCACAGGCCTGGCCGATCGCCGGGACGACGGCGTTGCACTCGACGATGAACTCGGAGCCCTTGATGGGGACGGGGCGGCGCCGGCCGCTGGCGTCGGGCTCGCCCAGCTCCATGCGGAGGCACTCGATACCCGTCACCTTGCCGTCCCGGCCCACGACGCGGGTGGGGGCCACGAGGAATTCGAAGCGGATCCCTTCCTCCTCGGCCTCCTCGATCTCCTCTGGGGAGGCGGGCATCTCGGCCCGCGAGCGGCGGTAGAGGATGAAGACGTCCTTCGATCCCGTGCGGATGGCCGTTCGGACGGCGTCCATGGCCACGTTGCCGCCGCCGATGACGGCGACCTTCTCGCCCAGGAAGACCTTCTCGCCCAGGTTGACACGCTTGAGGTAGTCGACGCCGTGGATGACGCCCTGCATCTCCTCGCCGGGGATGTCGAGCTTGCTCGAGAGCTGCGCGCCCACGCCGAGAAACAGGGCATCGTAGTCCTTGCGGAGCTGCTCCAGGGTGATGTCCCTGCCCACCTCCTGGTTGCAGAGGATCTTCACGCCCATGTCGGTCATGGTCTGGATCTCGGCATTGAGGACGTCGCGGGGCAGGCGGTACTCGGGGATGCCGAGGGTCATCCAGCCGCCGGGGATGGGGGCCTTCTCGTAGACGGTGACGTCGTAGCCCTCGATCGTCAGGTAGTAGGCGCAGGTCAGGCCCGCGGGGCCGGCCCCGACGACGGCGACCTTCTTGCCCTTCTTTTCCTTGATCTCGGGGATGTACTTGGTGGCATCGTTGAGGTCGAGATCGGCGACAAAGCGCTTGAGGTGCATGATGTCGATGGGCTGCTCGACCCTGCCGCGCATGCAGGCCTCCTCGCAGGGATGGTTGCAGACCCGGCCGCAGACGCTCGGGAAGGGGTTCTCCTGCTTGATGAGCCTGAGGGCTTCCTTGTATTTGCCGGCTGCGATGAGGGCCACGTAGCCCTGGACGCTGATGTGGGTGGGGCAGGCCGCCTTGCAGGGGGCCGTACCCAGCTTGTCGATGGCGAACCCGCTGGGGATGGCCTGGGGGAAATGCCGGTAGGTGGCCTTTCGGTCGCTCAGGTTCTCGTTGAAATCGGCCTTGACCGTGATGGGACAGACGGCGGCACAGTCGCCGCAGCCCGTGCACTTGGAGAGATCGATGAACCGGGGCGCCTTCGTGAGCTTGACGGTGAAGCGGCCCGGCTCGCCCTCGACGGACTCCACCGTCCGGCGGGTCAGGATCTCCACGTTGGGATGCCGGCCGACCTCGACGAGTTTCGGGGAGAGAATGCAGGCCGAACAGTCGTTGGTGGGGAACGTCTTGTCGAGCTGGGCCATGACCCCGCCAATGCTGATCCCGTTTTCTACCATGTAGACCTTCATCCCGGAATTGGCGAGGTCCAGGGCGGCCTGGATCCCGGCGATCCCGGATCCCACCACCATCACGGCGCCGACTTTTCCATTCTTCTTATGTTCCGACACGTTACCACCTCGGTCTTTGAGTCAAAGCTGAAACGTTTATTTCACAGAGCGACACAGGCCAAACCGCAAGCTCCGTAACAAAAAACCAATACCCTGTCAAGGTGTATTCGAGGGACGTAAACGCCAATGGTTTCACACCTTGTCAAAGGAAAACCCGCGGCTCCGGCCCGCCCCTCGGAGTGGGGCTTCGTCCCTGCCCCGCAAGGCTTTCAACCATCCGGACTCATTCCATGATTTTCCCTCCCGCAGCCTCGACGCGCGCCATGGGACCTCGCGGTCTTTCGGGCGGCCGGGGGCCCGGATATCGTGTTTTTCCTATTCGTAATGTAAGCACGGGAAGGGAAAAGACCAGGGAGCGCACAAAGAGGGCCGCTCATGTCTTTTCGGCGAGAGCCTGCCGGATGGACCTCCAGATCTCGTCCTTCCCGTCCCCCGTCCGGGCCGAAAACAGGACAGGGGCCTCGGCACCCTCGAGCCCGAGCAGAGAGGCGATCTGCCGGCGCCGCTTCATGGATTCTCCGCGGGAGAGCTTGTCCGATTTTGTCAGGACGATCACATGCCTTCGCCCGTAATGCCGGAGCCATTCGATCAGGTCGCGGTCCTGTGAGGTCGGGTCATGGCGGACGTCAAGGATGGAGATCACCAGGCGCAACTGGACGCTGTCCCGGAGGTAGGTCTCGACCATGGGGCCCCAGCTTTCTTTCTCGGCACGGGATACCCGGGCGAAACCGTACCCGGGAAGATCGACAAAGCAGAGCCTGCCGTTGACGGAGAAGAAATTAACGAGCCGCGTCTTGCCGGGGGTCGCGCTCGTCTGGGCAAGCTTCCTTCGGCCCACCAGGGCGTTGATCAGGGAGGATTTGCCCACGTTGGAGCGCCCCGCAAAGGCGATCTCGGGGAGGCCCGTCTTCGGGTACTGCTCCGGCCTGACGGCGCTCTTGATGAACTCGGCTGAGACGACCTTCATGTCAGATGGCTCATGGCGAAAGGGCCGAAAAACCTTTAGCCTTTGCCTTTCGCCCATTATTCAAACGTGATCCCGTACTTCTCCAGCTTGCGCTCCAGCGTGGGGCGTGAGATGCCGAGGGCTTCGCAGATCTCCCCCTTGTTACGGCCGATTTTCGTGATGACCAGGCGGATCTGGCGCTCCTCCACCTCGTCGAGCGTGAGAAGCCGCCCCGAAGCGTCCATGCCGGGCTTTGCCTCCCCCCCCTCCCCGCCCGGCGCCTCGACCGAGGCCCCGCCGAGCAGGTCGGGAAAGTCCACCTTTCCCAGGATCTGGCCCCGGGCGATGACGGAGGCGCGCACCAGCAGATTCTCGAGCTCCCGGATGTTGCCGGGCCACCGGTACTGCAGGAAGATTTCCATCATCTCCTTGGACACGCCGGCGATGTTCTTGTGAAGGTCCTTGTTGATCTTCTTGACGAGAAAGTCCACCAGCACGGGGATGTCCTCGCGCCTCTCCCGCAGCGGCGGCAGGGTGATCGTCACGATGTTGAGGCGGTAGTAGAGGTCGTCGCGGAACTTCCCTTCTTTGACCAGCATCCTGAGATCGCGGTTCGTGGCCGCGATGATCCGGGCGCGGACCTTGACGCGGTCCTTGCCCCCGACACGCTCGAACTCCATCTCCTGCAGGACCCGCAGCAGCTTTGCCTGGAGGTTCACGGACATCTCGCTGATCTCGTCGAGAAACACCGTCCCCGTGCCGGCCAGCTCGAATTTGCCCAGCTTCCGGCCGATCGCTCCCGTGAAGGAACCCTTCTCGTGCCCGAAGAGCTCCGATTCGAGGAGCGTCTCCACGATGGCCGAACAGTTGACGGCGATGTACGGTTCGTTTTTGGCCGTGTTGTTGTGGATGACCTTGGCGATGAGTTCCTTCCCCGTGCCGCTCTCCCCCTGGATGAGCACGGTGGCCCGGCTCTGGGAGACGACGCCGATCGTCTTGAAGATCTCCCGCATGGCCCGCGTGGCGCCGATGATGTCCCCGACCTTGTAGTCGCGGGAAGACTCCGTGAGCAGACCGCCGATCTTCTTCTCCGTCTCGAGGGTCTTCAGGGCCTTCTGCAGGGAGACCTCGAGTTCGTCGATGTTGATGGGCTTGTGGATGTAGTCGTACGCTCCCGCCTTCATGGCGCGGATCGTCGTCTCCATGTCGTGGAAGGCCGTGATCATGATGACCTTCGCGTCCTCGTCGTCCTCTCGGATCTCCTCCAGGACGGTGAACCCGTCGATGTCGGGAAGGCGGATATCGAGGATGACGAGGTCGGGCTGGACCTGGACGAACTTGTTGAGGCCGTCGGTCCCCGTCAGGGCCGTGTGAACCTCGTAGCCCTCCTCGGTGAGGTAGAGCTCGAGCGTCTCGCAGATGGAGCGGTCATCGTCGATGACGAGTATCTTGGCCATACCGAACCTACCCCCTCCCGTCCCTCACGCCCGGTGCAGCGGCAGCGCGATGATCACGCATGTCCCCTCGCCCCTGCGCGACAGGATCTCGATCGAGCCCCTGTGCTGGTCGATGATCTTCTTGACCTGCGACAGTCCCAGTCCCGTTCCGTACTTCTTCGTCGTGAAGAACGGGTTGAACACGTGCGTGAGGGACTCCTCGTCGATCCCGTTTCCGTTGTCCTCGATCTCGACAACCGCTTCCCCTTTCGTCTCCTCGAGTCGCGTCCGGATCGCCAGGGTCCCCCCTTCGGCCATGGCGTCGACGGCGTTCAGGTAGATGTTCAGGAAGGCCTGCTGGAGCATGGCCGCATCGAAGGACACGGGCGGAATCCGGTCGTCGAACCGGGTCTGGACCCGGATGCTCTTTTCCTCCACCCCGCGCTCCGCCATGGCGAGAGACGATTCGACGCACATGTTCAGATCGGACGGATGGGCGTCCGGCTCCGTGGGCCGCGCGAAGACGAGGATGTCACTCACGAGCTTCTCAAGGTGTTCCACCTCCTTGCGGGCGATGTGAAAGCGTTTCAGGTCGTTGCCCTCGGGGTTCATCCGCTTCTCGAGGATCTGCAGGCTCATCTTGATGGATGACAGGGGGTTGCGCACCTCGTGGGCGATGCCCGCCGAGAGCTGGCCCACCGCGGCCAGTTTCTGGCTCTCGTAGTAGCGGTTCTCAAGTTCCTTGAACTCGGTGATGTCGCGCTGCAGTACCAGGAACCGGTCCGTCCCCTTGATGGGCCGCGCCGTCAGCAGCAGGCTGCGTTTCGATCCGTCCT
This sequence comes from Deltaproteobacteria bacterium, assembly GCA_012728915.1. Classification (GTDB taxonomy): domain Bacteria; phylum Desulfobacterota; class Syntrophia; order Syntrophales; family UBA2192; genus UBA2192. The sequence continues at coordinate 58,144 of JAAYEC010000003.1, read as the reverse complement.
TCTCGGCCATCTCGATCTCGAAGGGCGTGAAGACGCCCCGGCGGATCTCCGCCCAGCGCTCCTCGAGGAATTCCCGCCTCTGCGGGGCCACGAATTCGGAGAAATGCTTCCCCTTGAGATTGCCGGCCGTGAGCCCCCCCTCGGGATCGATGTCGCGGCTCATGTAGCGGAGGGTCCCGTCGGAATCCAGAACGAGGATGAGGTCGGGCGATGCGTCGAGCACGGATTGGTGAAAGTTGAAGAGCTCCTCCATGTTCTTCCGGAGGCAGATGTTCTCCTCCAGTTCGTTCTTCATCGTCTCGGCGTATTCCTTGAGGCTCAGCTCCATCTCGCGCTCGCGGGTCACGTCCTGCAGGGTCTCGATCGCCGCGATCACCTCGCCCTTCTCGTCGAGGATCGGGGCGGCCAGGAAGTAGAGGTGGCGCCTCTTCCCACCGAGGTTCTCGTAGAAGTCCATCGCCTCGTAGGCCCCCTCGATAACGGAGGACTTCTGCACCTTCTTCTTCCCGTAGAATCTCTCCAGCCCGCCCAGGTCGCCGTCCATGATGAGATCGGCGATGACGGGACGCTTTTCGGGATAGAAGGGAATCCACTGGTTGTCCGTGCCGATCATCGCCTCGCCCGGGAACCCGCTCATCTCCGTGAGGGCCCGGTTCCAGAGGATGATCCGATGGTCGCGGTCGATGACGAAGGTCGGGATGGGCGAGCCCTCGCTGATCCCCTCGATCGTCTTGCGCAGGCGGATGTTCGCCTCGAGTTCCCGCCTGAGCGTCTCGGTCTGCTCCTTGAGAGAGCGCCCGAGTTCGCGCTCGCGGGTCACGTCCTGGAGGGTCTCAACGGCCGCGATGATCTCGCCCTTCTCGTTGCGGATCGGGGCGGCCAGGAAGTAGAGGTGGCGGCTCCGGCCCCCGATGTTCTCGTAGAAGTCCGACGCCTCGTAGGCCCCCTCGATGACGGAAGACTTCTGCACCTTCTTCTTCCCGTAGAACGCCTCGAGACCGTCGGCGTCGCCGTCCACGATCAGGTCGGCGATGACGGGGCGCTTCTCGGGATAAAAGGGCATCCACTGTTTCTTCGTCCCGATCATCCTGTGGCCGTCGAAGCCGCTCATCTCCGTGAAGGCCCGGTTCCAGAGAAGGATCCGGTGGTTGCGGTCGATGACGAAGGTCGGGATGGGGGAACCCTCGATGATCCCCTCGATCGTCTTGCGCAGGCGGATATTCTCGTCGAGTTCCCGGCGGAGCGTTTCGGCGTTCTCCCGGAGGTGGCGAGCCAGTTCCCGCTCCCGCGTGACGTCCTGCAGGGTTTCAATGGCCGCGATCACCTCCCCGTCGTCGTCATAGACCGGGGCGGCCAGGAAGTACAGGTAGCGGGGTTTCCCGCCGAGGTTCTCGAAGAAATCCGTTGCCTCGTAGGCCCCCTCGATGACGGAGGACTTCTGGATTTGCTTGGTCCCGTAGTACCGCTCGAGCGCCTCCAGGTCCTGATCCACGATGAGATCCGCGATGAGGGGCCTTTTTTCGGGGTAGAGAGGCTTGTGGTGATCACCCGTGCCGATCATGTTCCGGGCGTGATATCCCGTCAGCTCCGCACAGGCCTTGTTCCAGAGAATGATCTTGTGATTGCGGTCGATGACAAAGGTGGGAATGGGAGACCCTTCGAGAATGCTCTCGATGGAGAGGCCCGTCCGGTTCCTGGCCGGGCGGTCGCGCTTCTTCTTGTCGGTCCGGGGCACCGTCACGACTCTTCGTCCTCTTGTCCTGCCTTCTTTCTCCTTTTCTCCTCGTACCAGCAGGCCACGTACACGGCAATGGCCAGCGCCAGCGAGATGATCAGCTTGATGAGGCCGCTCTCGATGCCGATGACCTTTTCGAGAACCAGCCAGGCAACGACATAGGTAACGGCCGTTAATAGCTCCTGCATCGCAGACCTCCCTCCCCTCGAAGACCGAGTCCGGCCCGTAATCAGGGGCCGCCCGCCGCGGCGCCCTGCCGGACCGACAGTCGCCCGATACTACCGTCCCGGGCGGAATATTTCAATAAAAATATATGGCTGGCGCATGACCCGGGGCGAAGGGCGCAAGGCAGGAAAGACAGAAAACGTCCGCCGCGCCGTCACGGTTTTTGCCTGGCGCCATTCGCCATAGGCGTTCTGCCGGGCGTCATTCCACGATTCGTTCAATTTCAGCCGGGAATTGAAAGAAACGTTAAACGAACGGGGCGGCGGCCGGCATTTCCCCCGGGCGCTCCGTTACGGCAAATCATTTGATTTCAACAGGTTGGGAGAAATTCAATCCTCGCGGACCCCGTGGCATATCGGTTGCAGATTCTTTCGCCGTTTTGAGCAGATTTCCCTTTTACTCGAGAGCCGCTTGTGCTACTCAGGGGACAAAATTACCAGCATCAATATACGATGAAAGGAGAAAGAGGTTATGTTCAAGAAGACGTTCTTAACCATTTGTTCAGCACTGTTCACCCTTCTGGTGTCCGCCCCCGTGGTCTTCGCGGCGGAGGCTCTTCCCTCCGGAGACGGCTATAACAAGGTGTTCTTTGCCGTCGGCGCCATGCTGGCAGCCGGTATCGGTGTCGGCCTCGGTGCGATCGGTGCCGGCGCGGGCATCGGCAATGCCGCCAACGGCGCCTGTATGGCGGTCGGCCGCAACCCCGGCGTACAGGGCAAAATCATGACGACCATGCTCGTCGGCATGGCCATGGCGGAATCCTGCGTCATTTACGCACTCGTTATCGGTCTTGTCATTCTCTATGCGAACCCCTACGCGGCGATGATCCTGAAGTAAGATCCGCTCCGAAAAAATCCAACAGAATAGGGGGAAAAGATAATGGCAGAGACTAAGAAAGATAAGCAGTTCTTCTCTATCGGAAGGATTTTCTTCCTGCTTATCGTCATTCCCCTGTCTCTCATGGCGTTCCTGATTGCCAACGGCATCTTCAAGGTTGGGGATACCGCGAGAGAGCGCGCAACCACCGTTCTGGACCTGAAATCCCAGGAAGAGATCAAAATCCGGGCGATCAACACGGCGGAGGAAGTGGCCAATTTCCTCCGTGAGAGGGAGAATGACGTCCTCGTCGCCTCCATCCTCCCGGGCACGGAGGCCGCCTACAAGGCCTTCGTGGATCAGAAGAAACGGAATCTCTGGGTGAAGGACAGAGACGGCAAAATTCAGAAGGTGGCAGCGCCGCTCTACTCGGAGATGTCCTTGATTGACCGGTCCGGCAACGAGATCGTGCGGATCGCGAACGGCGCCGTTGCAGGGAAGAACCAGCTGAAAAACGTGGCAGCACCCGCCGGCACGACCTACAAGTCCGAGGATTACTTTTCGAAGGCCGTCGGACTCGGCAAGGGTGAGGTCTATGTCTCTCACGTGACCGGCTGGTATGTGACGAAGCAGGAGTTCGAAAAGGGGAAGAGGTTTTCGGGGCTCGTTCGTTATGCCACCCCGATTTTCGACAAGGGGGGCCTCTCGGGCGTCGTGGTACTGAGCCTCGACTATCGTCACCTGGCGGCCTTCACGGACCACGTGATTCCGACGCAGGCCGACTACGTCTATGAGGCCGATGCCTCGACGGGCAATTACGCCTACATGGTGGACAACAAGGGCTTCATCATCTCGCACCCCAACGACTACCACATCGCGGGCCTGAACCCCGACGGGACGGCCGTGCAGCCGCTGACGAAGGACACGGCTGAAACCCTGACGAAAGAAGGCAAGGAGGTCCTGAACCTCAACCAGCTCGGGTTCATGGATGCGGGCCTCGCCGAAGTCGCCAAGGAAGCGGCCGCCGGCAAGGCCGGGATCAAGAATTACAAGTTCGCCGGCCATGAGAAGTTCGTCGCCTACGCGCCCATCAAGTTCTACAGCAAGACCTACCCCGAACCGGCCGGCTTCGGCTGGATCGGAATGGGCGTCGACATCGCGAAGTTCCAGGAGATGGCGACGGCCACGGCGGAGAAGATCAACCAGGAAGTCAAGGGCTGGACGTCGACGATCGTCATCATCATCATCGCGTCCGTGATCCTGCTGTTCGGGATCTCCGCCCTGCTGGCCCGCGGCATCAGCCGCTCGCTCGAGGCGGAGGTGCCGGCCGGCGCGGAAACCCCGAAGGACGACCTCTACGACGACGAGGAGGACAAGTAGCCCTCTTTGAACCCGCACGTTCCCGGGGCCCGGATCGCCGATCCGGGCCCTTTCCGTTTCCGAAAATTTCATTGACAAATTATCCGGTTATCCTATAAGAAGAAAAATTTTAAAGATCAAAACAGCCTCCGCCGCCATGGCCGGGGCCGCGCTTGCTTTCGCATGTCCGCCCCTGCGGCGGGTCCCTGACCGAAACCAATCGAACGATGGGGGGGTCCATGAGCCTGAAAGAAAAGATCAACAGTGAAATGGTTGCAGCGGCAAAGGCGAAGGATTCGATCAAGCTGGGTGCGATCCGGATGATCAAGACGTCGCTGCACAACAAGGAGATCGACGCCAGGCGCGAGCTGAAGGAGGAGGAGATCCTGCAGGTGCTGGGCTCCCTCGTCAAGCAGCGCCGGGACTCCATCGAGCAGTTCAAGGCCGGAAACCGCCAGGATCTCGTCGACAAGGAAGAGTACGAGCTGAAGGTCATCCAGGCCTTCCTGCCCCAACAGATGACCGCGGAGGAGGTCGAGGCGGAGGTCCTCAAGGCCATCGCCGAGTCCGGCGCCGCGGGCCCCCGGGACATGGGGAAGGTCATGAAGGTTCTCATGCCCCGCGTGGCCGGCAAGGCCGACGGCAAGCTGGTGAGCGACACGGTCAAGGCAAAGCTCACGGGCTGAGCAGCCGACAGCCGGCTTCCCCCCTCCGGGGAGATGACCGTGCCGTCACGGCCCGCGGCAAGGCCCTGTCCGGCCGAAAAAAAGACGGATCAAGCCTTTACACATTCCCGATCTTCCTTATATTAGGGATGAGGCCTTGAAAAAGGGTGCCGAATCTTGAAGGGTTACATTCCCGAGGACCGGATCGAGGAAGTCCGAAACCGGATCAACATCGTCGATCTGGTTTCGGAATACGTCACGCTGAAGAAGGCGGGCCGGAACTACCTCGGCTCCTGCCCCTTCCACAAGGAGAAGACCCCCTCGTTCACGGTCAATGCGGAGAAACAGATCTACCACTGCTTCGGCTGCGGCGAGGGGGGAAATGTCTTCTCCTTCCTGATGAAGATCGACAACATGACGTTTCCGGAGGCCGTGCGTCACCTGGCCGGGAAACTGGGCATCGCCCTTCCCGCCCGGGACTTCACACCGGAGGAAAAATCCCGCCACGATTCACGGGAAAGCCTGGTCCGGGTGAACCGGGTGGCCGCCGCCTTCTACGCCAAAATGCTGCAGACGGCTGCGGGCTCGGGGGGACGGGCCTACCTCGAAAGAAGGGGACTCCGGCCCGCCGTCGTCGACGCGTTCCGTCTCGGTTACGCGCCGGAGGGCTGGAGAGCCCTGCGGGACCACCTGCAAAGGGAACGGATTGCCCTGAAGCACGCCGAGCAGGCAGGCCTCCTCGTGCCCCGGGGCGACGGTGACGCTTACGATCGCTTCCGGGGCCGGTTGATGTTTCCCATCGAGGACATCCACGGCAACGTCATCGCCTTCGGGGGAAGGATCATCGGGGAGGGAGAGCCGAAGTACCTCAACTCGCCCGAGTCAGCCCTTTACGTCAAGGGCAGACATCTCTACGGGCTTTCCCGGGCCAAGAACGCCATCCGGAAGGACGAAACCCTGATCATCGTCGAAGGCTACTTCGACCTGCTGGCCCTGTGGAATGCCGGGGTCGCGAATGCGGCGGCCACGCTCGGCACGGCGCTCACGCGGGAGCAGGTGGACCTGATCCGGCGATACACCGCTTCCGTGGCCGTCACCTTCGACACCGACGCGGGCGGAAAGTCCGCCTTGGAACGCAGCATGTCCCTCTTCCTGGAGAGGGGCATGAAGGCCAGGGCGGTGGTGCTCCCCGACGGGAAAGACCCCGACGAGTTCGTCTCCCGCCACGGGAAGGACGCGTTCCTCGACGAGATCCGCCGCGCCAGACCCCTCGTGGATTACTACATCGACGAGGTGATCGGAACGGGCCGCAACATCGACGAGCGCCGGGATGCCCTGAAAGCGGCCCTGCCGTTCATCGCGGGAATCGCCGAGCCCGCGGAGCGCGGCCAGTTCATGCGGCGCGTCGCCGAGCGTCTCGGCGTCGACGAGGGTCTGCTCCGGCAGGAGGTGACCCGCATCGTGGCGCCGCAGCGGAGTCCCTCGGCGCTCCCGTCCCGGCCCGCGACGGGCATCGTCGACCCCGTGGAGCTGAGCCTCATCCGGATGATGATCGAGAACCCGGAGCGGGCTCGAGAAATCGAACGGGGCAACGTCCTGGCGTGCTTCACGAGCGACGCGCTGAAGAGCCTGGGGGAATCGGTCGTGGAACACAGCCGCCGTGCACGGCCCGTACGGCTGGCCGAGTTCATCGATCGAGTGCAGGACAAGACGATCCGGGAGAAGCTGCTCGAGTCGAGCCTGTCCGCGGGCTCGCCGGACGAGGCCCTTCGGAACCGTATCTTCGGCGATACGGTGCGCAGGATCCGGCAACGATGGTATCGGGAGAAGCAGCGGGACCTGCGGGTCCGGCTCCTGCGCGCGCAGGAAGCCGGCGACCAGGACTTGTGCAAACGCCTTCTAGACGAAAAGGAACGATTGCGCCATGAGCAAAAAGAACGTGAAGGATAATCAGCGGCGGGGGCAAACCCACCTGTCGAAGGAGATCCAGTCCGACGGGGTCAAGAAACTCATCTCGCTCGGTGAGGAAAAGGGGTTTCTGACCTACGATGACGTCAACGAGATGCTTCCCTCGGACATCGTGTCATCGGACCAGATCGACGAGATCATCATGCTCTTCGGGGAGAAGAACATCGACATCATCGACACCGACAAGGGAGAGAAGATCATTCTCAAGAAAACGGTCGATGAGGCGGCCGAGGCCAAGGAGGAAGAGGAGGACGAGCTGCTGTCCCTGCTGCCCGGCGTCGCCCGGACGGGCGACCCGGTGAAGATGTACCTCCGGGAGATGGGCCTCGTGTCGCTGCTGAGCCGTGACGAGGAGGTGGAGATCGCCAAGAAGATCGAGGAAGGCGAGTGGGAGATCACCGATGCCGTCTTCAGCGTGCTGACCTCGGTGAAGGACATCGTCGGGATGGGCCGGGAGCTCAAGCAGGGCGACTTGCGCGTCAAGAGCATTGTGGACAACATCGAGGACGAGGACGGGTTCGTCGAGGAGGAGATCCACAGTGAACGCGTGATCAAACTCATTGACAAGGTCACCGAGATCGACCGCCGCAACGAAACCCTTCGCAGGAAGCTGCGGGAGAAAGGCCTCGGCGAGAACGACCGCAGGGACCTGGAAACCAGGATCGTGAGGAACGACAGGAATATCGTGAAGGCCTGCAGGGAGATCAACCTGAGCAAGAAGCGGATCCAGCGGATGGCCTCGAGGCTCAAGGACTACCGCTCCGAGGTCGACGCCGCCGAGGCCGCGATCCGGCTCATCCGCATGAAGACGAAGCGGCCCCTGAAGTCTCTCGACAGCACCTTCGCGCAGATGCGCAAGAGCAAGCAGGACGAGCGAAAGGTCACGAAGGAGCTTCGCATTTCCGCCGTACGGCTCAAGGAATACGAGGAGCGCCTGAAGGAGGCCCGGAAGTCCCTGAAACGGATCCAGGGCGAGACGGGGCTGACCGCCGCCGATCTCCGGAAAATCGTCGAGATCATCGAGGCGGGCGAGAAGAAGGCCGGATCCGCAAAGCGCAAGCTCGTCGAGGCCAACCTGCGTCTCGTCGTGAGCATCGCCAAGAAATACACGAACCGGGGGCTCCAGTTCCTGGACCTCATCCAGGAGGGCAACATCGGCCTCATGAAGGCCGTCGACAAGTTCGAGTACCAGAGGGGCTACAAGTTTTCCACCTACGCCACCTGGTGGATCCGCCAGGCCATCACCCGTGCGATTGCGGACCAGGCGCGCACGATCCGCATCCCCGTGCACATGATCGAGACGATCAACAAGCTGATCCGCACGTCCCGCTACCTCGTGCAGGAGCTCGGCCGCGAGCCCTCCCCCGAGGAGATCGCTGACAAGATGGAGTTCCCCCTCGAGAAGGTGCGGAAAGTGCTCAAGATCGCCAAGGAGCCCATATCCCTCGAAACGCCGATCGGCGAGGAGGAGGACAGCCACCTGGGCGACTTCATCGAGGACAAGAAGATCATGTCGCCTTCCGAGGCGGCCATCAGCATGGACCTCGCGGAACAGACCCGAAAGATTCTCTCCACCCTGACTCCGAGGGAAGAGAAGGTCCTGCGCATGCGGTTCGGCATCGGCGAGCGTGTGGACTTGATGCTCGAGGGGGCCGTCATCGAGAACGTCGACATCAATGTCGAACGGGCCCGACAGATCGAGGAAAACGTCCTCAAGAACCTGAGGAACCCCTCGCGCCGCCGGGAATTGAAGTCGGCCGTGAAATAAAGGCTTGACAAAACAGCCGAATGAATGTAGGTATACGATTTCTATAATATTTTTCTTTTACGGGGCCCATAGCTCAATTGGCAGAGCCACCGGCTCATAACCGGCAGGTCCCTGGTTCGAACCCAGGTGGGCCCACCATTTCACAGGGACCGGCACGCAGGCCCCTGCAGAAAGCGGAGCGGAGCCTTGGACAGAGCCGTCGCAAGTCACTCAATACACACGGGATGCGCAGCCACGCCCGACAGCGGGATACCCCTGAACGATGCACCGAAGCCGGTGCATTTTTTTTATTCCGGCCAACCGGCCTGTTCGGCCTCACATCACGGAAACGCGGGAGAACGAGATTGAAAGACCAGATCACCCTGCTTGTCGACATCCAGAAAATCGACCAGAACGTCCGAACCCTGAACAACCGAAAGCAAACCCTTCCCGAGAAAGCCGCCGAACTCGATCAGTCGTTCCGGCTCAGCAAGGAACGGATCGAGGAAGAGCGAACGGGGCTCGAGGGGCTCAACAAGCTGCACCGGGAAAGGGAATCGGAGCTGAAAACGGGCCAGGACAGGCTCCGGAAAGCGAAGGAACGTCTCCTCGAGGTCAAGACCAACAAGGAATACCAGGCGATGCTCACGGAGATCGAAACCCTCGAACAGGCAAATGGAAGGATCGAGGAGGAAATCCTGGTCCTCTATGACCGCATCGACGAGAGGCGGGGGGCCCTCAGGGTCCACGAGAGGGAATTCGAGCAGGTCCGCGCGACGTTCGAGGCGGAGCGGAAAAAAATCGACGAAGACATGGCCTCCCTCGACGGGGCCCTGCAGGAGCAAAAGGCGCGGTTCGACGCCCTCATCGGGAATCTGGAGCCCAGCCTGCGCCGCCGGTACGAAATGATCAAGGTCCGGCGGAACGGAATCGCCATTGTGGCCGCACGAAAGGGGATCTGCAGCGGCTGCAACATGAACATCCCGCCTCAGCTCTACAACGAGCTTCAACGTTCTGAGCAGATCCTGTGCTGCCCGAACTGCAACCGGATCCTGTATTGGGAAGAAGGCGCCAATGGAGAATAAGACCCTCCTTCTCTTCACCGACGGGGCCTGCCGCGGCAATCCCGGCTTCGGGGGGGCCGGCGCCGTCCTCCTGTCCGTCGACGGACGGGAGATCGCCCGGGCAAAGAAGTTTCTGGGCCACTGCACCAACAACATCGCCGAGTATCGCGCCCTGCTCCTGGGGCTCGAGGAAGCCCTCAAGCAGGGCTGCCGCTCGATCTCCGTCTTCATGGACTCCGAGCTCCTCGTGCGCCAGCTGCAGGGAATCTATCGCGTCAAGAAGCCCGACCTTCAGCCCCTCATGGCAGACGCGCGGGCCCTGCTTTCACGGTTCGACACATGGCGCGTGGAGCATGTCCGCCGCAGCGAAAACGTGCTGGCCGACCGGCTTGCCAACGAGGCGCTCGACGAGGCGCTCGGGAAAAGCGGCACCTAGGAAGATGGAAAGTCGGGAAGAACGGAAAGCGAAACGATCGTTGAGGCACGCCGTCATCGAATGCACACGGCTGTCTTGCGCCGACAACTCCAAATAATCATTGCAAATTCGTTGGCGCCATCGGAGAATAGGGCGTGTCGGAGCAGGCGGGATGATCGCGGGCCCCTCACCGGGCCGGAGGAAAGTCCGAGCTCCACAGGGCAGGATGGTCGCTAACAGCGACCGGGGGCGACCCCAGGGAAAGTGCCACAGAAAACATACCGCCCCGAGCTTGTCGAGGGGTAAGGGTGAAAAGGCGAGGTAAGAGCTCACCAGTTCCCCGGGTGACCGGGGAAGCTAGGCAAACCCCATCCGGAGCAAGACCGCATAGGGGAGCGCTCGAGGGCGGCCCGCCCGAGCTCCCGGGTAGGTCGCTTGAGGCGTCAGGCAACTGCCGCCCCAGAGTAATGATCATCGCTCCCCGGAGGGTGACCGAAGGGGGGAACAGGACTCGGCTTACAGCCTGCTCCGACACACCAATGTCAGGAAGAAGTCCGGAAGGTCAGTAGGTAAGAAGCTGGGAAACGGAACAGCAGCAAGACGCTCTGCAATGCCTCCCGGGGTTGTCCAGCCGCGGGATTCCAAGGCCCTCTTCTTCGCCGGGCTGTTCCTGCTCTGCTGCCTTCCCTTCGCAGGGCCGGCATTTTCCGCCGACGAGACGGCGAGGAAACTCCGCGAGGCAGAGACCCATTTCAGCCGCGGGGAGTACCTCGAGGCCCTTGCCGATTACCAGGACGTCCTGGAGCAGCCCGGGGCCGGCGATCATCGGGCGAAGGCGCTGATGATGTCGGCCGCCATTCACAGCGCCTTCCTGAAGGACCCCGAGACCGCGCTGGCGCTTTACGGCCAGGTCCGCGAGAGATGCCGCGGTTCGGTCTACGAGGCCGACGCCATCTTCGAATCCGCCAGGGTGGAATACGAGAGGGAACGCTACCGGGAGGCCTCCCGTCTCTTCGGGCTTTACCTCGCGAAATTCCCTTTCGGGAGCCGGCGCGACGTGGCCGCCTTCATGCGGGATGCCAGCGACCACCCGCCCGGCGAGGCCGACCGGAAAGCCCGCGAACAGGCGGCCCGCCGGGAACGCGGCAACGCGATCCGGGTTCTCGTCCTGGAAAATGCCGGGGAGATCCGCGTGGCTTCCTCTTCGCGCATCGAGGTTCGAAACCCTTCGGGCGGCGGGGTTCTCTCCACGATCGCCCCCCGGCAGGAAACGCGACTCCGTTTCGACGGCGGGCTCCTGTTCATCGGCGGGCAGCCCTACCCCCTCGCGGAATGCCTCCTCTCGGCGGGGAAGGGCGGCATGCTGCGCGTCAATGGGACCCTCTACCGAGGGACGTGGCGGATCGCGGCATCCGGCCAGGGGCGGCTTGCCGCCCACAACCTCGTCGATCTGGAAGAGTACCTGTACGGTGTCGTCCCGAAGGAAATGCCCCCGGCATGGCCCGACGAGGCCCTGAAGGCACAGGCCGTGGTGTCGAGGACGTTTGCCCGATACCAGAAGGAAGCCAACGCCGCCCGCGACTACGACATCTGCGCCACCACCTCCTCCCAGGTGTACGGCGGGGTCCCCGCGGAAACGGATCGGACCCGCCGGGCCGTCGACGCCACGCGGGGCCGGTTCCTTGCCCATGGCGGCCGGCCCGCCCTGACGTACTTTCACGCCAACAGCGGCGGGGTGACGGAAGATGCCCGCCACGTATGGAGGGTTGCCATCCCCTACCTGCTGTCCATCCCCGACGAGCCCAGCGCCCGTGCCCCCGGGTCGTCCTGGACGGCATTCCTCACCTACGCGCAGATCCGGGATGCCCTGAACCGCAATGGATTCAAGGTCGGCGAGATCCGCGGCGTTGAGCTTTCATCGGTCAGCCCCTCGGGCCGCGTCACGAAAGTCAGGATCGATCACAGCTCGGGAACGACCATTCTCAGCGGAAACCAGTTCCGCACCTCGACGGATCCGGCCCTGATCAAAAGCACCCTCTTCACGGCCGGGAGCATCGGACCGGGAATCCGCTTCGAAGGCCGGGGTTCCGGCCACGGGGTGGGGTTGAGCCAGTGGGGGGCCCGCATGATGGCAGAAGGAGGATCCCCCTACCGGGAGATCCTCCTCCACTACTATAAAGGTCTCGACCTGAATTGATCCGAGTTGCGTCCTGCCCTTCGCCTTCAGCCTTTTGCCCTTAGCCTGCCCTTGTCATTTCCCCAGATTCTTCTCCGTCTCGATGATGTCGAGCGTGGTTTTGATCACCGTGTCGGCGTTGAGCGACATGCTGTCGATCCCGCACTCGACGATGAACCGGGCGAACTCGGGGTAATCGCTGGGCGCCTGCCCGCAGATGCCGATCTTCTTCCCCAGCTTCCGGGCTTTCGTGATGACGTCCCGCACCAGCGTCAGCACGGCCTGGTTGCGTTCGTTGAAGATGTGGGACACCTGCGCCGAGTCGCGGTCGAGGCCGAGGGTGAGCTGCGTGAGATCGTTGGAGCCGATGGAGAAGCCGTCAAAGATCTTCGCGAACTCCTCCACGAGGATCACGTTGCTCGGGATCTCCACCATCATGTAGATCTCCAGACCGTCCTCGCCCTGCACGATCCCGTTGTCGCGCATGACCTCGATCACCCGCTTGCCTTCCTCCACGGTCCGGCAGAAGGGGATCATGGGCTTGACGTTCTTGAGGCCCATCTCGCCGCGGACCTTCTTGATGGCCCGGCACTCCAGCGCGAAGCCGTCGCGATACTTGTCGTCGTAGTACCGGGAGGCGCCGCGCCAGCCGATCATCGGGTTCTCCTCGACGGGCTCGAAGTACTTGCCGCCGATGAGGTTCGCATACTCGTTGCTCTTGAAGTCGCTCATGCGGGTGATGACGTCGTTGGGGTAGAAGGCCGCGGCGATCTTCGCGATGCCCTGGGCGAGCTTGTCGACGAAAAAGTCCGTGCGGTTCTCGTAGCCCTTCGTGAGCGCCTCGATTTCCCTGCGGACCTTCCGGTCCTTCACCTTCTCGAACTGCACCAGCGCCATCGGGTGGATGCGGACGTACTGATTGATGATGAACTCGAGCCGCGCAAGGCCGACGCCGTCGTTGGGGATGTTGGCGATGTCGAAGGCGTTTTCGGGATTGCCCACGTTCATCATGATCTTCGTCCTGGGCCGCTGTAGGTTCTGGAGGTTGACGCGCCGCACATCGTATTTCAGCAGGCCGTCATAGACGTTGCCCGTCTCGCCCTCGGCGCAGGAAACGGTGGCCTCCACGGACTTCTTCAGGGCCTCGGTGCCCCGGCCGGTCCCGACGATGCAGGGAACGCCGAGCTCGCGGCTCACGATGGCCGCGTGGCAGGTCCGACCACCCTTGTTGGTCACGATGGCGGCGGCAATCTTCATGATGGGCTCCCAGTCCGGGTCGGTCATGTCCGTCACCAGCACCTCGCCCTTCCTGAAGTTCTTGATGTCCGCCACGGAGTGGATGACGTTGACGCGGCCGGAGCCGATCTTGGAACCTACGGCCGTGCCCGTTACGAGCGGTTTCCTCTGCTCGAGCAACACGTAGCTCTCAAGGACGTTGGCGTCCTTCTGGGACTGAACGGTCTCGGGCCGGGCCTGGAGGATGAAGAGCTCCCCGGTCACGCCGTCGCGGCCCCACTCGATGTCCATGGGCTTGAAGTAGCCGGCCTCGGCGGAGTAGTGGTCCTCGATGATGCATGCCCACTGGGCCAGCGTGATGATCTCGTCGTCGCTGATGCTGAAGACGTCGCGCTGCGCACGGGGGACGGGCTTGATCTCCGTCGATTCGAGGCCCTTCTTCCTCGAGTAGATCATCTTGATCTCCTTCGTCCCGAGCTTCTTCTGGACGATGGGCCGGAAGCCCTGTCTGAGCGTCGGCTTGAAGACGTAGAACTCGTCGGGGTTGACGGTCCCCTGGACGACCGTCTCGCCGAGACCGTAGGACGACGTGATGAGCACGGCATTCTTGAAGCCGCTCTCGGTGTCGATGGAGAAGATGACACCCGAGGCGCCGATGTCGGAACGGACCATCTTCTGAACGCCGATAGAGAGGAACACGCTCTCGTGGTCAAAGCCCTTGTCGAAGCGGTAGGAGATGGCGCGGTCCGTGAAGAGGGAGGCGAAGCAGCGCTTGCAGGCGTCGATGAGGGCCTCCTCGCCCCGGATGTTCAGGAAGGTCTCCTGCTGGCCCGCAAAGCTCGCGTCGGGGAGGTCCTCCGCCGTTGCGGAGCTTCGGACGGCTACGTCGGTGTTCTCGCCGTACTCCTCGCAGAGCCGCCTGTAGGCCTTGACGATCTCATCCCGGAGATCCCCGGGCATTTTCGCGTTGTAGATCAGGCTGCGCACCTTCCTGCCCCGGGCGCTGAGGTTTCGGATGTCGTGGGTGTCCAGATCCTTCAGGATCTCCTTGATCTTGTCCCAGATCCCGGCCGATTCGATCAGGTACCGGTACGCGTGGGCCGTGACGGCATACCCGTCGGGGATGTTGACCCCCTTTTTCTGCAGGTTCTGCCTCATCTCGCCGAGCGAGGCGTTCTTCCCCCCCACCTCGGGTATGTCTTTCAGCTGAAGCTCGTCAAACCAGATGACCAGTCTTTTTTTATTCATGTCCATCCTCCCCGAAGATGTTGATGCCCTGTGTCCACCCGCCCCGCGGCCGCAAAATCCCTATCAGGTTTGCCCCGGTGAGTCAACGGGAAAGCTCTTTTCAGCCCATGGCATCCGTGAGTTTCCGGCCCCCGAAAACGTGCATGTGGAGGTGGAAGATGATCTGTCCCCCGTCGGGGTTGACGTTGACGGTGACCCGGTACCCCGTCTCGGCGATCCCTTTTTCCCGGGCGATCGTCTGCGCGGCCCGGTACATCTCGGCCAGCACCTCCCCCCGGCTCTCCCCGACGTCGTTGAAGGTCGCGACGTGTTCCTTCGGGACAATGAGGACGTGGACGGGCGCAACCGGGTGGATGTCGTTGAAGGCGAGGATCCGGTCCGTTTCCATGACCTTGCTGCAGGGGATCTCCCCTTTGACGATCTTGCAGAAGATACAGTCGCTCATCTCTTCACCCCCTGTTTCCGTTCGGAAGAGTTCTTTTCCATGTGCCTGCTCCGCGGCTCCCGCGCCCGTCCATACCCCGGGCGCGAAGTGGACAGGGTGAGAGGGAAAGACGGTTGGGTCAGCTTCCAGCCGGATTCATGTCACCAGGCAATTCAACCCTATTTACCCTCTTACCCTCTTCTTTCGTCCGTGCGATGGCCTCCGCAAGGTCCAACGCGCCCGTGTAGAGGGCCTTGCCCGTGATCACACCGAGAATGCCGGAGGCCGCCACGGTCAGCAGCCGTTCGATGTCCCCGATCCCGGCAACGCCGCCCGAGGCGATGACGGGGATCCCCGCGGACCGGGCCAGGCGCTCGGTGGCGGGCACATTGACGCCCGTCTCCATGCCGTCGCGGCTGATATCCGTGTAGACCAGCGCCGCGAGCCCGAGTCCCTCGTAGCGTTTCGCGACCTCGAGCGCGTCCGCCCCCGTGGCCTCCGTCCATCCCTCGACGGCGACCTTCCCGTCCTTCGCGTCGATGCCCAGGATCACCCGTCCCGGGTGGCGCCGGCAGGCCTCGACGACAAACCCGCGGTTCTTGAGCGCCGCCGTGCCCAGAATGACCCAGCGGACACCCAGGCCGAGGTAGGTGTCCACCGTGGCAAGGTCCCGGATGCCGCCCCCCAGCTCGACGGGCACGTCGATGGCGGAAAGGATGCGACGGATGACGGCGTCGTTGACGGGGCGCCCCTCGCGGGAGCCGTCGAGATCGACGATGTGGATCCGCTCGGCTCCCGCACCGGCCCACCGGCGCGCCACCTCCACGGGATCGCCGCTGTAGACGGTCTCGCGCCGGAAATCCCCCTGGAGGAGCCGTACGCACCTGCCGCCGCGGATGTCAATGGCTGGAATGATGATCAAGGAATGCGACTCCGGAACCGGGAGCCCGGTTCTGACTCATACAAAATCCAGTCCCCGCCCGGTCGGGCCGCCTACCGGTACCCGGGGAAGGTTTTCAGCATCTCGTCGACGCCGTCTTCGGCCAGCTCCCCGGCCGTCACCCACTTCAGCCCCCTGCCGAAGAAGGTCGAGGCCTGCAGGATGTTCTCGGAGAGCGACTGCTGCGTCTTCTCGTAGACGCTCCCCCAGACCAGCTCGCCGTCACTGACGCGAATCAGGTAGATGCCGAGGGCGACCGACGCGGGCCGCTCAGCCGAGTACTTGTACCCTACACGCTCCCGGAAGCAGGCCACGTAGCCGGCCACGACCCCGTCGACTTCGAGGGCCTTTCCGGTCTCCCGCAGCTGCTGCGCCGCTGGAGCCTTGGGGCTGTCGACCTTCACCTTCCGGTATACGGTATCGCTCTGGTAAGGAGGAATGACGGAGTACCTGCCCGACTTTTCCAGCCTTTCCAGAAAGAATTCCTGGACGGTCAAATCGGCATTCTGCGGCACATCACAGGTCGTGAAAACGGTACCGCTGACCGGACAGCGGGCCATGCGGCTCGCATCGTCCGAGGTGAGTTTCTCGAAGGGCACGACGGCGACCCTCTTGAGCACGACAGGCTCCTTCGAGGACGCGGCCGTGCGCACCGGCGTGCTCGAGGCACAACCGGCCAGGAGAGGCAGCACCGCGCAGAACGCCGCCAGATGGGCCATAACGGATTTCGAAAAGGGTTTCACTCTGCCCCCCGCCCGGGTGAAATGAGGACGCTGCCTGGCCGGAAACACAAAGAACGGAAAGGCGGCTGTCGCCGGATCTGGAATCAAATCAAAGGGTCCCTTTCGTGGAGAGGACCCCGCGGATACGGGTGTTCACTGCGACCGCTTCGCGCAGGGCGCGGGCAAAGGCCTTGAAGATCGCCTCCGCCATGTGATGGTTGTTCTTACCATACAGGACCCTGACGTGCAAGGTGATTCCGCCCGCGTCGGCAAAGGCGTGGAAGAATTCACGGATCAGCGCCAGGTCGAATGTCTTGATCCGGCGCGTACCGAAACGGGCGTCGTAAGCCAGGCACGACCGGCCGGAGATATCCAGGTGGACCGAGGCAAGGCTCTCGTCCATGGGGACCGTGGCGGAGCCGTACCGGCTGATCCCCTGCTTCCCGGCAAGGGCCTCCCTGAAGGCCCGGCCCAGGCAGATGCCGATGTCCTCCACCAGGTGATGGTCATCGACGTCCGTGTCCCCGCTGCCCTTCACTGTGAGGTCGAAGAGGCCGTGACGGGCTGTGAGCGTCAGCATGTGGTCCAGGAAGGGGATCGTCGTGTCGATCCTGCCTTTCCCCGTCCCGTCGAGATCCAGGAGGATCCGGATGTTCGTCTCCGATGTCTTCCGCTCGACCCTGGCCTTCCGTGCCATACCCTCCCCCGTCGCGATCTTTTCTTGCCCTGAATCAGTCCGGATGCAGTGTCTTCTCATCAAGAGGGTGAGAGGGTTTGAAGGTGAGAAGGTTGGAATAGTGATCGCGTGACCATTCGGCCTGCGGCCAATCCAACTTTCTCACCCTCTCACCTTCTTACCTTCTTTTGCTCACGGGGTGCGCCCCCGATCACCAGCCCATCACACCACTTTGTTCAGCGCATACTCGATGATCCCCTCCGCGCCCGCCTCCTGCAACAGCGGAATCAGGTCCCGGATCACGTTGCTGTCCACCACCGTCTCCACGGCGAACCACTCCTCGTTGTACAGGTTCGAGATGGTGGGCGCCTTGAGGGACGGAAGCAGCAGGATCACGCGTCCCAGGTTCTCCTTCGAGACGTTCATCTTGATGACGACCTTGCCCATGCCGAGCAGCGATCCCTTGAGCATCGTCCGGATCTGCTCGATCTTGCGCCGTTTCCAGGGATCGTCCCAGGCCTCCCGGTTGGCGATGAGCTGCGTGTTGGTCCTCATCAGCTCGTGCACGATGCGCAGGCGGTTGGCCTTGATGGTGCTTCCCGTCTCGGTGACTTCCACGACGGCATCCACCAATTCTTCGACGACCTTCGCCTCGGTGGCGCCCCAGGAGAATTCGACCTTCACGTCGATGTTGCGCTCCTTGAAATAGCGCTTCGTGAAGCTGACCAGCTCCGTGGAGATCTTCCTGCCCTGGAGATCCTCGATCTTCGTGATGGGCGAATCCTCGCGCACGACGAGAACCCAGCGGGCGGGCTTCGCGAGCACCTTGGAATAGACCAGGTCCTCCACCACGACCACGTCCGATTCATTCTCGATGACCCAGTCGTGGCCCGTGAGGCCGAGATCCAGCGTTCCCGCCTCGATGTACTTGGACATCTCCTGGGCCCGGACGAGGGAGCAGGAGATCTCCTCGTCGTCGATGTCCGGGAAGTAGCTCCGGCTATCGTAGCTGATCCGCCACCCCGCCCTCTTGAACAGGTCCACCGTGCTGGTTTCGAGGCTCCCCTTCGGGATCCCCAGCTTCAGTTTCTTCATTTGTAAACATCCTTCGGGTTGAATATGAGCTCGCCCACGATCTCCTCGGCCCCGCCGGTGAGCCTTCGGTAGAAGCAGGAACGGTATCCCGTGTGGCAGGCCGCCCTGCCGACCTGGTCCACCAGAAGCAGGATCGTGTCGTTGTCGCAGTCGATCCGGATCTCCTTGACCACCTGCACGTTTCCGGAGGTTTCCCCCTTGACCCACAGCTCCTTTCGGGAGCGGCTCCAGTACGTGGCCTTCCCCGTCTCGAGCGTTTTCCGCCAGGACGGCTCGTTCATGTAGGCAAGCATGAGGACTTCCTTCGTGCCGGCGTCCTGCACGACGACGGGAACGAGCCCGCCGCTCTTCTTGAAATCGGGTTGCACCATGACCGATTCTCCCCCTCGCTGCTCTGCCGCACCCCGGTGCCGTCGGCCCCGAGCGGCACGCTGAATAGCGGCCAATACTAAGGAATGGGGCCGGTTTTCGCAAGCTTTTTTTCTTTTCGTCTTGCCTGCCCCCTCTTTTTATGTTAGGAATTTGGCCGTCATTTCTCCGGGTTGCGCTCACCTGCGGAATGCGACCCGGACCATTTCCCGCTTCAGGAGGTCGGGGGTCATGTCGGTCCTAATCGGCGGCGGCATATCGGTCATGCTGGGCCTCGTTCTGCTGGTCTTCTGGTACAAGCACTTCCTGGCCCTGCTCATGGGGGCCGTTCCGGTCCTGCTCATCATGGGGGGGGCGCTGGCCGTCTACGTGGGCCTCGACGAGCTCAAGGACAAGATCCGCGAGACCCAGGAGAAGGAGAAGGAGGAACTCAACAAGGCCCGGGCCGAACTCGAGAGGGCCAAGGCGGAAGCCGACAAGTACCGCGAGGAGCTGGAAAAGCTCAAGGACGTCAAATAGCGAAACAAAAAAGCCTCTTGACAGGAACGGCAAAATCCAATAACCAGAAAAGCCTGTCGAAAACCGCCAGGGTGAGAATGACATGCATATCGGTTTCGTCCGCATCCCGGTCCTTTCGTCCCGCCTGCGTCAATACCCCTACCTGTATTGATGCCTGCAGTTCACCCGCCCGGGTGGGCATGCAGGCTTCCCCGCTACACCGCGTTTCCCCCTGTCCATCCCGCAACAGGCCCGCCGACGAGGAGCACCGTGTCCGGCAGGCGCGGGAATCCGCAAACCATGCTGTTGGCAACAGACAATCAACGGAGGGTATGGCCATGAAAAAGACGACGTCGGGGCACCTGTCATTCATCATCGCGCTTGCAGCGGCATTCACCCTGCTCTGGGGGGCGGCGGCCTGGGCGGCGACCAGCCTGACCTACAGCATCTTCTTTCCTCCCACGCACGCACAAACGAAGGCCGCCGAGACCTGGGCCAGGGAAGTCGAGAAGCGAAGCGCCGGCAAGATCAAGATCTCCCTGTTTCCGGGAGGGACGCTGACACCGGCTGATCAGTGCTACGACGGCGTCGTGAAGGGCATCTCGGATATCGGCATGTCCGCCTTCGCGTACACCCGTGGCCGATTCCCCCAGATGGAGACGCTCGACCTGCCGCTGGGGTACCCGAACGGCCTTGTGGCCACGCGGGTCGCGAACGAGTTCTACCGGATCCTGAACCCGAAGGCCCTGGACAACGTGAAGGTCCTCTACCTGCATGCACACGGGCCGGGGCTGCTCCACACCAAGAAACCCGTCAAGAGCCTGGAGGACCTCAAGGGGATGAAGATCCGCTCGACGGGCTTCAGCGCAAAGGTGGTCGAGATGCTGGGGGGCGTGCCCGTGGCGATGCCCCAGGGCGAGACCTACGAGGCCCTGAGCAAGGGAATCGCTGACGGGACGATCGGCCCCATCGAGGTGCTCAAGGGCTGGAAGCAGGGCGAGGTGATCAAGTCCACGACGGACTGCTTCGACGTGGGGTACACCACGGCGTTCTTCGTCGTCATGAACCTCAGGAAGTGGAACTCCCTCCCCCCCGATGTCCGCAAGACCTTTGAGGACGTGAGCCGCGAGTGGATCGACGTGCACGGGAAGGCCTGGGATGAGGCCGACAGGGAAGGCCGTGCCTTCACGAAGAGCCTGGGCAACCAGATCATCACGCTGTCGCCCCAGGAAAGCGCCCGCTGGAAGAAAGCGGTGCGGCCCGCCATCGAGGAGTACATCAAGACGGCGGAAAAGAAGGGGGTCCCGGGCGGCAAGTCGGTGAAGGAGGCTGAATCCCTCATCGCGAAATACAAGAAGCCGTCGAGGTAATCGACGCGAGGAGCCGGGCGTTGCTCCGCACGATCACAAAACGGATCCATCAGGTCTCGGCCGGGCTCAACGGGGTTTCGGCGGCGGCCATTGCGCTGGTCATGCTCCTGACCTGCGCTGACGTTGTCCTGCGCCTGTTCGGCAGGCCGATCCCCGGGACCTACGAGCTGGTAGGGTATTTCGGGGCCGTCATCGTCGCCTTCGCCATGGCCTGGACCTCCGTCGAGCGGGGCCACATCGCCGTGGAGATGATCGTCGACCGACTGCCCCGCAGGGCGAGGCACGCCGTAGAAGCCCTGGGCGCCGCGGCGGGGTCCGCCCTGTTCGGCCTGCTCGCCTGGCAGTGCCGGATTTACGCCGCCGACCTGATGGAAAGCGGCGAGGTTTCGCCGACGCTCGGGGTGGCGACATGGCCCTTTGTCGGCTGCATCGCCCTGGGTTCGGCCCTGCTGTCCGTCGTGCTTTTTGTTGATGCTTTCCGGGAATTCAGAAAGGGGCTTCATCCATGACGCCCACCGAAGCCGGCATCTACGGGTTCCTCGCCCTTGTCGCGCTCATGTTTCTGAAGGTTCCCGTCGGCTTTGTCATGGCCCTCGTGGGCTTGGTGGGGTTCTCCTTCCTGGTGTCCTGGGATGCGGCGCTGCACCTGATGGCGCAGGATTTCACCTCCGTCTTCGGGTCCTACAACCTTACCGTGATCCCCCTGTTCGTCCTCATGGGGCAGCTGGCGCACCACTCGGGGATGAGCGGAAGGCTCTTCCATGCCGCATACCGCTTTTTCGGAAGCCTGCCTGGCGGCCTCGCCGTCGCCACGATCGGGGCCTGCGCCGGATTCTCGGCGATCTGCGGCTCCACGAGCGCCACGGCGGCCACGATGGCCGCTGTGGCCCTGCCGGAGATGAAGAAATACAACTACGACCCTTCGCTGGCAACCGGGGTGGTCGCAGCGGGCGGAAGCCTCGGAATCCTGATCCCGCCCAGCACGATCTTCATCGTCTACGGGGTCATGACGGAGCAGTCCGTCGGCAAGCTCTTTCTGGCCGGTGTCATGCCGGGCATCCTCATGACCATCCTTTTCATCGCGACCGTCTTCATCTGGACCTGGAACCGGCCGGAGCTGGCCATGCCGGGGGCACGCTTCAGCCTGCGGGAGAAGATCGCCTCTCTGACAGGCGTCGTCGAGACCCTCATCCTCTTCGTCGCCGTCATGGGAGGACTTTTCAGCGGGGTCTTCACGCCCACCGAGGCGGCCGCCGTGGGTGCCTTCGGCACCCTGCTGATCGCCGTCGCGGGGCGGCATCTGTCCTGGAACGGCTTCGTCCAGTCCCTCGTGGAAACCACGCGAGTCACCTGCATGATTCTCGTCATCGTTGCGGGGGCCACGGTGTTCGGGCACTTCCTCGCCGTCACCCGGATTCCCTTCGACGTGGGCACCTGGGTCATGGGGCTCCAGATCCACCCCTGGGCCGTCATGAGTCTCATCCTCCTGGTCTACCTCCTCCTGGGCTGTCTCATGGACTCCCTGGCCATGATCATGCTGACGATCCCGATCTTCTTTCCCGTCATCACGTCGCTCGGGTTCGATCCCATCTGGTTCGGCGTGATCATCGTGCTCGTCACCGGGATGGGCGTCATCACGCCTCCCGTGGGCATCAACGTCTACGTCGTCGCCGGCGTGGCCCGCGACGTTCCGCTGCACACCATCTTCAGGGGGGCCGTCAAGCTGCTGGCCGCGCAGATCGTGACGGCCGCCCTCCTCGTCCTCTTCCCGCAGATCGCCCTGTGGCTTCCGCAGCTCATGCACTGAGGCCCTCTTGGCCGCTTTTTCCGTTGCGCCGAGCATGAAAACCTCGCATAGTGTGCGGTGGATCCCCGGGCGGCTTCCGGGGATGCGGGAAAATCGCCCAGGAAGGATTTCATGAACCTGACCTCCATGGAATGGACGCTTCTGGCCGTAGCGGTTCTCCTCCTCGCGAGCGTCCTCGCGAGCAAGGTCTCGGACCGCCTCGGGATCCCCTCTCTTCTGATCTTTCTCGGGATCGGCATGCTGGCCGGGTCGGACGGGATCGGCGGCATCCACTTCGACGACCCCTCCCTGGCGCAGACCCTCGGGATCATCGCGCTTTCCTACATCCTCTTTGCCGGAGGCCTGTCGACCGGCTGGACCAGCGTGCGGCCGATTCTATGGCAGGGTGGCCTCCTAGCCACGCTGGGAGTCCTCATTACCGCCGCGCTGG
The DNA here is from genome assembly GCA_012728915.1 of Deltaproteobacteria bacterium. Classification (GTDB taxonomy): domain Bacteria; phylum Desulfobacterota; class Syntrophia; order Syntrophales; family UBA2192; genus UBA2192. The sequence continues at coordinate 35,159 of JAAYEC010000003.1, read as the reverse complement.
CGGGCTGGTTCGCCTCGTGGATCGTGGGGCTCCCCCCCCTCGTGGGGTTCCTCCTGGGCTCGATCATCTCCTCGACGGATGCGGCGGCCGTTTTTTCCGTTCTCCGGTCCCGGCACGTCAGCCTCCGGGGAAACCTCAAGCCCCTGCTGGAACTCGAATCGGGGAGCAACGACCCCATGGCCGTGCTCCTGACGATAGGCTGCATCAGCCTGCTGCAGCACCCCGGGGAAACCGTGGCGGGCCTCGTCCCCATAATGCTGCTCCAGCTGATTCTCGGGGCGGGACTCGGCTACCTGTTCGGCCGCGCGATGGTCTTCCTCGTCAACGGCATCCGTCTGGAGTACGACGGGCTCTACCCGGTCCTGAGCCTCGCCATGGTCCTCTTCGCGTACGGTCTCTCGACGATCGTTCAGGCAAACGGATTCCTTGCCGTATACGTCGCAGGCATCGTGATGGGGAACCACAACTTCATTCACAAGAGAAGCCTCATGCGCTTCCACGACGGCCTGGCCTGGCTCATGCAAATTTCCATGTTCCTCGTTCTGGGGCTTCTCGTCTTCCCGTCACGGCTCCCGGACATCGCAGGTACAGGACTCATCGTCGCGGCGTTTCTGATGTTCGCCGCCCGGCCGGCGGCGGCCTTTCTGACCCTCGTCGGGTCCGGCATGTCGTACCGGGAACGGGTGATGGTGGCCTGGGTGGGGCTTCGCGGCGCCGTGCCGGTCGTTCTGGCGACATTCCCCCTCGTGGCAGGCGTTGCGGAGGCGGACAGGATCTTCGACATCGTCTTCTTCGTCGTGCTCGCCTCGGCCCTGCTGCAGGGGACGTCCATCCCGCCGGTGGCGCGCTGGCTCGGCGTGGATGCCCCGATGGTACGGGCGCCGGTCTATCCCATCGAATGCGAGCCGGGGTCACGGGCGCCCTGCGATCTCGTCGACGTGGAAGTCAGGCCGGACTCGGCGGCGGCAGGAAAACAGCTCGTGGATCTGAGCCTGCCCGAAGGGGCCCTCGTCGTTCTCATCAACCGGGGCGAGGAATTCATCATCCCCACGGGGGGCACGGTCCTGAATCCCGGGGACCGCCTCCTGTTCCTGGCGGTGGCCGCGCCTCTCGACGAGGCGCGCGCCATCGTCGAGGCTCCGCGGGAACAACCGAACCCGGAGACGGACGCACGGGCACGGCCTCGCGCTGGGTGAACGGCCTTGGGTCTCCTCGCTGAATCGTGCCGCTGCCGGCAGACCGGCGGCGGCACGGCCTCCGGGCCGGGCGCAAAGGAGCGACATGTTCTTTCTGGACGATATTGTCATCATCATTGGGCTGTCCGCCGCCGTGCTTTACCTGTGCCACCGGCTCGAGCTGCCGACCATCGTGGGCTACCTCCTCACGGGCCTCCTGACCGGCCCCTACGGGTTCAAGCTGGTCGGCAACCCGGAGGCCGTGATGAAGCTGGCTGAAATCGGGGTCGTTGCGCTGCTCTTCACGATCGGCCTCGAGTTCTCCTTTCGAAACCTCGTGCAGCTGCGCCGGACGGCGCTGCTGGGCGGAACCCTGCAGGTGCTGCTCACGCTGCTCATCGCGGCGGCCATCTCCCACGGTCTCGGACGGCCCGCAGGACAGTCGATCTTCATCGGTTTCCTGACGGCCCTGAGCAGCACCGCCATCGTCATGAGGCTCCTGTAGGACCGCGCCGAGGTGGAAACGCCGCACGGGGGCAGCGCGCTGGGCATTCTCATCTACCAGGACCTCATCGTCGTTCCCATGATGCTGCTGCTCCCCTTCCTTGGCGGGGTCGCCGAGGGATCGTCCGACGGCCTGCTTGCCCTGCTGGGGAAGGAGATCGGGGTCATCCTGACCCTGGTCGGCGCAGCCAAGTGGGGCGTCCCCTGGGCGCTGTCCCGGGTCACCCGGACGGGCAGCCGGGAACTGTTCCAGCTGACGATCGTCATGATCGTCCTGGCTGTGGCGTGGCTCACCCACGTCGCGGGCCTCTTGCTGTCCGTCGGGGCGTTCCTGGTGGGCCTGCTCATCTCCGAGTCCGAATAAAGCCACCAGGCCATGGGCAACGTCATCCCCTTTCGCGACGTCTTCGCGAGCTTTTTCTTCGTCTCCGTCGGCATGCTCCCGGATCTGCGCTTCCTCGGCGACGAGCCGGGCACCATCTTCCTTCTGGCCGCCGGGATCATGCTCATCAAGAGCCTCGCCGCCGCGGCGGCCTTCCTGTTCGTGGGCCTGCCGATCCGTGTCGCTGCGCTGGCGGGCCTCTGCCTCGGCCAGATCGGCGAATTCTCCTTCATCCTGGCCGAGGCGGGAAGGACGTACGGTCTGCTCTCGGAGGCCATCATCCAGGAGTTTCTGGCCTATTCGGTCATCACGATGATGGCAACGCCCTTTCTGTTCCGGATCGCCCATCCCGTCGCCGACGCCGCGGCCCGTCTGCCGCTGCCCCGGCGCCTCAAGCGAGGCAGCGTCCCGTCGCCGGGGACGGCGCAGCTTCACGAGAAGGACCACCTGATCATCGTCGGGTTTGGCGTCTACGGTCAGAACATCGCCTGGGCCGCCCGGGAGGCGAAGATCCCCTACGCCGCCCTCGATATGAACGCGGATTGGGTTCACGAGCACAGGCAGAAGGGCGAACCGGTCCACTATGGGGACGCGACGCACGAGGCCATCCTGCGCCACGTCGCCGGCCCGCCCGCGCGGATCGCGGAGCTGGAGACGGTCCTGCGAAGGCCTTCCGGGGACGACGCCGAAGCGGCGCCGAAAAAGGGTTGAAACGGAAGGGAAAGACAACTAGACTGTGGGCGCCTCCGGGCCCCCGGAGGACCGGTCGTGCGGTCGGGCCGCCGCCTGCCCGGGGGCAGCGGCGGCCTTTTCGCCCGGGCCGCAGACAGGCCGCCCGAACGCTGTGCCCCGATCCAGGGAAGAGGCTTCCGCAATGCCGTTCCTCGGAGACATCCTCATCATTATCGGGCTCTCCGCCGTCGTGCTCTACCTGTGCCACCGGGCGGGAATCCCCGTCGTCGTCGGCTACCTTTTCACGGGCATCGTCGCGGGCCCCTACGGGTTTCGCCTCGTGCGGGAAATCGAGGCCGTCCGGGTCCTCGCCGAGCTTGGCATCGTCGCCCTGCTCTTCACCATCGGCCTGGAATTCTCCTTCCGGAATCTCCTTCAGCTCAGGCGTACCGCTCTGCTGGGGGGATCGCTCCAGGTCATCCTGACGTTTTTCATCGCCGCGGTCGCAGCCCAGTTTTTCGAACGGCCCCCCGGGGAGGCGATCCTCATCGGGTTCCTGACGGCGCTGAGCAGTACCGCCATCGTCATGAAGCTCCTGCAGGACCGCGCCGAGATCGACACCCCACACGGAATGAGCACCCTGGGAATTCTCATCTTCCAGGATCTCATCGTCGTGCCCATGATGCTCGTCCTGCCTCTGCTGGGCGGCATCATCCAGGAGAGCCCGGAATCGATCCTGCAACTCGTCGCCGAGGAGATCGGCGTGATCGTGCTGATCGTCGTAGGCGCCAAGTGGCTCGTACCCTGGGCCCTCCTGCGGGTCACCCAGACCCGCAGCCGGGAACTCTTCCTTCTGGCCATCATCATGATCGGCCTCGCCGTGGCCTGGCTGACCCAGGCGGCAGGACTCTCGCTCGCCCTGGGGGCGTTCATGGCCGGACTCGTCATCTCCGAGTCCGAATACAGCCACCAGGCCCTCGGCAACATCCTTCCCTTCCGGGATGTCTTCACCGGCTTTTTCTTTGTCTCCATCGGCATGCTCCTCGACCTGCGCGATCTCGCGGTAAACCCCGTCGAGATCGCGTGGATGACCCTCGGCATCATCGCCGTCAAGGCCCTGGCCGCCACGGGTGCCACCCTGATCGTCGGCCTCCCCCTCCGGACCTCTCTCCTCGTGGGGCTGGCCCTCTGCCAGATCGGGGAATTCTCCTTCATCCTGGCCGAGGCGGGAAACAAGTACGCCGTCTTCACGGGAAACGGCTACCAGCAGTTTCTCGCCATCTCCGTGCTCACCATGATGGCCACCCCGTTCATCGTCCGCGGAGCGCCGCACCTCGCCGAGGCGCTCTCCCGTCTCCCTTTTTCCGGGAGGCTGAAGGGGGAACGATTTCACGGGTCCGGGTTGAAAGCGTTCCGCGAAACAGACCACTTGGTCATTGTCGGATTCGGCTTCAACGGACGCAACCTGGCCCAAGCCGCCAGGACCATGGGCATCCCCTATGCCGTCATTGAGATGAATCCCGACGTCGTGATCGCGGAGAGGGCAAAGGGCGAACCCATTTTCTACGGCGACGCCACCCAGGAGGCTGTCCTGCAGCACGTCAACATCGGCCGCGCGCGCTCGCTCGCCGTCGTGATCAACGATCCGGCGGCCACGCGCCGGATCACGGAGCTTGCACGGAGGCTCAACGCCAGGGCGTACATCATCGTCCGGACGCGGTTCATCCAGGAAATGGGCCCGCTGAAGGAACTCGGCGCCAACGAGGTCATTCCCGAGGAATTCGAGACCTCCGTAGAGATCTTCAGCCGCCTGATGGCCACCTACATGCTGCCGAAGGACGAAATCGAGAGGTTCGCCGGCGAGATCCGCGCGGGAGGCTACGAGATGCTGCGAAGCCTGTCTCGCGAGGCGACGACCTGCCCGGGGATCGAGACCTGTCTGCCGGACGTGGAGATCCGCTCCATTCGGGTTCAGGACCGCTCCGAGGCCGTCGGAAAGAGCCTGGCCGAAACGCAGATGCGCAAAAAGTACGGCGTCACCCTCCTTGCAGTCCGTCGAGGGAGTGAGATCACGACGATCCCCGACCCCAACATCCGGTTCGAGGCGCAGGATCTGCTCTTCACCGTCGGCCAGCCCGATCGGATCGCCCTGGTGGAGGAACTCTTCCGGGGCCCATCCCGCGGCACAAGGGGTACCGCCCGGCGGGCGGGCAGCATCGAACCGGCCGATTGACAAAGCGGGGCCCCGGGCCACCCGCGGGCCCGAGCCCGAAACCCGCCGGGAGCCGGCAGGATCGGCGAAGCCGGGAGCTAGTCGATTCTTCGAAGCACGAGGGCGGTGCGTGTGGGCAGATAGAGGCTTAGGATGTGGCGCGTGAAGGGCCCCTTCCCGTCCGGTTGCGTGAAGTGGACTTCGTCGGGTCCGAGGCGCCCGTGGCCCCCGTAGACCTCGCCGTCGCTGTCGAGGACGAGCCGGTACTTGCCGGGCGCTGCGTCGACCCGGTAGCCGTCGTAGGACCGTGACGGGTGGAAGTTGAAGACCAGGAGGTGCCCCGCCCTCTCGAAGGCGAGGACCTTGTACTCGTTGTGCTCGTGGAGGAGATGCGGATCGCCGGACCCGAGGAGATTTGAGCACCGGGCAAAACCGATCATATCCGCATCGAATCGGGCGAGCCGCCCATAGCGCAGCGTCCCGTCATCGGCCAGGCTCCACTGCCGCCGGGCAAACTTGTAGGACCACCCGTTGCCCTCCCTCGGGAAGTCGATCCATTCCGGGTGGCCGAACTCATTCCCCATGAAATTCAGGTAGCCGTTCCCCGCCGTGGCCAGGGTCACGAGGCGGATCATCTTGTGGAGGGCCACCCCCCGGTCTACGCGGATGCTCTGCCGGAAGACGCTCATGTCCGTGTACATCTCTGCATCGATCATCCGGAAGATGAGGGTCTTGTCTCCCACGAGGGCCTGGTCGTGCGACTCGGCGTAGCTGATCGTCTTCTCGTCCCGCCTGCGGTTGTTGAGCTCGTGCCACAGGTGCCCCAGGGGCCAGTCTTCGTCGGCGCACTCCTTCAGCAGCCGGATCCAGGTATCGGGGACGCCCATGGCAAAGCGGTAGTCGAACCCTGTCCCTCCCTGCGCGGCGGGGACGGCCAGCCCGGGCATACCGCTCACATCCTCGGCAACCGTGAGGGCATCGGGGCGGACGTCATGGATGACGCGATTCGCCAGCGCCAGATAGGCCAGGGCGTCTTCATCGACGCTTCCGTCGAAGTAGTCGGCATAGGACAGGAAGGCTTTCCCCAGGCCGTGGTGCAGGTAGAGCATGCTCGTCACGCCGTCGAAGCGAAAGCCGTCGAAGCGGTACTCGTCGAGCCAGAACCGGCAGTTGGACAGCAGAAAGTGCAGGACCGGGGGTTTGCCGTAGTCGAAACAGCGCGAATCCCACGCTTCGTGCCGGCCCCGGGCCCCGCGGTGGAAGTACTGGTGGCGCGTGCCGTCGAACCGGCCGAGCCCCTCCACCTCGTTGGAGGCGGCGTGCGAGTGGATGAGGTCCATGATCACGCAGAGACCTTCGGCATGGGCGGCGTCAATGAGCTGCTTGAGATCCTCCGGTGTGCCGAATCTCGAAGAGGCGGCGAAATAGCTGCTTACCTGATACCCGAAGGAGCCGTAGTAGGGATGTTCCTGGACGGCCATGAGCTGGAGGACGTTGTAGCCCGCGCGCACGATCCGCGGGAGGACCGTTTCCGTGAACTCCCGCCAGGTGCCCACGCCTTCCTTCTCCTGCGCCATGCCGGCGTGGGCCTCGTAGATGAGCGGGGCCTGCGCTCTGCAGCGGAAACCCTCCTGCGTCCAGCGATAGGGAGTTTCCGGCTCCCAGACCTGGGCGTTGAAGATTAGCGTGTGAGGGTCCTGGACGACGCGGCGGGCCCAGGCGGGGATTCGCTCCCCCTCGCCCCCGTTCCAGCGGACCCTCAGTCGGTACAGATCACCGTGGGCCATGGCATCGCCCGGCAGCCGGACCTCCCAGACGCCCCCGGCACCGTCAAGCCGATCCAGGGCAAATCCGGACCGCTCCTTCCAGTCGGTCATCTGGCCCACGAGATCGATCCGCGTGGCGTTCGGGGCCCACTCGCGCAGCACCCACTCGCCGCCGCGGCGGTGAAGCCCGAAATACTCATGGCCGCTGGAGAAATCGGCAAGGGTCATCCGCCCTCCCGTGAGCCGAGCCTCCAACTCGGCCGCCCGCCGCAGGCGCCTCTCGATCGTTTCCCGCCAGGGGCCCAGCAGTGGGTCTGCCGCGACGAGCCTCTCCGCAAGCGTCGTTTCGCGGTCCGGTGAAGGAGGTTTCGATCCCTGTTGCGTTGCCATTCCGGCCGTGCCTCATCGATGCCGTTTCAGCGGTCAGGCGTCCTGTCCGCATCATACCGCAAATGCGTTTTTGTGCAAGGCCTCGGCGGCCGCCGGACGATCCCCGAGTTGACAAACGAACAAATTATTTGTATACGAAAAAGCAAATCCCGTTCAGTCGAAAAGGAGAAGCCATGTCCGCCGACCGACCCCATCTCGCAGACGTAAACGCCTCCCTGAGGCAGCTCATGCAACTGTCCCAGACCCGCTCAAAAAAAATCCGCAAGGAGACGGGGATCACGGGGCCGCAGTTGCTCGCGATGAAGACACTGGCCGATTCGCCAAACCTCAGTATCTCGGAACTCGCCCGGCGGATCTACCTCCACCCGGCCACGGTGGTCGGCATCGTGGATCGGCTCGAGGGACATGGCCTCGTCGAGCGCACCCCGTCCAAGAAGGACCGGCGGCAGGTCAACCTCAAGCTCACGCGCGCCGGAAAAGGCGCCCTGCGGAAGACGCCGGTCTCGGCCCAGGACCCGATGCTAGCCGGGCTGGAGGCCCTGCCGGACAAGAAGCTCAAACGCCTCGCCGTCAACCTCTCGAAAATCGTCAAGGTCCTGGAGACCCACGCGAAGGGCCCAGCCCCCAAGCGGCGCCGCGGCAGACCCCGCAAGGAAGAGTCCCTGCCGAAGAAGCGGCGCGCCGGAAAGCCGGCGTAACGCCTGCGCCGTCCCTGTCGACGATCCGGTGCATGTTCGCAACGGCGAGCCGCCTGTTCCCCGCCGGGGAAGAACGGGCCGCGGAGGTCGACTATGAACAGAACGCTGCCGCTGGGTGCCGTGCGCAGGGGAAAAAGGAAAACCTCTTTCCTGATCTGGGCGCCGGCCGCAGAGAGGGTTGACCTGCGCATCCTGCCCCCCGACGGCCGTCTCATCCCGATGCGGCGGCTTGGCGGAGGATATCACGGCGTCGAGATCAGCGTTATCCGGCCGGGGGCGCTCTATGTGTATCGTCTCGACGGGCTGATCGAGCGGCCCGACCCGGCTTCGCGATCCCAGCCCGCGGGCGGCGCCGGACCCTCCCAAGTCTGCGATCTTCGCCCCCCTTCGAACAGGATCCCTTGGCGCGGACCGCCCCTTGGCGATTACATCATCGCGGAACCCGCCGGAAGCCATCCCGCCGCCAGCGAGATCCTGGCCCGCCTCGATGAGTGGAAGGCTATCGGGTTCACCGCCCTGCGGGTCCCGCTGGCTCCAGACTGCCCGCAACAGGGCTTCCCGCCTGCACCGGGGTTTCCCTTTTCCGTCCCCTCTTCGCTGGGAGGGCCGGCGGACCTGGCACATCTCGTCGATGCCTGCCACCGAAGGCGCCTAGCGGTGATGCTGGCCGTCGATCTTTTCGGAGTCGGAATCGAGCGGGAGCCCCTCGTATTCTTCGGGCCCTATTTCACCGACCGCAGCCGGTGTTTCAATCTGGACGGCGCCGTCAGCGACGAGGTCCGCCGGTTTTTCATCGATTGCGCCCTGTCGTGGTTCCGGGACTACCGCATCGACACTCTCGACTTCGGCGCGGCAGACGGCATCGCGGACCCATCCCCGCTGCCGCTGCTCGAAGAAATGGGGCTGGCCGTCCAGTCCGCGTCGAAGCGGGCCGGCCGGCCCCTGCACCTCGTTGGTCGAAGCGCGCGAAACGACCCGCGGCTGATCCGACGGCGGGAGGATGGTGGAATCGGGCTCGATGCTCTCTGGAACGCGGATTTCGAAGAGGCGCTGCTCGCCCTGCTGAGCGGCGACGACGCCTCGGCGACAGGCGGCGATTTCGGCAGGCTCGAGCACGTCCAGAAAGCGTTCCTCGAAGGATTCGTCTGCTCCGGCGGCTACTCGCCGGCCCGCCGGCACCGGCACGGCCGCACATCACGAATCCTGCCCGGGGAGCGCTTCATGGTCCGCGCGCGACCCCTTCCGGCGCCAGAGGACCAGGGGCGCGGAAATTTCGAGGCGCGAAAACTTCTGGTCGCCTGTCTGCTCCTTTCCCCTTCCCTTCCGGTTCTGCTCCCGGATCAGGCGCCTCCTGCCTGCACGGCCGAATTGGTGCGGCTGCGCAAGAAGCTGCGCGGCCTCGGTCTTCTGGACAAGCAGTGCATGGGCGTGCTGGGCTACGACAGGCAGAGGGCCCTTCTCCTGAGATACTGGAAAGAGGACGCGGACCTCATCGTCCTCTTCCATTTCGGCACGAAGGCGGTGCGCCTGCCGCTGCCCGTTCCAGGCGGCGCATGGACGCTGTGCTTCGATTCGGCCGAACGCCGGTGGGACGGGCCGGGAAGCGCCCTGCCCGGGCTGCTGCGGGGGGACGGCCGCGACATCCCCCTTCGCCTCACCCCCCTTTCCTGCGCGGTCTACCTGAGGAAGCACGGCGAACAGACAGAAGTTGAGAAGTCAGGAAGTTAAGCAGAGTGGAGTGGGTGGAGAATATTCTTTCTTGATCCGCTCCTCATAACTCCTGCTCTTCCTAACTTCACAAACTCGTTGCCTGAGAGCCGCCCAAGGCCTCCTGACGGGATACGCCCCCGGTCATCTGCCCCTCAGACCTGTCCCCGGATGAGCTTGTAGAAAAGGATCACCGCCCCGATCGAGACAGCCGAGTCTGCCACGTTGAATGCGGGCCAGTGATAGGTGGAGATGTAGACGTCGAGAAAATCGATCACCTCGCCCAGGCGGACACGGTCGATGAGGTTTCCCACCGCGCCGCCCATGATGAGCGACATCCCGTAGGTGAGCAGGATGTCCTCCGTTTTCATTTTCATGACGTAGTACACAATGAGACCGGAGGCGAAGATCGACACCCCGATGAGGAAGAACGCCCGCACCAGGGGCGTTGAATCGGCCAGAAAACCGAAAGCCGCGCCCGGGTTTCGCACGTAGGTGATGTTGAAGAACCCCTGAACGACGGGAATCGAGTCATGCAGGGTCATGTGCGTGTCGATGTAGACCTTCGAGATCTGGTCGAGCACAACGATCACGAGCACGGTCATCACGAACAACAGGTGGTGTCGTTTCATGGGTCCTCATGATCAGAGACAGTGGATCTCGATACCGGTTGCGGCAAACGGCAAAAAGGCTAATCACAAAGGGTAAGAGCCTTTAGCCTTAAGCCTATCCCAGATTCTTCAGACACCGCGGGCAGATCTTCGGGTGATCCGCGTCGCGGCCCAGTTCTTCGCTGAAGACCCAGCAGCGCTGGCACTTCTCGCCGCCGGCCTTCGTCACGGCGACCTTGAGGCCCGGAAGTTCGGCGCTTTCGAAGGCGTCCTTGAGCTCGCCGCCCTTCCGGACGCGCAAGGCCGAGACGATGCAGAGCGCCCGCAGGTCCTCCTCGTGCGCTGCCAGCAGATCGACGAGCTTCTCCGGGCCTGTCAGCGCCACGGCGGCATCGAGCGGGTGACCGATGACCTTGTTCTTCCGGGCCGTCTCCATGGCCTTGGAGATCTCGCCGCGAACGGCGATGAGCGTCTTCCAGGCATCGCCCAGCTTCTCGTCGGCCCAGGCCGGGTTGACCTCCGGGAACTGCGTCAGGTGCACGCTGACGGGCTTCCCTTCCCCAGCGGGCAGGCTCTGCCAGACTTCCTCCGCCGTGAAGGTGAGGACGGGCGCGAGCATCCGCGTGACGGCGTCGAGGATGACGAACATGGCGCTCTGGGCCGATCGCCGGCTCTTCGAGACCCTGCCGGACGTGTAGAGACGGTCCTTGAGGACGTCGAGGTAGAGCGCGCTCAGGTCCACGGTGCAGAAGTTGTACAGTGTGTAGTAGACGATGTGGAACTGGAAGGTCTCGTAGGCCTTCCGGGTCCGTTCGATGACCGCCTGCAGGCGGTACAGGGCCCACCGGTCGAGCTCCTCCATCTCGGCGTAGGGGACCAGGTCCTGCTTCGGGTCGAAGTCGTAGAGGTTGCCCAGGATGAAGCGGCTCGTGTTCCGGATGCGGCGGTAGGCCTCGACGAGCCGCTCCAGGATCTCGTCGGAGATCCGGATGTCGACGGTGTAGTCCTCGGCGGCCACCCACAGGCGCAGGATCTCGGCTCCGAACTCGTCGATGATCGGCTGGGGCTCGATGACGTTGCCCACGGACTTGGACATCTTCCTGCCCTCGCCGTCGACGACGAAGCCGTGGGTGAGCACCGACGTGTAGGGTGCCCGGCCCCGGGTCGCCACCGACTCCAGCAGCGACGAGTGGAACCAGCCGCGATGCTGGTCGCTGCCCTCGAGGTACATGTCGCAGGGCGACCGGAGGGTGCTCCTCGTCTCGAGGACGGCGGCGTGACTCACCCCCGAGTCGAACCAGACGTCGAGGATGTTCGTCTCCTTGCGGAACGCCGTGCCCTTGCAGGCCGGGCACGCGGCGCCGGCCGGCATCAGGTCCTTGGGCTCGCGCTCGAACCAGACGTCGGCGCCGTGCTCGCGCATGAGCCCGACCACGTGATCGAGGATCTCCTTCGAGTACACGACGGCGTCGCAGTCCTTGCAGTAAAAGAGGATGATGGGCACGCCCCAGAGCCGTTGGCGCGAGATGCACCAGTCGGGCCGGTTTTCCACCATGCCGTAGATCCGGTCGCGGCCCCAGCCCGGGATCCACCGGACGCTGTTGATGCTCTCGAGGGCTTTTTTCCGCAGCCCGTTCTTCTCCATGGAGATGAACCACTGCTCGGTGGAACGGAAGATGATGGGCTTCTTGCATCGCCAGCAGTGCGGGTAGGAGTGCTCGATGTCCCCCACGCCCAGCAGGGCCCCCACTTCCCTGAGCTTGTCATTCACGGCGCCGTTGGCGTCGAAGACGAACTGGCCCGCGAAAAACTCCACGTCCTTCGTAAAATTGCCGTCCTCGTCGACGGGGGCGTAGTTGTCGAGGCCGTACTCCATGCCGATCTCGTAGTCCTCGGCACCGTGGCCCGGGGCGATGTGGACCATGCCCGTGCCGGCGTCGAGGGTCACGAAGGGCGCCAGGATGAAGACACTCTCGCGATCGATGAAGGGGTGCTTCGCCTTGAGGCCTTCCACGACCTCGCCGGGGAACTCGTCGACGATCTCGTATTCCTTCAGCTCGAAGGCGTCCATGCAATAGTCCACGAGGTCCTTCGCCATGATGAGGACCTCGCCCGTCTTCTTCACCTTCACGGCGGCGTAGAGGAATTCCTTGTGGAAGGCGATGGCCAGGTTGGCCGGGATCGTCCAGGGGGTCGTCGTCCAGATGACGGCGAAGACCTTCTCGCCCTTCAATTTCGGCCGCAGGGCCGAGATGTCCGAGATCATGGGAAACTTGACGTAGATGGCCGGCGTGACGTGGTCGCCGTACTCCACCTCCGCCTCGGCCAGCGCCGTCTTGCAGGTGGCGCACCAGTAGACGGGCTTCTTGCCCTTGTAGACGTCGCCTGCAAGCATCAGCCGGGCGAACTCGGCCGCCGTGATCGCCTCGTACTCGTAATGCATGGTCAGGTAGGGATTGTCCCACTCGCCGAACACCCCGAGCCGTTTGAATTCGCTGCGCTGGATGTCGACAAAACGCTCTGCGTACTTGCGGCAGTACCGCCTCTTCTCGGCCTGCGAGAGGCTGCCCTTGCGGTCGCCCAGCTCCTTGTCCACCTGGTGCTCGATGGGCAGACCGTGGCAGTCCCAGCCCGGCACGTAGATGCTGTCGTAGCCCGCCATATTCTTCGACTTGATGACGAGGTCCTTGATGATCTTGTTGAGGGCCGTCCCGAGATGGATGTTGCCGTTGGCATAAGGGGGGCCGTCGTGCAGGATGTAGGTGGGACGCCCCCTGGAGACCTCCCGGATCTTCTCGTAGATACGGATCTGCTCCCACCACCGGAGCGTCTCGGGCTCCTTTCTGGAGAGGCTCGCCTTCATGGGGAAATCGGTCTTGGGCAGATTGAGGGTGGACTTGTAATCCATGGTACCTCCGAGGCTTAGGGCCTAGGGCCAAGGGCTGATGGTGAGTGAGAACGGTTCAAGGATAAGGGGCAGAAGCCTTTAGCCTTATGCCCTAAGCCGTCGTTTCGCATTTTAATTCTGTGCACTTACCACATTGCACGATGAGTTTCAAGGATGGATGACACGATAAAAAAGGCCTCCCGCCGAAACGGGAGGCCTTTTTTGCTGCAGAGGACGAGAAACGTCCTGTCTTACATATCCATTCCGCCCATTCCGCCGTAGCCGCCGCCCGGCATGGCCGGCATGGGGGATTCCTTCTTGGGCTTCTCGGCCACCATGCACTGAGTGGTCAGCATGAGCCCCGCCACGGAAGAGGCGTTCTGGAGGGCCGAGCGGGCAACCTTCGTCGGGTCGATGACGCCCGCCTTCACGAGGTCCTCGTACTCCTCGCTCGCCGCGTTGAAGCCGAAGGGGCCCTTCTTCTCCTTGACCTTCTCCACCACGATGGAGCCTTCCATCCCCGCATTGGCCGCGATCATCCGAAGGGGCTCCTCGAGGGCCTTCTTCACGATGTTGACGCCAACCTGCTGGTCGCCTTCGAGAACGAGCTTCTCGAGGGCCGGCAGGGTTCGGATGTAGGCCACGCCGCCGCCGGGGACGATGCCTTCCTCGACGGCCGCGCGGGTCGCGTTCAGGGCGTCCTCGACGCGGGCCTTCTTTTCCTTCATCTCCGTCTCGGTGGCCGCGCCCACGCGAATCAGGGCGACACCGCCGACGAGCTTCGCGAGGCGCTCCTGGAGCTTCTCCCGGTCGTAGTCGGAGGTGGTCTCCTCGATCTGGGCGCGGATCTGCTTTACACGGCCCTCGAGGTCGGCCCGGGAACCGGCGCCGTCGATGATCGTCGTGTTGTCCTTGTCGATGGAGGTCTTGCGGGCTCGCCCGAGGTCCTGAAGTGTCGCATTCTCGAGCTTCATGCCCATCTCCTCGGAGATGACCTTGCCGCCCGTGAGGATCGCGATGTCCTCGAGCATGGCCTTGCGGCGGTCGCCGAACCCGGGCGCCTTGACGGCCGCCACCTGCAGGGTGCCGCGGATCTTGTTGACCACCAGCGTAGCCAGGGCCTCGCCCTCGATCTCCTCGGCGACGATGAGCAGGGGCTTGCCGCTGCGCGCAGCCGACTCGAGCACGGGCAGGAGGTCCTTCATGCCGCTGATCTTCTTGTCGTAGATCAGGATATAGGCGTCCTCGAAGTTGACTTCCATCTTGTCGGGGTTGGTCACGAAGTAGGGGGAGACGTAGCCGCGGTCGAACTGCATGCCCTCAACCACTTCCAGCTCCGTCTGGAGGCCCTTGGCCTCCTCCACGGTGATCACGCCTTCCTTGCCGACCTTGCCCATCGCCTCGGCGATGATGTTGCCGATGGAGTCGTCGTTGTTGGCCGAGATGGTGCCGACCTGGGCGATCTCTTTCTGGTCCTTCGTCGGCTTGGAGAGCTTCTTGAGCTCCTCGACGACCGCCTCGACGACCTTGTCGATGCCGCGCTTGATGTCCATGGGGTTGCTGCCGGCCGCCACGGTCTTGGCGCCTTCCCGATAGATGGCCTGGGCCAGGATGGTGGCCGTCGTGGTGCCGTCGCCCGCCACGTCGCTTGTGCGGCTCGCCACCTCGCGCACCATCTGGGCGCCCATGTTCTCGAACTTGTCCTCGAGTTCGATTTCCTTGGCCACCGTGACGCCGTCCTTGGTCACGACGGGGGAGCCGAAGCTCTTCTCGATGATGACGTTGCGGCCCTTGGGGCCGAGCGTGACCTTGACCGCATCCGCCAGCGCGTTGACGCCGTCGAGAATAGACTTTCTCGCCTGCTCGTCATACTGCAGAATCTTTGCACCCATCTATAGGTTCCTCCTTGCTTTGTTACTTTTTCTCGATGATTCCGAGCACGTCCTCTTCCCTCATGATGAGGTACTCGACGCCGTCGATCTTGACTTCGTTGCCCGCATACTTGCTGAAGAGGATCCGGTCGCCCTGCTTGACGTCCATGGGGATGACCTTGCCGTCCTCGAGGAGCCTTCCCTTGCCTGCCGCCACGACCTCGCCTTCGGTCGGCTTGTCCTTTGCGGTATCGGGAATGATGATCCCCCCCTTGGTCTTCTCCTCTTCCGCAACGCGCCTCACGATAAGTCTGTCGTACAATGGCCTGATCTTCATCCTCAAACCTCCCTTTTTGATATTGATATGTTTATGGATTTTTTTGCTGACCCTGTCGGTAGCGGTTTTGTCTGCGGGAAATCAGAAATAACTATATGCACGGATTTCAGCGTGTCAAGGGACGTGTTGAAAAAATTTTTTTCGCCGTCCCCCGGGCCGCCCTCACTCGGTGACCGGCTTGATCTCAACCGGAACGATTGAATATTCCTTGAATTTCTTCGCATCCGCCTCGGAGCCGACGATGTCGCCCCAGTGGATGGGCACGGCGACAACGGGCTTGATCCGGTTGACGGCATCGGCCGCCTCGGCAGCCGTCATCGTGTAGGTGCCCCCCACGGGCATCAGGACGATATCCGCCCGGATCGCGTCCATTTCGGGTATGAGATCCGTGTCGCCCGGATAGTAGATCCTCCGGCCTTCGGCCACGATCACGTACCCCACCCAGCCGCTCGCCTTCGGGTGGAAGGTCTTGTTCCGGTTGTAGGCCGGCACGGCCTCTACGACGATGCCCGGCAACTCGACGCGGTCTCCCGCCTTCACCGCCCGTGCCCCTGCCGGGAGGGCCTCCAGGCAGTCGGCCGGGGCCAGAATCACCGTATCAGGCCCGGAGACCTTCCCGACGTCCTCCGGGGAGAGGTGGTCATAGTGGCCGTGGCTGATGAGGACGAGGCCCGCCTTCTTCGGTTTCCTCACCTTCCAGGGGTCGATGTAGATGACGGGCTCCGTGTCGATCCGGATGGTCGAGTGGCCCAGCCAGAAGATCTTCTCCAGCATGGCGTTCCTCCTTTCAGGGCGTGCCGCCGCTGGCCCGCTCAGTCGATGACGAGGTGAATGGCTGCCGAGATGAGGGCGCTGACGGGGATGGTCAGGACCCAGGCCCAGAGGATCGTTCCCGCAATTCCCCACCGCACGGCCGTCACCCGGCGCGTGGCGCCCACCCCCATGATGGCGCCCGTGATCGTATGGGTCGTGCTCACGGGGATGCCGAACAGGGTGGCGCCGATCAGGGAGCTGGCCGCCGCCGTCTCGGCGCAGAACCCGCCCATGGGGTGGAGCTTCGTGATCTTCGTCCCCATGGTCTTGACGATCCGCCAGCCCCCGGCCATGGTCCCCAGGGCGATCGTGACATAGCAGGCAAAGACGACCCACAGGGGCACGTGGAACTCCCCGTGCAGGTATCCCGAACTGAAGAGGACCATGGTGATGATGCCCATGGTCTTCTGGGCGTCGTTCATGCCGTGTCCCATGCTGTGGATGGCCGAGGAGACGAGCTGTAGCCGGCGAAAGACGTTGTTCCCCTCGGTGACGGTGAATTTCTTCGTGAGGTTGAGAACCGTCAGCATGTAGACAAACCCGAGCGCGAACCCGATCGTGGGCGACAGGATGATGAAGGCGGCCGTCTTGATGATTCCCTGCCAGACGAGAACCCACATGCCGCCCTTCGCGAGGCCCGCCCCGATCAGGCCGCCGATCAGCGCGTGGGAGGAACTGCTGGGGAGGCCGAACCACCAGGTGATGAGGTTCCAGCCGATCGCGGCGATGAGCGCGCAGAGCAGGACCTCGTAGTCGATGATGGCGGGGTCGATGATCCCCACGCCGATCGTCTTGGCCACGGGGGTGCCCACGATGAACGCCGCAACGAAATTGAAAAACGCGGCCCAGTAGACAGCGTGCTTCGGGGAGAGGACCCGGGTGGAGACGATGCAGGATATGGAGTTGGCCGCATCGTGGAAGCCGTTGATGAAGTCGAAGGCCAGCGCAATGGCGATCAGAAAGACAACGGAGACGAGCACCGGGTCAGGCATGCTTCAGGACGATTCCTTCGATGATGTTGGAGACATCCTCGCACACGTCGATGGATTCCTCGATCCGCTCGAAGATCTCCTTCCACTTGATGAGCTCGATGGGGTCCTTTTCCCGCTCGAACAGGCGTGCCATGGCCGTCCGAAGGACGTAGTCCCCCTCGTTCTCCAGGGTGTTGATCTCCACGCAGGCCTCGAGGATCATCTTGGAATTCTTCTTGTCCCGCAGCGCGTGGACGACCCCCTTCACCTTGGCGATGGCCTCTGTCAGGATCCGCATCAGGACGAATAGCTCCTCCGCCGGGGTCTTCACCTTGTAGAGGTACATCCGCACCGCCGAGGCCTCGATCATGTCGAGGATGCTGTCCATCTTGTTGACGAGCGCGTAGATGTCCTCGCGGTCCAGGGGGGTGAGGAAGGTCTTGTGCATGCGCTCGTAGGCCCGGTGGGTAATCTCGTCGGCCTCGTGCTCGATCTCCTTGAGCTTTGCCAGCTTCGGCTCGCTGTCCTGATAGTTGTTCAGGATGTCCATGAAGAGCCTGCCGCCTTCCTCGATCTTGCAGGCGAGTTCCTCGAAGAGATCGTAGAACTTCTCATCCTTGGGGACGAATTTCATGGCCGGATCCCTCCTTCGGATTCGGTGCCCCTTGTAGCACAATCCGACCGCCACTTCAAGGCGGTTGGGGACGGCCGGCCGGCCTGTCTTTCCGCATTGACAGCCACGGGATTTTCCCTTAGTGTCGGGCGGCGGCGGGACGCCTCCGACGGAAAGGACAGGGATCATGAGAAAAAAAAGAACGAAGACCGTGAATCTCGCTCTCCAGGGCGGAGGGGCCCACGGGGCCTTCGCCTGGGGTGTCATGGACCGGTTCCTCGAGGACGGGCGGATCGAGATCGAGGGGATCTCGGCGACAAGTGCGGGCACGCTGAATGCGATCGCCTACGGCTGGGGCGCCATGCGCGGAGGCCCCGAGGGGGCGCGCGAGGCCCTCGAAGACCTGTGGCGGGAAGTGAGCAGGGCGGGCGCGCTGTACAGCCCGGTCCGTCAGTTGCCCCTGGATCGATCATGGCCCGGCGCGATGGCGTTCTCCGGCCTGACCTTCGGGCTGTTCAGCGCGTGGACGAGGCTCCTTTCGCCCTACCAGTTCAACCCTCTCGATTTCAACCCCCTGCGGGAGATGCTCCGCAACTGCATCGATTTCGAGGAACTCGTCCGCTGCGATTGCGTCGACCTCTTCGTGAGCGCCACGAACGTCCGCACGGGCCAGGTCCGCGTGTTCCGCAACGAGGAGATCACGCCCGAGGTCGTTCTGGCCTCCGCGTGCCTTCCCGACCTCTTTCAGGCCGTGGAGATCGACGGAGAGCACTACTGGGACGGGGGCTACATGGGAAACCCATCGCTCTTTCCTCTCTTTTACTACACGCGCTCCCGTGACATCATCATCGTCCATATCAACCCAATCGAGCGAGACGAGATCCCCCGGACGGCCATGGACATCGAGAACCGCCTCAACGAGATCACCTTCAACGCCTCCCTGCTGAAGGAGCTTCGCGCGATCGCCTTCGTGGTCAAGCTGCTGGAGGAGAAATGGATCCGCGACGAATACCGGGAAAAGCTCAAGCACGTGCTCATCCACTCTGTCCGGGCCGACGAGGCGCTGAAGGACCTGGGAGTGGCCACCAAGTTCGTCAGCAACTGGGAATTCCTCACGGACCTGCGCGACCGCGGGCGGGAGACGGCGGGACGCTGGCTCGCCGAGAACTTCGACTGCCTCGGCCAGCGCTCCAGCATCGACGTTCGGACGGCTTACCTCCAGCGGGGCAGTGACAGGCCGCTCACCCGTACAACCTGATTTCCAGGAAGAGGGACGTTGTTTACTAATTGGAATAACTCGACACAGAGGCTCAACGACAGAAGTTATTCTAATGAGTAAACAACGTCCCTGATGCTAAAGCAGCCTCGCCCCCATCTCGGCCACCGCGGATCGCTCCCCCTTGAAGAGCGTCACGTGCCCGGCAATCTCCTCGTCCTTGAGGTGTTCCACGAGATAGGTCAGGCCGTTGCTGCTGGCATCGAGGTAGGGGTGGTCGATCTGCTCGGGGTCGCCCGTGAAGACGATCTTGGTGCCCTCGCCCACACGGGTGATGAGCGTCTTGATCATGTGCGGCGTCAGGTTCTGGGCCTCGTCGCAGATGATGAACTGCCTGGGGATGCTCCGGCCGCGGATGTAGGCCAGGGCCTCCATCTCGAGAATCCCCCGGTCCACGAGATGCTCGATGATCCGGTGCGGCTCGGGGTTGCCGCTGAAGATGAACTCCAGGTTGTCGTAGATGGGCTGCATCCAGGGCCTGAGCTTTTCCTCCTTGGAGCCCGGGAGGAACCCCAGGTCGTTTCCCAGCGGGATGACGGGCCGGGTGATGAGGAGGCGGGAGTAGTTCTTCTGCTCCATGACCTTCTCGAGACCCACGGCAATGGCCAGAAGCGTTTTTCCCGTCCCGGCGCGGCCCACGAGAGTTGCCACGCGGATCTGGTCGTTGAGCAGGATCTCCAGGGCGAAGCGCTGCTCCTTGTTCCGGGCCTTGATGCCCTGGTTGGCGCTCTCGCCGTGAACGAGCGACCGCAGCTCCCCCCGAAAGTGCCTCGCCAGGGCCGACCGGGAGGACGCGGCGTGATTCTTCAGAACGAAGAACTCGTGGGGCCTTGCGGGGCCGCGCCCGTTCATCATCAGGCGCCCGTCCCTGAAAAATGCATCCATCTCCTCCGCCGTCACGTCCACCATGCCGGAGCCCGTGTAGAGCTCGTGGTAGTTGACCTTGTCGTTGTAGAAGTCCTGGGCCGGCACGCCCATGACGTCGGCCTTGACCCGAAGGTTCAGGTCCTTCGAGACGAGAAAGACCCTCCCGGGCAGCTGGCGGTTGAGGCTGCAGGCGATGGCCAGGATCCGGTTGTCTGTCTTGTGGGGGTCGAAGCCCGGCGGAAAATCCGCCACGTCGTCCTGATGGTTGAGCTCGATGCGCAGCCGGCCGCCCGACGGGAGGGGAACGCCCGTCGACAGGCAGCCCGTCTCGCGCAGCTTGTCGAGTTCCTGGGAGACGAGCCGGGCGTTGCGGCCGACCTCGTCCTGCCGCCTCTTCTGATTGTCGATCTCTTCGATGACGGCCATGGGGATCACGATCTGGTTGTCCTCGAAGGCGAAGAGGGCGCCGGGGTTGTGAAGCAGCACGTTGGTGTCCAGGATGTAGGTCTTGATCATCGGTTCATGCTCCTCCGTCGAGGTTCCGTCTGATGCCCTTCCGCATACGCGTCGCCCGCCGCGAGGAAAGGTCCCGGGCGGGTTACGGCAATCGCTGTCCACCGGGTTAAAACGTCTGGCCGAAACAGGACCGTCAGGCGGGGTTCGCGGGTCGGATCCGATTGCAGGATGCTCCTCCTGTCTTTCACGCCGGTCCCGTCCGGCGCTCGGATGATCGTGCTCGAAATGCCGCGGCAGGCGGCGGCTCCTTCATAGCGAGCGGGGCCCGGTTTGTCAAGGATTTCCTGTCTTTCGGCCTCCGACGCCCGCGGTTCCGTCCCCGGCCCGCGGGGTCATCAGAAAATCTCGCCCAGCAGATCCTTCAGGTGTCCCACGCGAACCAGCTCGATGGGCGCGGCCCTGTCGAGCCCCCGCAGCTGTGTACGCGGCAGGACGCAGCGCTTGAACCCCATTCGCGCCGCTTCGCGGACCCGGATCTCCATCTGGTTGATTCCGCGGATCTCGCCCGTGAGACCCATCTCCCCGAAGACGACCGTCTTCGGGGAGATGGGCCGATCGAGGAAGCTCGAGGCCACGGCCGCCACGACCCCCAGGTCCGCCGCCGGTTCGGCGAGCTTCACGCCGCCTGCGACGTTCAGGAAGATGTCGTGGTTTCCCAGGTGCAGCCCGCCGATCTTGTCGAGCACCGCCACCAGCAGGGAGAGTCGGTTTCCATCGACGCCGATGGCCGTCCGCCGGGGCATGCCGAAGCTCGTGCTCGCCACGAGCGACTGGATCTCCACCAGGATGGGCCGGGTGCCCTCGATGGCCGCCACCACGACGGAGCCGGCCATCCCCTCGGGCCGCTCCGTGAGGAAATATTCCGAGGGATTCGACACCTCCACGAGCCCCCGGTCCCGCATCTCGAAGACGCCGATCTCGTTGGTGGGGCCGAAGCGGTTCTTGATGCCGCGGATGATCCGGTAGGAATGGCCCGAGTCGCCTTCGAAGTAGAGGACCGTATCGACCATGTGCTCCAGGACTTTGGGGCCCGCGATGGAGCCGTCCTTGGTGACATGGCCCACGAGGAAGACGGGAATCCCCGTCTTCTTCGACAGGACGATGAGCCGCTCCGAAGCCTCCCTCACCTGTCCCACGCTCCCGGGGGCCGAGGTCAGCATGGAGCTGCAGACGGTCTGGATGGAGTCGATGACGATGGCGTCGGGGGCCACCTCCTTTATATGGGTGAGAATGTTTTCCAGGGAGACCTCCACCAGGACGTAGAGGCTCTTCGACGAGGCCCCGACCCGGTCGGCACGCAGCCGGATCTGGCTTGCCGATTCCTCTCCCGATACGTAGAGGACCTTTTTCCCCGCCGAGGCGAGACGGTGCATAACCTGCAGCAGCAGCGTCGACTTGCCGATGCCCGGGTCTCCGCCCACGAGGATGGCCGAGCCGGCGACGATGCCACCCCCGAGGACCCGGTCCATCTCCCCGATGCCCGTTTTCACGCGGGCCTTTTCGTCGGCCTCGACGGCATCGATGGGGCGTGGCTTCCCGTCGAACCGGAACTCGGGGGGCAGGCGTGAGTCGGCCGACTTCACCGGCTCCTCGGCAAAGCGGTTCCACTCCCCGCATCCGGGGCATTTCCCGACCCACTTGGGCGACTCGTAGCCGCAATTCTGGCAAAAAAAAGCGGTTTTCTGCTGTCTTTTCATGGTCCAACCGGCTTGGGGCGTCGGCGCAGGACAACAGGCTTCCGGGGGTGAAGACGTCCTCGTCCCTCCAGCGGTTGCCTCACGCCTTACGCCTGTTGTTCGTATAGTGTTTTGCCCTCTGCGTCAATCCCAAAGGGTCGGCGGCCAGGCCGAAAGCCCTTGGAAAGTTCTTGTCTTGTCAGTCCGTTTCTGATAAGAAAATTTTTTCTGATTTTCGACCATGAGGTAACGAACGATGGCGCACAATCCGAACTTCAGCTCAGGTCCCTGCAGCAAGCGGCCCGGTTGGAATCTCGAGGGACTGAAAGACGCCGCCCTCGGTCGCTCCCACCGCTCGACGCTCGGCAAGAGCAAGCTGGGCGAGGCGATCACCCGGAGCAAAAAACTTCTCGGACTCCCCGACAACTACCTGCTCGGGATCCTGCCCGGCTCCGACACGGGCGCCTTCGAGGCGGCCATGTGGACCCTCCTGGGTCCCCGGCCGGTCACGGCGCTCGTCTGGGAGAGTTTCGGCGGCGAGTGGGCCAAGGACCTTCAGAAGGAACTGAAGCTGAACCCGACGGTGTCAGAGGCGCCCTACGGAAAGCTGCCCGACCTCAGGGCCGTCGACTGGTCGAACGACGTGGTCTTCGTGGCCAACGGAACGACGAGCGGCGTGAAGATCCCCGACTGGGACTGGATCCCGGCCAACCGCGAGGGCCTTGCGCTGTGCGATGCCACGAGCGCCGTGTTCGCGATGCCCGTGGACTGGTCGAAGGTGGACGCCCTGACCTACTCCTGGCAGAAATGCCTGGGCGGGGAGGGGGCCCACGGGGTCCTCGTGCTCGGCCCGCGCGCGCAGGAGAGGATCGCGAGCTACGATCCGCCGTGGCCCCTGCCGAAGGTCTTCCGCCTGAAGAAAAAGGGCGCCGTGGACAAAGCCATCTTCGAGGGTGACACGATCAACACGCCCTCGATGCTCTGCGTAGAGGACTACCTCGATGCCCTCGCCTGGGCCGAGTCGATCGGCCTCGAAGGCCTCTTCCGGCGCAGCCAGGCCAACCTGAAGGTCGTCGAGGACTGGGTCGCCGGGCGCGACTGGATCGACTTCCTGGCCGAGGACAGGGCCGTCCGGTCCAGCACGTCCGTCTGCCTGAAGGTCGTCAGCGAGAAGTTCCGGGCCATGGGCGAGAAGGAACGGGGCGACTTCATCAAGGCCGTTGCAAGCCGGTTGAGCAAGGAAGGGGCGGCCCATGACGTGAGCGCCTACCGGGACGCCCCCCCGGGGTTCCGCTTCTGGTGCGGCCCCACGATCGAACCGGGGGACGTGAAGCAGGCCCTGGAGGCCCTGGAAAAGGTTTACCTGCAAACGATCCGGTAACGCCTCAAGACCCGCGGCACGGGCCTGCAAGGATGAAAGGGATGCCGGCACAACGGAAAGGGAAAAAGGACATGAAGAGGGTACTGGTCAGCGACACGCTGTCCCCGGAGGGGATCGAGATCCTGAAGAACACGCCGGGTCTCGAGGTCGACGTGCAGACGAGCCTCACACCCGACGAGCTCAAGGGCATCATCAGGGATTACGACGGACTCGCGATACGCAGTTCCACAAAGGTCACGAAGGAGATTATCGAGAAGGCCGACAATCTCAAGGTCGTGGGCCGGGCAGGCATCGGCGTGGACAATGTGGACGTCAACGCCGCCAGCAAGCGCGGCATCGTGGTCATGAACACCCCCGGCGGCAATACGATCACGACGGGGGAACACTCCATCGCCATGATGTTCGCCCTGGCGCGGCAGATCCCGCAGGCTACGGCCTCCATGAAGGGCGGCAAGTGGGAGAAGAGCAGGTTCATGGGCAACGAGGTCTACAACAAGACCCTCGGCATCATCGGCATCGGCCGGGTCGGCACCATCGTGGCCGACCGCGCCCAGGGCCTAAAGATGAACGTCATCGCCTTCGACCCCTTCCTGGCCCCGGAAACGGCCGAGAAGATGGGCATCACGCTGGTCAGCCTGGATGAGCTGCTGAAGCGGTCGCACTTCATCTCCGTGCACACGCCGCTCACGAAGGACACGAAGAACCTCCTGAACGCGTCGGCCATCGCGAAGATGCGCAAGGGCGTCTTCATCGTCAACTGCGCCCGCGGCGGGATCGTCAACGAGAAGGACCTTCTCGACGCGCTCAACTCCGGCAAGGTGGCCGGCGCGGCCCTGGACGTCTTCGAGGAGGAGCCCACCAAGAACAGTGAGCTTGTGAACCACCCCAACGTGATCTGCACGCCCCACCTCGGGGCGGCCACGGACGAGGCCCAGCGCAACGTGGCCATCGCCATCGCCGAGCAGATCGCCGATTTCCTGACGAAGGGGGAGATCCGCAACGCCATCAATTTCCCGTCGGTGAGCGCGGAGCTGCTCACGCACATCCAGCCCTACCTGGCGCTCGCCGAGAAGCTGGGCACCTTCGAGGCCCAGATCGTCAAGGGCGGCATCGAGGAGGTGGCCGTCGAGTACGCCGGCGACATCGTCAACTACAACGTGGCGCCGCTCACGATCGCGCTCATCAAAGGGCTGCTCACGCCGATCCTGAACGCCAACATCAACTTCATCAACGCCCCCTTCATCGCCAAGGAGCGCAACATCAAGATCGTCGAGTCCAAGTCCAGCGAGGTGAAGGACTTCACGAGCATGATCTCCGTCACCATCAAGACGACCGAGGAGAAAAGCTTCGCCGCCGGGGCCATCTTCGGCAAGCAGGACCCCCGCATCGTGCGGATCGAGAAATTCTCCATGGAGGTGATTCCCGAGGGCCACATGATCGTGCTCTACAACAACGACAAGCCCGGCGTCATCGGCAACATCGGGCACACGCTGGGCGACAACGGCATCAACATCGCCCGCTTCCAGCTGAGCCGCGAGCACGTGGACGGCAAGGCGCTCGTCGTCCTCTCGACGGATACCGTGGTGCCCGAAGACATTCTGAAGAAGCTCCGGGACCTCCCCAACGTCCTATCCCTCACCCAGCTGGAGATGTGATCCGGCGAGGAGACAGCCTATGTCAAGCGTGATCGTCGTAGGGACCCAGTGGGGCGATGAAGGCAAGGGCAAGGTCGTCGACCTCTATGCGGAAGACGCCGACGCCATCGTGCGTTTCCAGGGCGGCAACAACGCGGGGCACACGATCGTGGTCAGGGGAAAGCAGACCATCCTGCACCTGATCCCGTCGGGGATCCTCCACGATCACAAGATGTGCATGCTGGGCAACGGCATGGTCATCGACCCGAAGGTGCTCATCGAGGAGATCCGGTACCTGGAGAAGGAAAACGCCTTCCCGCCCAACACGAAACTGATCCTCAGCGACAGGGCGCACCTGATCATGCCCTACCACCGCCGCGTGGATGCGGCGCGAGAGGCGGCCAAGGGCGCAGGCAAGATCGGGACCACCCAGCGCGGCATCGGTCCGGCATACGAGGACAAGGTTTCCCGCGTCGGCATCCGCGTTTGCGACCTGCTGGACCGCGACACCTTCGCCGAGAAGCTCCGGCGCAACGTCGAGGAAAAGAACTTTTACCTGACGAAGCTCTTCGGCGAGCAGCCCGTCGACGCAAAGCCCATCCTCGAAGAGTACATGGGTTACGCCGACGTCCTGCGGCCGCACGCGGCGGACGTCTCGCTGCTGCTCGACGAGGCGATCCGGCAGAAAAAGAAGATCCTCTTCGAAGGGGCCCAGGGCTGCCACCTCGACGTGGACTACGGCACCTACCCCTTCGTCACCTCCTCGAACACGGTGGCGGGCAACGCCTGCTGCGGCGCCGGGGTGGGGCCCACCCAGATCAACTCGGTCGTGGGCATCGTCAAGGCCTACACGACCCGCGTGGGCAGCGGCCCCTTCGTCACGGAGCTTGCCGACGAGATCGGCGAGCGGATCCAGCGGGTGGGCCAGGAGTTCGGCGCCACGACGGGACGCAAGCGGCGCTGCGGCTGGCTCGACATGGTGCTCGTGAGGCAGTCGGTCCGGGTGTCGGGCATCACGGGTCTGGCCATCACCAAGCTCGACGTGCTCACGGGCATCGACAAACTCAGGATCTGCGTCGGATACCGTACGGAGTCGGGCGAGGAATTCGCCACGTCCGTCCCCGCCGACCTGAACGTGTTCGAGCGCTGCCGACCCGTCTACATGGAGCTCGACGGCTGGACGGAGGACATCACCAGCGCCAAGCGGATCGAAGATCTGCCGAGGAGCACGAGGCGCTACGTGGACACCCTAGAGAACCTCGCCGGGGTCAAGGTCGTCCTCGTCTCCGTCGGCGCCGACCGCAACGAGACCATCGTCACGGAGAATCCTTTCAGGCGGTAATCACGACCGCGCGCGGGGACCGGAGAATGCCGGGGTCTCGTCCCTGTCCCATCCCTCCCTGCAAGCATCGCGCGGCCCAGGCCGCCCGGGGGCCGTTAGCTCAGCCCGGTAGAGCAGCGGACTTTTAATCCGTTGGTCGCGGGTCCGAATCCCGCACGGCCCACCAGAAATGAAAAGGGCCTCCGCCATGTTCGCGGAGGCCCTTTCGCATGTCGTGCGGACCAGATTCCCGGTTACTTGATCACCGCGGCGCCGGCCTGTGCGACCTGGCCGTCCTGCACGGACGAGCCGCCGGAGGCGCCGATGGCGCCGATGATCCTGCCGCCCTCGATGATGGGCACGCCGCCTTCGATAGCGCTGATGCCGTCCAGGGTCAGGTAATGGACGTTCGACTTCACGGCATTCTCGAGGGCCAGGGTCGCGCGCTTGTACTGGACGGACGCCTTGGCCTTGTGAACGGCCACGTCAATGCTTCCCCACTGGACCACGTCGAAACGCTCGAAATACACGAGCTGTCCGCCCGTGTCCACGACGGCAATGCACATGTTCACCTTCATTTCTTTCGCCTTGGCCGCTGCCGCCGCCGCCACTGCCTTGGCCTTCTCCAGGCTGATGTTCGGCCCGTAGGGGTTGGGCATCTGCTGGGCAAAGGCCGCTCCGGCGACGAAAAGCGCGACTGCACACAGTACCGCTGCAAACTTCAGAGAACGCATCGTTCTTCCTCCTTGGGCTTATTCTTTCAAGACAACCCTCACGGGATTGCGTACCATAGTAGGAAATAAGGAGTGCGATGTCAACGGAATTCGGCCGGCAGGATGGCCTGAAACCCGCTCCAGGAGCCTATTTCATAAATGACATAGCCTCCGGGGATTCGTTTCGGGTTGCGGGCTCCGGGGCTCCGTCCGACATCCGAGGCCGCAATCTTGCCGTTTCGGACGAATGTGTGGTAGAACCCGTGCAGCCATCGGGAAATCGACGAATTCGAGCGCTCAAGGGGACCCCCATGCAACACGCTTCCCGCAATCGCCGGAATCCGCACTGGCCGGTCGCCCTGGTGTTCCTGGCCGGGCTGTTCCTTTCCGCCTGCACGGCCCAGTACCCCCTGAATCCCGGCGTGGAAAAGATCGACCGCCTGGAGCCCTACAGGGTCAAACTCGCGGACCGCAGCCGTTCCCGGGACACGCTTCTCATCCTGGCCTTCTCGGGCGGTGGCACCCGAGCCGCGGCCCTGTCTTACGGCATCCTCGAGGCCCTCGACCTCGTGGAGGTCCCCGCCCCCCCGGAAAACAAGGGCAAGCGGCATACCCTGCTCGACGAGGTGGATCTCATCTCGGGCGTCTCCGGCGGCAGCTTCACCGCATCGTACTACGGCCTGCGCGGTCGCGAAATCTTCAACGACTTCCGCTCCGAATTTCTCTACGACGATTTTCAGGGCTCGCTCCTCTGGGGGCTCGCGAACCCCGTCAACTGGGTTCGCCTGTGGTCCCCGCGGTTCGGCCGAAGCGACCTCGCCCAGGAATACTACGATTCCAGACTGTTCAAGGGTGCAACCCTGGGAGACATCGCGAAGAAACCCGGCCCCGTCATCGTGGTCCTCGCCACGGAGGCCATCGAGGGGATCAGCTTCGCCTTCACGCCGAGCCAGTTCGCGCTGCTCTGCTCCGACTTCGACAGGTTCCCCGTCTCCCGCGCCGTCGCGGCCTCGGCGGCATTCCCGGGGGCCCTCTCCCCGATCGTCCTCAAGAACTATGCGGGGCAATGCGACATCCAGACGCCGCCCTGGATCGAAAAGGCGCTGGCGAGCCCGGACCTCGCCAGCCGGGCCTATTACAATGCCCTGCGGATGAAGACCTACCTCGACGGCCGGCGCAAACCCTACGTCCACCTCATCGACGGGGGCGTCTCGGACAACCTCGGCATCCGGGGGATCCTCGAGTCCCTCATCTCACGGGGTGGCATTCACGAATCGCTGCGCGAGCTGGGGCTGCAGAATACCCGAAGGGTGGCCATTGTCATCGTCGACGCGAAAACCCGGGAGAAGGCCCGCTGGCAGCTGCTCGACGAGATCCCCGGCATCGGGGCCATCCTGGGGGCGTCTTCGACGATCATGATCAACAAGTACAACTTCGAGACGATCGAGCTGCTGCATCACGTCGCCCGCGACTGGGCGCGCGACGACGAGATCCACGGGCAGCAGCCCATCGATTTCTACATCGTGCACGTGGCCTTTGACGCACTGCCCGACGCGACCGAGAGAGACTACTTCAACAGCATCCCCACGAGTCTCTCCCTCGAGCCCGATCAGGTGGACAAGCTCCGTGAGGTCGCCTCGAGACTCCTGTACGGCAACAGGGATTTCCAGCGGTTCGTCAAGGACCTGGAGGGAAGGATGCCGACGAAGCCGGCGCGGATCGGCCGGTCGGCAGGGGAGCCGGGAGAGGGGGCCGCGGGCCCCGAATTTGCGGTGCACGAAATCGCGCCGTAGGCCCTTTCGCCGTCCTCGTCCGCGTCCCTTCGCCCGACGAGGGATTGCAAACCCGTCGAATCGGCTCATGCCTCCGGCGGGGGGCAAAGGGACACCGCTAGGCGCGGAAAAGAAATTCCCCCTTTGTACGCACGATGTTGCGCGTGTCCACCACGGGCACGCCGAGGGACGCGAAATCGATCGCCCGGTACTCGTCGTGCGGGGTGGCGATCAGGAGGAGGTCGAAGTCCTTTGAAATCGGCGCGGATTTTCTGCCCGCGAACCGGGCATACTCCCGCGAGGGGCGTATGACGGGGATGCAGGGGTCATGGTAGGACACCTCGGCCCCCAGGCGCTCGAGCTTCTCCATGAGCCGGTACGAGGGCGACTCGCGGTCGTCGTCGACGTTGGCCTTGTAGGCCAGCCCCAGAATGAGGATCTTCGAGCCCTTCACGTGCTTGCCGTGCTCGTTGAGGGCCTCCAGGACCTTCGAGACCACGTAGTCCGGCATGGACGTGTTGATCTCGCCCGCCAGCTCGATGAAGCGCGTGTTGAACTCGTATTCCCTTGCCTTCCACGTCAGGTAGAAGGGATCGATGGGTATGCAGTGCCCGCCGAGGCCCGGTCCAGGGAAGAAGGGCTGAAAGCCGAAGGGCTTGGTCGCAGCAGCCTCGATCACCTCCCAGACGTCGATCCCCATGCGGTCGAAACAGATCTTCATCTCATTGACGAGGGCGATGTTGACGGAGCGGTAGATGTTCTCGAGCAGCTTCGCCGCCTCGGCCACCTTCGGCGACGAGACGGCAATGGTCCTGGCGACCACGTGGCCGTAGAGGGCCGCGGCGGCGGCAAGACAGGCCGGTGTCAGCCCCCCGACGACCTTGGGCACGGTCCGGAGGCTGAAGTCCTGGTTGTTCGGGTCTTCCCGTTCAGGGGAGTAGGCCAGGTGGAAGTCCTCTCCTGCCTTCAGCCCCGAGGCTTCGAGGATCTCCCGGAGGTCGCCGTCGGTGGTGCCGGGGTAGGTGGTGGACTCGAGAATGACGAGCTGCCCCCTGCGAAGGTGGCGGGCGATGGTCCTGCCCGTGTTGAACACGTAGCGCATGTCCGGTTCGCGGTTGCGGTTCAGGGGGGTGGGCACGCAGATGAGGATGCAGTCGACCCGGGCTAGAAGGCCGAAGTCCGACGTGGGGGTGAAGTTCCCGTTGATCTCCTTCCGAAGCACAGACGCGTCGATGTGCCGGATGTAGCTTTCCCGCCTGCGCAGGGCCTCGATTTTCTTTTCGTCGACATCGAACCCGGTGACCTGGAAACCGGCCCGGCAGAACTCGATGACGAGAGGCAGGCCCACGTAGCCCAGGCCGATGACGCCCACGCGGGCATGCTTGGCGTTGATCTTATCGATAAGCGGCATAACGGGTTCCCTTCGTATCCATGAACCGCCGGCATCCCGGCGGCTGAACAGGGCCTGCAAATTCTGTGCTTCACCGCGGGAGGAAGCCCCCCGTTGACTCGGGACCCTTCCCTGCTGATCTGGCTCGTCCGCCCTTCCTCACTTCCGCGCTTCCGTCCCGTCGCGGGCAACAGGATGTGGAACGCCGCGACGCGGCCCTCCCGGACCGGCAGCCGGTCCGCGGCCTCCACGACGGCATTGCCTGCCGGGAGGTCGCCGCCGCTCCCGGATCCGAACCGGCCGGGCATCGTTTTTCCGTACTCTCGACGAGCCGATCCTGTTCATTGTGCTTCATGCCGCGGACCTTCGCAAAGGGAATGGGTTGGGACAGGGCGCATGGCTGAACGGGAGAAACCCGAACCGACGGAGCCAATCGGACAAGATTGATTTTTTCCATCCGCGTTCTTATACTACGAACCGAACACCTTGTGAACCCCGTTTCAACGGGAAGGATGGATGAGGACTCTTGCCCACATCTCGGATCTTCACTTTGGACGAGAAGACCCCGCGCTCATCCGAGAGCTCCTGGCTGACCTTCGGAAACTCGAACCGACGCTGGTCGCCGTGAGCGGCGATCTCACCCAGCGGGCCCGGAGACGGCAGTTCCTGGCCGCGCGGGCCTTCCTCGAACGGATCCCCTGCCCCAAGATCGTCGTTCCCGGCAACCACGACATCCCCCTGTACGATCCCGTGCGCCGCTTCCTGCTTCCCCTTCACCGCTGGCGCCGCTATATCACCGCGGACATGGACCCCTTCTACAGGGATGCCGAGATGGCCGTGCTGGGCGTCAACACGGCCCGGTCGCTTGCCTTCGTGAACGGACGGATCTCGGACCGGCAGATCACTCTGCTGCGCAACCGGCTCTGCAGCATCCCCGATCGCACCTTCAAGATCGTTGTCACGCACCACCCCTTCATCCCGCCGCCTATCCCGCCCTACTCCATCGTGGGCCGCGCCGCGAAGGCCCTCGCCGTCCTCGAGGAGTGCGGCGTCGATCTGCTGCTGGCGGGCCACTATCACCTGGGCTACTCGGACGACATCCGCAGCCACCACGAAACCATCCGTTCCCGCATCCTCGTCTCCCAGGCCCCGACACTCTCCACGAGGCTCCGGCACGAGCCGGCGGCATACAACGTCTACACGATCGACCCGCCCGTCCTGACGCTCGTCGTCCGGTCCTGGAACGGAAAGCGGTTCGTCACGGCCCGCAAGACCCGATTCCGGGAGATCAAGAAAACCTGGTCCGCGGTGGGATCCTGAGCCCGGTACCCGCTTTTCTGTTGCGATCCGTCGAGAGATCGCTTATGAAGAAGCGTTTGCGCCTCGCTGAAGAGACGGGGTTGCGTTCCCCCTCGGCGTCAAGCTCCGGCCCCTTCGCCGACATCCCTCCGGAGGCGCAACATTCCCATCGATATGACGATGGCCGAACCCGGCCGGACCGAAACCGGGGACCGGGCCGTGAAGGGAAGGGAAACGATGAAGGACGGGGAAGACCCCCATGGCAGATAGAGCCCGGATCACCATCATCGGCGCAGGGGTGGGCGGCTACCCCGCCGCGATCCGCGCGGCACGCCTGGGCGCAGAGGTGACCCTCATCGAGAAAGACGCTCTCGGGGGTACGTGCCTCAACCGGGGATGCATCCCCGCCAAGTCCCTGCTCCAGTCCGCCGCTGTCGTCCGGACGATGAAAGAAGCCGGGACGTTCGGCGTGACGTGCAAGGGGTTCGACGTGGATTTCGGCGCCGTGATGGCCCGAAAGGACTTGGTGGTGGCGAGACTCGCCCGCGGGGTGGGCGCCCTGCTGAAAGCCAAGAAGGTGAACGTCATCCGGGGGACGGCCTCCTTTGTGGATCCCAGGACCGTGCAGATCCGTGAGTCGGGGGAAACGGTCCGGGGCGATGCCGTCCTGATTGCCTCGGGCTCCAAACCCGAACGGATTCCCATCGAGGGAATCGACGGCCCCGACGTGCTGGACTCCAGCCAGGTGCTTGCGATGAGTGCGCTGCCGAAAAGCGCCGTCATCGTCGGCGGGGGCGTCATCGGTGTGGAATTCGCCCAGTTTCTCTCGGCCATGGGCACCGAGATCACGATCCTCGAAAGGATGCCCGGGCTCGTTCCCGGCACGGACCGGGAGATCGCCGCGGTCCTCCAGAAACAGATCGCCGCGGCGGGCGTGACGGTCGTCACCGGCGCAGCCGTGACGGGCATCGCGCGGCGCGGGCCGGAAAACCTCGTCACCTTTTCGGCCGGGGACAGGACCGGGACGGTCAGCGCGGAAAAGGTGCTGCTGTCCGTCGGGCGCAAACCGGACCTCTCGCTCCTCGGCCTCGACAGGGTCGGCGTCCGGCACGAAAGCGGCGCGATCGTCGTCGACGAATTCATGGAGACGAACGTCCCCGGCATCTACGCCGCAGGGGATGTGGTCGGCGGCCTCATGCTCGCGCACCTCGCCTCGGCGCAGGGCGAGTGCGCCGTACGGAACATCCTGGGGCGCCGGGAAGCCTTGAACGACAAGGCCGTACCGAGTTGCATCTACACGAACCCCGAGGCAGCCTCGGTGGGGCTCACGGAGGAGGCCGCCCGGGAGCGGGGCGAGGTCCGCATCGGCCGCTTCCCCTTCCGGGCCAACGGCAAGGCGGTGATTCTCGACGAGACGGAAGGGCTCGTGAAGATCGTCTCGGATGCCGCCGCGGGGGAGGTGCTGGGCGTGCACATCGTCGGGCCCCACGCCACGGACCTCATCGCCGAGGCGGTTCTCGGCATCCGGAGGAGGATGACCGCGGCAGATTTTTCCCGTGCGATCCACCCGCATCCAACGCTTGCCGAGGCCATCATGGAGGCCGCCATGGCTGTCTCGGATGGGGCCATCCACATGTCTTAGATGCCGACTCCTTGGTGAATGGAGTAGGTCTGGCAAATCTGGACAGGGGCATAAGTGGGGATACTGCACTAAAATGATTTGAGGAGGAGCGCCAGATGTAAAAGAGGCTCAAGAGGAAACGTGTACCAGCCTACAAGGCCAAGGCGGCTATGGAGGCCCCGAATGACGAGTAGACGATCATTGGGCTTGCAGGGAGATATCAGGTCCTCCCGCACTAGATTTTAGAGTGCAGGAAGCCTCTTTTGGAGCGTGCATCGGTGATCGTCGACAATGGCAAGAAGGGCAATCCGGGGGCGAGCGCATAGAATCTGCACGCCAATATCGATCCGTTGTCGATGGAGAACGATTTTGTAAGTAGTCCGCCCTGATAAATTCGGCGTGAAACCAGCGTAAAATCTGCAATTGCTCATTGAAAACCGATGAAAGTTGCTTGTTCCGAGGCGGCCGATCTGCTACAACGCAGTCATGTCAAGGCCCACAACGGAAAGGCAGATGCTTATGTTCGAGATTCCCCTGTCGGAGTATCTTCGCGCGGAGCATGAACTGATGCGCGCCGCCCGCCTGATCGATTGGGAGGGGCTCCACGATGCTCTTTCGATGTACTACAGCCCCCTGGGGCGGACGGGCAAGCCTATTCGGCTGATGGTCGGCATCCACCTGCTGAAGCACCGCCACAACTGCTCGGATGAGCGGGCCGTGGAGATGCTCCACGAGAACGCCTACTGGCAATGCTTCTGCGGGTTCGAGACCCTGCAGAAGGAAGCGATCCTGGAGGCCAGCACGCTGGTGAGGTTCCGGGAGCGCATCGGGGCCGAGGGGATGCTCAAGGTCGAGCAGGTGCTCCTGCAGGCCTGGAGCGAGATGGGCCTGGTGAAGACCAGGCGGGTCACCGTGGACAGCACCTCGCAGCCCAAGAACATCGCCTATCCTACGGACGCGGATCTTTTGCACCGCATCAAGGAGAAGATCGTTCATCGGATCGAGCGGCTCCGCGAGGAGCTGACCCTCCGAAAGCCCTTTCGGAGCCACAAGCGAACGGCCAAGCGGCTGCTCTTCGGGATCAAGCGGCTCTGCCGGGGCAACCCGGAGAAGCGCAAAGAGACGACCGAAGCGCTCCAGAAGATCGTGAACCGGCTCCTCCACCAAGCCGCCGGTGTCGTCAATACGCTTTATGCCCGAGGGCGCAAGGATGCGGGCCGAAGTCTCAACCGCCTTGTTTCCCTGGGAAAGAAGATCACCGAGCAGACGGCTCAGGTGCTCCGAGGCGAGAAGCCGCGACGCCGGATCTACTCTTTGCACGAACCGGATGTGGCGGCCATCCGCAAGGGCAAGGCCCACATCGACTGCGAGTTCGGCTCTGTGGTCTCGCTGGTGGTCAACGAGGACAACCTGGTGCTCTCCCATGCGGAGTATCAGGAAAACCGAGCGGACTTCAAGACCCTTGATGACGTCACGGCCGGCATGGAAGCCAACACGGGCAGACGTCCCCAGGAGTTGGGATCTGACCGGGGTTTTTCGCAATCGCTCAAAAAGCAGGAGCGCATGCGAAAGCGTCTCAAGATCCGGCGCCTGGCCATTCCCCGCAAGGGCAAGACCCGGCATCCGGATCACCGCCAGAGCTGGTTCCGGAAAGCCCAGAAGCGGCGCGTCAAAATCGAGCCGATCATCGGGCATCTCAAGCATGACCACCGGATGGACTGCTGCCGTTACAAGGGGAAAGCCGGGGATACGGTCAACGTGGTGTGGGCCACCCTAGCTTGGAACACCAATAGGTTCCTCGCTGTTTCAAGTGGGTGGCCTGAAGTCCAGTTTGCCGCTGATGAGATAGATCATCGTGATGAAGTTCTTAATGGTGCGGTAACCTCGGGCCCTGGCTTTGGCGGCCTGGATCATGCTGTTGATGCCTTCGAGGATGCCGTTGTTGACGAGGGACTGGAACCAATTGAGGATCCCTTGCCAGTGCTTTTTAATGGTTTTCGCGCACTGCTTGATGGGCTCCAGGCGGCTGTGGGTCGCCCAGAAGTACCATTTCTTCAGGAAGGGTTCGGCCAGCGCAGGCGGTT
>JAAYEC010000043.1 GCA_012728915.1 Deltaproteobacteria bacterium | reverse complement strand
CTTCGGCGGCTACGGCTACTGCAAGGAGTACCCCGCGGAGCGCCACATGAGGGACGCCAAGATCTGCCAGATCTACGAGGGAACCAACGAGATCCAGCGCGTGGTCATCGCCCGCAAGCTCCTCGGCTAGGGGGGAATGCGACGATGAATCACGCAGACGAATACCGAGCCAAACTCGTCACCCCGGAAGAGGCCGTCCGGGTCGTCCGCCCGGGGGATTGGGTGGAATACGGCCAGTTCGCGGTGCAGACCGTCGCCCTCGACAGGGCGCTGGCGGCCCGCAGGGACGAACTGCTCGACGTGAAGATCCGGGCCACGACGCGGGCCGTCGGGATCCCGGAGACGGTCAAAGCCGACCCGACGGCGGAGCATTTTGCCTATCACAACCTGCACTTCAGCGGGCACGATCGCAAGGCCCACGACCAGGGGCTGTGCTGGTTTATCCCCATCCTCTACCACGAGGTGCCCCGCTACTATCGCGAGAACTGCGAGGTGGACGTGGCCATGCTGCCCGTGGCGCCCATGGACCGCAACGGGTGCTTCAACTTCAGCCTGTCGAACTCGCACGCCCGCGCCATCTGCGACCGGGCCAAGACGCTCATTGTCGAGGTCAACCCCAATCTCCCCGTCTGCCTCGGCGGGCGCGAGGAGAGCGTCCACCTCTCCGAGGTCGACCTCATCGTGGAGAGCGACTGGTCGGTGCCCGAGCTTCCCTCCGCGAAGCCCAGCGAGGTGGACCGGACGATCGCCTCGCTCATCGTCGGCGAGCTGCGGGACGGCTCTTGCATCCAGTTGGGCATCGGCGGGATGCCCAACGCCGTGGGCTCGATGATCGCCCAGTCGGATCTCAAAAACCTCGGCATCCACACGGAGATGTTCTGCGACTCTATGATGGAGATGGCCCTGGCGGGCCGCGTCACGGGCTCCTGCAAGACGACGGACCGCGGCAAGATCGCCTTCACCTTCTGCCTGGGCTCGAGGGCCTGCTACGACTTTATCGACCGCAACCCGCTGTGCGCTTCCTACCCAGTGGACTACACCAACGACCCCTTCGTCATCGCCAGGAACGACAACTTCATCGCCATCAACAACTGCGTGGAGATCGATCTGTTCGGCCAGGTCTGTTCGGAGTCCTCGGGGACGAGGCACATCAGCGGAACCGGCGGGCAGGTGGATTTCACCCTGGGGGCCTACCGTTCGAAAGGAGGCAAGGCCTTCCTGTGCCTCAGTTCGACCTTCGAGAAGAACGGCAGGGTCGTCTCGCGGATCAAGCCCCTGCTGACGGAGGGGGCCATCGTGACGGACCCGAGGGCGCTGGTCTCCTGCGTCGTGACGGAGTACGGGATCGTGAACCTGAAGGGCAAATCGACGTGGGAGCGCGCCGAGGCCCTCATCTCGATTGCGCATCCCGACTTCCGGGACGAACTGGTCCTCGAGGCTGAAAAGATGGGAATCTGGCGGCGCTCCAACCGTGTACGCGGCGAATCGGCCGCCGTCGTGGCTTTCCACCGCTGACCCTTTCGTAACGGGCCCCTCTGCAACTTCCCGCTCGTCACGACACGGGCCAGGGAAGAGGGCACGTTACACCTCCTCTCTCCAGGGTCGGCGCTTTGTCAGGGAACCCGCATCCCTTTCCGGCCTGGACACTACCTCCCTCCGTCTTGCCGGAAGGGGATGCGGCCATCCCTTCCCTCACGAACGGGCTGGACCCCGACAGACAGCAACGGAGAGGGTCTTATAGAGGGGACGGGCCAAGCGCCCGCCCCTCCCTCTCATCCGGAAACACGCCGGATCAGGCCCCGCAAATCACGGAAATCTCGATGGCGGCGTCCCGAGGCAGCCGGGCCACCTGGACGGTCTCCCGGGCGGGCGGCTCCGAGGGGAAATAACGCGCGTAGATCTCGTTGAACTTCGCGAAATCGTTCATGTCCCGCAGGAATACCGTCGACTTCAGCACGTTCTGAAATCCCATCCCGGCCGCCTCGACAATGACCTTGAGATTCTCCAGGGTTTGCACGGCCTGCGCCTCGATGCCGGCACCGACAAGCTCCCCCGTCTTCGGGTCCATGCCGATCGTCCCCGACACGAACAGCAGGTCCCCGTACCGGACGGCTCGCGAATAGGGGCCGATGGCCGCGGGCGCCGCGGCTATTTCCACGATGCTCTTCACGTCGATTCCCTCCTTTTCTGTTTCTTGATATCGCCGTTCGAGAATCCTATCACGGAATGCGGCCCGGATTCACCAGAAATCGTCCCGTTTTCTTTTCCGAATTTTCTGTTGACACCCTACGGCTTTCCCTATAGAAAATGGAAACTTTATCGTCGGAGGTGGTGCAATGAAGAACCTTTCCGCGCTCGTCGCCGTCATCGCGGCTTTTTCGTTTGCGGCCGCCCCGTCCGCCCAGGCTGCCGACACCATCAAGATCGGTGCCGCCTTCGCCCTGTCCGGAAGCATCGCCGTCTACGGCGAGGGGTTCAAAAAGTGCATCGACCTTGCCGTCGAGGAGATCAACGCGAAAGGCGGGATCAAGGGAAAGAAGATCGAGATCGTCTACGAAGACAACAAGAGCAACCCCAAGGACTGCGTCACGGCCGTCCGCAAGCTCATCACCGTGGACAGGGTCCCCGTGATCTTCGGGCCCGCCGGCAGTTCCAATTTCATGGCCACGGCCCCCGTCGCCCAGGAAAACAAAGTCGTGCTGCTCTCGGCCCAGGGAGCGGCCGTCGGTCTGACCAGGGCCGGCGACTACATCTTTCGCGTGTTTCCCTCCGATACCCTGCAGGGGCCCCACCTGGCCAGGCTTGCCATGAGCATGGGCTACAAGAAGGTGCCCGTCATGTACGTCAACAACGACTGGGGCCTCGGCCTGAAGGACGCCTTCGTGGAGGCCTACAAGAAGATGGGCGGCACGGTGACGGACATCATCGCCTACGACGAAAAGAAGACGGACTACCGCACGGAGCTCCTTCGCGCCAGCAGGGGAAACCCGCCCGCCATCGTCAACCTGACCTATATCAACGAGGGCGCCGTACAGTTCAAGCAGGCCTTCGAGATGGGCATCAAGACACAGTGGCTCTGCGGCTCCGCCGCAAGGGCCCCCAAGATGGTGGAGCTGGCCGGCAAGGCCGCCGAGGGCGTCATCGGGACGTACCCCTCGGTCCCGCAGAACACGAAGGCCTACCAGGCCTTCAAGGAAGCCTACAAGAAGAAGTACGGCGACGACAAGATCCCCATCTTCGGCGACTACAATTACGACATGGTCTACGTGACCGCCAAGGCGATCGAGAAAGGCGGCTACACGGCTGACGGCA
Organism: Deltaproteobacteria bacterium; assembly: GCA_012728915.1. GTDB lineage: Bacteria > Desulfobacterota > Syntrophia > Syntrophales > UBA2192 > UBA2192. The sequence goes on along the minus strand of JAAYEC010000043.1, from coordinate 4,237 downwards.
TCCGCAAGGCCCTGCCCCAGGCCGCCAAGGGCTACAAGGGCGTGACGGGCGACAAGACCTTCGATGCCGAGCGGAGCCCGAAATTCGCCGAGTACGGCATCTGGACCGTCAAGGACGGCAAGATCGAGGACTACAGGAAATAACCGGTCATCGGACAATGATTCGGATCGCGCAGGAGGGTTCCGGCCGCCGCTGAGGCCGGAACCTCCTTTTTTTCGTATGGATTCCATCAGCTACTACCTCCAGACCGCTCTGAACGGCATCCTGGCGGGCTGCATCTACGCCCTGTTCGCCATGGGGCTCACGCTCATCTACGGCGTGCTCAACTTTGTCAATTTCGCCCACGGCGAGCTGATCATGTGGGGGGCCTATTTCCTGTTTCTGTTCATGGGCGAGCCCTTCGGCCTGCCCCTGTACGCCGCCATTCCCCCCGCGCTGGCCCTGACGGGATGCCTGGGAGTCGCGATGGATTTCTCCGTTTTCCGCCCCCTCCGCTGGGCGAACCGCCTGACGCTGCTCATCGCGGCGATGGGCCTCTCCGTCTTCCTCCGCAACGCCGCCCAGTTCTTCTGGGGCGCCGAGGTAAGGACCTACGGCCTCGAGGTCTCGGCGGGAACCCGCTTCTTCGGCCTTTATCTCACGATGCCGCAGATGGCCATCATCCTCGTCACGCTCCTCTGCGTGGGCGCGGTGTACCTGCTGTTCTTCCGGTCGCGCCTCGGCAAGTCGATGCGGGCCCTTTCGGACAACCTGGACCTGGCGCGGATCTCGGGAATCGACACGAAGCGGGCCATCCTCGCCGCCTGGGTCATCTCGGCGGTCCTGGCGGCGATCGGCGGGATCCTGCTCGCCCTCGACACGAACCTCTCCCCCGAGATGGGCATCATCAACCTGATCAAGGCCTTCGCGGCAACCCTCATCGGAGGCGTGGGAAACCTCTGGGGAGCCCTTCTAGGGGGCCTGCTCATCGGCCTGGCGGAAAACCTGGGCGTGCTCTTCATCTCGCCGGGCTACAAGGACGGAATCGCCTTCGTCATCATGGTGATCATCCTGCTGGCGCGGCCCTACGTGATCGTCGGGGAGAGGAGCGACTGAGATGGACCTGCTCCTTCACCTCGCCGTCGTCGTCGCCATCTACTCCATCTTCGCGCTGAGCCTCAACGTGGAGATCGGCTACACGGGGCTGTTCAACTTCGGCCACGTGGCCTTCTTCGCCATCGGGGCCTACACCTCCGCCCTGCTGACATTGTCCGGCGCGCCGTTCGCCGTCGGGCTTCTCGCCGGACTTGCCGCGGCAGGGGTCTGCGGGTATCTCCTCAGCATCCCGGCCCTCAAGCTTCAGGGGGACTACTTCGGGATCGCCACCCTCGGCTTCGGCGAGATCCTCCGGATGGTCGTCAGCAACGAAGTCTGGCTCACCAAGGGACCCATGGGCCTCCCCGGCATCCCCCGGCCGGAGATCCTCGGCTTTATCTTCGACACCCTGCCCGCCTACCTGGCCCTCTCGGCGTGCATGGCGCTCACGACCTTCGCCATCCTGGCCTTCGTCGTCCTGAGCCCCTTCGGCCGCGCCCTGAAGGCCGTGCGAGACGACGAGACGGCGGCGGAAATCCTCGGAAAGAACGCCTTGAGGTTCAAGATCAAGTCCTTCGTCATCGGTTCGACGTTCGCCGGTCTTGCGGGCGTGCTCTGGGCCCACTATACGACCTTCATCAGCCCCGGCGATTTCACACTCACCGAGACGATCCTCGTTTTGCTCATCGTCGTCATGGGCGGCAAGGGAACCCTCCCCGGTCCCGTCCTGGGCGCCGTCGCCCTGATCTTCTTCCAGGAATCGGTGCGGTTCCTCCGCCTGCCGCCCGAGTGGACGCGCCTGCTCGGACCCCTGCAGCAGATGGTCTTCGGGCTCCTGCTCGTCGTTCTCATGGTCTTCCGCCCCGAGGGCATCATCCGTGAAAGAGGAGGCCGGCACGGTGATTGAGATCCGCAACGTCACCAAGGCCTTCGGCGGCACGCGCGCCGTCTCGGACTGCTCGATCAGCCTCGAGGGGCTCACGATCACGGGTCTCATCGGACCCAACGGAAGCGGCAAGACGACCCTGTTCAACCTCATCACGGGCCTGCTGAAACCCGACAGCGGAGAGATCCGCTTTCTCGGCAAGCGGATCGACGGGCGCCTGCCCCACGAGATGGCCCGGCTCGGCCTCATCCGGACCTTCCAGCTCTCCAGGGTCTTTCCCCGCATGACGGTGCTGGAGAACATGCTCCTCGCCCCCCAGGGCCAGACCGGGGAGCGCCTTCTATCGCTGTGGTTCCGGCTGCCGAGGATCCGAAACGAGGAGTCGGATAACCGCGAGCGGGCCTTCGAGCTTCTGGACCTGCTGGGGCTGATGCGTCTGCACGACCAGTTCGCCGAGAATCTCTCCTACGGGCAGCAGAAGCTCCTCGAGCTGGGCCGCGCCCTCATGGCGAAACCGAGGATGATCCTCCTGGACGAGCCGACGGCGGGGATCAACCCCACCCTCATCCGGACGATGATCGAGATGATCCTCAAGATGAGGGACCGCGGGCAGGTCTTCTTCATCATCGAGCACAACATGGACGTGGTCATCGAGGTCTGCGAAAAGGTCTTCGTCCTGGACCACGGAGAGAAGATCGCGGAAGGACGTCCCGAAGAGATTCAGCGGGATCCCCGCGTGATCGAGGCCTACCTGGGATGCTGATGGGCTGTAGGTCAATGCTCGAGCAGGATTCTTCCTGCGAATAGATGGTTTTGGACCGCTCTAACGCTTGCTGCACTGCAGTCGCAAAAACTCGCCCTTCGGGCTCAAACAGTTTGCGCTGCGGGCGTTTCGCTTCGCGAAGAGCGGTTAACCAAAACACATCTAACTTCGCCGTTCATAATCCTGCTCGATCACATTTGAGGAGAATCTGCAATTGGGCGACAGCCTGCTGAGACTGGAAGCGACGGATATCTACGCCGGCTACGGCAAGATCGAAGTCCTGCACGGGGCGTCCGTCCGGGCGGCTGCAGGCGAGATCGTCTGCATCATCGGCCCCAACGGCTCCGGGAAGTCGACGCTCCTGAAGACCGTCTTCGGGCTCATCAAGCCGACCCGGGGCACGGTCCGCTTCGACGGAAAGGACATCACCCGGCTCGACCCCGAACAGAAGGCCCCTCTCGGGATCGCCTTCATCCCCCAGGGACGCAACGTCTTCCCGTCGCTCACCGTCCGGGAAAACCTCGAGATGGGCGGCGCTGTCCTCGACAGCGAAAAGGCCGTCCGCCTGGCCATCGAGGAAGCCCTGGAGGCCTACCCCCTGCTGAGACGGAAAATCCGGGATCGGGCCGGGAACCTCTCCGGCGGCGAAAGGCAGATCCTCTCGCTTGCCCGGGCCGACATGGTCAAGCCGGGCCTGATCCTCATGGACGAGCCATCCATCGGCCTCTCCCCGAAAATGATCGACGAGGTCTACCTGAAAATCGCGGAAATCAACCGCAGGGGAGCCACCTTCGCTATCGTGGAGCAGAACGCCCGAAAGGCCCTCTCCATCGCCCACCGCGGCTACGTGCTGGACCTGGGGCAGACCCGCCTGGAAGACACGGGCGCGGGGCTTCTCGACAACGAAGAAGTGAAGAAGCTCTATCTGGGCGGATGAAGGCCAGAGTTCAGGGTAAAGACCTTGAACGAATGCCTCACAGGCGTCACGCAGGCCTGGCAGCAGCGTCTGTGCTAGGAGTTTCGAACCTCCGACCGGAACATGATCCACGAGAACTACCGCATGCAGTTGAAGAAATTTCTGTGGGGAAAAAGTGAAACGGCCGGCCCTGGCGAATTAGCGCAATTGCTTCTCTTGTCCTGTACCCGAATCCAGCGATAAACTCATGTCATCGCGAGCGAAGCGTGGCGATCTTGCCGTTCGTGAGAGATTGATAACCATAAAAAGGCACCTCACATTCAGCATGTCAGAAGAGAAAGTCTCCTGCTATGCTTAAACCAACTCTACCCTGGAGGTGCCCAATGAGACTGTACATGACGATCGACCTGCATTCAACCAATTGGACTGCACCCCTTGAGTTGGACAAAATGTGTTAGAGTACCGGGCAGGACCCCAGATCCCCGAGCGGGGGAGAAAGGATCTTGCCATGAAACACCGAAGAACGTTCAGCAACGAGTTCAAGCGCCAGGTGGTGGAAGAGTACCTGAGCGGGGTCAGCACGGCGGCGCAGCTGATG
>JAAYEC010000002.1 GCA_012728915.1 Deltaproteobacteria bacterium | reverse complement strand
TGGTGATCGGGGCCTGGGGTTTTGCGATGGTGATCGCCTCGATGCTCTTCCTGTACGTGGGCTACCTGATCGACGAGATGCTCCACACGCCGCCGACGTTCATGCTGGGGCTGTTCTTCCTGGGGCTTCTGCTCTGCATCGGCCGGCTCTACAAAGACGCCTGGGACAGAGTCGGGACAAGGAGGAAGGCCAGGTCGTAAACACAAGACAAGAAGACAAGAGAGGTCTTCCACTAAAACCCCCCTCCAATGAGCGACGGATGGGGGTTTCGTTTTATCCGGCGCCGAAGCGCTGTCCTTGACGATCACCATACTCATAGTGCTCAACTTCTTCCTCCTCGAAACCGTAAAAATAACTTGCAATTATGCATTTGTAATGCATAATTGCAGACAAAGGTGTCGGGCATGACCGCAAAATATATCCAACGATCGCTGGAGCCGGTATTGAAGAAGGCCGCCGGGGAATTCCCGGCAGTGGTGCTCACCGGACCGCGACAGTCCGGCAAGACAACACTTCTCAAGCATCTGTTCGCCAAAAAATACAATCACATCTCCATGGAGCCGCCCGATATCAGGGCGGCCGCGATGGAAGACCCGCGGGGCTTTCTGGAGATGCACCCGCCGCCCGTCATCTTTGACGAGGCCCAGCACACTCCCGAGCTTTTCCCCTACATCAAGGAGCGGATAGACGCGCAACGCGATCTCCCGGGCCAGTACCTCCTGACAGGCTCCCAGAATATTCTGCTTATGGAGAAACTTACGGAAACCCTGGCGGGCCGTACGGCTGTGCTACGGCTTCTTCCGCTGTCGAACCGGGAAATCGCCGGGTGGCCTCAGGCCCTCCTGCCGTGGGAGCAGGACCACAGGGATGCGAAAGCGACGGCGATGTCGAGAACCGATCTCTGGAAGGGTTTCCTGCGCGGGCAATATCCCGAACTGGTGGCGAATCCGGACCGCGATGTCAATCTGTGGCATGCCGGCTACGTCCAGACATACCTCGAGCGGGATGTGCGGACCCTCCGCCAGGTCGGCGATCTGTCCCAGTTCCAGAGCTTTCTCCGGGCGCTGGCCGCTCGCAGCGCCCAGTTGCTCAATCTGACCGATCTGGCCAGGGACCTCGGGGTGGCCGTCAACACGGCCAAGGCGTGGCTTTCGGTGCTCGAAGCCACCTATCAGGTCATGGTGCTGCGCCCGCACCACGCCAACCTCAGCAAGCGTCTCGTGAAGACACCCAAGGTTTACTTTCTGGACGTGGGGACGCTCTGCTACTTGACCGGCCTGAAAGACCCCGAACACGCCGCCGCTGGCCCCCTGGCGGGCGCGATCATGGAAACGGCGGTCCTGTCGGAAATCGTCAAGTCGCTCACCCATCGCGGAATCGAGCCACAGGTCTATTTCTGGAGGACATCGACGGGGACAGAGGTGGATTTCGTCGTCGAGACAGGCGGCAAACTCATCCCGGTCGAAGTGAAGCTTTCCTCCACCCCGCGCCCGGCGATGGCGTCATCGATCAAGATCTTTCGGGAGGACCTCGGCACAAAAGCCCTGGCCGGCTACGTGGTTCACCCGGGCGATGTCAGGCTTCCTCTCGGGTCGGGTGTGACCGCCTGGCCGTTCGGTCATTTCTGACCCGGCCTCGTCTTCGTTCCCTTCGGCATGCTCAAAACCCCTTATGCGCGCTTTTATGTGTTTTATCTGATAGTTACAGCTTCCGGTCGGACGCTCTTCAGCGACATCAAAAACCTTCGCTCTCGGAAATAACGGTAAAATGGGGGTAAAATGTCGACAAGCCCATGTATCATTACAGCAGGAGGTGCCCCATGCATCAGCGTCTTGACTACAAGCTTGCCTCTCCCGAAGCCTACCACGCCATGCTTCACACCGAGCAGCAGGTCCGCCGGAGCGGCCTGGAGATGTCGCTGCTGGAGCTGGTCAGAACCCGCGCCTCGCAGATCAACGGCTGCGCCTGGTGCCTGGACATGCACACCAGGGACGCCCGTGCGCGGGGCGAAACCGAACAACGCCTGTACCTGCTTTCGGCGTGGCGGGATGCGCCATGCTACAGCGAGCGTGAGCGCGCCGCGCTGGCCTGGACCGAGGCCGTCACCCGGATCGCCGCGCACGAGGTGTCCGATGAAGTCTATGCCGGGGCTCGCGCGCATTTCGACGAGAAGCAACTGGTCGATCTGACCCTGGCGATCATCGCCATCAACGGCTGGAACCGGATGAATATCGCTTTCCGCACCAGGATCGGCGACTATGCCAGCCCGAACGCGGCACTCCGATGAAGACGAAGCGGGGCGGCGGCGATCCCGGCGCCGTCGCGCTTTTCCCTTGACTTTTCGGCGGTGAAGCGCAACCATCTGTGCCCGTAAAAAACGGGCCGGCCACGGGCGGATCCTTGCGGTGAAGAGGTATTTGGCCTTGCATCGCGGCCGAGGCGGCCCGCCGTTGAACGGAAGGGACACGGGGAAAGCAATGGATTTCACAGAACGCCTCTGGTGCGGGACGCTGCGTCCCGGGGATGCGGGCAGGGACGTCGTGCTGGCCGGGTGGGTCGACACGCTGCGGGATCACGGCGAGGTCCTCTTCGCCCACCTGCGGGACCGCAGCGGCATCGTCCAGGTCGTCTTCAGCCCCGGGCGAAGCTCGCCGGATCTGTGCAGGGCGGCCGAATCGCTGAAAAGCGAGTACTGCCTGGCGATCCGCGGCCGCGTGGAAAAACGTCTTCCCGGCACGGAGAACCCCGGCCTCGAAACGGGGGCTGTCGAGGTCTTCGCCGAGGCCATGGAGATCCTGAACGCCTCGGACCCACTTCCGTTCATGGTCTCCGAGAAGGCCGCGGTAAGCGGGGAACGGGAAGCGGAGGCCGTGGCCGAGGACCTTCGCCTCAAGCACCGTTATCTCGACCTTCGCCGCCCGTCCATGCAGGACAATCTCTTCAAACGACACCGCATTTTCAAATGCGTCCGCGATTACCTGGACGAGCAGGGATTTATCGAGGTCGAGACACCGATGCTCACGAAGAGCACGCCCGAGGGGGCGCGAGACTACCTGGTGCCCAGCCGCATCCACCAGGGCGCCTTCTACGCCCTGCCCCAGTCCCCCCAGCTCTTCAAGCAGCTCCTGATGGTCAGCGGCTTCGAGCGCTACTTCCAGATGGCCCGCTGCTTCCGGGACGAGGACCTGCGCCCCAACCGTCAGCCAGAGTTCACCCAGCTCGATCTCGAGGCCTCCTTCATCGACGAGGAGTTCATCTACCGTCTCGTGGAGGAGCTGACCGTGCGCATGTTCGCCGCCGGCGGGATCGACCTGCCCAGGCCCTTCCCCCGCATGACCCACCGGGAGGCGATGGAGACGATGGGCTCCGACCGCCCCGACACGCGCTTCGGGCTGCGGTTCGTCGAGGCGACAGACCTGTTCCGCGATACCCGGTACGGCATTTTCCGGCAGATCCTCGACCGGGGCGGGTCGATCAAGGGGCTCAACATCAAGGGACACTCGGAGAGCCTCAGCAAGAACGTCCTGCAGAACGAGTACGCGAAGGAGATCGTCCCCGCCATGGGCGCCAAGGGGATGACCTGGATGCGCACAATCGGCGGAAAACTGGAATCCAACATCGTCCAGTTCTTCAGCCCCGCGGAGCAGCAGGCCGTCCTCGAGCGCTTCGGCGCGGAGGACGGTGACGTGCTGATCATGATCGCCGACGCCTCGCCCCGGCTCGTCCACTCCGTCCTGGGGCAGCTGCGGCTTCACCTCGCGGGGCGTCTCGGCCTGATCCCGCAGGGGACCTTCGCGCCCCTCTGGGTGACCGACTTTCCGCTCTTCGAGGCCACCGACGGGGGCGTGACCTCCAGCCACCACCCCTTCACATCGCCGGACCGCCCGGACTTCGATCCCGACGACCGGGAGGGGCTCCTGAATCTCAAATCGAGGGCCTACGACCTCGTGGTCAACGGGGAGGAACTCGGGGGCGGGAGCATCCGCATCCATGACCGCGGCCTGCAGTCCAAAATCTTCCGGGCCCTGGGCCTGTCGAGCGAGGCCGCGGAGGAAAAATTCGGCTTCTTCCTGCGTGCCCTCGATTACGGGACCCCGCCGCACGGCGGGCTCGCCCTGGGCATGGACCGCGTCGTCTCCATGATCCTGGGCGTGTCCTCCATCCGGGAGGTCATTGCCTTTCCCAAGAACCGCAGCGCCCAGTGCCCGCTCACGCAGGCGCCGTCAGAGGTGAGCCGAGAGCAGCTCGGCGAGCTCGGGCTTCTCGACCGGGGCGGCGACAGGGCCCTCCCGGGGACGGCGAAGAAAGAGGATCTCCTCGAGTATCTTTCCTGGGTGTCGAGGATCGGGGTGAGCGAGGCCGAGCGGCCTGCGCTCGAGAAGGCCCTGGCGGAGGCGTCCCGGCTTGCCGACGCCGTCGAGGGGGTGGAAACCGACGCGGCCCCCGCCTTTTCCGCCGTGCCGGTGGAAAACCGCATCCGCGCTGGAGGCGAACCCGTCGTCTCCCGGCATTCCGAGTCGCGTGCCCTGTTTGCCAATGCCCCGGCCATGAAGGGGCGTTACTTCAAGGTGGCCGGCATTCTGGAATGAGGGAGAAAACGATGGATTCCGGGATTTTCGTCTATCGGGAAGAAGCCGCCGCCTCCGGGACGGGCCTGCTCAAGGGCCGTACCGTTTCCGTGCAGGCCGGCCTGTCCGTGGCGGGCTGGCCCGCCGAGGCGGGCAGCCTCGCGCTGAGGGGGTTCAAGGCCATCGAGGACGCAACCGTGGCGAGAAGACTGCGGGAGCAGGGGGCTGTCCTGGTCGGCAGCACCCGGATGAGCGAGCTTGGCCTTGGGCTGCGCGACGACGGCGCAGCGCGTGCCGTCACCGCGGGCCTTGCGGACATCGCCATGATGACGGACCTGGTCGGGGAGGCGCGCCTTGCGGCCGCCGACGCGGGGATCATCGGATACAGGCCGAGTTACGGTCTGGTGTCGCGGTACGGTCTTTTCGGGCTCATCCCTTCCATGGAAGCCATCGGCGTTCTGTCCCGCTCGGCGGCCGACATTGCGGCCGTCATGGCCGCCGTGGCCGGAAGGGACGAGAAGGATTTTTCCATGCCCGAAGAGCCGGTCCCCGGTTTTCTGGACGGCGCAGGGCAGCCGCGCATCCGCACACTCGGCTGGATTCGGGAAAGCGTCGCCTTCCTCGAAAGACAGGAACGGCAGGCCTTCCTCCTCGCCCTGGAGGGCCTGGCGAAGGCGGGACTGACCCTCGTCGAGACAAGCCTGGAGGAATTCGAGCTCTTTCGCGCCGTGCACCAGGTCATCGGATCCGTCGAGGCCTCCTCGGCCGCCGGGAAGTACGACGGCGTGCGGTTCGGCTACCGGTCGCCCGCCGCGAAGAACTGGAACGAGATGTACCTGAAAACCAGGGGGGAAATCTTCGGTCCCCTCGTCAAGCCGTACCTCTTCCAGGGCGCGTATTACCAGTTCATGAAGTACGGCGCCTTCGAAAAAGCTTGCCGCCTTCGCTCCCACCTGATCCGGGAACTGCAGCGGCTCTTCGGACAGGCGGACGCGCTGGCGCTGCCCGCCCTGCGCGCGGGCTTCGACCCCCGCGAAGCCGGGTCGGTCTCCGCGCTGTACGACGCCTTCCTGTTTACGCTGCCCGCCAGTGTGGCCGGCCTGCCTGCCGTTTGTTTCCCCTGGGACGACGGCGACCCGGCGGGCTGTCGGGCGATCCAGCTCGTCGGCCCCAGACTCGGGGACGCGGGGCTGCTGGCCCTGGCCGGGCAAGCGGTGACCAACAAGACGAAGGAGTCCTGAGCGTGCAGTACGAAGCGATCGTCGGCCTGGAAATCCACGTCGAGCTCAACTGCCTGACGAAGATGTTCTGCGATTGTCCGAACCGCCCGGGCGACGAGCCTAATCGCAACACCTGTCCCGTCTGCCTGTGGCTGCCTGGGGCGCTGCCGCGCTTCAGCCGCGAGGCCCTCGAGAAGGCGGCGCTGGCCTGCCTTGCGCTCAACTGCGAAATCCAGAAGCGAAGCGCCTTCGACCAGAAGGTCTACTACTATCCCGACCTGCCGAAGGGCTACCAGCTCTCCCAGGCCCACCATCCCCTGGCCCGGGGGGGATGGCTCGACATCGCGGATGAGAAGGGCGCCCCGAAGAGGCTCCGCATCCGCCACATCCATATGGAAGAGGACGTGGCCAAGCTGATCCACGAGCTCGAGGGCCGCACCCCCGTGAGCCTGGTCGATTTCAACCGGGCCGGGGCGCCTCTCATCGAGATCGTGACGGAACCCGACGTCCGCTCGCCCCACGAGGCCATGGAGTTCATCCGGAACCTGAGAACCCAGATCCGCTACGTGGGCAGCTCCGAGTGCAGCATGGAAACGGGCACGATGCGAGTCGACGCCAACATCTCCATCCGCGAGCAGGGCAGCAGTGCCATGAACACCAAGGTGGAAGTCAAGAACATGAACTCCATCCGGCACCTGGGCGACGCGATCGCCTACGAGATCGAGAGGCAGAAGGCGTCTCTCGCCTCCGGCGAGGCCATCGTCCTGCACACCCGGCTCTGGGACCCCGAGAAAGGCGTCACCCTGCCGATGCGCGGGAAGTTCGAGGGGCCCTGCGTGCCCGACCCGTCCGTTCCCGAAATCGTGGTCACCGGAGAGTGGATCGCCCGGATGCGCGCTCTTCTTCCCGAAATGCCGGCGCTGAAGGCGGCCCGCTTTCAGCGCGACTACGATCTTCCCCGGGAGCTGGCGTCCTCGCTGGCGGGTGACCGTGAGCTGTCCGACTATTTCGAGGCCGTCAGCCGGGAGTCCGTCCCACCGCGCACGGCCGCCCACTGGATTCTGACGCAGTACCTGCCGGCATTGAAGGAGAGGCAGCTTTCGATCGCCGCAAGCCCCGTGACCCCCGGGCGTTTCGCCGACGTGCTGCGCAGGCTCGAAGCCGACGAGATCAACGCCGCCTCGGCCAGGGAAGTTCTCGCGCGTCTCTTCGATACCGACGAGTCGCCCGATGCCGTCATCGAGCGGGGCGGGTTCCGGCAGGTCTCCGACGCTGCATCCCTGGAGAGCCTGGTCGAGCAGGTGCTCGGCGCCCACCCGACGGCGATGGGCGACTATCGTTCCGGCCAGGCGAAGGCCCTGGGCTTTCTCATTGGGCAGGTCATGCAGGCCTCGTCCGGCAAGGCCAACCCCAAACGGGTCCGCGAGATCCTGCTTTCGAAGCTGGCGTAAATCACGGCTGGGGCTGCCGGCGCGACTTGAGCACCGGGCAACTGTGAAGGGAGTTCCCGCCCGGCCACGAGACTGTGTGATAATCGGACTATCGTCATTGCGAGCGACCTACGGGAGCGCGGCAATCTCAATCTTTTCGAAAACATCCGAGATTGCTTCCGTCTCTTCGCTCCTTCGCAATGACGTTGTGACACTGTCCTCATTGCCGGGGGGAACGCTTGTGAGGACCGTGAAATTCGGGTGCGGGAAATGAGCGGGGGCCCCCGAAAGGAGACCCCCGCTCGTGTCATGAGAGTCTTTACTTCTTCCAGGCTTCCGGTCCCCAGGGTGTGGGCAAAACGGCCTTCTCGGTCCAGTCGGGCGGTATCCGCTGGCCGGGCTTCTCGCCTTCCCTCTCGATGAGCTTCTTGAGACCCGGACG
>JAAYEC010000042.1 GCA_012728915.1 Deltaproteobacteria bacterium | reverse complement strand
CGGCGTGAAAGGCCGATGTCCTAGGCCTCTAGACGATGGGGACGCGTCCGTCCTCGGTAAAAAGAGGGCCGGAACGATCCGGCCCGGGTTTCCGTTGGAGGGCGTTCTTATAGCCCTGCCCGCTCGAAAATGTCAAGCCCAAATGCAGGGTCCGGGGAAATGGGAACCGGGATCCGCGACGTAAAGCGGCAGAATTCCTTCCTTCAATCGGCGGCCCGCGCGAAGCGCTAGAAAACCACCGGCTCCCTCAACAGCGACTCCCGGGCCGTCCAGGCCAGCTCGGCCACATCGGGATGGGTGCCCCGGAGGGCGGCGATCTGTCGCAGGTTGTCGGCCGTTCGCGAGACGAGCATGGCCATGTCGCCGTCGGCAAAGCCGTAACGCCCGATGATCCGGTCCCAGTCGCGGCCGCGGGCCCAGTCGTAGATCACGGCCGCCGTCCAGAGGGGAAGGGGATTGAGCCCGAAGCCCTCGGCATCGAGCCGTTCCATCATGGGGAAGACCGTGTCGATGACGCGGTCGTAGGCCGCGACGAGCCTGCGGGGCAGCTCCTTGCGCTTGACGGAGATCTCCTGCCCGCGATCGTAGACGAAGGGTGCGATCACGGCGGCCAGCAGCGCCGCGTCGTCCCGGGGCAGTGCTCCCCGTCGCAGGCACTCGGCGATCAGCACGGGGTGATCGAGCCTCAGCTGCGACGCCCAGATGCCGTCGGCCGTGAGCCGGTCGTCCTCGCCCACGAACCCCTCGGCCTTCAGGAAGTTCAGGTGACGCTGAAAGGCCCTCCAGAGCCTTGAGGCGGCGCTTTTCCTCCCCTCCCCGCGGCCCTTGTCCTGCTGGAAGGCCGCCAGCGAGTTCTCGAAGATGTGGCGCACGTTCTCCAGGGTCTGGGACAGCAGGAGGTTGAGCACCATGGAAAAGTCATTCCTGATCCGGCTCACGATGTCCTCGGAACGGGTGAAGACGAGCCGGCGGATGTGATTGAGATCCATGAACCGCGCCGGAACGAGCAGCATGAAGCCGATGTTGTCCTGGCCGCGGCGGCCGGCCCTTCCCGTCATCTGGTGAAAGGCCGTCGCGTCGAGAGGCACGCACTCGTGGCCGTTGAAGATGTCCGAATTGAACAGGACGATCGTCCGCGCCGGGAAATTCACGCCCGCCGCCACGGTGGAGGTCGCGAAGATCGCGTCGAGGCGGCCTTGCTTCATCAGGGTCTCCACGAGGAATTTCCACGGGGGCAGCTGCCCGCCGTGATGCGAGGCGACGCGGGCGTGCCGCAGCTGGTCGAGCTGCTTGTGCTGGGCAAGCCGCGGGGTGCGGTCAATCAGTTCCCGGAGGGCCTCCTCGAACCCGGGCTCCGCCGGCCCGGTGGAGGCGCGGCAGCTCTTCAGGGCACTGTCGCACTCGGCGCGGGACTGGAGGAAAAAGATGGCCGGCAGCAGATCGAAGTGCCGGAGCGCCCGGACGATCTCGCCGTAGGGCGGAATCCCCCGGCCGCCTTTATTCGGCCTCCCCCTCTGCCGGGCGAACTGCTCGACGCGGCCGAAGAGCCTTCGCTTGTCAAGAAAGGGCATGAGCCGCCCCGAGGGGTGCAGGAACAGCGGGTACAGGGGCACCGGCCGGCGCCTCTCCTCGATGACTGTGCAGGGCTTGCGCCGCAGGCCCTCGAGCCAGGCGGCGATCTCCCGGCCGTTCTCGATGGTGGCGGAAAGCAGAAGGAGGGTCACCCGCACGGGGAGGTAGATCATGATCTCTTCCCAGACGACCCCGCGCTCCTCGTCGCCGAGATAGTGGGCCTCGTCGAGGATCACGAGGTCGAAGGGCAGGTCGCGGCCCTCGTGCATGGCGTCGTAGAGCTGATTGCGCAGGATTTCCGTGGTTCCCACGATGACGGGGGCGTCGGTGTTCTCCTTCGTGTCGCCCGTGAGGATGCCCACGTTCATGCTCTCGAAGCGGTCGCCGAACTCGACCCACTTGGCGTTCGACAGGGCCTTCAGGGGCGAGGCGTACCAGCAGCGCTTCCCGTCGCGGAGCACGTCCAGGATGGCCTGTTCGGCGATCCAGGTCTTGCCGGATCCCGTGGGGGCCATGACGAGACAGTCCCCGCGGCGAACAGCCGCGAGGGCCTCGAGCTGGAAGGCATCTGGTCTGAAGGGGGTTTCCTCGGGCTTGCCGATCCGGGCAAGCACGCCGTTGAGAACGGGTTCCGCCTCGGGCTTGAGCCTCGGCGAATGTTCACTGCGAGGGGTTCCTCTTCGGCGGCGGGCCGGGAAGGGCTTGCGGGTACGGCTACCGTGCATGTTGAAGGTGGAATCCTTGGTGTGCCGACTGTGATGCCTGCTTGTAGCACAATTCGGCCGCCGCGTAAAGGAAGGCAGCGAAGAAAAGGTCTCGGGTACGGGGGCCGTGAGAGGATGAAGCCGCTGATCCGGGGCACACCTGGTCCGCGCCGTCGATTTTCGGTTGACGGGAGGCTCGATTGTCGGTCATGATGATCCTGCGATGGGTCGGCACCGCCCGTTTCCCGCACCGGCTCCTCGATTCTTCGGTCTCCCGCTCGTTTTCGGCTCTCCTTCCCTGCCCATGGGACCGACGCGCGTCGCCACGGGTCCATCGTCCAACCGTCCACCATCATCAAACGTCGCCGGTTCAAGGAGGAAGTCATGAAAAAATGTCTTGTTCTCGTGATGGCCTGTCTTGCGATGACATGGGGATGTGCGTCCATCGTCTACGTGTCCCAGGAAACGGGGAAGGGGCAGCTTCTGTCGGCCACGGACGAGGTTCCCCTGCAGCCCTCGGCGCTGTTCGTGACCGCGCACGACGACTCGATGCCCGACGTTTCCCGTGACGGCCGATGGGTGGCCTTCAAGCGCGTCGTCGGCGGAGTCGAACGCGTCATCGTCAGGCAGCTGGGCGATGCCGCGGGGGTGAGCGAGAAGGATATCGCCCAGGGGACCCGCCCCCGCTGGTCCCCTACGGACGGCTGGATTCTATTCCGAAGCCAGGGGAAGATCTGGCAGGTAAGGCCGGACGGGACCCTGCTGGCTCAGATCACGAGCCCCCCGGCGGGCATGGCGGACGACTACGGCCATGACTACTGGAATGCGAGCACCATCGTGTTCGGTCGCGGGACGAGTCAGGCTGTGGGGCTGTACCTGCAGGATTTGACGACGGGGGCGCTGACCGGGCCCTTTGCGGCCGGCAGAAATCCCGTCGTCTCCCATGACGGCGGCCTTCTGGCATGGGAGGAGAGGGTTGCGCTGGCCCCGATGACGCTCCACTACGTTCATGTCAACCGGATTCCCTCCTTCCAGCACGTCAACCGGTTTACCTTCACCTATTACCCCGGTCAACAGGGTATCCGTAACGTGGGCGGCGTCGCCTTTTCAGGCGACGACCGGCGGCTGCTCTTTTCGGCTCTTCCGCCCAACGAGACGCAGCGGGACCTCTATTCGCTTGAGGTGAGCGGCCCGTCGAGCCAGACCCCGCTGCGGCTTACGACGACCGGTGGCTGGGACGAGGTCTACCCGGACGGGTACAAGCCACAACTGTGGTAGAGGACGGCAGGGCGAAGGGCAAAGGGCTCTTCACGATAACGGAGACCCCCGGGCCGGGGTTCGGCGCCGGGGGTCTCGTTTTGTGGGGCCTGCTTCGGGGCGGTTCGCGTCAGATCGCCTCGTCCTCGAGCACGACATTGGCGCTGCGGTTGAGGACCCTCGTCACACGGAGCACTTCCTCGATCGTCGTGATCCCCTCGAGGACCTTGCGCGCGCCATCCTGGACAAGGGTTGCCATGCCGTTTCGGACGGCCTCGTCGTTGATCTGGTTGGCATCGGATGTCTTGAGGATGAGCCGCTTGACGCCCTCGTCCATGATCATGATCTCGAAGATGCCCGTGCGGCCCCGGTAGCCCGTGTTCATGCAGGCGTTGCAGCCCTTGCGGCGGTAGATCGGCTTTCCGTCGACGGCTCTGCTGGGGATCCCCGCGTCGACGAGGGACTCCGCGTCGGGCGTGTAGGCTTCCTTGCAGCGGGGGCACAGCACGCGCACGAGCCGCTGCGCCACGATGGCGATGACCGACGAGGCCACGAGGAACGGCTCGATACCCATGTCGATCAGGCGCGTGATCGCGCTGGCCGCGTCGTTGGTGTGCAGGGTCGAGAAGACGAGGTGGCCCGTCAGGGAGGACTGGATGGCGATCTCCGCCGTCTCGCGGTCGCGGATCTCGCCCACGAGGATGACGTCCGGGTCCTGGCGGACGATGGAACGCAGACCCGTCGCGAAGGTCAGGTCGATCTTGGGGTTGACCTGGATCTGTCCGATCCCCTCGATCTGGTACTCGATGGGGTCCTCGATGGTGATGATGTTGATCTCGGGGCTGTTGATCTTCGACAGGGCCGCATAGAGGCTCGTCGTCTTTCCGCTGCCGGTGGGTCCCGTGACCAGGACGATCCCGTAGGGTGACTTGATCAGCCGGTCGAACTGCCTGATCTTCGCGTCATCCAGCCCCAGGTCGGCCAGCGTGAGGATCGCCTGAGACTTGTCCAGGAGCCTCAGGACCACCCGCTCGCCGAAGGCGGTGGGGATGACGGAGACGCGGATGTCGACGTTCTTGTCGCCGATCTTCACCTCGATGCGCCCGTCCTGGGGAAGCCGCTTCTCCGCGATGTTGAGCCTGGCCATGATCTTAATGCGCGACACGAGCGGCGACTGGATCCGCCGCGGCAGGTTCAGCAGGTTGTAGAGCATGCCGTCGATCCGGTAGCGGATCTTCAGCGAGGCGGCGTAGGGCTCGATGTGGATGTCGCTGGCGCGGTCCTTGATGGCCTGGGCGAGCACGAGGTTGACGAGCTTAATGATGGGAGCGTCGCTCGTGTCGTCGAGCAGATCGGCCGTCTCCTCGATCTCGGAAATGATGCTGTCGGCCGAATCCCCGTTCATGATCCGGATGAACTCCTGGGCCGAGTCTCGGCCCAGGTCGTAGGCGTAGCCGATGGCCGACAGGATCGTCCCCTCCGAGGCCAGCACGATCTCCGCGTCACTGCGCCCCAGGAGCCGCAGGAGGTCGTCGACGGCCTGGAAATTGGCGGGGTCGTTCACCGCGACGAGGAAGGCCTCGGGCGTCTCGACGGGGACAAGCATCTGCTTTTTCAGATACTGGATGGGGACTTTGCGGGTGAACTCTACGCTCATGTGGTCCGTCGGCAGCTCCGGCATCAGGGGGACGCCAAACTGCCGGCTCAGGCTGCGTAGCTGGGCGGCCTCGTCGGTGGTCTTCTTGTGTGTGTAGATCTCCCCGATCGTCTGCCGTCGGGCCGGCTCCTGCTCGGGCACGGGGGCGAAGGCCTCGTCGAGGAGCTCCACGATGGGCTTGCCGTCCGTGTGGGTCAGGCCCGGGATCTCGGCGGGCCGGGGGTCGCGCTGGTCTTCGTTGGTTTCCATCCGTTGTCCGCCGAACCCGCTCACGGGGTCTTCCTGATGGCCGGGCCGGGCGCCTGGGGTCCGTAGCCCTTGATCACCCCGCCCTCGAACGACTCGATCTGTTCGCGCTTGACGTCGTGAACCGCACGGGCGTCGGCCACGGTCTCGATGACATGGGGGGTGATGAAGATGTAGAGGTTCGTCTTCTCCCGCCTCTGGCCCTTCGTTTTGAACAGCCAGCCCAGCAGCGGGATGTCGCCCAGCAGCGGCACCTGGTAGTTGCTCGACGTGGAGCTGTCGCCCATGAGGCCGCCGATGACGATGGTCTGCTTGTCCTTGATCATGATCGTCGTCTTGGCCGTGCGCTTGAGCGTCGTGGGGAGCCCCACCTGGGACTCCTCCTGGACGATCGTGGAGACCTCCTGGTTGACCTTCAGCCGCACGAAGCGCTCGGTGTTGATCGACGGCGTGATGGTGAGGATGACGCCCACGTCACGGTACTCGTACGTCGTGTAGTCCACGTTGGTCGTCGAGCGCTCCGCCCGCGTGATGTAGGGGATGTTCTTGCCGACGCTGATCGTGGCCTCCTCGTTGTCGCTCGTCAGCAGCTGGGGGTTGGACAGGATATGCACGGCCGAATCCTGCTGCACGGCATTGATGACGGCGCCGATGTTCGGGAACGTGACGCCGCCGATCGTGATCCCCGCGCCCAGGACGCCCAGCGAGAAGCCGCCGGGGAAGGTCGGCTGTGTCGACGTTCCCGGGAAGAGATTGTAGGCGCCGCCCGGTCCGCCGCCCCCGGAGCCTCCGAATGCGGCGGCCTGTCCCGTGTCGAACCCGCTGATCTTGCCGATGTCCTTGACGGCCCTCCACTCCACCCCGAGCTGGAAGTTCTTGTTCACGTCCACTTCCATGATCAGCGCCTCGATGTAGACCATGGCCCTCTGTACGTCGACCTTCCGGATGACCTCCTCCAGGATGCGCCAGTCCTCCTTGTTGGCCGTGATGATGAGCGTGTTCGTGGCCTTATCGGAGACGATCTGCACGTCGCTCGAGAGCTGGGAGACCCGGCTGCGCAGCCCGGGGATTGCCGCGGGCTGTCCCGGCGCCCCGGGGGCGGCCGCCGCGGTCTTCGAGGGCAGGCTCATGAGGACCTTGGCCAGGTCCTCCGAGTTGGCGTACTGCAGGCGGTAGACGTGCATCTTCGACTCGCCCTGGGGGATGTCTCGGTCGAGGATGTTCACGAACTCACGCACCCGAGCGGTGAAGACCTCCGAGGCCAGCACGATGAGGCTGTTGGTGCGGTCGTCGGCGATGATCCGCACGGTCGTCGTGGCCTGGGGCCGGCGGGCCGCCTGGTCGAGCTGGAAGATCGAGTTGAGCGATGCCGCCGTGTCGGAAGCCACGGCGTGCCTGAGCGGGATGATGTGGATCTGCTCCCCCACGCCCGAGACGTCGAGGGCCGAGACGATCGTCAGGAGCCGCTTGATGTTGGACTGGACATCGGTGATGACCAGCATCTGCGTGGGCGGGTAGGACAGGACCACGCTTGCCTTCGACACGAGCGGGTCGAGGATCTTTTTCATGTCGTCGGGGCTCGCGTACCGGAGGGGCACGATCTGTGTGATCACGCGGTCGTTGGGGCCGATCCCCTCGGCGCGGAGCCTCGTTGCCACGCTCTTCTCCCTTGCCTGCTGGCTGGGCACGACCTTGGTCACATCCCCCGACGGGACCGTCGTCAGGCCGTGGATCTCGAGCACCGACTCGAACACCTTGTAGGCCTCGTCGGCGGAGATTTTCCTCGGCGAGAACACGCTGACCTTGCCCTTGACCGATTCGTCGACGACAAAATTCTTCCCCGTCAGCTCGCTGATGAACTTGATGAACGCGAGGATGTCCACGTTGTCGAAATCGATGGTGACGTACTTGCCGAGCCTGCCGTCCGCGTTGCCCGGCTTGCCCGGCGCGGACGTCACGGCACCGTTCTCGCCGGAATCGTTGGACACCCTCTTCCAGGCGGCTGGCGTGGCGGCCCTTTTCGGCGGCGCCTTCCGGGGGGGCTTCTTCGCCGGGGCTTTCGCCTTCGGCGCCGGTGCGTCTTTCGGCTCGGCGACTTTCTGCACGACGGCGCCGTCCTTCAGCGGCTCCGTCGAAACGGTCGACACCGGCTGGGCGTTTCCGGACAGGCGCGCCGCATGGGCAGGCCCCTGAAGAAGGAAGAACAGGACGAGCGCGGCCAGGGCCGTCGAGAGGAGGATCTGTTTTCCAGAAAGGGTCGGCATGCGCATTCACCCTCTAGTTGACGATTTTCTCGTATTGCGGCCTGGAGCGGAGGGGCGCCAGGTCCGGGTCGGTCCTGGCCCACTCCTTGAGTTCCCGGTTCATCCACAGGGCGACCCTGAGGTTCCACAGGCTCCTCGGGACATTCCCCTGGCGGCTGTAGAGACAGGCGAGATTGTAGTACGGGTCGGCCCAGTCCCCCTTCACGTCGATGAGCTGCGTGAAGATGTCGATGGCCTCCGCGTCCCTCAGCTGGGACATGCAGAGCACCCCGAGGTTGTTCAGGGCATCGAGGTTCTTCGGGTCCGCCTCGATGGCCCTGCGGTACAGGGTCTCGGCCTCCTCGAGGCTGCCGGCCTGCTGCTGCCTGAGTCCCGCCTGGAAGAGAATCTCCGTTTCCCGCGCCGGGCTTTCCGGCGCCAGCCGCTCCGGCTGACGGCCGGCCAGCTCGACCCTGGCCCGATGCGTCGCCGACGGGGAGATCGGGCTCTCGCCCCCGTTCCCGTCGTTTTCCTGCCCGAAGTAGACGATGAGCGAGAAGGCCGTCGAGGCGAGGAGCACGAGCGAGGCCAGGCAAATGACGGCGATGAGGCGCTTCTTGCCCCGGACCCTGCCCCGGGGCCGGGCCAGGATGATCTCCCGATAGGGCAGGTAGCGCTCGTCATGGGCCCGGTGGGCCCGTTTCAGTGCGGTCGTGATATAGCTCATGGGTGTCAGGTAAACAGCCCCTTTCGTCTTGCTCTTGCAAAAAAGGTTCCCTTCTTCGTGTCCGTCGCCTTCAGGTCCTGGACGGCCCGCTTGATCACCTTGCGGTCGATCTCGTGCCGATTGCCGGCGTAGGCGATCAGCAGGGCCCTGTCGCAGAGGATGTTGATCCGCCTCGGGTTGCCCTTGCTGAAATCGCATATTTTCCCGAAGGCATCGCCTGCGAACGTCAGATGCCTCCGGTCTCCCGCAACGGCGAGGCGATGTCCGACATAGTCGGGGACATCGTCCTTCGAGAGTTCGTCGAGGTGATACCTCACCGAGATCCGCTCGTTCAGTTGCCTCAGGGAGGGCTGCTCCAGCAGATCCCTCAGTTCCGGCTGCCCGACCAAGATGATCTGCAGGAGCTTTTCCGTTTCCGTCTCCAGGTTGGAGAGCATCCGGAGCTGCTCCAGGACGTTGCGGGAGAGGTTCTGGGCCTCGTCGATGAGGACGACGGCGTTCTTCCCGGCCCTGTAGTTCTCCGTCAGGAAGGCATTCAGGGCGTCGATGTAGCGTCTCTTGGTCCGCTCGATGCCCGTCAGCGCAATCCGGAACTCCTGGTTGATCACCTCGAGGAGTTCCATGTCCGAAAGGTACGAGTTGAAGATGAGCGCCGTCTCCACGGAGGAGTCCATCCTGGAGAGGAGCGCCCTGGACAGGGTCGTCTTTCCCGTCCCGATCCCGCCCGTGATCACGATAAACCCCTTCTTCTCCTTGATCCCGTAGATCAGGTGATTGAGGGCCTCCCGATGCTGGCGGCTCAGGAAAAGGTATTTCGGGTCGGGCGTCAGGCTGAAGGGGTTTTCTTTCAGCTTGAAATGGGAACTGTACATGCCCCGCGAAATTCCTCCCTGTTTTTTTAATACAACCGCCGGCAAATTGCCACCGCCAAATTTCCGGGGCCTTCCCGGCCTTGTTCGGTCCGCCACGCCCCCGCTGCGGGGCGGCTACTGCACCGTATGATTCAGCACGACCTGGCGGCCCGCGCGGGTGACCTTGACGGAGAGCGTCAGGCCGGGCCTGAGGTCCCGGTACATGGATACCAGGTCTGCAACCCCCGCGACCGGCCTGCCGTTGACCTCGTGGATAACGTCTCCGTTGATGAGCCCCGCGTTCTCGAAGATGCTGCCCGGCTGGATCTCGTTGATCACGACCCCGTCGGGCTTGCCCGACGAGCCCGCAGTGACGTGCGGCGTCACGCGGGCCTGTGTCAGGAGGCTCGCCAGGTCGGAGGGCGTCCCCGGCGGCGGCTGGGGGAGGCGCCCCTGCGCTCTGGGCGCGGCCTCGGGCGCAGGTCCCGGTGCCGGGCCGGGAATGCCGGCCGGGGGCATGCGGCCGGCCCCCCTGGCGGCCATCTCCTTTTTCTTTAGGACCTGGTCCCTGTCCCCGACACGCAGGACCACGGCGTTGCGGAAGATCTTCAGGATCGTGGCCCCGGCGACCCTGTCGCCGACCTTGTAGAGCCGCTGTTTCTTCTTGTCCCTCTCCTCGATGATCGCGTAGCCCCTGCCGTCTTGTCCGGCGATCGTGCCGTAGAGATCCAGCGGCAGGTTCGCGGTCTCGAGGAACCCGGGGTCCGTCTGGTCCACGACGATGGGACGATCCGTCGTCCGGAAAAGGTTTCGCTCAACGATCACGGCGTAGGCCTCGAAGGGGTCTTTCGTCGTGTCCGCCTCCTGCGAGCCGGCCGCTGCCTGCTCCGAGGTCTCGGGAGGCGACGTGGTGATTTCGAGGACCCGGTATGCGATGTCGACGGCCAGGTACAGCACGACCGCAATCCCCGCGAGGATCAGGACCGTGTTGCGCCTGTCTTTCATGAACCGCAGCATTCTCGTTTCCCGCACGTCAGAGAGGGGTCACCACGGGATTCGTCACCGTGCCGCCGACCTCGACGGCAAACCGCTCCGGGCCCGCCGCCGGAAGATTGACGTCGCCCCGCAGGGCGATCCGGCTCTGCGAGAGGTCCCCGCCCAGCTGCACGCTGCCCTGGAAATCACCCTGGAGCACATCCCCCGCAATCTCGAGCCGGTTCACCCTGAGCCGGCCGTTGCCGAGCTCCAGGCTTCCTTCCATCTTCGTGAAGGCCATCTCCTGCAGACCGAACAGGGGCGCCTTGAAGGTGATGAGCCCGTTCACCATGGCCAGTTCGAGATGCCCCGACCCGTCGGACCAGCGCTCCGGGAGCCCCTCGAACCGTAGCTGGCCGTCCACGCGGCCGCGCACCGAGCGCCCCAGCAGCCCGGCCAGCCCCGGGCAGTCGGCGGCATCGATCCCCCCGAATCGGAGATCCGCCCGGACGGGCCCGCTTGCCGAAAACCGGTCCCGGAAGGAGATGTCCCCGTCGACCCGTCCGCCCATCGCCGTCGCCTGGACCCGGAATGCCAGACGGCCCGCCATCAGCGGGAGCACCGCCGCGCGTGCCGTGACCGTACCGGCCTCGAGCCCCGGGCCCCGCCCGTCCCTCGGCTGAACGGAAAGCCCCGTGAGCGTTAGTCCGAAGGGAAGCGCCAGCTCGGCGGTCTCCAGACGGACCAGCAGGTCCGCCTTGTTCTTGGACAGGGCCGACAGCACGAGCGACCGCAGGGCGTCGGAGGGCATCTTCATCCAGACAAGCACGACGAGCGCCGCCGCGGCAAATGCCGCGTATCCGGCGTATTTCCGCAATGCCTTGGTCATGGGCAACGCGCCTCATCCCCCTTTCCTCGCCGGCGGCGCGGGGCTCGGTCCGGGCGCGGCCGCCGCCTGGTAGGAGGCCAGCTGAACCGCGGCCGTGAGATAGTCGGGGCTCTCCGCGCTCTTGCGGACGGCGAGCTTCCGGACCCTCACGGCATCGCGCGGCGAGTCCGCCTTGTGCAGGAAGAGAACGAGCTGCCTCAGCGTGATCTTCTCGAGACTCACATCGACCATCGTCTCCTCGTAGGTCCCGGCGCTCACCCCCCGGGAGGGATTGAGGGTCCTGACATTGGAACGCACGCCGGATTCCCGCGCTTTTCGGTCCACGAATCCGGACAGGGTGAAATCGGGAGGCCGCGAGGCCATGGCCTTTTGAATAACGTCCATGTCCCGCTTGATGAGCCGGTACTCGGCAAGCTGGGCGTTCATCTCCTCGAGGACCTTCTCCTGGGCCTCGATCGCCTTGGCCACGCGGGTCTTTTCCTCCCAGAAGGGCAGGATCGCGAACTGGACGAGGAGGACCAGGGTGACGATTCCCGCGCCGCCCAGGATGGCGAGCTTTTCGCGTCGGCCGAGGTTGTTCCAATACGTCTTCATGGTTTCTTCGCCATCGTGGTCTTGAGCTCGAATTCCACCCGGCTGCCCTGCCCGGCGCTCTCGAAGCGAAGGGCAATGCCGGCATAGCGTCCGGTGGCCTCCAGTGCCTTTTTGATCGATTCGGCGGCCTCGGCGCTCGAGGCCTCGCCCCGGACGTCGATCCGGTCGCCGTCGAGGAGCAGGGCCGTGAGGAGAACCTCCGCCGATTCGGGGGCCTGCTCCGAGAGGTCCTTCATCACGACGAGCACGGCGTCCCCCGAGGTCACGCCGCGGGTGGCGGCGGCCAGGCGCCTGGCGTCTGCGATCCGGGTTCGGAACTGCTGGGCCGGGTCGACGACGCGCGTCACATCGGGGAAATTCTTCTGCAGAAGCGACGTCGCCTCGGCCCTGAGCTGATCGAGCCGGGTCCTGTCCGCGTAATAGGAGAGGGTCAGGTCGGCTCCCGCCAGCATAAAAATGAGAGCGGCGGCGGCGCCCGCCCATTTGAGATTGATGCCGAGGTCGAGCTTGAACGCCTCCCGGCGCTTCCGGCCGCCGCCCTGGAGGAAGTCGAAGCCCGGCCCCTTCGATACGGGGCGAAGGGCAAGCGCGAGGGCGCCGTTCATGATCATCGAATCCCAGCCGGCGTCACTTCCCCCCACGGGCTTGATGCCGGCCAGCTGGGTCACGTTGACCCGCTCTACGGGAACTGCGAAGGTTCTCGAGAGGTCTTCGGCGAGCTTCCGGTAGAGGGCCCCCCCGCCGGTCAGCCAGACCGCATCCGGTTCGCCGGCGACCAGACCGGCCATCCGCAGCGAGCGGATCGTATTCTTCAGGGTTGCGAAGAACTTCCAGCACGCCTCGGTGATCTCCTCCTCGGCCACGGCGGCCTCTCCCCGCTTCTTGCGGGCCTCCGCATCGCTGAAGGAGATCCCCAGGGCCCCGGAAAGGGCATGGGTGATGGAATCCCCGCCGAAGGGAAACGAACGGACCTGCAGGATCTTGCCCCCCTTGAAGAAAACCCCTGTCGTCTCCGCAGCCCCTACGTCCAGGAGCAGGGCGAGAGTCTCGGCCGGTACGGCCGTCATCAGGCGGGCCGCAACGGCAACCGTGTCCACGTCGATCGTCTCGGCCTCGAAGCCGTAGTCGGACAGCAGCGAGATGCGCTCATCCACGTCGGCCCTGGGGATGACCGCGGTGAAGAGGTCCGAACCCCGCGCCTGGTCGAGGATGAGGAAATCGATCAGCACGCTCTCTGCGGGGTGGGGGATCTGGCCCTCCAGTTCGAAGGGCAGGGTCTGGCAGATCTTCTTGCGGTCCCGGAAGGGGAGTTTCACGTTGCGAAAGGAAAAGGCCCGGGCCGCGATCGAGGTGTGGCAGGACGGCACGGCGAGGATCGGGATCTCCTGGAGACGGCGCAGGGCCTCCCGCAGTCCGCCCGCCGCGGAGATCTCGACCTTCTCCCAGGCGGCGATGCGCATGCCGCCCCTGAGGCCCGCCTCGAGGAGGACGGCCTTCAGGCAGCTCTTGCCGACGTCGATCCCGAGGATGTACTGTGCCATCAGCCCAATCTCCAGGCGACCAGGGAGATCCTCCTGTCGCCGTCCCGTTTTACGATGCCCCGGATGGTGCGCTTCATCGTCCCGAGGTGCCCCGTCGAGGCCAACTGGAAGTACTCGCTCCGGGTGGCGAGAGGCATGGCGTCGATGGCCGTGTTGTTCAACCCCGCCACCCTCCGGTACCACGAGGGGTTCGTGAGATCATTGGCGGGGTTCTTCCTGTAGTCGTCCATCCGGCTGGCGGCATCCTCGCTGATCGAGGGTGAAAGGGCCCGAAGCACCTCTTTCGGGGCCGTGTTGATGTTTACGCTTCCTTCCCCGTAAACGGTGAGGAAACGGGCCAGGCCGGGCCTCTCCGCGGTCCCGTGGTACAGTTCCCGCGTGATCCCCTTGACGAGAAGCAGCTCGTCGACGGATTCCATCGGCCCGTTCCGCACGGTGGTGGATTTCCCAAGGCCTTGATAATATGCATTTTCTGCACCATTTGCCGTCACGACCGAATCCGGGTCGATCCAGTCCTTGACGGCGCTCAGGATGTCCTCCACCTCCCGGGGCTCAAGCTTGAACTCGGGCTGGGAGAGCAGCCGGGCAAGGACCGCCTTGACCCCCGCATTGAACTCGTTTCCCTGGACGAGCTTGTTGATGTTGATCTTTCCTGATTCGTCCTCTATGACAAGCTCGAGATGTCCCCCGTCGAAATAATCCCTGGACTGTTCCCGGAGGGCTTCCGTGCGGGCCCAGGCCTCGTTGAGCGTGTCGGCCTCGCCCCGGTCCTCGGACAGCAGCCCCATCCCGGCAAAGACCCCGGACTTGGCGATGTAGAGCACCCGGAAGCCGTCGCTCAGGTTGGCGGCTTCGTGCACCTGCGCCCGGGAGGAGACGTTGAGCTGCAGCGTGAGCACCACGATGACGCTCACCGTGAGCAGGACCAGGATGAGGGCGACCCCCCTGTCGTTTCGAAGCGGGTTTCGCATCATATCACATCTTGACAGAACCCGGCAGGAGGAAACGGGTCATGAACCTGTATGGCCGGGTCTTGTCGTCGGGGTTGATGAAGGTGAGCTCGATGAGGACGGCCGAGGGGATGTTGTTGCGCTGGGCTTCCGAGCCATCCCGGCTGTCCCACAGGCTGTATTCGCGGCCGACGGAATCGTAGAACCGGAGGTTGACGAACTGCAGCCTCCCGCACATCCGGTGGCCTTCTCCGCTCTCCCGGTCCTGGCCCTGCCTCAGAACGTCGCGGCGCACGATGGAAAACCCGCCCGATGCGGGGTCTCCTTCGAGATCGTAGCTGATCTGGGCCACGGCCATCGAATCTCCGGGCCCGCTGAAGTCCAGGTGGGCCCTCGACAGGAACGTGATGCCCTTCAGAGGGAGTCTTCCCGTGGAATCCTTGAGGGTCGCGAACTCGTAGGCGTCCTTTTCCTTGCAGGCCGATTGCAGGTCCAGGACCATCCGCTCGAGGGTGATGCGGGCCATGTGGAAGATCTCGTCGCCGTACTCAAGGCTCTTCACGATGCGCATCGTGGAGATGTAGGACACGTAGATCGTCGAGAGGACGACGGCGAGGATGGCGATGGCCACGAGAATTTCGACGAGCGTGAAGCCGCGGCGCGAAGCGGTGCGCTTCACGACGGGTCCAGGTCGAAGAGAGCATCCCCCTTCGCCTTCTCCCTTCCCCGCGGAGGGCACAGGGGGAGTTACCGCCCCGCAGCGCCATTTCCTTTTCGCCTGTCGCCTCTCTTCCCTCATGGGCCGCTCTTTCTCACTTCCGATCTTCCTGCCTTCCCGTGTTCAGGTTCGCCGGCCTGTACAGGACGAGCTTGCAGGGCCGCTTCGGGTAGTAGTTGTGAACGACGGTGACCTCGACCTTCCGCAGCGAGCCCGACCCAGGGGGCTGGGTGACGCTCAACGTCCAGGCGTAGTCGGGATAGTCGTCGCCGAAATGGCCGGTCGTCTGCCCCGTCGGGAGATCCTGCCGCCCCTCGATTTCAGCCATGCGGCTCTGCGCCAGCAGCGCCAGCGTCGTCACCGCCCTGGACTCGTTGGCCATGGCGATGCTCTGGGACTGGGAATGGAAGACCGTCACGAGCACCGTGGCCAGGATGGCCATGGCGATCATCACCTCGAGAAGGGTGAAACCCCTGAAATTCCTCTCTTTCCCCATTTTACCAAGGGGGACGGAAGGGGGATTTGAGTTTCTGCAGGTGATGCCGTTTTTCATTTTACTTCACTGGCCGCCGGGCACCGTCCCCGGATCACCGTTTTTTATGCGCCTCAGCTCGACGCCGTCTGCCAGAGGTCCACGTAGGAGTCCTTCACCTCGAAGGTGCTCAGAAAGGGCTCGAAGATCAGGGTCATGGCGCGCTCGTCATCGGTGAGGTGGATCGCCGCGGGCTGCACGTAGCCCTGCGCGAAGAAGCGGATGACGGCCTCCCCCTGGTTCTTCTTGCCCTCGCCGGCGAAGGCGACGTCGGCGATTTTCACGCCGGACGGCAGGGGCCGGGCCTGGCTCCTGCGGACCGTCCGGAGCTCCGCCGTCATGTCGTCCCGGGTGTTCCAGACCACGCGCCTGTCCAGGTCGAGGTGCAGGAAATGGTCGACCTGCTCGCGGACGGCGGCGGCCTTGAGTTCGCGGGCCGCGCCGGAGAGATTCCTCGCGGCCGCCCGCATCCGGTCGCTTGTCAGGGTATCCTGCACGCGCGGGATGGCCAGGAGGAAGATCACCCCGACGAGGACGATCACCACGGCGATTTCGATGAGGGTGTAGCCTCTCTGGCCGGGCGCTGTGTTCTTCATTCTCATTGCAATGCCGCAGGGTTTCTGTCGGACACCGCCCCGCTGCGAGTGAAGTCAGGAAACTGCGAGGTTAGGAAGCTCGGAGAGGATGCAGGAATCTTCTTTGACGCCGCTCTTCCTCACTTCTGCTCTTCCTAACTCCTCGGCCGGGACGTCTACCGACGGTCGCAAGGCATCCGGTAGGCACATCTGGCCGACGGCAGTCTAATCCTCCCCCCAGTTCGTGATGTCCTTGTTCTTGCCCTCGCCGCCCGGCTGCCCGTCGGCGCCGTAGGACAGCAGGTCGAACTCTCCCTGCGTTCCCGGGCAGAGGTAGACGAAGTCGTTTCCCCAGGGGTCCTTGGGAACTTTTCCCTTTTCGAGATAGCCTCCTTCGCGCCAGTTCCTGGGAACGGGCGGGATGGTGGAAGCCTCCACGAGGGCCTGGAGGCCCTGGTCGGTCGAGGGGTAGAACCCGTTGTCGAGCCGGTAGAGCTTGAGGGCCGTTTCGATCCCCTCGATCATGATGCGGGCCTTCGCCTGACGGGCCTCGTCGGGACGCCCCATGATCCGGGGGATGATCAGCCCGGCCAGGATGCCCAGGATGACGATGACGACCATCAGCTCGATCAGCGTGAACCCTCGGCCGCCGCGCCGTGTCCCGTCCTTCGGGGTGATCCGCAATCCGTTTCTCATGTCAGCACCTTTCCATCCGGCCGGGCCTAGCGCACCAGCTGGTTCATTTCGAAGATGGGCAGAAGGATCGAGACGACGATGAAACCGACGATGAGTCCCATGACAAGGATCATGACCGGCTCGAGCAGGGAGGTGAGCATCGTGATGCTCGACTCCACCTCCTTCTCGTAGGCGTCGGCGATCCGGTAGAGCATGGGCTCCAGGTTCCCGCTCTGCTCGCCCACGGAGATCATCTCGACGGCGATCGCCGGGAAGAGGCCGCTGCGGGCCAGCGGCGCCGAGAGGCTTTGCCCCTCGCGCACGTCGTTGCCGGCCTGCCGGATGGCCTCGCCGATCAGGGCGTTTCCCACAATATTCCGAACGATCTCCAGGGACGCCAGAAGGGGTACCCCGCTCTCGAGAAGCGTTCCCAGCGTCCGGCTGAACCGCGCCACGGCCATCTTGCGGTTCATGGGCCCGATGACGGGAAGCCGCAGCAGGACGCGGTCCCGCACGTTCCGGCCCCTTTCGGTCTTCGACAGAAAATAGTTGAGCGAGACGGCCCCTGCCGCCAGCCCCGCGACGATCACCCACCAGAACGTCTCCAGGAAGCGGCTCACACCGATGAGGAGGACCGTGATGAGCGGCAGGGTCTGGTGCATCTCGTCGAAGATCCTCGTCACGTTGGGCACCACGAAGGTGACCAGGAAGAACAGGACCACGCTGCCGACGAGGAACATGAAGAGCGGGTAGGCGAGGGCGGCCCGGATGCGCCCTTTCAGGGCCTGCTGCTTTTCGCTGAAGTCCGCAAGCCGCTCGAGCACGAGGTGGAGCGTGCCCGAGGCCTCCCCCGCCCGGACCATGTTCAGGTAGAACGGCGGAAAGACCTGCGGGTAATGGGTCATGGTCTGGGAAAAGCTGCTCCCCTCGTTGACCTGTTCCTTGATCTGGGCCAGGATCTTCTTGAGCTGCGGGTGGGAGGTCTGCGCGATCAGGGTCGTCAGTGACTGCACGAGGGGCAGCCCCGCGCCCAGCAGGGTGGCGAGCTGCCGGGTCATGACGGTGATCTCGCGGGAGCCCGCCTTGCCGAAAAACCCGCCGGCATGCCGTTTCAGGAGGCTCTCCTTCTTCTTCCCCGAGGACTCCTGGAGCTCGATCAGGTAGATGTCGCTCTCGCGCAGCTTCTGCCTGGCCGCCGCAGTGCTCTGCGCGTCGATGATCCCCTTGAGCTTTTTCCCCTTGTCGTTGAGGGCGGTGTATTCGTATACGGGCATAAAGGGGCTAACCTGCAAACAATTTGCCAAATTCCATAATGAAATCCGTTTATCACAGGTGCGGAGGGAATGCAATCGAAGTGCCCCGTTTCACCCCCGTGATCCCGGGGCGGGGTTCGGACCCTCCAGCGTCACGGAAATTGCATTGAATCCGGCCGACGTCAACGCATGGAGGACAGATGAGAACCATATCCCTGATCGCAATCATCGCGGTTGCAGCGGGCTGTGCCTCGCTACCGCCCACGATCGACCAGGGTGAATACCAGAATTACCGGTACGGCTTCGTCGTGCAGCTGCCCCGCGACGGGTGGGAACGGGTGACGTCCGTCCCGGCGGAATTTTCCCCTCATGTTCCGGCCGAGGCGCCCGCCCGGCTTCTGCTTCTTCTCCACAACCCGCGGACCGGGGGACTGATCGCGGTTCAGGGCGGGACCATGCCTCTCCAATACGAGAACGTCCTCACCCTGCAGGACCGCACCACGGAGTTTATCCAGTCGTTTCTCGACCTGCAATGGTTCCTGATCACGGGCGGTGACCCCGGCGTCAGGGGATCCTACCGGATCACCGCCTGCGATGCCTCGGGGCTTCAATGGCAGGAGAGGGACGGCAGCAGGCCGAGGGCCGGCATCCTCCATGCCGCGCTCGGCAGCGTCTATCCCGTAAAAGGGGAGACGAACGCCGCGACCTTCCATGTCTTCTCCCGTACGGGGACGTTCGAAGACAACCGGAAGGCATTGTATCGGATGGCGGAGACGTTCTCCGGCGGAGAGGTGTTCACGATGCGGGTGTACGCCCGCTGAAGAGAGGCGCCCCTCAGCCCGGCCCGGGCGGCTACCGCTTGCCGGGCCCACCGCCGGATATCTTCTCGAAGGCCTGATCGATCAGGGCCACGAACCCTTCCAGGCTCTCTCTCACGGCTTCGCACTGCTCCGCGGTGACGAGATCCCCGTGCTCGGCCCGGAGCTTCTCCACAAGCTGCTCGAGCTCGACCTGGCAATGGATGACCTCCCCGAGGTTCTCGCTCTTGAAGCCGATCTCGAGCATCGTGGCCGAGAGGCGGATCTTCTTGAGCGACTCGACCGTTTTCGCTGCGCCCGATTCTGACAATGCCCTCAATCCTTTCTCGTCAGGATCACCGACCACGAGGAAATCCTGCCCCCGGGGGGAAAACATCGCGCCCCGGTTCAGGTATCGGCCCGGCGTCTCCTGCAGCAGGAATTCCGTGCCGGCGTACAGCCGGTCCGCCGTCGCGCACGAGGACAGGATCGCATTGCCGACGACGATAAAATGCCCCCGGAGCCGGCCGAGGGCGGGGTGATCGGATTCCCAGCTCGTGAAGTCGGCCCCGTCGGCGAAGGGAACGATGCGGTACCGGTTCTCGATGTCCACCGGTGTGCCGTCCCGGACGATGCGCATGCGCCCCTCGTTGAGCCAGGTCCCAGGGCGGTGCGTCACGCGCGTCTCGCCCTCGAGGGCCGCCCGGCCCCCGGCCTCGTCGACGTATTCGCCCTTCACGGTCCAGAGGCCTTCCTCGAACAGAAACGTGTGCACGTGCGCGATCCCCTCGTCGAGTCAGCTACTAGTTATCAATGCGGCTTTACGGTGTCAATCGGAATGAGATGGTAAGAGGGCAAGAGGGTAAGAAATGCAGGACGTCGTCTTCTTTCTTAACTTCTCGATAGCATAAAATACACGTTACCTGTTCTTTGAAAAAGCAGAGAGCATCTGATACGCCTTTGGAGAATTCGCCAAAACTCGAAAGGAGGTATCGAGATGCTCCCAGGAGAGTTTCCCCTCCCGGAAT
>JAAYEC010000041.1 GCA_012728915.1 Deltaproteobacteria bacterium | reverse complement strand
CTTCGGCGGCTACGGCTACTGCAAGGAGTACCCCGCGGAGCGCCACATGAGGGACGCCAAGATCTGCCAGATCTACGAGGGAACCAACGAGATCCAGCGCGTGGTCATCGCCCGCAAGCTCCTCGGCGCGCGGTAGTCCACTGACTGTCAGGCAAAAACCAGTCAAAATAAAGAGGGTCGGGGGGTATGCTCCCCGGCCCTCTTTCACGTCCGACCATCGGTGCAGGAATAGCTGGACCCGCATGTCGGTTCGCGAAGTAAGGAAGGGAAGAAGAGCGGAAGATCGGAGGGGATGTGAGATTCTTTCTTATCCGCTCTTCCTAACTTCGGCTCTTCCTAACTTCACAAACTCGACGCCTGAGAGCCGTTCAAGGCGTTCTGTGGAATGCCCCCGGCCACCAGCCTCAATATATTCCTTCCACGCATCCTCCCGCCAGGGTCTGCCCCAGCTCCCGGCACTTTTCCAGGGTCTCCTCCGTAAGCTCTCCCGCCGAGATGACGGGTTCGTAGACCTTCTTGAACTGGTACCCGATGGCGATGCGCTCGATGTTGCGAAGCGCCCCCGTGCCGTCGTTGCCTGCGCTGATGAAGACCACGTAGGGCTTGCGGAAGACCCTGCCCCGGGCCTGCTCGTAGGTCCGGTCGAAGAAGTCCTTGATCATACCGGACATGTAGCCGAAGTTCTCCGGCGTGCCCACGGCAAGGCCCCGGCAGTCCAGGAGGTCCTGCAGGGTGGCCTCTCCCGCCCGTTTCAGGACGGCCTCCGCCCCCTCGATGGCCGCCGCCCCCTCGGCCACGGCCTTCGCCATCCGCTCCGTGTTCCCCGTCTGGGAGTGGTAGACTACCAGTATTTTCGTCATCTATGCTCCCGCGCTCATTCGTTCCGCCGCCCCAAGGGAACGCCACGGCGAAAATGAAGTCAGGAAGTGAGGAAAAGCAGAAGAGCGGATGAATGGAAAAAGATTGCGGTCTCTTGTCCGCTCTTCCGATGTTCCTCGCTTCCGCTCTTCCGTCCTTTCACTTGCCACACCCGCGCCTGTTCCCGCAACCGAAATCGGCAGTTTCCCCTTGACAGCGGGCGGCTTTCGTGAAAATGATGACCAGCGGTCAGTAGTCGACCTGCGGTCAGCTTGCTCGGCCGCGGGAGGGAAGTTATGAAGACAAAGATCACGGAGCTGTTCGGCGTCCGGTACCCGATCGTTCTTTCCGGCATGAGCTGGATCAGCGTCCCCAGCATGGTCGCCGCCGTGTCCAACGCTGGCGGCTTGGGGATTCTTGCCACGGGGCCCCTGCATCCCGACGAGACACGGGCGGCCATCCGGGAGATCCGCAGACTCACCGACAGGCCCTTCGGGGCAAACGCCACGCTGCTCTTCCCCGGGGCGGCCCGCAACGCCAGGGTCCTCCTCGAGGAAAAGGTGCCCGTCATCAATTTCTCCCTCGGGAAAGGCGACTGGCTCGTCAAGGCGGCCCACGAGTACGGGGGCAAGGTGGTCGCCACCGTCGTCAATCGCCGCCATGCACAGCGTGCCGAGGAATACGGCACGGACGCCCTTCTCGTCACGGGCCATGAGGCGGCCGCCCACGGAGGCGACGTGACGAGCCTTGTTCTGGTTCCGAGCATCGTTGACGCCGTGAAGATCCCCGTGATCGCGGCCGGCGGCTTCGCCGACGGCCGGGGCCTGGCGGCGGCACTCGCCCTGGGCGCCGAGGGGATCGCCATGGGGACCCGCTTCATGGCGACGCGGGAGAGCCCCCTGCACGAGACCTTCAAGAAGCTCTCCGTCGAGAAGGACGCGGCGGACACGCTTTACTCGGCCCGCTTCGACGGCCTTCCCTGCCGTGTGCTCGACACGCCGGCGGCGCGAAAGGCCATCCGGAAGGGCCTCGATCTTCCCGCTGCCTTCTTCACCTCTCGGGACATCGCCCGGCAGTTGAGACTCCCCTACGCCAA
Organism: Deltaproteobacteria bacterium; assembly: GCA_012728915.1. Classification (GTDB taxonomy): domain Bacteria; phylum Desulfobacterota; class Syntrophia; order Syntrophales; family UBA2192; genus UBA2192. Next base: position 113 of record JAAYEC010000041.1, on the reverse strand, counting down.
GCTCTTTGTCGGGGTGATGGCCTCGGGCTGGAGGAACGCGAAGCAGCTTGCCTTCATGGCCAACGCCTTCAGGGCCATCCGCATCGCCACGAAAAACGGCGACAACGAGAAGG
>JAAYEC010000040.1 GCA_012728915.1 Deltaproteobacteria bacterium | reverse complement strand
GTGTAAAAAACTCGGCGGTCTCTGTAACGATATCCGGCAGGTATTTTGCCACTCTGACGCCATCGCCAAAACGTTTGACGTGAAATTCCGAACTGCTTGATTATATCAGTCGCAGCAATATACTTGATGCCGCCTATCCTGATTTCCATCTTGAATATCCGCACCTGTTGTTGCGCGTCGCTTAGTAACGTAATGCATTATAACACCACGTAACATCATGTCAACATGCAATAAATCAAAGATAATTTGTAATGATTTCAAGTTATTAAAGGCTGATACAGTTGTACTCTGTCTCATAGCAAAGCTCTCATTGGTGCTTATACGATTTCTATCACTATTCCTCACCCATACAAGTCCATCGCGACAACGGTTTGTCGCAAGAAAAACCGCGGTTATTTTTCGCTGATTGTAATGCTTACGCTAATTATCGGTTTAGGATGAAAGACGAGTATTATCTCAAATTAGACTTTGCGGGGCAGAACATTATCTTTTTTCGAACACCAGTATTTCTTATCATGTCACATCAAAAGATCACTTCCCGTTGTTCTCACTGAGCTTGAGATTGTGCGGTTTCATCCCGCTTGCTCTATTTCTTGAGTCACCTTGCTGCAGATGCGCCAGATGATTTTTCACCCTTTTCGCACTCTGTTCATAAGTATGCCCCTGACCGAACAGCCCTTGTTTTCTCAGTTCATTAACCATTTCATCGATGGTGTAATTACCGGAAAGAACCAGAAGATTAATCTGACCCGATTGGGACTTAGCTTCGTGCCTCAGCCAAGTCTTCCCATTTTTGACCGGTGCTCGATTCTTAATTTGTCGTTTTGTCTCTTCGATATCTGACAGTATCCCTGAGTTCATGTGCTCCCTATACCTGTACTTTTGAATGTCATTTATGCTTCATCAGACTCATATTCCGCGACATCCTCACGAATCGTGATCGGCAGCACCGTGCCTGCCTCACCTGCCGGGAGTTCTTCTACATCCTTCAGCTTTCGTCCAATTGCGCGTGTGCGCACCTTTGCCTTTTCGATCGTTTCAGATGCCTGATGAATCTTCTTATGCACCTGATCGAGCACTTCGCCGTATTTGGTCCACTCGGTTTTGACTGCTGCAAGCAGGTTCCAGACCTCGCTGGAACGCTTCTGGATGGCAAGCGTCCGGAAGCCCATTTGGAGGCTGTTGAGGATAGACCAGAGAGTGGTCGGGCCGGCGATGACGACGCGGCATTCGCGCTGGATGTACTCCGTCAGGCCTGTACGGCGGATGACTTCGGCAAAGAGGCCCTCGATGGGAAGGAAGAGGATGCCGAAGTCCGTTGTCTTCGGCGGGCTCAGATACTTCTCGCAGATATCCCAGGCACAGCCTTTCACGCGGGTTTCGAGCTGCTTGCCGGCGGCTTCCACCCCCTCGATATCAGCCTTCTCCTGCGCGTCGAGCAGGCGCTGGTAGTCCTCGACGGGGAACTTGGCATCGATCGGCAGCCAGACGATTTCGTCTTTGTCGGCGCCCTGGCCGGGGAGCTTGATGGCAAACTCGACGCGCTCGCTCCCGTCCTTCGTGGCCACGTTGGTTGCGAATTGGTCGGGATTGAGGATCTGCTCGAGCATGGCCCCGAGTTGCACTTCGCCACAGGTGCCTCGTGTCTTCACGTTCGTGAGGACTTTCTTGAGGTCGCCGACACCTGTGGCAAGGGTCTGCATTTCGCCCAGACCCTTGTGCACCTGCTCAAGGCGCTCGCTCACCTGCCGGAAGGAATCGCTCAAGCGCTTATCCAATGTGCTCTGGAGCTTTTCGTCCACGGTCTGGCGCATCTGCTCGAGCTGTTTGGCATTGTCTGTCTGGATAGTCTGGAGCTTGTCCTCTACCGTAACTCTGACCGCCTCCAGTTTCTTTTCATTGGATTCCGACAGCTTGCCGATCTGGGTGGACATTGTCTCGAGTTGCGCTTTCTGCCCTTGCGAAAGCTCGCCCATGGTCTTCGCGCTCGCTTCCGTTATCCCCTTTAGCGTTGCGATGACCTCTTCTCTCAATTGCTTGGCGCCGGTGGCCGATTCTGTGCGGATTCCATCGAGTTTCTCGCCGCTGGTCTTCGTCAGAGTCGCAATCTGATTCGAGAAGGCATCGAGCTGGCTCTTTTCCGCCTCAGCCATGTCCTTCATCGTTTTCGCGATCATCTCGGAAATGGTGTTGAGCGTCGTGATCACTTCCTCGCGGAGCTGTTTGGCCTGGGACGCCGATTCCTGCCGGACTGCGTCCAGCCGCTCGCCGCTGGCCTGGGCGAACGTGTTGAGCTGTCCGGAAAAAGCCTGAAACTGGGCTTTCTGGATCTCGCCCAGCTCGCGCATGGTGCCGGTGATGGTTTCGGAAAGGGTCTTGAGGGTGTTGACCATTTCCTCCCGGAGCTGTTTTGCGCTGGTTGCGGTCTCCTGCCGGACGGCGTCGAGGCGCTCGCCGCTGGCCTGGGCAAAGGCATTGAGGTTGCCCGAGAAGATGTCGAACTGGCCCTTTTGCGCGGCCGTCGCGTCGGTCATGCGGGTGACGACGGTGTCGCCGAAGGTCTTGAAGGAATCGGACAGCTCCTGGCGCTGCTCTTTGGCGGCCTTGCTCAGCTCTTCCCTGCTGCGGGTCGCTTCTTCCCTTACGGCCTTTTCCGTGCGCTCTTCCGCGTTCCTGATCACATCGAGGCGTGCGATCAGGCCGGCGGTATCCGTCTTGGAGATCTTGCCGAGGACCATCAGCAGGATCACGACAGCGATGACAAGCAGGCCGGCGATGGCAATTAGGACTATATCGGTCATTTCGGTGCTCCTGCCAAATCAAGAAGGAGATGGATTCCCGATCGAGCCGAGAATGACAACTTTTCGAGATGGATTCCCGTTTTCACGGGAATGACAACCTTTCCAGATGGATTCCCGCCTGCGCGGGAATGACAACGCTGAGTTTCTTGTTTTCCTGAATACATCCATTTTCTTGAACAGGAAAATTCATCCTTTCAGGAAAATTGATTGCTTTTCATTATCCGCTCGATCAGGGCGGTGTCTCTCGTGTAAGGCATATACAGCCGCTCGCGGGCACGGGTGATGCCCACGTAGGTGAGGTTCTTCGCCACCTCGGCCGACCACTCTCCCACCTTCGGCGAATCCAGCCCCAGCAGGAACACGCAGGCGTAGTCCAGGCCCTTGGCGCTCTGGATGGTGGAGATGGTCACGCGGTTGGTGGTGATGTCGTAGTTCTTTTTAGTCTTGTAGTCCTCCGAGATCCAGTTTGAGAGAATGCCTTTTGCCTCGAGGGCGTGGCCGATGAGTTCCGGCAGGGGCTCCTTTATGTCCTCGTAGGGCTCCTTGACGGTGTAGAGGACGGCGATCTCGGAGAGGGGCAGGCCCTCGTCGGCCAGCGCTTTGATCCTGGTGGCCACGTAGTCGACGATGGCTTTCGCGCCGGTGAATTGTTTCAGCTCGGGCTGGGGGCCGTGATAGTCGAAGTAGTCGGGGAATAGTTCGGGCTGGCTGCCGGTATGGATTCCGTCTCGCGCTTCGCTTGCACGGAATGACATAGAGGAAGATGTGCCGCTTTCGCCCATGAACCTTTGTGCAAAGCGGGCGATCTCGATGGTGTTGCGGTAGACGTAGTTGAGTTTGTGCACCCTGCCCTGGGCCCTGATGCCCAGGTTCTTCCAGGCCTGGCCCCCGCGGTAGATGTTCTGGTTGTCGTCGAGGGCGATCATGAGGTTGTCGGTCTTCGGGTTCAGAAGGCTTATTGCTGTCTTGAACATCTCGTCGCTGAAGTCCTGCCCCTCGTCGATGAGGATGGCCTCGTACCGGAGGCTGCCTGTTTGGGCCTTGTCCAGGGCCAGCTGCACGACCGTGTCGTAGTAGGCCTGGTCCTGTTTCTCGTACTGGATCGTTTCGCCCAGGATCTTCGCGCAGAGCTCGAAGAAGTGCATCACCTCGACGCCGCCCTCGCCCAGGGGGACCTTCTTGTCGGAAAGAAGCCTCTTGATGTAGTTGACGAGGGTGATGTTGTAGCAGACAAAGAGGATGTTCTTTATTTCAGGGTTGTACTGCTTGAGAAGGGCCGCCCGGTGGACCAGGACGAGGGTCTTGCCGCAGCCGGAAGGGCCCGTGACAATGCGGTGGCCGCCCTCGATCTTGCGGGCCAGGGCCTCCTGGTTGTGGTCGAGGACCCTGAGGCGGCGCCTGTCCTCCTCGCGCTTCTCTTTGGCGCCCCTGTCGGGCAGCTCGAGGCGTACGACGGGGAAGAGCACGCCCTTGAGGCGATCGAGCTCCCTGCCGGTGACGTGGAAGCTGAACTGGGGCATGAACATCCGCTTGAGGGCCTCGAGGAAGCAGCGGCCCGAGGGGTCGGCCCAGTGGTCCGACTGGGGGTGCAGATCGTCGCAGAAGAAGATTTTGTCGGGGTCGATTACTTTGTGGAGGTCCTTCTGTTTGTACTCGTACTTGTTGATGTTGGGGAAGACGACGCCGCAGTTCACGGGGATCTTCACCTTGCCCCGGAAGCGGGGGTCGGAGGAAAGAAGGACGCCGTCCTCCTTTAAGCGGTTCATGACGTCGGCGAAGTAGTCTCTCGCCTGCTGGAAGGGGTTGCGGCGCTTCTCGGCTTTGCCGCCCATGTCCAGGATGAAGTACTGGGGGTCGGCCTCGCGGATCTGCTCCAGGGTCCAGTCCTTGACCTCGAAGATGACGAGGCCCACCTCGTCGGAGAAGAGAAGGAAGTCGGGCTCTTTGCCTCTGATGTCGGGGAGGTACCAGGAGAGGTAGCGGCTGTCGGGCCGGGCGACCCGCTCGAGAAAGCGGTAGAACTGCCGCTCGCCGTCGGTTGTGAACTGATCCACGTCGCTGGGGATCATGGTGGCCATGGGTGCCGCTCACCCTCTCTCTTCAATCGGAGACTGCGTTGTAATGGATCGCGAAGGAGTGAAGGGCCGGGAGAACGCCCCCCTCACCCTTGCCCTCTCCCGCGAGAGACTGTGTCATAATCAGCTCTCGTCATTGCGAGCGACCGAAGGGCGCGCGGCAATCTCAATCCTTTCCGGAACATCCGAGATTGCTTCAGTCGCTTCGCTCCTCCTAATGAACAACTTTGAGGGTCATTGCGGTGAGCCGAAGCCCCGAGCGAAGCGTGGGGGGAAGCGAAGCAATCTCAATCATTTCAGTGGATTGCCGCGTCGGGCTCACGCCCTCCTCGCAATGACGGATCGGCTCTGTTTATTCCATCGATAACCCCGTGCCCAAACGGGATCCGGGGCTCGCAATGACATTGCGACACAGTCTCATGAGGCAGAGGGAATTATGTAGTTGCCTCTCCCGCCGGGGGAGAGGGAATTTTTTTGAGGCCGTTTGTTTCTCTCAGATGCGCGAGGTGTGGGGTTGTTTGGTACCAGGCAGACACCGCAGTTCAGACCCCACTTCGTTCAGGGTCCTATTCGGGCTTCTCGATTCCCCGGAAAGACCGTGCAAGAAGCCTGCCGGTCAGGACCGGATCCGGACCGGTTTTCGGCTGCCCGGCGAATGTTCGATGTGGCTGAAATCTATATAAAAATACCCGAACCGATGTTCTATCGACCCGGGCTCTTTGCGTTGGGATGCTTCATATCGTTTGATGCACCGTCAAATTTTGTATTCACATAGCAGAGCCGGCGGCGGTTATCAACAAATATTGGTGCAAAGAGTGCATCGCAGCTTCGCTGTAGTGATTGGTTGATTATGTAATTGGTTGATAAGGGATAGAGGGCTTCGGGAATAATTGAGCCGACAGCCCACAGCAGACAGTCAGGATGCGGCAGATGTGACTGGAGTGACAGGGGCATTGAGCAAAATGGGGCGGCTATTGTGCCACATCAGACAACGCGACTATCTCCTCCAGCCGTTTCATGACGTGAGGCAGTCGTGCCTGGCTTGCACGGTCAGGCGGCAGATGCCCGGGAATAGACTCCAGAAACTCATCCTTTGAGAGATACTCCCGAAACGCGACGGATAAGAAGCTCTTCAGATCATTCGATGATGCGCTGATTTCAGAAACGATCTCCGGTCGTCCGTCCATAACCGTGATGATGTCTTCCAGATCGTGGCTTGCCATGTAATCGCCGCCGCCGCGCCCCTGGAACGCTTCGATCTTGGTAGCCAGAAAATAAGCGGGTGCGACCAGCCGGATTGTCACGGCGTCTTCCAGCTCAACCGATATCGAATGCTTGATGGCAGGAAGATACCAGCGATTGGTGAATCCGAGGATGTCGGACTGCGTCGGCATGACATCCATTTTGATTTGATCGATCCGCCAGCGACAGACGGGCGCCCCCTCCCCCATGTCCTGTTTGAACCCCTTGCCACGCAGTTCCTTCTCCAGCCTGTAGTATGCCCGCCTGGAGCAAATTTCAACGATGACATCCACATCCTGCGTCACCCGCACGTCCGGCATGGCTGGATCCGTCAGGAACAGGCCCGTGGCGCAGCCTCCCACGAAGACCACCCTGTCACGCAGGTCCCCGAGCCGTTGGGCCACGTGACGGATCATGCCGAGGTTCACGTCTCTTCTGTTGATCATCGTGCACCCAGGCGCGCCTTGAGTTCCCGGATGGCGATTTCCCGCTCCCTGGCCCGCCCGTCACGGACAGCATCGACGAGGGCAAGCAGTTCATAGAGCTTCATGTCCTTTCGGGCGGCCTTCGGGACGGATTTGTAGAGGGGCGAGAATTCATTGCCCCGGGTATCGCCTTCCGGGTCGGGCCACACGGGAGGAGGCTCCGGCGGCTGCGAGATCATCGCCTTCAGCGGGGCTGCGGCATATCCGGTCGGGATTCCCCGGGTCAGTCCGCCACGGTCCGGAGGATAGGCGTATTTCACCCCGTGAGTGATAAATTCCTCCAGAGACCGTATCAAGGCATGCTTCCCCGTGGCGTCCATCAGGCGCGCCGCAACGGCCCGTTTGATGCCCGCATGGACCTCCGAGGTGCTCATAAACAAATCGCTGGCAAGCGACACATAAGACCACGGATGCTCCCGCAAGGCGACGAGTTTCAAGAGTACAACGATATCCTGGGGCTTTAGAATCATGAGGGGATTCTATTCGCTATTCGCGAATAGCGCAAGAGGTATTCTGTCTGCGCCGTCGACGAACGGAATGGCAGGAAACCGCTTCAATGTACATGCAGATTCATGGGCCCAAGGGTTCAAGGTGCGGAAAAACACGTTCATTTCGTTTTGTTTCGTTTGTTTCGTCGGGGAAAAGAGTCTATCCCTCAGTCCAGTGGTTCGGGCGTCGGAAAGGAAGGGGGAATGCGCGTGCAATCGTACTCAGAACACTTCTCCCTTGTGCAGCGCCTTCACGAAGTCGGCGACGGGCCAGACCTGGACCTCGCCGAAGCGATAGGCCCGCGTGCCGCAGTATACCCCGATCATGCGATCCACCTGGACGCCGGCCGAGGCCGAAAGCGACATCATGGCCTTCTCCCATGCCCGGTCCCAGCGTTCGGCCCGCTTGACCTCGATGGCGACCACGCGCGGGTCGCTGCCGGGGCGCCGCTTCGCCGTTTCAACGATGAAGTCGATCTCCACCCCGGCCGGCGTTCGATAGTAGTTCAAGGCGCGATGCTTCCGGCTCGTTTCGTTGTAGACCCGCAGTTCGTGGTAAACGATCGTCTCCAGCGCATAGCCCTGCCACAGGCGGTCGGCGTGTTCGCGAAGCAATCCTGCGGCGGCGCGCGCCACGCCCGGGTCAAACCAGTAGAATTTCGGCTGGGCCGCCTCCCTTACCTTGAGACCGGGGCGCCAGGCGGGCAGCCGATGGCCAAGCAAGGTGTCCGACAGGATGCCGAAGTACGTGTCCACGGTACTGCGTGCAACGGCCGCTTCCCGGGCGATATTCTGGGCATTCACGACCTGCCCGTTGATCTGACCGGCAACGGCAAGAAAGCGAACGAAGGGCGGGACGTTGCGGATCAGCCCCTCTGCCTGAAGCTCCTCTTTCAGGTAGGTGTTCACATAGGCCGCGAGGATGTCCGGGGCCGTTTCAGGCTCGTTGTGGACGAAAGGCAGCAACCCCCAGTCCAATGCTCTACCGAGATCGAATGCCGCCCCCAGCTCGGCAACCGAGAAACTCTCCATGGACAAGGTCAGGGCGCGACCGGCGAGGAGATTGGCCCCGCCCCTTCGAAGCTTTCGTGCCGATGAGCCGCAGAGGGCGAAACGCCACCGCTTCGACTCCATGAGACGATGAACCTCGTCCAGCAGGGCGGGCACTTTCTGAACCTCATCAAGTACGACCCAGGAGCCGGCAGGCCGAGGGCTGACCAGTGCCTCCAGCCGGTGGGGATCCCGGGAAAGCTCGAGAAAAAGGGAGGCATCCAGGAGATCCAGGCGGAAGGCATCGGGCAGCACCTGCTTAAGCCAGGTGCTCTTGCCTGTTCCACGGGGACCGAAAAGGAAAAAGGATCGGTCGGGTCGCTGAAGAAGACGCGGAATGACGGCAGGTCGTGTCATATGCATTATGTCTTGCATGCTGTAATATTGCAATGCAGATCTACATCATGACATGCGGCAGCGTCAAGCTCTTTTTCATCGCCTCGCGCGGCCGGTTCTTCACGGATTCTTGAAAAACGAAATCCCGGCGTCGCTTCACTCCGAGGGGGTGGCGACATCCAGCGGAACGGCATGGCGGTTTCGCTCGGAATCGAATGGCAGAATCAGCGCAATAGGCGGCAGGTGCAGCGGGGCCGGGTCATGAATAATCCGATTCTTTCGCTTGCGGGTGTGGAAGAAACGGGCTGAGAGGATCCGACCGTTCAAGCCCCGGGCAGGACGGGGGGGCGCGCCGGACAATCAAGGGGGGTTGTCCGCTGTTGGATCACCCCCTTTGTCGTTTTGGGTTAAGAGGCGGCGAAGGCACCCCGCTCTTTCACGCGGGCGCCTAATCGCCGGTCAGGGCCAGGGCCCGCTCGCTGATCAGGAGAATGCGCGCCTGGTCCAGCCGGGAGGCCAGAAGGCGGGACAGGCCCTTCATGATTTCATAGCCCATCTCGCATTCCTGCCCCATCAGCTCCTTCAGCTTGTCTCCCTTGAACGTGATCAGCGTTGTCGGATCCGCGATCAGGGCATTCATGGTATGCAGATTCGGCTCTTCGAACGCGGACCATCCAAAGGCGTGTCCGCCGGTGACGACGTCGGCGGTGAACAGCATGGGCTTGTTGGCGGGGCCCATGTCGGCGATCATCTGCAGAAACACTTTCCCTTCCTTGACGAGATTGAGATGCGTCGACGGATCCCCTATCTTGTACAATAGGGTCCCCGGGGCGCAGGTCTTTTCCTTTGAAATCGCGATGAGCTTTTTCAACTGATCGTCACTCAGGCCGCTGAAGATATCACACTCCCTCAAAAATGCTGCCAGTGCCATAGCGTCTCTCCTCTGCCGGAATATTGGGCTCCCCGATGGACCGCATTTTCTCATGCCTGCTTCGCGCATTCAAGCCCAAAGCGGCGACAGGAATGAAAGGCGATCAGGAAGCCTGCCGGAAGCGCGCAGGAAGCCTCCACGGCTCCTCCGATTTGCCTTGACTTCCCGGGGCAGGCGCACTAGTCTGCGACCGTTTTATGCGCCCGGCAAGACAGCGGCTTGATCCGTCTGCCGAAGGATTGCCGGCCCGCCAGACTGCCGCCGAGAGGTCAAGGCGACTCACATGACAGACAAACAGTGGGATGAACTGATCGAATCCTTCGAAGTTGTGAAATACGGCGATGACAAGGATGACCCTCAACAGACGCCGGGGAAAGATATCCGCTGCGGCCAGGCCGTGCCGTTCAACCGATCTCAACACCGCTGAGCAGACGTTCCGCCCGCGCGTCTGCCGCGTGTCTTTTCTTTCCGCCCGGGAAGGCGGACCTGTCGATGTGCGGGGCGTCCCCTGTGATGGATGATGCCGCAAAACGGTGAAGCATCTGCTTCAACGGTGAAGGATTCGCTTTTCTGCTCTAACCATTCCTATTCACCGCGCTTTTTCCACGTTTCCGCTCCCGGATGGCCCCCGGGACAAGGAGAAGCTTCATCCTCCCGGGGCACGGCGCGGGCCGCCATCGAATAAACTCCCGCGATTTCAGCCAGTTACAATTCCGCCGCGCCGGGCACGGTCTATGCTCTAGGAAAGGCTGTCCGGAATCCATCGCAAGGAGTGCCATCATGAAAACATTGAAGAACCCGGCAATCATCTACCGATGTGCGACAGACCAGACCCTGGCCTGCCAGGGGCGGACCCGGGGGCGGGCGGCCAGAGTGGCGGAAACGGAACCCATCCCGGGTCGCATCTCCGTCCCGGCCGCAGGGGCAAGGAGGGAAACCGGGCGGTTCATCGTCTATGAAAAGAGGGGCTGTCTCGGCATCATCACGGCCAAGGTGAAAAATGCAGGCGAGGTCTACGCCGAGATCGACGCCCTGCTCGACGAGATCGAACGGGACGAGAGTGTCCGGGTGATATCCATCTACACCCTGAACGGGCTTTTCGCCACGCTTCCGATCCGCTGACGGCGGCCGGCCCCCCGCGTTTTCCGGCAGCACCCTGCTCCGCCATTGAAACGCCTCCAAGCCCATCGTAAGAGGGGGCCCCGCCGAAGAGATTGAAGATTGACAGGATGCATTGGTTGCATTATTATTCTTCTGACCCTCCCAGTGTATCCTTGCTGTGCCGTCCTGCCTCGGAAGGGTTGCTCGCTTCGTCGGATGTTGTTCGGTCTCGAGTAGTCATCCCCCGGTAACCCGTTTTCGATTCCCGCAATGTTGAGTCCCTGATCCGGGACGCGTCGATTCCGTTCGAAGGCCCCCAACCTGTTACCGCCCCGACGGCTGAAGGGGAGGTGCCCCATGGCAGCGAAAGTCCCGGCAGGGCGAATCGCCATCGAAAGCGAGAAGGACCTCAAGAAGCACGCCGTATCCATCCTACGGCGAATCAACGAAGACGAGCGCGGCGGGTTGATGTTCCTGCTCAACCCGGTTTTCGCCCTCGAGGAGGCCGGCTTCGACCTCAACGAGGAGATGCGCGGTCACATCCTGCACGGCCTGCGCTTCGGCGCCAAGGCCAAGGCACGCATCCGGGAGCTGGACGAGGCGGTGCGCGACGTCGCTGGCCGCCCGGTCGACGCGCTCTCCGACGAGCAGGTGTCCCGGCTTCTCTTCGTCGAGCTGAAGATCCCCCTGCCGGGGCCGGCTGCGGATAAGGGGACCGGGACGAGGAAGGCGAAATCCCCGGAGCCGCCGCCGCCCGTCAGCGAGGAGCTCCTGGATGCCGTGAAGGACAGGCACAGGGTGGTGCCCCTGCTCATCGAGCTGCGCCGTCAGCTGAAGGGCGGCTGGCGGTTCGTCGACCGCGAGACCTACGAGAAGGTCAGGGCCGGCGCCAGCGTCACGCTCCTCAGGCGCGTCCGTTTCCGCAAGCACCCCAAGAACCCGTAAACCCGAGACTCCAGGGAAGGAGGCGCGCCATGTCCCTGACCGGCGGGTACGAAGCGGCATTCGAGCTGCGCGAGGAAGTCGTCCGAGACATCTTTTTCGAGGCCTGGAGATCGGGCGCGATCCCCAACGAGATCCGCTCGGACGGCGCCGTCGCGGGATACACCACCCACACCATCGTCCAGATCACCGAGGCGGGCATGTCGACGCGTCTCGACCTGCGGTTCGACACCCCCCTGCCGGACGGCGTCCGGATCAGCCTGCCGCTGGACATCCAGATGACGGTGGACAACGCACCGGCCCCCGGCATCAACCCTATCGCCTTCGCCTGCTCCCTCGACATCACGGCCTCGCTGCAGGCCCTGCCGGATGCGCAGGGAAACCGGGAACTGGTCCTCAACCTGGCGGGCCTGCCCGACAGCCGGATCGCCGTGGCGATGCCGCCCGATCCGATTGTTGCCGTGACGGCGGCGCTGATCGAGGACGGGCTCCACAAGGCCTACGACGACGGGAAGATCCCCCACTCCGTGGATTATCCCTTCGGCACGGGGACGATCCGGATCGACGTGGACGATGACGACGCCGACCCGGGGCGGCAGATCCGCTTTGCGCTCGACGCCGCCGACCGCGGCACCATGACGCTCCCGCTATTCCTCCACGTTGCGGGAGGGCTCGAGCAGACCGTCCTGGTGCACAACGTGAAGCTCATCCGCTCGGGGGACCTCCTCAAGATCCGCTTCTCCGATGTTCAGGCGGCGGATATCGGGGCCTCGGCGCTGCTTTTGCCGTACGCCTCCGCCATCGCCCTGATGGTCCGATCCTACGGCGAATACCCGGTCTTCGTGCCCGGCAACGACACCATCGCCGGCCTGATCCGGGAAGCCGCCAGAGGCAGGCTCGACACCTGGGGCGCCGACGGCAACGGCCGGATCCACGTCTTCACGCCCAACGCCGTCGAGAACAGCCCGATCGAGATCATCGACTTCACGTCGGTGGTCAAGCCCGGCTTCCTGGCCGTGCTCTTCAACCCCATGACGGGCGTCCCGGGGGTCGTCGTCGACGCATCGGCGGTGGAAAACTTCATCCCCGGGGGGAAGAAATTCGCCCAGTGCCTGGCCGAGCCCGTCGTACAGCGGATGATCGACCAGGCGCTGCAGGAGAAGATCCTCGACGAGAACGGCTGCGGCGGCTGGCCCTGCACCTTCGACCGCGAGATCGAGGGCCACGAGGTCACCCTGACGAGCAAGCCCCGCTTCACGTTCCGCGACGGCCACATCCAGATGACGGGCTCGGCCAGCGTGGCGATCGACTGCTGGTTCGACCCCGACATAGACTACGAGGCCAAGATCAGGTTCCACTTCGAGACGGACGCGAACGGAAACAAGGTCATCGCCCCGGATGTCTACGACGAGGACGTGAGCCTCTCCTGCCTCGACTGGTTCCTGGGGCTCATCATTTTCATCTACGGATGGATCTGCCTGATCGTCGTCACCACCGTCATCGACGCCGTGGGCGGCGAGGTCGTCGAGGCCGAGGGCGACAAGATCGCCGAGGGGACCAAGTACATGGCCGGGGAGATCCACGGCGTGGGCGAGGTCACGACGGAGCTCGACCAGATCGACGTCAAGCCCGGCGGGATCATCCTCTCCGGCGGCCTCTTCACGGTCAGCGCGCACTACGCCCTGACCTACGCGCCCTCGGGCAGCACGGCCCCCTACCGGGGTTGGGCGGCCTCCCCGATCCACCTCGACGCCGTCGACATCCACCCCAGGGGCCGGTACCAGTGGAAATTCGACGCCGACGCCTCCGCCGAGGGCGCCCACGTGAGCCATGCCTACGTCCGGGACGGCACCTACCTGGCCGAGCTCACCGTGACCGTCCAGGAACCGCGGGGCTCCGTGACGCACCACTGGGCGCGGGTGCGGGCGGACAACGTCCCCCCGACGGTGGACGCGGGCCCCGCGATCACGGCCGACGAAGGCGAGACGATCCGGTTCGACGGGAAGTTCGCGGACGTCGAGTGGGGCGACCGGCACGAGGCCCTCTGGCAATGGGGCGACGGCAACCTGGAGACGGGAGTCGTCGCTGAGACGAACCTCGCCCCGCGGGCCGAGGGGATCGTCACGGGGAACCACGCCTATGGCAACAGCGGCGAGTTCACCGCGACCCTCCGCGTGCGGGACAGCGACGGGGGCGTCGGGCGTGCCACGAAACGCGTGACGGTCCGGAACGTGCCGCCCCGGGTCGACGCGGGTCCCGACCTGTATGCCTACCCGGGGATCCCCGTCACCCTGAAGGCCTCCTTCACCGATCCGGGGTGGCTGGACCGCCACCAGGGCTGGTGGGAGACGGGCGACACCAACGGCCCGGGGCCGATGCCCGCCCTCGTCCGGGAGGTAAACGATCCGCCCGTCGGGTACGGCTATGCGGCGCTGATCCACACCTACCGCACCCTGGGGACGTTCCTCGCGGAGTGCACCGTCGTAGACGAGGATGGGGCAAGCGGCCGGGACACGCTGCCCGTGCACGTCGTCGACGTGGTCAACGGCGATTTCGAGGGCGGTTTCCGCAACCGCATCCACGGGGCAGTGGCCAACGGGTGGGAGTACTACATCAAAGGCGCCGCCGAAGGCATGACGGGCCGCCCGGGGATCTCGGACGAGTCGGCCGCGTTTCAGGCCGAGGAGTTCGTGGTGTGCGCGGGCCGGCGCTCCCAGCGCTTCAACGGCCGCAGCGGCTCCGTCTCCGGCCTCTATCAGAAGATCGGGGCAAACCCGGGATGGGATTACCAGGTCACGGCCCGGTATCACCTCGACGAGCGGGCGGGCGGCCTCTGCCGTCTCGGCCTCGACCCCGCGGGGGGAAGCGACCCAACGGCGGCGACGGTCGTCTGGGCCGAGGGAAGGCAGCGCCGTTGCTGGTCGCCTCTCGTCGTCCGCGCAAGCGCCTCGGCGGCGGCCGTCACCCTCTTCCTCGAGGCCCGGTCCGAGCAGGGAGGCCTCGTCGCCTGGTTCGACGAGGTCACGCTCATCCCCTACCCCAGCCCGCCGGGGGATCCCGAGAAGCCCCTGGTCCCCGAGAAGCCGCGCGAGATCTGCGTGGACTGGACGTCCGAGCCCGAGCAGCGGGCCCTGGCCTCCCCGTACGCCAGGAAGGGCTTCACCTTCCGCGTCCCAGCGAACGCGAACCTGCACATCGTGCGCTGGGGCGTCCCGCAGGGCGAGGGGAAGCTCAACTTCCCGGGCTCGGGAATGCAGGTCGCCCCGCCCTTCGTCGCCGACCGGGCGGTCGCCTGGGCGGCCTTGTACGCGGGCAAGTCCGTCTTGATGGAGGCCTTCGACGCGTCGGGCCGGAAACTCGGCGACGCCTCGAGCCCGTCGGCGCAGGGGACCGTGCACCGGCTCGAGGTGCGGGCGCCGGGCATCGAGACGCTGAAGATCAGCGGAGGCGGAAACGAGGGCCTGCTGGTCAGGCTCTGCGTGTACAGCGGGCCGGACGAGAAACCGGGGCCCGTCAAACCGCGGCCGGGGAGGCGACTCCCCGCCGGGACCGCGAAGGCAGCCAACGACAGTCCTGCCGGAAAGGGGTGATCCCATGGCGACCGAGGAGAGAAAGGTAACCATCGTGGCCTGGCCGAAGGAGCCGGCGCTGCTCGAGCACCGGTTCACGGACAGGCCCTGCCGGGTGAGCGTCTCCTTCGAGGAGAAGCCGCCCGCCCACGTCGTGATCGAAACATCGAAGGAGAAACCGCTCTTCGTGGACATGGACATGAAGGTCACGCCCACGAAGACCATCCCCGTCTGTCTCAAGGTCTGTGAGCCGATCTGCATCAAGAGCGACTACACGATCGGCGTGGACATCTTCGACAGGCCCGTGGCCAACATCAAGATCCGCGGCCTCACCCGCGTGTACAACTGCAGGGAAGAGGAAGAGAGGTACACCTGCGTGGACTTCACGGAATTCAAGCCGGGCCAGGTCTTCAACAGCCCGTGGGACCACGGGGAGCTTCGGTTCCGGACGGCGGGGAACACGCCGCTGAGGACCGTCGGCAGCGGGGGCACGCCGGGCACAACGGCGCTCGGCTTCCCCAACGAGGGCATCCGCGTCGAGTTCCCGTGGCCGGTGCGGGACGTGCTGATGACGGTGGCCAGCTATGCGGGAAAGGGGCTTTCCTTCTTCGCCTACGCCGACGGGGCCCTGATCGCGCAGCAGAACGTGGAGATCCACAACGAGATCAAGGAAGTCCTCGTCGAGGGCTCGGGCATCACGGCAATCGAGATCAGGGGAGGGGGCAACGAGTCATCTATTCTCCGGGTCTGTTTCTGGTCCGGCGGGCCGGGCATGAAGGGGGATTCGGAGTAGACAGGCAATGCGACCGATGAAGGAGGGCAACGGCGATGGCAACCCGGACGACGGATAAGGGCAAGGGAAAGAAGGCGGCGGAAAAGGCGACGCGGGGCAGCCGCAGTGCCCCGGAGCCGAAGGGCGAAAAGCAGGAGAGCCGCGGCTCCGGAAAGACCCTTCTCGGCGGGCTCGACGCCGTGAGGGGCTTTGCCGAAACGACCTCGCGCGTCGTCCGGCAGGCCGCTTCCATCCTCGAGGAGGAGATCGCCGCGGGGATTGTGGCGGCCAGGCAGGTCGAGGAGAGCCTGATCAACGTCAAGGCCCTGCGTGCGGGCAACGCGGACAGCGTGATCCACCGGTTCCGGAAGGACGCCCACGAGGTAGTGGACATCCTCGTCGATCTCGTCGGCACGGCCGCGCAGTATGCCGAGGAGATGAGCAAGCGGGCCGTTTCCTTCCGGGTCTCCGGGAACCCGGGCAGGGCCGAGCGGCAGGAAGCGGAATCCGCGCCGTACCTGAAGGTACCCGGCGTCCTGAAGCCCGGGCAGTCCGCCCAGGCCCCCATGACGCTCGAGAACAGCGGCAGCGCCCCGACGGAGCCCATGCGGTTTGTGAGCACGGATCTCGTGAGCCCGTCGGGCGGCGTCATCCCGGCCAGGCAGATCGCGTTCAAGCCTGCAGCCCTGACGATCCAGCCGGGCGGGCGAGGGACCGTGGTCGTCCAGCTGAAGATCCCCGCGGGTGCGAAGCCCGGCCTGTACTCGGGGCTCGTCCAGTCCTCCCGGGCGGACCGGCTCCGGGCCGTCCTGGCCGTCGAAGTGGCCTGACGCACCGATCGGGGACCGGGCATGGCACACACAAGCACCTACGAGGAGGTCACGGGGGCGCTGGAGCGCTACAAGTCGCTCACCATGCAGACCCTTATGGCCTACCTGCCGTCGCGGGAGCCGAAGCGCTACCTCTACGACCTCGTGCCGTCCTACCCGCTGCGCGCCGGCAAGGGGTTCCGTCCCGGCCTATGCATCTCCACCTGCAGCGCCTTCGGAGGAATCCCCGAACTCGCCCTGAACTCCGCCGTGGCCATCGAGATCTTCCACAACGCCTTTCTCATCCACGACGACGTGGAGGACGGCAGCGAATACCGCAGGGGCAAGGCCACCCTGCACGCCGAGCACGGGATCCCCATCGCCGTGAACGTGGGCGACGCCATGAACGTCCTCAGCATGAGGCCCCTCATGGAAAACGTCGGCGTCCTGGGGCCGGAGCTGACCTGGCTCGTCTTCACGGAGATCGAGCACATGGTCCGGCAGTCCGTGGAGGGGCAGGCCATGGAGCTGGGCTGGGTGCGCGACAACGTCTGCGACCTGGGCGAGGAGGACTATCTCCGGATGACCCTGAAGAAGACCTGCTGGTACACCTGCATCCACCCCTGCCGGATCGGGGCCCTCATTGCCACGGGCGGGGCGGTCGACGCGGACCGGTTCAACCGGTTCGGGTACTACATGGGCGCCGCCTTCCAGATCCAGGACGACATCCTGAACCTCACCGGCGACAGGAAGAAATACGGAAAGGAGATCGGGGGCGACATCTGGGAGGGGAAGCGGACCCTCATCCTGATCCATCTCCTGAACCGCTGCTCGAGAACCGAAAAGGCGGGGCTGCGGCGCTTCCTGGCCACACCGAGACCGGAGCGGCGGGCGAAGGACGTCCGGTGGGTCTACCGGCTCCTCGCGAAGTACGATTCCATCGAAGCGGCCCGCCGCAGCGCCTATCAGCTGGCCGGGGCCGCCCTGCGGGAATACCACGTCGCCTATCGAGGCCTGCCGGATTCGGAGGACAAGCGGTTCGTCGAGAACGTCATCTTCTACATGATCGAGCGTTCGATCTGACCGCGCTCGCAGGGGCGGGATCCATGGACATCGAAATTGCCGACGGGTCGGGATTCTGCTTCGGCGTCCGGAGGGCCGTGAACCTTGCCCTGCGCGCGGCGGAGGACCACGGCCGAAGGACCGTCACGCTCGGGCCCCTGGTCCACAACCCTCTCGTGGTGGAGAGGCTCGAGGCGAAAGGCATCCGGGCGGTCGAAGAGGTCGCCGGCGACGCCGACGTCGTGGTCCTCCGGGCCCACGGGACCCCCGCCCCGCAGGAGGAATCCCTCCGGAGGCGGCGCCTGGAGATCGTCGACGCCACGTGTCCCTTCGTGAAGCGGGCCCAGAGACACGCCAGGGCCCTCCGCGAGGAGGGGTACCAGGTGGTCATCCTCGGCGACCGGGCCCACCCGGAGGTCGCGTCGGTCCGCAGCTACGCGGGCGATGACGCCGTCGTCGTGGAGAGCGCCGACGATCTCCCGGTCGCACTCGGGCCGCGGGTTGGCGTCATGGCCCAGACGACGCAGCCCGAGGAGGCCTTCCTGCGACTCGTCCGGCGACTCGCCCCCGGGGCCGCGGAGGTGAGGGTCGTCAACACCGTCTGCCGGTCCACCGCCGCGAGGCGGGCGGAAACGGAAAAGCTCGCCTCCAGGGTCCAGGTCATGATCGTCCTCGGGGGCCGCCGGAGCCACAACACACGGGAGCTTGCGCGTGTCAGCCGTCTTGCCGGCGTCGACACGCACCACATCGAGCGCGCCCGGGAGCTGCAGCGTCAATGGTTCCGAAACGTCGGGCACGTGGGGGTGGCGGCGGGGGCCTCGACGCCGGACGAAGCGATCGAGGATGTGGTGCGGCGGATCCGGTCCTTTGAAGAGCCCTTCGTTTCGGACGGTCCGGCTTTCTCGAGACCGGGAGGCTCCGGCACCCCTTCCCCGCCCCTGGCATGAGCGGGGCCCTTGCCTTCCGACCCGCGTGGCGATAAGGAGAGACGTTCACTTGAAGCGAGGAGTCTATGGAAAAGGCGTGGCAGGATGTGCTGGACAAGTTTCATTACGGGATCTACCTGGTCACGGTCTCGTCCGCAGAGGGACCCAACGGGATGATCGCCTCCTGGGTTACCCAGTGTTCCCACGAGCCCCCTCTGGTTGCGGCGGCCATCCGGAAGAGCAGGCTGGCCCACAAGCAGATCCTCGAGTCGGGGGGGTTCGGCATCACGGTCTTGCCGAGGGAATCCGCAGGCTTGATCGGACGGTTCAAGATTCCCGACTGGAAGAAGAAATTCGACGGCATTCGGTACAGCCTGTCGGCGGGCGGCCTTCCCGTGCCCGACGATTGCGTCGGGCACCTGGATTTCTCGCTGGAGGGGACCGTAGACGTGGGCGATCACACCCTCTTCATCGGGAGGATTCAATCGGGCGCCCCCGGGAGGGCCGCCGGGGCCGGGACGCTGTCGACGGCCGACTACAGGGGAGTGTATCGGGGCTCACAGTAAGAAAGGGGCCAGCCGGATTTCGGCTGACCCCTTCGTGTTTTCACGCGCCGTCCGGGCCGGGACGGGCCCCGCGATCTGAGCCGGCGCGGGCGATGCTCCTTCCGGAGACTATTCCTTGCACCAGGCCCGTGCGGCCTCTTCCATGGACTTGCGGCAGAAGCCGTAGTCGGTCCCCGACTTTCGCACGAGGCACCACTTGGTCGGGGTCTCTTCCACAAGGGTGGGCATCCGGCCGTCCTTGCAGAGGACCTGCACCCTGTTCTTGCCGTTTCGCTGCGGCCAGACCCAGCGCGTCTTCACCTCCCACGCGTAGGCGGATTCGCAAAAAAGGAACAGGAACAGGGCGAAGAAAATCATCTTTTTCATGTGTGTCCCTCCGGGAGTGTTCTTGAACCGCGGAGATCCTATCCCATGCGAGCGGGGCTGTCAACCGCAGCGTCCGCACCGGCCGTTGACAGCCGCCGTTGCGGCCGGATAAAATACCCCATCATGCACCGGGGCTCTCGACCGGGCGTTGAAAAGGAGCCGTCTCCATGAGAAAGCTGTTCACCCCGTTCGAGCTGCGCGGCGTCGAATTCCGAAACCGGGTCTTCCTGTCCCCCATGTGCCAGTACTGCGCGCAGGGGGGCCTGCCCGACGACTGGCACCTCGTGCATCTCGGCAGCCGCGCCGTGGGCGGCGCGGGTCAGGTCATGGCCGAGGCCACGGCGATCTCGCCGGAAGGGCGCATCACGGAGGGGGACCTCGGCATCTGGTCGGATGCGCACGCGGAGGCCTTCCGGCGCATCACGACCTTCATCGAGTCCCAGGGCGCCGTGCCGGCCATCCAGATCGCCCACGCGGGGCGCAAGGCCTCGACGGACATCCCCTGGAGGGGCGGCGCTCCCGTCTCCCCGGGGAAGGGCGGCTGGGTGCCGCTGGGCCCCAGCCCCGTCGCCTTCGACGGCGCGTCGACGACGCCCCGCGAGCTGACGGCAGGCGAGCTGCGCCAGATGGTTTCCCTCTACGAGGCGGCCACGCGCCGTTGCCTGCAGGCCGGGTTCCGGGTCGTCGAGATCCACATGGCGCACGGGTATCTCCTGCACGAGTTTCTCTCTGCCCTGTCGAATCGACGGACCGACACGTACGGCGGAAGTCTCGAGAACCGGATGCGTTTCCCGCTGGAGGTGGCCGGAGCGGTTCGCGAGGCCTGGCCGGCCGACCTGCCGCTTTTCGCCCGGCTCTCCTGCACGGACTGGGCGGAGGGCGGATGGGACCTGCCCCAGTCCGTCGAGCTTGCACGCCGGCTCAAGGACATCGGCATCGATCTCATCGACTGCTCCAGCGGGGGCCTCGTGCCCTCCGCGCAGATCCCCGCCGGCCCCGGCTACCAGGTCCCCTTCGCGGCCGAGATCCGTGCCCGCGTCGGGATCCCCACGGGAGCCGTCGGCCTGATCACGCAGGCGGCCCAGGCCGAGCAGATCGTGGCGACGGGGCAGGCCGACGTCGTCATCCTCGCCCGGGAAATGCTTCGCGACCCCTACTGGCCGCTGCACGCGGCCGGGGCCCTGAGGGCGGACATCGGCTGGCCGCCGCAGTACCTGAGGGCAAAGCAGTAGGCGGCTTTCTTTGCACCCGGGCCTGGCCCGCTCCCGCGGGCTGCCGAACCAGGGCACGCGGCGTGCCAGGCGGCGGACCCGGGCGGACTGGAGGCGGGGGCGGGGCACGGCGTGAAGGGAAGGGGCCGCCGGGCAGGACGGACCCCTTTCGACCCAAGGACGGACCCAGCAAAAGGAGGGAAAAAGTCATGGCAATGTCTCATCCATCCCGAAAGCGCGTATTCCGGTCCAAATGGGCATCGACCCGCGGGCAGGGAAACGCGGCGTTCCTGATCGTCATGGTCTGCATCGTGGCCCTGGTCATCCTGCAGATCCGGTACTGTGCGCCCACGCCGCCGCCGGCCGTCCCGAAACCGGCCATTCCCGATGCGGCCAAGGCCCTGCTGGAAAAACTCGGGAAATTCATGCCGGCCAAACTGCCCAACGGGGTGGAGCTCAACGTGCCCGAACTCGGCATCGAGCGGAAACTGATCGCCTTCATCGAGGACAAGGGCAGACCCGTCGACAAGACGACCTGGTTCAGCTTCGACCGCCTGGAGTTCGAGACGGGCAGCGCCAATCTGAAGCCCACCTCGGCGGAGCAGCTGAAGAACATCGCGGAGATCATGAAGGCCTTCCCGAAGGTGAAGATGAAGGTGGGCGGCTACACGGACAACGTGGGCAACGCCGAGGCTAACCTGAAGCTCTCCAGGACGCGGGCCGAGAACACGATGAAGGAGCTCGTCAAGCTGGGCGTCGACGCCAGGCGGCTGGAGGCCGAGGGGTACGGGGAGAAGTTCCCCGTCGCCGACAACGCCACGGAGGAGGGACGCGCGAAGAACCGGCGGATCGACCTGCGGGTGACGGCCAAGTAGAAAGGAAGCTGGGGGGCGGGCCCCCGGATCACCCGGATGCGGGCCTTGCCTGCCGCAGCCTCCTGCGGATGACACCCCCCACGTGGTCGGCCCACATCGCATAGGCGCGTGCCCCGGGGTGAAACCCGTCGGTCGCCATGGTCGCCGGCTCCCTGGGAAAGTCCGGCGCCGCAAATTCGCAGCCGCTGCAGGATTGCGCAAAAACCATCAGCGCCCCGTTGAACCGCTTTGCCCTCTCGCCGAGGTACCACCGCAGCGGCTGGGGAAGGGCCGGAAAGAGGTGCATCGGGGGAACGCCTGACAGGATGACATGCCGCACCTGGAACTTCGCGCGGAGCAACTCCGCGATGCGGCCCTGCTGATCGATCCATGCCCCCAGTCCCGTCCCGTGGGTGACGTCATTGACCCCGATCGACGTGACGACTGCGTCGAACCTCTCGGGCGAAGCCGCCGCAAGCATGGACACGATGTCCTTCGCCCTGTTCCCCGTCCGCGCCATCAGCTTCCAGGAGACCCGGAACTGCGACCCGAGCACGGCGGCCAGCCGGCCCGACAGGGCCTCGTCCTGCGTCATCACGCCGACGCCTGCCGCCGCCGAGTCGCCGAGGATCAGCAGGCTCAGGGGCGGCCCTGACCCGCAAACGCCGGAGCGCGCACCGGATGGCTCGGGCAGCCGGGGCGTCACGAGACGGACGTAGAGGCCCTGAACCATCAGCAAGGGGGCCAGTACGATTGCGGCGGCACGATAGCCCGGCGTTGAATCGTGTCCCGGCAATGGTCACCTCCAGCCATCGGGCCGACGTCCTCACGAGGCGGGCGAAGACGTCGGACGGAATCCATCCCTGAGCCCGTCACGGCTGCCCGTCAGTATCGTACGAAATCGCGGGAAATGGTATACTGAATTTCCAGAGGAGGGCGTCATGTCACGCCTCGCACAACGGCTCCGTGTCCCGTCGGCCGGCAAACGGCGCGGTAAGTGCGTTCCGTCCATGCTGGTCATCGGCCGGATGGGGGAGAAGCGCAAGGAGATCATCCCCGCCCTGTTCCGCATCGCCTGCGACCACGACATCCGCCGCGTCGACATCACGCAGTCACCGGATGCGCTCGACCCGGAGCGGCTCAGGGGCTACGCGCTCGTCTTCGTGGCCTTCGAGTTCTACAGGGCCAACGAGGCCTTCTTCCGGCTGCTGCCGAACTCCCTCCGCAGCCGCGTCACCGTCCTGGCAAGGCCCTCCGATTTTTCTTCGGTGGGCGGGGAGATCAGGTGCGCCTGCTTCTGCTCCGGGCTGAAGGCCCTCCTGCCCCGGGAAGAGGCGCAGATCTTCGACCACCACCACACCCCGGAGTCCCGGCCGGACAGCGCGGGGAACTCCCCTGCAGCTCCGTAAACATGCCCGTCCCCACGTGCAGCAGGAGCCGCTTTTCCCGTTCGATGATCCTCTCGTAGAGCGGAAAGAGGCGGTCGTTTCCGGCATCGGGGCCCGCGAAAACCCCCTTGACATATAAGGATGCTTTTACTATCGTCCCGGTTCAGTGAAGGACCACTTGAAAAGGAGGAGGTTCGAGATGTTCAAGCCCCGCATGAAATTCTGGATCGTGGCCGCCGTGGCCGTCGCCCTGATGCTGGGTGCGGCCCCGGGTCCGTCCCTTGCACAGGACAAGGTCATCAAGATCGGCACCATCTTCCCCCTGACGGGCCCCGTCGCGCTGGCCGGCCAGCGCTGCAAGGCCGCGGTGGAGACGGCCGTCGACATTCTCAACAACAAGAACCCCGCGATCAAGGTCCCGCTGGCCGACAAGAAGGGATGGCTCGAGGGCTACAAGTTCGTCCTCGTGCATACCGACAGCCAGGGCAAGCCCGACGTGGGCAAGGCCGAAGCCGAGCGGCTCATCAACCAGGAGGGCGTGTGGGCGATCATCGGCGCTTACAACAGCGCGGTGAGCGGGCCGGCGAGCCTCGTGGCCGAGCGCGCCAAGAAGATCTTCATGTGCGGGGCCTCCAGCGCCGCCTCCCTGACCCAGCGCAAGGAGATGAAGTACTTCTTCCGCACGGCCTCCACGGACGAGGTCGAGTCGCAGGAGTTCACCGACGTCCTGGCGTGGCTCAACAAGACCCAGAAGAACGCCAACCTCAAGACCCTCGGCATCATATACGAGAACTCCGTGTTCGGCAAGAACGCCGCGCAGCAGGCCATGAAGGCGGCGGCCGGCAAGTACCAGATCGTGGCCGACGTGCCCTTCAACCCGGGCGCCACCAACCTCAACAGCGAGATCCAGACGCTGAAGGCGAAGAACCCCGACGCCCTCTTCGGGGCCGTGCTGGGGGCCGACTACGCCCTGATGGTCAAGACGATGAAGAAGATGAACTGGCTGCCGAAGGTCTCCCTGAACTACTGCAGCGGCTACCAGGACCCGGTCATCGCCAAGCAGCTGGGCGCCGACGCGGACTTCTTCATGGGCTCCACGGGTTACTCGCCCGAGTTCCAGAGCATGATGCCCGCCGTGGCCGAGGTGGAGAAGATCTTCAAGTCCAAGACCGGCGGCGTGCCCTACGACAGCGACAGCATCCAGGAGACGATCGCGATGCTGGTGCTCGCGCAGGCGATCGAAAAGGCCAAGAGCCTCGACTCCACGAAGGTAGCCGAAACCCTGTACGCCAACACCTGGCCGTCCCCTCTGTCCCTGAGCGGCAAGGTGGCCTTCGTCCCCGGCGGTCAGAACAAGTTCGCCCTGAGCATCATCACCCAGCTGCAGGGCGGCAAGTACAAGAAGGTGTTCCCCACGGAGAAGGCGGACACGAAGCCCGTTTTCCCCATGAAGCCGTGGGATAAGCGATAGCAAAAAGGGGACTGTCCCCTTTTTCTCGCGAACCGGTGCCGGGGGTCTCTGGGCCCCCGGCACCTTTTGTGAAAACCGAAGTCCCCGTGAAAATACCCGGACCTCGGTCTTCCTCTCCCCTCTGAGAGTGTGTCATAATCGGCCCTCGTCATTGCGAGCGACCGAAGGGAGTGCGGCAATCTCAATCGTTTCGATACCATCGGAGATTGCTTCAGTCGCTTCGCTCCTTCGCCATGACATGGTGACACAGTCGAACTGCGGGAGGGAATGGAGGTGAGGGGCCGCAACCCCCGTTCCCCGTTTCACCCTCAGCCTGGCCCTTTCCCGTCATGGGGGAAGGACACGAGGTACCGGTACCGGGGCTTCCCCGGGAGCACAATTTTCGTTCCGGCGTCGTTCATACATGGACACTCTGCTTCAAGTGCTTCTGGACGGCATGCTCAACGGCATGCTCTACGCCCTGGTGGCCGTCGGCCTCTGCCTGATCTGGGGCGTGATGGACGTGATCAACTTCGCCCACGGCGAGTACGTGATGATCTCCATGTACATCACGTACTGGCTGGGTTTCCTGGCCCACGTGGACCCGCTCGTCTCCATGTTCGCCGGGGGCCTGTTCATCTTCATCCTCGCGGCCCTGACCTACCGGCTGATCATCAAGTACACCATCGGCAAGCCTCCCCTGTCGGCCCTGCTGGCGACCTTCGGCCTGGCCATGCTGCTGAAGAACCTGTGCCTCAACCGGTTCACCCCGAACTACCGCATTCTCTCGGACACGTGGCTGGGCGACAGGACGTTCCAGCTCGGGGCGATCATCGTCCCCGTCCCCCAGCTCGTCACGGCGCTCCTGGCCCTCGCGGTGATCGGCCTCGTGTTCTTCATGATCCGCAGCACCCGATTCGGCTGGGCCGTGCAGGCCACGGCCATGGACAAGGAGGCCGCCGAGCTGATGGGCATCAACACGGAGCGAATCTACCTGCTGATCTTCGGCATCGGCGGGGCGACGGTCGGCATCGCGGGCGGCGTCATGCCCACCTACCTGGCCGTGCACCCCGAGGTGGGCACCATGTTCGGCCTCATCGCGTTCATCTGCGTCGCCATGGGCGGCTTCGGCAGCATCCCGGGGGCGCTCGTGGCGGCGCTGCTCGTGGGCTTCGTCGAGGCCCTGGCCGGTTACTACATCGCGCCGGTCTTCAAGTACGTGGCCGTCTTCGGACTCTATCTGACCCTCGTGCTGCTGCGGCCCAGGGGCATTTTCGGGTGGTAACCCCATGAACAAAACCTTCAGGCGCACCGATCTCCTCTGGCTGGCCTTCACGGGTCTCATCGCCCTGGCGCCGCTCGTCCCGGCCATCGGGTCCAACTCCTTTCTCATGCACGTGCTCATCCTGGTGATGCTCTACGCCTGCATGTCGCAGGCCTGGAACATCATCGGTGGCTACGGCGGGCAGACCTCCTTCGGGCACGCCGTGTTCTTCGGCATCGGCGCCTACGGCGCGGGTATGGCCGTCGTCACCTACGGCCTGCCGCCCTGGCCGGGGGCCCTTGCCGGCATCGTCTCGGCCGCTGTCGTGGCCGTGCTCATCAGCTATCCCTGCTTCAAGCTGAGCGGCCACTACTTCGCCATCGCCACCTTCGCCATCGTGGAGATCTTCAACCGGATGTTCCTCGTCTGGGACTGGGTGGGGGGCGCGCTGGGGCTGGATTACATGATCGTCGAGGAGGGATTTGCGAACCTCGTGTGGTACGACTCGAAGACGGGCTACTTCTACTGCGCCCTGACCCTGTTTGCCCTCATCTTCGGCATCGTGCGCTTCCTCGAGGGGCACCGGTTCGGATACTACCTGCGGGCCGTCCGCGCGGGGCAGGAGACGGCCGAGTCGCTCGGCGTCAACTCGACGGCCGTCAAGCTTTCGGCCATGGCCCTGTCGGCGGCGCTCGCGGCCCTGTGCGGCGCCTTCTTCGTGCAGTACAACCTCCGCGTCGACCCCGCCATGGTCATGTCCCTCGACATGTCGATGAAGTTCGTGCTCGTCACGATCCTGGGCGGCGCGGGGACCCTGGCGGGGCCCCTGGTCGGCGCGGCGGTGCTCGTCCCCCTGCAGGAGTTCACCCGGGCCAAGTGGGGCGGCCTCGGAGGAGGCGTGGACCTCATCATCTTCGGCCTGCTGATCATCCTCATCGTCGTCAAGCAGCCCGCGGGCATCACGGGGATCGTCCGCGACATCGCGAAGCGCCGCGGCCGAAAGGCCGCCGCGGAAAAAGGAGGGGCCTCCCTTGGCACTGCTTGAGGTCCGGGACGTCACCAAGAAATTCGGCGAGCTCGTCGCCAACGACCGCGTGAGCTTCACCGTCGAGGCCGGGGCCATCGTGGGCCTGATCGGGCCCAACGGCGCGGGGAAGACGACGCTCTTCAACTGCGCCTCGGGCCTCTACCCCGTCACATCGGGGAAAATCTTCTTCGACGGAAAAGAGATCACGGGGCTTCCGTCGTGGCGGATCGCGCGGATGGGCGCGGTGAGGACCTTCCAGGTCGTCCGCCCCCTCAAGGACATGACCGTGTACGACAACGTCCTGGTGGGCGCCTTCTTGCACGACGCGAACACGGCCAGGGCCCGCGCCGCGGCCGAGGAGAGCATCCGGATCTGCGGCCTTTCCGAGTTTGCGGGCAAGGTCTCGGGGGAACTTCCCATCGGCGTCAAGAAGCGCCTCGAGCTGGCCCGCGCCCTGGCCACGCGGCCGAGGCTTCTCATGCTCGACGAGGTCATGGCGGGGCTCACCTCCACGGAGGTCAAGACGGCGCTGGAGCTGATCCGCGCCATCCGCAAGGAGGGCATCACCCTCCTGATCGTCGAGCACATCATGGAGGCCATCATGCCCATTGCCGACAAGGTGGTGGTGCTCGACGGCGGCCTCAAGCTCGCCGAGGGCCCCCCCGGCGAGATCATCCACGACGAGCGGGTGATCACGGCCTACCTGGGCGAGAAGTTCAGCCGCCGCATGCAGGCGAGGAAGGAGGGAAAGGCCGATGGCTGATCCGATCCTGAGCCTCGTCGACGTCCATGCCGGCTACGACGGCGTCCCCGTTGTATTCGGCGTCTCCCTCGAGGTCATGCCGGGCGAGATGGTGGCCGTCGTCGGGGCCAACGGCGCCGGAAAGTCGACGACCCTGCGCGCCGTCGCGGGCCTCAACAACCCCCTGCAGGGCACGATCCGCTTCGAGGGGCGCGACATCTCCCGCCTGCGCCCCCACCAGACCCTGGCCCTCGGCATCAGCTACGTGCCCGAGGGGCGGCGGGTCTTCGCCAAGCTCTCCGTCGAGGAAAACCTGCGGCTGGGTGCCTACACCGAAAAATCCGAAGCCGAGATCAGGCGGCGCCTCGACGAGATGATGCGGCTCTTCCCCGTCCTAGGCGAGCGGGCGCGCCAGACCGCCGAGACCCTCAGCGGTGGCGAGCAGCAGATGCTGGCCATCGCCCGGGGGCTCATGTCGAGGCCCAGGCTGCTGATGCTCGACGAGATGTCGCTCGGGCTCATGCCGACGCTCGTGGAGAAGATGATGGAGACCGTCGTCGCGATCAACCGGAGCGGCGTCACCGTCCTGCTGGTGGAGCAGATGGTCCAGGAGGCCCTCGAGATCGCCCACCGCGGCTACGTGCTGCAGAGCGGGCGCATCGTGCAGTCGGGCCCGTCGCGGGAGCTCCTGGATTCCGAGGAGATCCGGAAGGCCTACATGGGGATGTAGCGGCCCGGCCTTGTCTTACCCTTCGGTGCCCTCCACGTCATGCCTGCCGAACCCGGTCTTCGTCAGCCGGCAGTATTCCCGGACGGCCGCCGGGGCAAAGGCATCCCGGCCGTCCGGCCTGGCCTCCGCGCTGCAGCGGTGCGTGTCGTATTTCCAGTACTGCAGCACGCTGCCCCGGACCTCGGCCAGGATGAAGCCCGGCCTGTGGCAGTCGTCCCCCGGATCCGTGTCCCCGAAGCCGCCGGTGCCGACCACGACGGCCCGGTAGTCGGTGTTGCCGTCGGTGAGCGTCCTGTGCTGGAAGAAATGCTGGTGGCCCGCCAGCACGAGGTCCACCCCGTTGTGGAGGAACATCTGGGGATAGGCCTTCTCGAAATCGATGGCCGCATGGTGATCGTGCAGATAGGCGACGACCCAGACGTCCGGCTTCGCGATTTCCTGGCGGATGGCGCCGAGGAAGTCCTGCAGCCTCTCCTCCTGCGCATTGCCCCATTCCGATGCCCAGCTCTTCCCGTTGCTCAGCTTGCATCCCTCGAGCCGGGGGACCCCGAGGGACAGGAAGATGACGTTGCCGTAGCGAAACGTGTAGAAAAACCCGCCGTTGCCGGCGTTGAAGCGCGTCGAGGCGTCGTCCCATCCCGCCGAGGGCAGCCGGAAGCCTTGCCGGTAGGCCATCTTCCAGTATCCGAAGTCTCCGTCCGCCTTCGAGACCTTCGTGGGACGGGAGCAGATATCGTGGTTTCCGAAGGTCGGGAACACCGGCAGGCCGCCGAGGAGCCCATAATACGGGGGATTGCGGAAGGCCTTGACGGCGGTGCTCTTTGCCGTTTTCGTGTACGCGGTCTTCCGGGGGTCGGCCTTGTCGAGGTAGGCATTGTACACGTGGAAAAAGAAGGGGTCCATGGCGTTCGGGTGGCCGTCGGTGTCGTTGTCGATATCCCCCAGCGCAAGCCAGAGGTGAGGGCCCTTCTCCCGGCTGACGCCATGGAACAGGTCGAAGACGTCGTAGAAGTAGCTGGGACGCCCGTCGCCGGGCCCGAGATCGCCCATCGCCACAAACCGGACGGCCTGGCCCTGTGACCCTTCCGGGGCCGTCCGGAAATAGACGTCGTCGGCCATGATGATCGTCGTGAGTTGCCGGTCGTCCTCGTCGAGAATGCCCTCGCTCTCGATCCGGTAATGCCAGGTGCGCCCGGGTTCGAGGCCGGTGAACGTGACGGAGAACTCGGCGACGGGTCGGTCGGAATACCGGTTCAGCCAGTAATCGCTCGCCCCTTTCCCGTCTGCGGTGGGGCGATCGTGGCGTACCCCGCTTTCGTACTTATAGGTCCCGGTGATATCCCGAGCGGCGATCGGAAAGCCGGGATCACCGGTTTTGTAGAGCCGCCCGTCAACCGTCTGGATTGACGCGGCCGCCACCCAGGCCCTGGCCTTGAGCCGGCCCGCTCAGACCGCGGGATCCCATCCCTTCGGGAGCCCGACCCTTCAGATCACGGTGGCCGTGGTTCGCGTGACGTCCTGGATGGACGGGGCATGCATGACCGTGTTGTACGCGTCGAAATCAAGCCCCTCCCTGCCGTCCCACTCGACCATCCAGCTCCGCGGCCGGGACGCCGTGAAGACCGCCTCGCCGGGCGTGTAGTCCCCGGGACCGGGCTGGGGGGCCGTCGCCGCCATGGTCTCGACGTAGAAGTTGCACGGGTTCGGCTTCTTCCCCCAGACGAGATTGATCCCATAGTCCCTCTTTCCGTACAGGACATAGGCATCGTGCTTCTTTTCCGCGGTCAGGTTCTTCAGGCGGATGTTCGGAAAGACGCCCTCGATTCTCCAGTCATGCGGGTCGTTTCGCTTGGTGTCCTTCAGCCACCTGAGGTTGATGCCGTAATCCCGTTTTTCGTAGACGACGAAGTCCTGCGCCGTCCGGTTCCACAGCGCCACGGGGCGTGCCGTGTCGATCGGCCCCGATGCGCCCGTCTTGCGGAACTCCCATTCGCAGGGCGGCGATGATTCCCATTTTCACAGGGGAACAAGTCTCTTTGGGTAAGACTCGGCGATGAACGGCGAATCTTCGAACCATCCGAGGTTGATGCCGTGAGAACGCGGCTGGTGGCGGATGTAACCGTGGCCGGCAAGCTTCAGGGCGAAACGCCCACCGTACCGAAGAATCATGGGACACCTCCTTTGAAGAATGCCGATGGTGGATGGAAACGGTTGACAGACCTTTTCGCAGGCGGCTTTGAGCGCTGCGGGTCCGAAACCGGCATCGGACATGTCGGAGAAGGCGCGGCGATACTGGGGCTGCGGCGGGAGGCGGACGCCCCTCCTACTTCTTGTCGACCCTGTAGCCGGCCTTTTTCCAGGCCTCGACGCCGCCCTCGAGGGCCCTGACGTTGGTGTACCCCATGGCCGAGTATTTCACTGCCTGACCGGCAGACGTGAGCTCATTGGGTCAGGCGCAGTAGAAGATGATGGGCTGGTCCTTCTTCAGCCCCGCGAGCCGGCCCTGCAACGCTTTCAGGGTGATCGCCCCCTCCAGCATGATCGTGCTGCAGACCGATTCGCTTTCGTAGGCGCACACCAGGAGCGCCTTCCCTGCGGCAACCTGCGCATGCGCCTCCTGAGGCGGGACGCGGAGCACCAGATCGCCCCCGCCCGCCGGGCTCGCCGGCTGCCGGGGCGCGCCCGCACAGGCCGCCAGGGCAAGAAGCCCGAGGAGCAGCGCCGCCGCAATCTCGCGGGTCCCGCACATCCGTATTCGTTTCATCCGTTGCCCTCCCTTTCTCGCAGGACTGATGAAGGGGACGTCCACTGATGAAGGGGACGTCCATGCTTTCATGCTATTTCATTCAATCAAATGAAGTCCGAGCTCTTTTTCGATCTCTTCCCCCCGTCTCGACAAGCGGCTTGCCGCCGGCTGTCCTATCCCGAGCCGCGCTGCAATTTCCGTGGCGGTCATTCCCAACTTGCGATGCGCCCAATAACAAAGAAGCGCGCGCGCCTTGACGGTTCCGGGCGATTTCCCGATTGCCGTCACCTGATCCGTGCTCATACCCAGCAATTCGGCCACACGCGAGACAACCCAATTGAAATCATACCCGCGGGCTTTCAGTTCGTATTTCTCCTCGAGCGCTTCCATTGCCCTCTTGAGAACATTCTCTACAAAGTCACTATCCCCGAGGATGCGTTCGTCTCCCTTCACACGTATGCCGGCTTTCCGCAGCCCCTCGAGACCCGTCCAGCCACCGGAACTTCTCAGAAGCCCCCCTCCTACAAGATCGGGCCGTCTGCCTTCAATGACGCCTTGCTCGACAAACCTTCGATACCTCTCCCGGGCTTCCGCCTTATAATCGGAAAACAACCCATACACATATTCTACGTTCTGCCACGCGCATGTCGATTCACTCATGAGAACGCCATGACCGCACCATGGATACGCGTCCAGCTCCTCCAGCGTCTTTACCAGTCGCGCCCTCAACGGATTCAAGTGGATATAGCGCACCAGTTCCTTGAGATAGGGATCTTCCTGGCACAAAATCGACTTGTATCGATTCTGGAAAAGTTGACCGTGCCTCCGGTACCGCCTATTGAACCAACCCGCATAACCGGTCAGAAGCCGGCTCATGAGAACAGCCACCGGAACCGAGCCGGTCCTGAACAGGAAATGGGCATGGTTGTCGAGAAGGCTCCAGGCGAAGCAGTCGGTTTTCGTTTTGGGGATTAATTCCGAAAGCCGGTCCACAAAATTCATTCGATCGTCGTCCGACCTGAAAATCTTCCGCCCTTCGATCCCTCGGATGATCACATGATGCAGCGCCCCGGGCGCGTCTATTCTTGCTTTCCGCGGCATGTTCATTTCCTACCACAGACCTCTTTCAATGAAAAGCTTAAAAGCATGGACGTCCCCTGCTTTACTTGGACGTCCCCCACTTTACTTTGGGAATGGCATGAAGGATGCACATATTCGAAAAGACGGACAGAAACACACAACCGGGCAGCCGGACCGGCCACAACCGCAAAAGGGTGCAGAATGCCCCAGATCCTCGTCAAGCTGGCTGATTTGAGCGTGAGCAACAACCCGGATGACCTGCTCGTCGTCTACGGGCTGGGGTCCACCGCGGCCGTCATGCTCTACGACGCACAGGCTCAAACCGGGGGCATCGCGCACTTCATGCTACCCAACTCGGCCTCGGAGCCGCAGCGGGCCAGGGAATACCCGGCCATGTTCGCCGACGTGGCGATCCCTCTGCTGGTCGAGGCCTGCACCAAGAAGGGGGCCAGGCGCGAGGCGATTACGGCCAGGCTGGCCGGGGGCTCGCTCCTGATGGGCCAGGGGATCTCCCGGAGCATCAGCGAGGGCAACATCGCGGCGGCCCGCCGGATCCTCGAACAGCTCTCCATCCCGCTGACGTCGGAGAACACGGGCGGCAACCACAACCGGGCGGTAAGGATGGAGATCTCGACGGGGAAATCATTCGTCAGGCACCCCGACGGCAACTGGGAGGAAATGGCATGAGCATGGACAGCGCAATCAAGAAAGCGGTGAACGGCCTTCCCGCCTTCCCCGCCACGGTGCACCGGGTAACGGCCCTCATCAACGACCCCGACTCATCGATGGCGGAACTCGTGGACGTTGTGCGGCTCGACCAGTCCATCACGGCCAACATCCTCCGGATGTGCAACTCGGCCTACTTCGGCCTGCGTCACAAGGTGGACAACGTCCAGGACGCCATCCTGTACCTGGGAAGGCAGAATATCGTCCGTGCCGTCATGGCCGCCGGCGCGTCGCGCTTCTTCAGGAACACGCCGGGCTACGAGGCCGAGGCGAAGGTGATGTGGGAGCACGCCGTGGGAACGGCCCTGCTGGCGCAGATCCTGTCGAAAAAAGTCACGGGGAGGGAGGAAACGAGCCTCTTCACCGCGGCGATCCTGCACGACATCGGCAAGATCGTCCTCGGCGCATTCGTGAAAGACAAGTACGCCGAGATCAAGAAGATCGTGTCGGGCGAGTCCCGATCGTTCCTCGAGGCCGAGGAGAAGGTGCTCGGCATGAACCATGCCACCCTGGGCGGGCTGATCGCCGCCAACTGGAAATTCCCGGAGGAGATCCGGCAGGCCATCGCCTTCCATCACCGGCCGGACCGGCTGGCGAGCGGAAACGGCCTGATGCCGTGGCTCGTCCACCTCGCCGACCAGGGCTGTCTGATGCTGGGCATCGGCCAGGGATCGGACGGGCTGGCCTACGACGGACTCGACGAGGCCATGAAACGCCTGGGCCTTGCGCAGGCGGATTTCGAGGCCGCCCTGGCCCGGCTGGTCAAGGAACTCGACAACGCGCGGGAACTGGTCGGGATCGTGCAGCCCTCCCCGCACTGAAGACGGAGATGCCGATCCTTT
Organism: Deltaproteobacteria bacterium; assembly: GCA_012728915.1. Taxonomy (GTDB): domain Bacteria; phylum Desulfobacterota; class Syntrophia; order Syntrophales; family UBA2192; genus UBA2192. The sequence goes on along the minus strand of JAAYEC010000040.1, from coordinate 86,218 downwards.
TCGGGCAGCTACTCCGGACGTGACACCAGGCCGCCGCCCTGCATCATCCCCCTGTCCCTCAGCGCCCCGGCGATGATCTTCGCCGTCCCGGCGTTTCCCCGCGGCGTTCGGCACATCGGCCGAACCGCCTCCCGCCGCCCGAATCCTCACCACGTGTACGCAATCGACAGGTAGGGGATGCGGTAAACCAGGCGATCGCTCATATCCGAGGTGTCCGCCTCGCGTCCGTAGACCTGCGTGCCCAGGGTGACATCCCAGTGCCGGCTCATCCGGTAGTTCAGGAAGAGGCCGGCATCGACGAACCAGTTCTCGGGCCAGTAGAACCCGTTCCCTTCCAGGGAAAGCGAGAGCTTTTCGCTGATCCGGTAGCCCAGCTGCCCGTGGAGATAGGGAAGGAAAGTCATCGCGGATGTCTCCGCCGAGACATCGCCGGACCGGGTCGACAGCTGCGCCGTGTAATACTGCGCCATGAGGCCCAGCCCCGCCTTGACGATCCAGGAGGATTCCGGGAGGAATTCATAGCGCCACCGGGCCCGCATGTCGTAGAGACGCCAGTCCGAGTTTATCGGCACACCGGCCGGGAAGGCCGTCCCGGCAAACGAGGCAGGGGTGCCGAACGTCCCCACGTCCTTGGATTCCATGGGCCAGAAGAAGAACGTCAGCTCGTGATGCCCGTCCAGGAGAATGCTCAGGTCCACGGCGGCTGTCGTAACGGGGTCGTTGATCTTCTCGAACCCGTTCAGGTCGATCGGAGTGCCGCTGTCGGCCGGCGCGGCGAGATCGTGCTCCTTGAGGAAGGCGGGACCGAAGGCGAAGTTGAACCGAAACCGGGGATAGTCTGTTCTCTTCAGTTCCTCCCGGAGGGCGGCTTTTCCCCCGGAGTCGGAATCGAGGAACGTGATCTGGATTCCCGCCCCTTTCTCCATGGCCACGGGAAGGATGCGGACAGGGTCGTCCTTCGACCGGACCAGGGCCAGGTCGACCAGCAGGGCGATACTCGCGCCGGCCACGACGTCGTCAACGAAGTGCTGGTCGGCCTGGATGCGGCTGTAGCCCGTGAAGGCGGCCGCGGCACAGGCCGGGGCGCCCCATTGCCAGCCGTACCGGGTGCCCAGAAAGGCGGCCCCCGAAAAGGCGGCCGATGTGTGTCCCGAGGGGAACGACTGCCGGTCGCTTCCGTCCGGTCGCATCTTCCGGACCGTCTCCTTGCCCGCCCAGGTGATCACGGCGGTCGTTCCGATCGACAGGGCGGCCTCCTTCGTCCCTTCCCGGTCCCATCGTTGCCCCTCTTCCGTGCCGGCGAAGAACGTCGATCCCACGGCAAGAGCAGGCAGGGCAACCTGGAGGACATCCCCGGCGGACGTTACGGCCGGATTGTCAGCATGAAGAACTGAATGCGGGAAGAGGGCCATGGCGAAGACGAGAACGGCTGCCGCGGAAATCCCCGCATGTCTCCCTGTCCGCTGCATCGACGATCCCCCGTTCAACGGTCCGCCGCCATCGGGCTTTCCTCCCGGGGTACCCCTTGCCGCCCAGAGGCCTGCGCAAGCGCGGGGGAAGCCGGGCGGGCATATTCCCAGCGGTTCATGCGGTGCCGGAGGATGTAGTCGGCGCCCTGGTAGTACGCCATGGCTTCGCGGGAGAGGGGATCCTCCGCCGCCGCCTTCTCGATCCGGTTCTGCACGAGGGGCCTCTCCATCACGTCGATGAGCTTGCGGGGCGAGAGGATCACCAGCCGCCCGTCCTTGTAGAGGCCCAGCTTCTGGTAATTGCCGATGAGCGCCCTCTCCGTGAACCCGTCGCGCAGCACGTCGCTGCCCCAGAAACGGCTTTCGTAGTCGAACCCCAGCAGGGCCAGCAGCGTCGGGGCGATGTCGATCTGGCTGCATGTCCTGGCAACCTCCCGGGGCGCGACATGCTTCGGAGAATAGATGAACAGGGGGATATGATATTTTCGGATCGGGAGCCCGACCTCACCGGCGCTGCCGGCGCAGTGATCGGCGACGACGACAAAGACGGTGTCGCCGAACCAGGGCCGCTGCCCCGCGGCCGAGAGGAACTCCTTCAGGGCGTGATCGGTGTATTTCACGGCGCCCGGGCGGCCTGTCCCGGAGGGGATGTCGATCCTCCCTTCGGGGTAGGTGAACGGCCGGTGGTTGCTTGTCGTCATGACGTGAAAGAAAAAATGCCTCCCGCTGCCGTGAGCGGCATCGGCCTCCCTGAGCGCCTTGCGATACAGGTCCTCGTCCGCAACGCCCCAGGCGTTCTGGAAGGTGATCTCGCCGCCCTTGAGGTCCGTCTGGTCGACGGTCCGGTAGCCGTTGCCGGAGAAGAAGGCGTTCATGTTGTCGAAAAAGCCGCGGCCCCCGTACAGGAACGCGACGTCATAGCCCCGCTGCCGGAACACGTAGCCCAGGGAGTAGAGGCGCGCGTTGTCCGGCCGCTTGACCAGCGAACGGCCGGGGGTGGGCGGGATGGAGAGGGTGATGGCCTCCAGGCCCCGGTCCGTGCGGGTCCCCGTCGCAAAGAGGCTGGAGAAGAACAGGCTCTCCTTCGCCAGGCCGTCCAGGAACGGGGTGATGCCTTCCCTGTTCCCGAACCGGGACATGAATTCCGCGCTGAGGCTCTCGATGGAGATGAGGATGACGTTGAGCCGCCTCTCCGGGCCGCCGGCGGGAACCGCGCGCGAGAGGTCGAAGCGCTCCCCCTCGTCCGGGTTTTTCGAGACGGAGAGCTTCGCCAGCCGCGACAGTTCCTCGTCGTCTCCCCGGGTGTAGAACGTGTCGTAGTCCAGCGTATTGTTCCGGAAGGCGCCGACCAGTTGATAGGGGCCGTTGGAGGCCAGTTCCCTCGCATAATTGTTCACGAAGGCATCCCGCGGGGCCTGGCCGACGAGGATGAGAGCGGCAACGAACGCCGCCCCGATCCCCGATGTTACGGCCAGCCTCCTGCGGAAGCTCTCCCGGATCCGGAACAGCTCCGCAAGGGTCTTTCGCAACCCGAGGAACACGGCCGCCGACGCGGCGAGGATGCAGGCCAGCAGGGAAACGACGGGGTAGGATTCGTAGATGTTGCGGGTCACCTCGGTGCCGTACACGAGGTAGTCGACGGCGATGAAATTGAAGCGGGTACCGAACTCGTCCCAGAAGAGCCACTCGGCCACCAGCATGAACCCGAGGGCATAGAGGAAGGCGAAAAAGGCCGCCCGGCCGAGCCAGCCGAAGACGCGGCCGGTGTAAACCCGGTTGGGCAGAAGCAGGAGCGCCACGGCGAAGAAAGCGCTGAAGTAGACGCAGAAGACAGCATCGTAGAGAAAACCCAGCCCGAAGATGTGCAGGGCGCCGGGGAAGGAGGGGCCGACAACAGCCCAGGACCGCGCATACAGGAAGGCCCGCAGAAGGGTGAAACAGAGAAGATTGATCCCGCAGGCAAGCAACAGCGCGCTGAACCGGCTTTTGGGCATCATGAACCCGACAGCTCCATTGTCCCGTCCCGGGTCGTCGGCTCGACAGCTCCGCGAAAGGATGCCGCGGGAGAGGTTCGCTGCCCCGCCGGCCGCATCCGCGAATAACCGTTCCCTGCGGGAAAAGGCCGTAAAGATGCCCTGCCTATAGCACGTGCAGATTATGGGAAGATTACGGGAAGATTATGATTTGGTAATGTTGCCGTGGACGGAAATCGCAAAGGGCCGGCGGGGCAGCGTGACGGTAAAGGTGCTTCCACGGCCGGGCAGGCTCTCCACCGAGATGCGGCCGCCGTGGGCGCGGGCGACGGCCGACGCGAGGCTGAGGCCCAGCCCGAAGCCGGGCTGGGAGCGGCTGCTGTCGCAGCGGTAGAGCCGGTTGAAGACGAGGGGCAGTTCCTCTTCGGCAATGCCGATACCCGTGTCCCGAACGATCAGATCGAATTGCTCCCCCTTGTCTTTCAGGAAGACGGACACGGTCCCCCCGGCGGGCGTGTATTTGATGGCGTTGTCCAGGAGATTGACGGCGATCCGCTGGAGACCGCGCACATTGCCCTGGACGGGAAACGCTTCGGACACGCCGGATTCGAGGCGAACCCCTTTCCCGTCGGCAAGGGGCCGGAAGAGATCGACGGCTTCCCCGACGACCTGAGCCAGGTCCACGTCGGCCCCGGGAAGGGCCTTGATCCCCGCCTCGATCTCGGCAATCTCCAGCATGGTGTTGATCATCTGCAGCAGGTTGTCGCATTCCTCCACGGTGTCCGCCGCCAGCTGATTGGGCTCCCCGCCGGAGTTTCCCGCGTTGAGCTCCGCCTCGGCAAGCCCCCGTATGCGGGCAATCGGGGTCCTCAGGTCATGGGCAATGTCGTCCGTCACTTCCCTCAGCCCCCGGACCAGCCCGTCGATGCGGTCCAGCATCCGGTTGAAGGCGACGGCGAGCCGCTCGACCTCGTCGCCTCCTGCCCGGACCCGCACCCGCTTCTCGAAGGCCCCTTCCGAGATGTCCAGCGCCGTCCGCGTGACCTCCCGGATGCCGGCCAGGGCGCGGGCCGCCATGAACCACCCGATGAGCGTCGAGAAGGCCATGATGATCAGGATCCCCGGCACGAACACGTCCCGGAACGTTTCGAGAAAGCGCGCATTGTCTTCCAGGGAGACGCCGATCTGGATGATCTTGCCCGACTCCAGGAGCCCGTAGACGATCCGTGCCTGGTAGGGCTTCCCCGGGACGGACACCGTTTCGAATACAGGGCCGTCCCCTGCCGCCGCGCGGGTCAGCGGGCCCCTGTCCGCACCCACCCCCTTCCAGGCGTTCATGTTCGTCGCGGCGATCTCGCCGCCGGCCGGGTCGAGCAGGCGGAAGAAAACGTCGCCGACGCCCTCGGATTCAGCCTCGAAGCCCAACTCCGCGCCGAAGGCGCCCTCGCCCTTCGATTTCAGAATGGCGGCGGCTTCGGCCATCTCCTTGAGCATCGCCTGATCGGTGCGTTCCTTGACGACGTTGGAAATGACGGCATAGAAGACGGCGAACGCCGCAAGAGAGCAGACGGTAAAGACGAGCGCGTACCAGAAGGTGAGCCGGAACGCCAGCGTCCGGCGTATCTCAAGCGCTTCCCTTAAGGACATATCCCGCCCCGCGGACCGTGTGGATGAGCTTCGGGTGGAACTCCCTGTCGATCTTCTCCCGCAGGATGCACATCCGGGCCTCCACCACGTTGGTCAGCGGGACGAAGTCGTAGCTCCAGACGTTCTGCATGACCATCGTCCTGGAAACGACGCGGCCCTCGTTGCGCATCAGGTATTCGAGAAGCGCGAATTCCCTGGGCTGCAGATCGATCTTCCTGCCCGCGCGAACCACCTCCCGCCTGAGAAGATCCAGGGTGAGGTCGCCGACGACAAGGCGGGTCGAGTCGCCCGCCCCGGTCGCCCTGCGGACCAGCGCCTGCACTCGCGCCAGGAGCTCGGAGAACGAAAAGGGTTTGGTCAGGTAATCGTCGCCGCCGCCCTGGAGCCCTTTCACCCGGTCATCCACCGAGCCCCTGGCGCTGAGGATGATGACGGGCGTGTTCACCTTCGCGAGACGCATTCGGTGAATGAGGGCTAGACCGTCGAGTTTGGGCAGCATGATGTCGATGACGGCCGCGTCGAAGGGCTCGTGCAGCGCCAGGTGGAGACCGGTCTCTCCATCCCCGGCATGGGAAACGGCAAAGCCTGCCTCCCGGAACCCTTTCGTCACGAAGGATGCGATTTTCGGATCGTCCTCGACCAGGAGAAGGCGCATGGTCATCCTTTCGCGTTGGCAGCGTCCCTGCGAGGCGGGGCCGGGGCGCCGCGGCCCGTTTCGGAAGGCAGCGTATCACAGACCGGTGCGCTTCTCAACGGCGTTGCGGACGATCGTTCTGTCGCCGCCCTGCATCATCCCCCTGTCCCTCAGCGCCCCGGCGATGATCTTCGCCGTCTCGGCGTTGCCCCGGGGCGTGAAGTGGCCGATGGAGCCGTCGGGCCGGTGGATGTAGAACTCCCGGTAGACCGTCGTCGCCGAGTGTTTCGCGGGGAACGCCTCGAGCAGATCCACGCAGGGGATCTCGAGTCTTTTGTACAGGGCCCTCAGGCGCGCGGCCCGGGGCTCGCTCCCGGCGCGCGAGAGGGTCTCTGCGTTCTCGAACGCGCTTCCGCCGGGGATGCAGACGATGAGAAGCTTCGTGCCCGTCCTGTCCAGATCCCCCTTCAGGCGCTCGAGCAGATACTCCACGAGCCGGTCCGTCTCCTCGAAATAGCCACCGCCCCCGGGCAGGGTCGCCAGGAGCTTGCGAAAGCGGTTCTTCACGAACACCCAGGCGTAACTCCCGGGGTCGCCGAGAGATTGCTTAAGGGAGGCGCAGACCTCCCGTGGCGGGGGCACGGGGACGTTCTCGAGGGTGTACGGCCCCGTCGCCCCGCCCGGCCGGAAGACCGGCTTCGCATAGGAGTAGAAGGAGAGCCGCGTGCGGTCGTAGTCGTGGGGAAAGATCCCCAGGACCACCACATCGGGCCGCAGCGCCTGTCCGTGGCGCTCGTACTTGAGCAGCATCTGGTCGATCCCGTAGCTGCCCACGCCCATGTTGAAGACCTCCGCCGGCCCGCGGCCCCGGAGGATCTTCTCCAGATAGTGCGGGAAGTGCTCCTGCTCCCCCGCCTCGATGCCCCGGGTAAAGCCGTCACCCAGGGCGATGACCCGGAAGGCCCTGGCCGGCCCGGGATCGGCCTTGCGCGAGCCGCGGATGCGCGAGGCCATGGCCTGGCAGTCCCAGCCCAGTTGCGGGTCGTAGCCGGTGCCGCCGAAGGCGCCCCTCGCCGCGTATTTTTCCAGGAACAGGTGCTTGTAATAGGTGTCGGCGATCTCCGGAACCGTCTCGATGCCCTCGTAGAGCTTGGAGCGCTCCTGGGTCGTCACCCGCAGGTAGCCTTCGAGCCCGCCCGCAACAAGCGCAACGGCAATGGTCATGACGATCAGTTCGGTAACAATGGAGGGTGGACGTCTTCTCATGCAGGGACTTTCTCCGGCTGAAACATTTTTCCGCAACTCGACGCGGCGGCAGCGAAGGGTCTCTGAGACAGCCCGACGACGTGAAGCTGAGGCCCTTCCGCTTCACCGAACGTTTCAGCTTCAGGGCCTCCTAACTCCTGCCCGCGGCTCGGCCCGCATGATGTCCGCTGCAATCCGCGGCGCATCCGGTGGCGACCCGCCGCAGAACGATCGCTGCATCCGTTGCGATCGTTGCAGACCTTAAATCAGCGGCCCCGGTTTTGCAACCCCTCTTTGACCGCAAAAAAAAGCCCCGCTTGATGCAGGGCTTCTTCGTGACCGCCTGTGCCTGGCGCCTATTGCTCTTTTGCGGTAATCCGGTAGAGGGGGCCGTCGACGCGGATCTCCATCCGGCGGGCCTTGCGGATCTCCTCCAGGGAGGCGCGGTCCGTGTCCAGCATCCCGGCCATCTCCGCGTCGCTGCTGATCTTCACCTGCCCTCCCCGCCGCTCTCCCCGCCGCAGGAACCAGAGGTAGTTGTAGTAGGTCCAGCCCGAGACGATCAGGAAGATGACCAGAACGGTGATGCCGCCGTTCTGCAAAAGCCGGGCAAGTTCCTCGTAGCCCTTCTCCCCGATGATCTGGGCATAGAGGGTCTGGACGCCGAAGACCCACAGCACCATGGTGAACAGCGGGAGCAGCAGGTACAGGTAGATCCCCCAGCAGACGACGGTGATGACGTTCTCGACAGTCCTTCGGAGAGGCGATTTTACTTTGTCTTCGACGAAGACTTCAGGGTGTGGAGGCCCCTGTCCGGGCTTTTCCATCTGACCGTCACCTCCTTGCTGCGGAATGTGAAGTTGTAGACGCCCTTGATGGCCGCAAGCGACGCGAGAATCCAGTACCCCACGGGGTACCAGATCACGAAGAAGTAGTACTTGACGAAGGCTCTGTTCTCGTAGCGCAGGTCGATAAAGAAGCTCGTCAGGAAAGTCGTCAGGCACGCAAGGCCCAGGATGGCGCCGTACCAGCGCGGGTACAGCGGGTTCCAGCCGGCGAAGAAGCGCTGGTAGACCTCCATCACGGGCGGACAGACGGGCAGCTGGGCGTAGCGGCACACGCCGTCCATGACGACGAAGAAGAGCCACAGGAACACCATGGCCATGAAGGTGTGCGCCCACAGCAGGCTCAAGACGTACTCGATGTAGACGGGGACGAGGCGGCGGTTACGGCGATCCTTCCAGATGTCGAGATGCTTCCGGAGCACCTCGACCCCGCCCTGCGCCCAGCGGACCCGCTGCCGCCACAACCCCTTGAGGGTTTCGGGGACAAGGATCCAGCACAGGGCCCGGGGCTCGTAACGGATGTCCCAGAACTTGCGCTGGAGCTTCCAGGTGATGTCGATATCCTCGGTGACGGTGTCGCTGTCGAAGAGCCCGCACTCCATGATGGCGCTCTTGCGGTAGGCGGCGATCACGCCGGAAACAGTGAGAACCTTCCCGAGGATGCGCTGGGTGCGCTTGATAAGCCCGATGATGTTGGAGTATTCGCCGACCTGGATCTTCGCGAGGAGCGACGTGCGGTTGCGCACGCGGGGGTTGCCCGTGACGGCCCCCACGCGGGGGAAGTTCACCAGGTGATGCGCCATCCACTTCAGCACGTCCTTGTCGACGAGGCAATCGGCGTCGATCGTGAGGATGAACTCGCCCCGGCTCACCAGGATGGCCGCATTGAGGGCCTTGGACTTGCCGCTGTTGGGCTCCAGGTGGATGATGCGCAGCCAGTCCGCGTTCCCCGCCACGAGCCGGTCCAGGATCTCCCGCGTGGCGTCGGAGCTGCCGTCGTTGACGACGATGACCTCGTAGCTCGGGTAGTTCAGATCCTTGAGGTTGAGGACCGTCTCCTCGATGACCTGCTCCTCGTTGTGACCGGGGACGATGACGGTGAAGAAAGGGCAGACCTCGAGCTGCGGCTCCGCCCTGCCCTCGCGGCGCAGGCTGAAGATGGTGCCCCCGATCATCCACACGATACTCATGTAGAGCGGGTAGAGGAAGACAAAGAGTCCGATGATCTCGTATATCGACATATCCTGTATCGGCGAGGCGGGCGCGCGGATCGGCCCCCCAGCTGGCGTTTACATGCAACGGGTTACGGGTTGGGGCTGAACAGCTTCCTGAACAGCCTCTCGACAGCGCCCTCGGGGGCGATCTCGGGCGGCTCCTCCCGGCGCTTCACTTCATCCTTCGCCGAGAGGATCGAGGCCACCGTATCCGCATCCGGCTTGTTGCGGTACACGTTGTCCGGGTAATAGGCCACGTGCTGGGCCCCCAGGGCCAGGAGGAACGTAATCTCGTCCTTGAGGGCCCCGTCGCCCAGCCAGGCCTCCCTCTTCCAGTCATAGGCCTGCAGCTTGTAGATCACCCGGGGGGCGCTTTCCCGGCCTCCGGCGGCCCGGAAGAGCTCCCGGTACCAGGTGCGGCTGTCCTCCTTGCCCTCCATGGCGGCGTAGGCCATCACGACCGTGTAGTCGTATGCCGCGAGCGATCGAGCGAGATCCTGGGCAAACCACGTCTGCGCCTCCGGGTTCGTGACGACGGAGCTGTACAGGTTGCGGGCAATCGCGGCACCGGGACGGTAGGTCCGGACGGTCCGGACAATCCCGTCGATGTATCGGTCGAGGGCTTCCGTCTTGAAGGCCGTCCACTTCGCGCCGAGATCCCGATCGGCCTTCAGGACCTGCGGATCCGGGGAGACGCCCCAGCGCTTGCGGAACGCCTCGACGGCGGCGGGGTGGAAGTCCTCCGTCTCGGCCAGGTAGGCGTCGTCCTGGAGCAGGATCCCGTCGAACTGCACGTGCGCCGCGAGATCCGCGAAGATCCTCTGCACCGCCTCCAGGCTCCGCGGGTCGAAGGGCGAGAGCCTGCGATACCACGACGAGGTGACCTCCGGCCCGTCTCCCTTCCACTGCCGGACCTTCAGCGCCTCGTTGAGCGCCGGGTCGGGAAGCTCGTAGGCCAGCGCCGGCATCCAGACGAAGACCTTCATCCCCCGCGATCGGATCCGGTTGACGGCGTGGCCGAGGAAGTCGAGGTCGACGGGCAGCGCGGAGTTGGCGAAGTAAACGGACTTCACGTTGCCGGTGGCCCCGGCATCGCTGAAGCCCTGCAAAAAGACGGTGTTGACCCCCATCCGCACGAGCCGGTCGAGCAGGAGCCCCAGGTTCCTGTTGCTCTCCTCCATGGAATCCCTGTTGACGACGGGGTCGAGGTCGACCTGGACGCCGCGGATGCGGAACCCCTCGCGCATCCCGCGCGCCATGGATGCCTTGAACGACTCGAGCCAGTCCAGGTGGGCCTCCATGTAGTAGCGGTTCACCCGGTCGAGCCTGCCCGCCTGCGAGTAGCCCTCGTCGAGGGTGAGCAGCATCTCGAAGCCGAGTTTCTTCGCCTCCTCGATGCCGATCTCGTTGTAGCTTCCGTAGGGCCAGGTCAGGATCGCGGGCTTCTTCCCCAGCCGGGCCGTCAGGGCATCGATGCTCGCGGCAAGGTCCTCGCGGATGCGGGCGCGGAACTCGGCCTCCGTCTCGTAGCGTCCGCTCTCGGGGAGGTAGAGGAACGCCGCCGGCGCCGGCTCGATGTTCCCGACGGGGTTCACCTGGAGCATCCGGTGCAGGCGGGCGCTGTGGGAGGCCACCGTCACGAGGCCCGAGTCGGCCACCTCGCGGATCTGCTGCCAGCTCATGAACCGCTTCGTCTTGTACGCCGACGTCTCGGGGCTGTCGATCCAGGAGGTGACGACGGAGAGCACCGCGGGGATGTCGTAGAGCCTGAGCACGGGGTAGACGAGCCGGTAGAAGCTCTCGTAGGCGTCGTCGAAGGTGATGAGCACGGCCTTTTCGGGGAGGCGCTTTGCGCCGCGCGAGGCCGCGAGGATGTCCTGCGGGCTCACGAAGGCAAACCCGTGGGTGCGCAGGTACTCGATCTGGTTGACGAAGTCCTTCCGGGAGATGTCGTCCTTCTCGACAGGCACCTCGGGGACATCGTGGTAGCACAGCGTGATGAACGTCTCCGCCGCCTGCGCGGGCGACACAGCCAGCGCAATTGCTGCGACAACCACGAGCATCAAGACCGCCATACCTGACGCCTGATGCCTGGTGCCTGATGCCTGTATTTCAGAAGTACCAGTTGAGCGTGACATAAGCCCCAACAACATGAGTGTAATCCCCATCATAGACTCTGAGATCGTAGGAAACGCCGCCCGCGACGTTGAAGGTCTTCGAGTGCTCGTAGAGCTGCTCGAAGGTGATGCCCGCCACGGGGTAGGCGCTGTATCCGTGTTCACCGCTGAACCCGGCCCGCAGGTAGACGGCGGAGGTCCACTTCTTCTCGTATCGGATGCAGTTGACCCACTGGATGGCCGAGGTCAGCAGGGCGCTCCACTCGTACTGCGGGCTGTAGTAGACCACGTCCTGCTTGGAGTAGGCGCCGAACCCCAGCGCCAGGCCTGCGCGGACCTTCCAATCGGGCGTCAGGTGGACGTTCTGGTCGTAGCGGGCCGTCCCGGATACATAGACGTTGTTGTCCGAGAACCACTGGGTCCCCACCGACGCGCCGTATTCCCGCAGGTCGCTCTCGAGGTAGAGAACGTCCAGCGATGCGCTGTCGGCCGTGATCCCCTGGGCCCGCGCCCGGATGGGCACGCCCAGGCTGAAGCTGTTGTATGCCGCCGTGATGCGCAGGGGATCCGTGGGCCACCACATCAGCCGCGTGTCGATACCGAAATCGTCGCCGTTTGCGTAATCGAACGTCAGGCCCTGCCACCAGATGAGCTCGGGCAGGACGATCCACCGGAACCCGAAGCCCAGGCGGTCCCAGTCCTCCCGGTGCCTGGTGTCGTGGTCGTCGCTCCACACTTCCTCGCGCAGGATCTGGGCGTAGAGGCTGAAGAGCGGCGTGACGGGCTTTTCCAGCGTGAGCGAGGCCCAGTATTCCGTGGCGCCGTCGAATTCCCTGATGAAGCGAAACTCGGGCTGGAGGCGCCACATGTCCTCCACCTTCAGCGTCTCCCAGAGGTCGTAGACGATCGGGTTGGTCGGGTATTTCCGATGCAACTCGCCGGCCAGGGCCCGGGCTTCATGCTTGTGGTTCAGCTCGTTGAGCGTCCATCCCAGCCCGACGAGGTTTTTGGTATCGAGGGGATCCAGGGTCCGGTTGACCTCGAACTGCTCCAAGGCCCGGCGCGGCCAGTGCCGCCAGAGATAGGTGTGGGCCAGTCCCGAGCGCAGGCCCGTATCGGAGGCCGCCTCGGCCAGGTAGTAATCGAAGTAGGCCTGGCCTTCCTTCAGCCGGTCCCTGTAGAGGAGGAACCAGCCTTTCGTGGAGATGAGGCTGTTGGAATCGGCCAGGTAGCGCTGGCGGGCCAGGATCGATTCGTCCCATGCCAGGGCCTTCTTTTCCTTTTCCACGATGGCATCGAGCCGCTCGATGGTCTGCTCGGCCTTCTCCCACTGCCGGAGATCCGTGTAGACGTAGTAGAGCCCCATCGTGGCCGTGAAGCTTTCGGGTTCGGCCTCGAGGACTTTGCGGTAATAGATTTCGGCCTCCTCGGGCCTGTGCAGGTAGAGGTGCGCGTCGGCCACGGCCTGGTTCACCCACCAGGGGACGGGCTCACCGGACTGCCGGTAGATGTCGAACTGCCTCAGGGCGTCCTGCATCCGGTCCTTCTGCCGGAGGGCGGAAATGTAGTCCCCGCGGGCCCGGAGATTGCCGGGATCCTTCAGGAGGACCGCCTCGATCTCGGCGATGGCCTCGTCGACGAGCCCCCAGCGGAGCTTCGTCACGGCCCGGTCGAGCTCGAGGGAGCGAAGCTGATCCGGACGCCCCGCGGAGCCTTCCCTGGCAACCGCAAGGGCCTCGAGGCTTGCGCCGTACTGCTCCAGGAGGGCCGTCTTGACGGCATCCAGCGCCGGCGCGGGGAGCTGCCCCGTCTTCTTCGCCTCCAGCCACGACGCGTAGGCGCCGGCGCCGTCGCCCAGCCGCATCTGCGTGTAGACGACGCCCTTGAAGGCCTCCTCGTCCGCCCGGTCGTAGGACAGGCCGAGCCGGTACAGCTCGAGCGCCTTCGGGTATTCCCTCAGTTCGTAGTAGGCCTTGGCCATGTGGCGGGGAAGGTAGCGGATCTGCCGGAGTTCCGTCCCGCGGGGGGCGTAGAACTCCACGGCCTTCTGGTACACCCCCGTCCAGACCAGGCACAGGGCGTAGTCGGCCTGGAGATGCCGGTCGCCGGGCAGTGCCTGCAGGGCCTTCTCCAGAAGGGGGAGCGCCTCGCCGTTGCGGCCCTCACGGATCCGTTCCAGGGCCTCCCGGTAGTCTTCCCTCGCCTGGACCGCAGGGTCCGCAGGGACGGGGGATTCCGGGGAAGCGGCAGAAACGGGAAACGGCAGGATTGCAAGAACGAGGGTTATAACAAGGGCTGCTAGTCCAGCTCTTTTCGGCATAAGGTTCCCGATGTCGGACGCTCTTTGATTCGGTTCGCGGTTCTGTGTCTCACGTGAAGACCTGCTCGATCATGCGCGTTGGCATTATACCGCAAAGCATGCAATCAAGATGCCATTTTGGCATATTCGCGGCAGCCTCGGAACGCAAAGGTCCCTCCCGTTCCGCCAAAACCACGAAATTTCAACGTTCTGATGCACGGGGAAAAAGAAGGCGGCAGCCCCTCACTTTCCCGACGGTCCCCCGCCGGGGCTCCTCCTTCACGGACGGGTCCGGACTGCGAAGCGTCAAATTACCAGAAAATCCGAGGGGACGCAACGGGTTATCACCGACGGGTGTCGGGGACCCGTCCACGCCGAACTTCCGCCTGTTCGCCAAGGGCAATTTATGGTAGATGATCGTTCAACCCTCTGGAACCGGAATCCACGGTTCGTTTTCCACAAGGAATCAAACGCAGGAAAGGAGTTTCAGCGATGCAGGCTTTGTTTACTCTCACACCGGCGGAATCGAAGAGGCTCATCGGGAAGGGCATTGCGGCCTTGCCCGAGGTGCAGAACGCGAAGGCGAACGGCTATGTCCTCGTGAGCCGCGGCTCCACGACGGCTTACTGCCTCGAGGAGATCACGGGCGAGAAGATCGAAAAGGAGCGCTACCTGGCGGGACAGACCATCCGGGGCACCTTGTGCGTTCTCGACGCCGGAGACCGCGCCAGGCCCGTCACCCTCCACAAGGGGGAGGCCCTGGCCGTGGAGCCCACGTCCGTGGCGGACAAGCTGGGCCCCGGCGACATCGTCATCAAGGGAGGCAACGCGCTCGACGCCTTCGGAAACGTGGGCGTCATCATGGTCAATCCGGCGGGCGGGACCATGGGCTCCTTCTACATGGGCATGAAGGCCCGCGGTCTTGAAATCATCTACACGGTGGGCCTCGAGAAGCTTGTCCCCTCCGTGGAGGAGGCGGCGCGTTACGGCGGCACGATGATGATCGGCAAATCGATCGGCTGCAAGGCCGGCCTGGCCTGCGTCGCCGACGGCCGGGTCTTCACGGAGATCGACGCGCTGGAGGCCCTCTTCGACGTGGCGGCCGTCCACTTCGCCTCCGGCGGCTGGGGAGGGGCCGAGGGCAGCGTCACGCTGATCGTCGAGGGGCCCGATGCGGAAGTGGGCAAGTGCATGGACTTCATCGAGACGAAGATCAAGGGCGAGCCGGCCCTTCCCGGCATCAAGAGCCCCTGCAAGACCTGTCCGGTCGGCGCCTGCAGCTTCAAGGGCAAGGACGACACCGACCTTCCGGGCTACCTGAAGTAATCGGCGCGGGGGCCGGCCCTCGCGGCCGGCCCCTTATGCACCCCCCCCCGGAACTTGCCTTCGGATTCAACCGGGCCTGCATGGATCGGAGCGCATCGAACATGGCCGATTACACGGAGAAACCGAAAAACTGGAAGGACCTGCCGCCGGAGGAACTCGCCGCGTTCATGACCCGCAAGAGCGAGGGGTACCTGCCCGCGCTTCTCGGGTTCACGCTCACCTCGGTGACGAAGGACCGCGTCGCGGCCCGCATGCCGGTCGAGAAACACCACCTGGCCCCGAACGATTACCTCCACGCGGCCTCCGTCATCACGCTGGCCGACACGGTCTGTGGCATGGCGACGATCGTCAACCTGCCCGAAGGCGCCGGGGGATTCACGACGATCGAGCTGAAGACCAACTTCCTCGGCACCACCCGCGAAGGCTTCATCTGCTGCGAGGGAACGCCCGCCCACATCGGAAGGCGCACCATGGTCTGGGACGCCCGCGTGTGGGACGAAAAGACCGGACGGGACATCGCCCTGTTCCGATGCACCCAGATGATCCTGCCGAAGAAGGCGTAAGCCATGGCTACGTTCACACTCGCAGAAGCCACGATTGCCGATGTCCACAAGGCCTTCAAGTCGGGCGAGCTGACGGCGAAAAAGCTCGTCGAGATGTACCTGAAACGCATCGAGGCCTATGACCAGAAGGGACCGAAGCTCAACGCCGTCATCTATGTCAATCCCAGGGCCCTGGAAGAGGCCGCCGCGCTGGACGCGAAGCTCGAGAAGTCCGGCCCCGTGGACCCGCTCCACGGCATCCCCGTCCTGCTCAAGGACAACGTGGACACGGAGGACATGCCGACGACGGCCGGGTCGCTGAGCCTCAAGGGATACATCCCGCCCTACGATGCCACCATCACGAAGCAGCTCAAAGATGCGGGCGCCATCATCATCGCCAAGGTGAACCTGCACGAATTTGCCGTGTGGGGCGAGTCGGTGAGTTCCATCCTGGGGCAGACCCTGAACCCCTATGACCTCACCCGGACCCCCGGCGGCTCGAGCGGCGGCACGGGCGCCGCCCTGGCGGCCAACTTCGGCATCCTCGGCATCGGCACCGACACGGTGAACTCCATCCGCTCCCCCTCGTCGGCCAACAGCATCGTGGGCATCCGCCCGACGATCGGTATGGTCAGCCGCTACGGCGTTATCCCCTACTCCTTCACGCAGGACGCTGCAGGCCCCATGGCCCGGACCGTCACCGACGCAACGAAGATGCTCAACGTGCTGACCGGATTCGACCCGGGCGACCTCGCGACGGCCTGGAGCGTGGGGTATATCCAGAAGGACTACACCAAGTACCTCAAGAAGGACGGCCTCAAGGGCAAGCGCATCGGCGTCCTCCGGAGCTTCTTCGGCACCCAGCCCATCCACGAGGAAGTCAACGCCGTGACGAACAAAGCCATCGAGGACTGCAGGAAGATGGGCGCCACGATGGTCGAGCTCGACACGCCGGACGTCGACTCCGGGGAGATCGCGGGCGAGATCAGCGTCCACCTCTACGACCTGAGGCCGGACCTGGACTCGTACCTGGGCGACCCGAAGACCAAGACCCCCGTGAAATCCCTCGAGCAGATCATCGCCTCGGGCAAGTATCACCCCGGCATCGAGAAGAACATCAAGGAGGCCATGGCCCTGAAGCGCGACGGCGGCTACTATGAGCGGCTTGCGAAGCGCACGAAGCTGCAGGACCGCGTCATGGCGATCATGGCCGAGCAGAAGCTCGACGCCCTCATCTTCCCGCACCAGAAGCGGCCCGTCGTCCCCGTGGGCGGCACCCAGGTGGAGCGCAACGGGAGCCTGGGATCCGTGACGGGCTTCCCCTCCATCGTGGTGCCCGGCGGGTTCACGAAGCCCACCGAGACGGCGAAGATCGGCGTGCCCGTGGGGATCGAGTTCCTCGGGCGGCCCTGGGCGGAGGGACTGCTCGTCGAGATCGGCTACGCCTACGAGCAGGGCACGAAGAACCGCCGCCCGCCCCCGACGACGCCGAAGCTCGCCGGCGAGATGTAATCTGCTTGGAAAGGAAATCAACCCATGGACAAAAGCGGCTACACCCTCCTGCCCAATCGCGAGGATCATTGCTGCTTCGGATGCGGACCCGCAAACACTCAGGGCCTGCGGATGCAGTTCTACACCGACGGTGAAACGGTCGTCTCGTGGCTCACCGTGCCCCCGCACCTGTGCGGCTGGAGCAACCTGGTTCACGGCGGAATCCTTTTCACCGCGCTCGACGAGGTCATGGGCCGCGCCATGATCTATCTGCTCCGGCGATTTATCCTCACCAAGACGATGACCATCGAGTACCTCAAGCCCGTGCCTCACGGCCGGGAGATCAAGGTGGAGGGGCGGGTCCTCGAGGTCCGCAGCGAGCGCGAGGCCACGGCCGAGGGTATCATCGTAAACGACGCGGGGGAGCTCTGCACGCGGGCCACCGGGCTCTGGGCCACCTTCGCCCCCGATGCGGCCCGGAAGCTGGGCGTGGCCGATGAGGAGACCTTCCGCTGGTTCGAGCAGACCGTGGGAACGAAGCGGTGAAGACGGGCTTCAGGAGTAACGGCTGAGCCGGAAATGGGGATTGTTCCCCCTCATCTCATTTCCGTTCGATGGGTTCGCGGTCCTGAGCCTGTCGAAAGGCTCTCCCGCTAAGGGAGAGGACGATTATTGAAAAGAGGGGTTTTCGCGGGTGCGTTCTACAATCGGACGGTTGTGTGGTAGTTTCAACCAAACGGTCCCAGGAATGCGCCCATGGCCCTGATCATTGAAGGCGGGCTCGATCTGCCGCTTCCGCGCATGGTTTCCGTGCGCCAGAAGTTCCCCGGCGAACGGATTGCCGACATCCCGGGGGAAATCTCCGGGCTCTTCCGCCGGGACGGAAGGACGTCGCGTATCCGCGCGGGCAGCCGGATCGCCGTGGCCGTTGGGAGCCGCGGGATCCATGCCATCGATTGGATCACCCGGACCGTCATCGACGGGCTGAGGCGCCTGGGCGCAAGCCCCTTCATCGTTCCCTCCATGGAAAGCCACGGCGGGAGGGACAGAGAGAACTCCTGGCCCGCTTCGGGGTCACGGAAGAGACCATGGGCGTGCCTGTCGTTTCCTCCATGGAGACCGTCCGGGCAGGCTCCCTCGAGGACGGCACGCCGGTCTGGCTGGACCGGGAGGCGATCCTGCTGGCTCTCAAGATCTGCGCCCGCGTTCGTCACCCGCAGAGCCGCATCGTCTCGATCCGCAACACCCTTGCCCTCGAGCGTATCCGGGTCCCGGAGCCGCTCCTGGCGGAGCTCAAGGACCACCCGCAGATCGAGGTCGAAGGGGACCCCTCAGCCATGCCCTTCGACGGGGAGGGGAATCTTCTCTATTGAGGAAGGGGCCGTGGGGTGCCTGCGGCTCTCTTATCCCCGGACCAGCTCCGAGTACGCCCCCTGGAGTCGGCGTGTCACGACGCCGGGCACGCCCGTGCCCACGGGCCGGCCGTCGAGCCGGATGACCGGTGTGATCTCCTTGTTCGTGCCCGTGATGATGATCTCGCTGGCCCGCTTCAGTTCCTCGCCCCGGAATGCCTGCTCCTTGCACACGATGCCGAGTTTGCGGCACAGCTCCATCACCACGGCGCGGGTAACCCCGGGGAGGACGAAGGGGCCCAGCGGGTGCGTCTGAAGGTGCCCGTTGAAGACGGCAAACACGTTCGTGTGCGTCCCTTCGGTAACGACGCCGTCCCGCATGAAGATGGCCTCCTCGGCCCCCTTTTCTTTCGCCTGCTGAACGGCCAGGACGCTGCCCATGAGGCCGATGGTCTTGATGTCGCAGCGCGACCAGCGGAACTCGGGGACGAGGATGGCCCCCACGCCCCTTTCGCGCATCTCCGCGGTCGACGGGGCCTGGGAGATGAGGATCATCGTCGTTGCGGCGACCGGCGGATCGGGGAAGGTGTGCTTGCGGGGCGCCACGCCTCGGGTCACCTGGAAGTAGAGAATGCTGTCCGTCGTCTCGAGCCCGTTGCGGGCGATGAGCTGCGCACCGGCAATGGCGAGATCGGCCACGCCAGGGAAATCGATGCGCGTCTCCTTCAGGTTTCTGGCCAGCCGGTCCATGTGCTCGGCCATCTTGAAGGGTTTTCCGCCGTAGGCGCGGACGACCTCGTACACCCCGTCGGCAAACAGGAAGCCCCGGTCATCGGGCGAGATGCTGATTTCCTCCCTGCGCTGGACGCTGCCGTTGAAATACGCGAACATCGCCGCCGCCCCTTACTGTCTTGCCTTCTCGTTTTCGATCATCTTCGCAAACCGCTTCATGCCCTCCTCGATCTGGGCCGGTGTGGCCATGCTGAAACTCGCCCGCATGCAGTTCTTCAGGCCCCCCGTCGTGGAGAAGCCGATTCCCGGCACGAGCAGGACGCCGAGAGCCACGCCGTCTTTTTCCACCATACGGTCCGTGTCGTACCCTTCGGGCAGCTCGAACCAGATGAACATGCCCTCGTTGGGGATGTTGTAGCGGACCCCGGCGGGGAGGTGTTTCCGGGCGGCCTCGACCATGGCGTCGCGGTTGGCCCGGTAGAAGCGGCAGTTCTCCCGGATGAGGGCCCGGAACTCCTCGTGGGAGTGGTTGGCCATAAACCCCGTCAGCAGCGACTGGTCCATGGCGCTCGTGTGCAGGTTCGTGCCCTGCTTGTAGAGCTGGAAGAACCCGATGATCTCCGACGGTCCCGAGGCGTAGCCGAGTCGAAGCCCCGGCGCGAAGACCTTGGAGAAACTGTCGAGGCGCACGACGCGGCCCTCGCGGTCCAGGGACTGGAGCGTCGGGAGGGGATCGCGGTCCCCGAGCTGCACGAGCTGGTACGGGTCGTCCTCGAGAACGGGTAGGTCGAAGCGCGAGGCGATCTCGAGCAGGTGCCGCCTGCGTTCCGCCGACAGGGCCACGCCGGCCGGGTTGTGGCCATTGGGGACCTCGTAGATGAACTTCGGCATGGCCTGCCCGGCCTTCCGTCGGGCGTCGAGGATCTTCTCGAGATCGATCGTCTTCATCCCCTCCGCGTCGATGGGAACGGGGATGAAGTTCTCCGTGAAGGCCCGGAAGGCGCCCAGGGCGCCCGGGTAGGCCGGCTCGGAGAGAACGACGGCGTCCGACCGGTCCAGGAAGAGATAGGCCATGATGTGGAGCCCCTCTTGGGCCCCTGTGAGGACCTGGATCTGCTCGGGCTTCAACTCGACCCCGTCCTTCGCCCTGTGCCAGGCGACGAGGTGAGGCTTGAGCTCGGCATGGGCGTCCGTGGGCCCGTACTGGCAGGCCAGGTCCATGGCGTTGTCCCGGATGGTAAGACGCCTGCCGCTCTTGAAGACGACCTCCATGGCCTCGAAGGCGAAGGTTCTTGCGTTCGGATAGCCTCCCCCGAGGGATACCATCCCGGGCAGGCGCATCAGGGGGACGAGCTTGCGGATCGGCGAGGGGGAAAGCCCCTTCGTGCGTTCGGCCATGAGTCGCTTGAAATCCATGGGGTCTCCTGAAAAGAAAAATCAAATCCTCCCCAACCCCCCTGTTCGAAAGGAGGGAGTCAAGATCTCCTCCTTTGGGAAAGGAGATCGAGGGGGTTCAGTTAAGGATCCATCCGCCCGGATCCGGGTTAAACAGCCGCGGGAGCGGTCCGGGGTGGTCCGCTCCCGCGCTGCCGGTCATCACATTTCGTGTACGGGCGATCCTTCAACGGTCTACTTGAGAACGCCCTTCTCCTTGTAGTACTTGATCACGCCGGGGTGCAGCGGGATCGAGAAGCCGTTGACGGCCGTCTTGAGGTCGATGCTCTTGCCCTTCTCGTGCACCTTCACCACGTCGGCCTTCTTGTCGAAGAGGGTCTTGATCATCTTGTAGACCAGATCGTCGGGCAGCTCCGCCTGGACGCACAGGGTGGCGAGCGACCCCGTCGTCACGACGTCATAGTCGATGCCCTTGTAGGTCCCCTTGGGGATGACCGTGGCGGCCGAGAAGAAGGGGTACTTCTTGACGATCTCGGCGATGTTGGCGCGGTCGATCGACAGGATGTTGATCTTGTGCTGCGTGCCGATGTCGATAATGCTGGAGTTGGGCGCGCCGGCGTCCACCATGACGGCGTCGACCTGGCCGTCCTTCAGCAGCTCCATGGCGGGGCCGTAGGCCAGGTACTGGGCCTTGATGTCGCTGAAGGGGACCCCGTAGCTCTCGAGGACGATCTTCATGTTCAGCACGCTCGAGCTTCCCTGGATTCCGCAGGCCACCTTCTTGCCCTTGAGGTCCTTGTAGGTCTTGATCCCCGAATTGGCTTTCACGACCGTCTGGATCGTGTTGGGGTACAGCGCGATGAAGCCGCGGATGTTCTGCACCGGGCCGCTCTTGAAGTATTCCTCGCCCTTGTAGGCCCAGTCGGCCACCAGGGACTCGACGAAGCCGATCTCCATCGTCTTGTTCTTGATGTGGCGGGCGTTCTCCACGGAGCCGCCCGTCGCCTCGGCCGACACGTTGAGGCCGATGCCCGCGTTGGTCCAGACCTTGGCGATGGCCACGCCGAGCGGATAGTAGGTGCCGCTCATGGCGCCCGTCCCGAAGGAAATGTTTTTCGTCTGCGCGTGGCCGGCGGCCGGCAGGCCCAGCGCGATGGCGAGAAGCGCCGTCAGGCAAAACAGGGTCATCTTGTTCAAACGCATGTCCATGAAACCTCCTTTTTGAAATTTTCGTCCGCCCGGCTTGCCCGGGCGTTTCCTTCGTCCCCTTGTATCCTATTCTCCCCTTTTTGTCACGCGGCGGGCCCGTATGCCGCGCCCTTCGCCGTCTTTCGCTGCCACAGGTAAATGCCGACAAGGAGAGCGAGCCCGATGGCGTCTGTCATCCAGCCGGGCGTGATGAGAAGAACCCCCGCCGCAAGCAGGCCGAAGCGCTCCCAGACCGCGCAGAGGCGGTGCAGGTAGTTCCCGACGAAGGCCGACAGGGCGACCACGGCCAGTGCCGTCGACGGGATCATCATGGCCATGTCCTCCACCGGGCCCCGCAGGATGAGCCCCGGATGGTAGACAAAGAGAAAGGGCACGATGAAGCCCACGATGACGTTGCGCGTGGCGATGACGCCCGTTTTCATGGGGTCCCCCTTCGCGATGCCCGCCGCCGTGTAAGCCGCCAGGGCCACGGGGGGGGTGATGTCGGCGAAAACACCGAAGTAAAAGACGAACATGTGCGCCGTGAGCACCGGCAGGCCCAGGGCGACGAGGGCCGGCGCCGCCACGGAGGCCTGGACGATGTAGTTGGCCGTCGTCGGCAGGGCCATGCCGAGAACCAGGGAAGCCACGGCCGTGAACATCAGCGCCAGGATCAGGTGCCCCTGGGAGATCTGCTCGATGAGGTTGGCGAACTTGATCCCGAGTCCCGTCATGCTCACGGTGCCCACGATGATGCCGGCGCAGGCGCAGGCCGCGGCGATCCCGACGGTGTTTCGCCCGGCCGCGACCAGCGACTCCCAGAAGACCGTCGGCCCGATCCGGGTCGAGGCCTTGATCAGGCTCAGGACGATGAGCATACCCATGGCCGAGAAGGCGGCGCGTGCCGGGCTGAACCCCATGGTCAGCACGACGATCAGGGTGATCACGGGGAATATGAAGATCCATCCGTCGGAGAGCACTTTCGACGTTTTGGGGATCTCCTCCTCGGGCATCCCTTCCATGCCTGTCCGGCAGGCCTCGAAGTGGACGTTCATGAACAGGCTCAGGTAATACAGAATGGCCGGGACGATCGACAGAACCACGATGGTCAGATAGGGCGTGTGGGTGAATTCGGACATGATGAAGGCCGCCGCGCCCAGGATGGGGGGCATGATCTGCCCGCCCGTTGCCGCCGCCGACTCGACGCCGCCGGCGAATTCGGCGCGGTAGCCCACGCGCTTCATCAGCGGGATCGTGAAGGTCCCCACGGTGGCCACGTTGGCGATGCTGCTGCCGGAGATCATCCCCATGAGGCCGCTGGCGATGACGGCGATCTTCGCCGGGCCGCCGCGGAGCCTCCCCGCGAGCGACACGGCAAGATTGATGAAGAACTGCCCGCCGCCGCTTCTCTCCAGGAAGGTGCCGAAAAGGATGAAGAGGAAGACGATGGTCACCACGACGCCCAGGGGGATGCCGAAGACCCCCTCGGTGGTCATGTACATCTGGTTGAGGATCCGGTGGATGTCATAGCCCCGGTGGCTGAAGTTGCCCGAGATCTGGTTCCCGAAGTAGGCGTAGAGCAGAAACATCCCGGTGACGATGGGCAGGGGCCACCCGATGGCGCGGCGGGTGGCGTCGAGCACCATGACGACGCACAGGGCCCCGAAGACCTTGTCGATGTCGTTCATGTCGCCCATGCGGTTGACGAGATCCTCGAAGTCCCAGAGGACATAGGCGCAGACGACGATGGAGAGGGCCGCCCACAGCCAGTCGATCCAGGCCAGGGCCTTCCTCTTCGAAAACAGGGGGTACTGCATGAAGATGATGAAGAGGCACAGCATCAGCACGCCCGCCCGCTGCATCATCGCGGGAAGCGGGTAGAAGAGCATGGTCGAGACGATGAAGAGGGTGATGCCGGCCCCGCCCGCGGCGATCAGGCCGCGCACAATGCGGTTGCCTGCGTCGAATGTCGTTGCCTTTTCCTCGGACAGGATCTCTGCCGGCTTGTCGGACATGGACTCTCCTTCCACAGACGGGCGCCGGCTTTGCGCTGGTTCCGCGGGGCCGTCGTCCGGGATATTCCGCTTGGATTTTGCCTGCAGCGGCGGGACGCGCCCGGACACCCTCCTGGGCCCGTCCCTGTCTTGCGTCCCTTGTCTCAGGTCCCCCCGGACCCGGATCCCGCCTGTTCGTCCGGGCGTTGGGACCGGAGAACGGTGAGCGAGGCATCGAGGCTCAGAAGGTGCCGCCGCACGGCCTCTTTCGCCCGGGAGGGATTTCGCTCCCGAAGGGCGTCGAGGATCTCCGCATGCTCCTGGTCGGTCGTGACGTTCTTCCCCCTCCAGTCGAGGAGGCGGAAACGGACGATCTGGATGTGTGCGTTGAGGTTGCGATAGATATCCAACAGGCGCCGGTTGCCCAGGATCTCGAAGAACAGCAGGTGAAACTGGCTGTCGCGCTCCATGTAGGCCTTGTAGGCGTTCGCGTCGTTCACCTCGGCGCCGAAGGCGATCATCTGTCGGAAGAGTTCTTCGAACCGCGCGAGGTGCCCGTCCGTCAGGGATGCGGTGATGGCCTCCACGGCGGCAGTTTCCAGGATGACACGGGTCTGCAGAATCTCATGGATGTCCTCGAGGGTCACATCCTTTACATAGATGCCCTTGCGGGGAACGACCTCGACGAGACCCTCGCCCGCCAGACGGAACAGGGCGTCTTTGATGGGCGTCGGGCTCACGCCCAGCATCTCGCTCAGCTGGCCGAGGTTCAGGTTGTAACCAGGGGGGTAGTTATAGTTGATGATGTTGTTCTTGATGTAACTGTAGACCTTTTCGTTGATGTTGGTCACATCGATCAGCGTGGACTGCTGTTCTGCGGCCATCCGCTCTCTCTCCCGCTCTCCCATGCAAAGCCCGCGAGTCTCGTTCTCCGGGAGTGCCGTCCCGTCCCGCTCCTTGAGACGAGGCATGCCATGAAATCTATAATTTCAGATTAAGGGTCCTTGCTAGCATGGCGTTGCGCCGAAAGCAAGCGCTTTTTTATAATGAGTGGACAGAACTGCGCTGCAATTTATAATTAACAATATCAAGTATTTACGAAAATTTGCGCGTCAAAAAAAGCCTTGACACCTCTTGCCGGAGGGTGTATCAAGCCATCCTGAATACAAAATTTCAGATTGATGATTTCTGTTCGACCGCCGCAGGCTGGAAAGCATGAAAAAGGGTGCCGACCGTTGAAATATCCAGTGCTTCTGTCTGAGCCGATCTCCCCGATCGGAATCGGTATCCTGGAGAGCGCAGCGAGGGTCCTCATTGGGCCCTCGCCCTCCGATTCGGACCTGATGCCTCTCATCGTGAGCGCAGACGCCCTTCTCATCCGCAGCACCAGCCTCAGCCGCTCCGTCATGGAGGCAGGGAAAACCCTGAAAGTCATCGGCCGTCACGGCATCGGAATCGACAACATCGACGTGGCCGCCGCCACGAGCCTGGGAATCCAGGTGGTCAACGCGCCCGGGGCGAACACCAATGCCGTTGCCGAGCATGCCCTGCGGGCCATCATGCATTGCGCCAAGAATTTCAACAGCGCCGAGAAGGCCCCCCGGGAGGGCCGCTTCGCCGTCTCGGCCTCTCTGCCGGGGCTCGTTCAGAAGATGGGCTACAACACCCTGGAGCTCAAGGCCAAGACGCTGGGCCTCGTCCGGTTCGGCCGGATCGCGCGCCGTCTCGCGGAACTGGCGCATTCTCTCCAGATGGACGTCAAGGCCTGCGACCCCCTGGCGGACGACGGGGTGTTCCAGACCACGCCGTGAGCCGCATGCGCACCCTCGAGGAAACGATCCGGGAGACGGATTTCGTTTTGCTGCATGTCTCACACATGAAGGAGACGCACCACCTCGTGGGCGAGACGCAACTGGCCCTGATGAAGAAGGCAGCCTTTCTGATCAACACATCCCGCGGGGGAATCGTCGACGAGGCGGCCCTGTTTCGGGCGCAAGGAAAAGAGCATCGCGGGGGCGGCGCTGGACGTCTTCGAGAAGGAGCCGCCGCCAGCGGATTTGCCCTTCTTCGAACTCGAGAACGTGATGGCGGCCCCCCACATGGCGGCCATGACGGACCCGGCGCTCGTCAACATGGCCGTGGACGTCTCCCGGGGGATCCTGGAGGCCGGTAGGGCAAGAAGCCCGGGTTTCTGGCCAACCCCGAGGTGCGGGATAGAAGAAGGGCGTGAGGCGAAGGGCAGATCGCTTTTTCTTTGCCTTCAGCCCTTAGCCGGTTCCATAACAGTCTCTGTTGAAAGGAAATGACCTTGGGTAAAGAAATTCGCTTAATGCAGGGCAATCAGGCCATCGCGGAAGGGGCGATCTACGCCGGGGCGAGGTTCTACGCGGGCTACCCCATCACGCCGTCCTCGGAGATCGCCGAGGAGTGCTCGAAAAAGCTGCCGAAACTAGGCGGCGTCTACATCCAGATGGAAGACGAGATCGCCTCCATCGCCGCCGTCATCGGCGCCTCGCTGGCCGGGGCCAAGTCGTTCACGGCCACCAGCGGCCCGGGCTTTTCGCTGATGCAGGAAAACCTGGGACTGGCCGTCATGGGCGAGGTGCCCTGCGTGGTCGTCGACGTGCAGCGCGCGGGTCCGAGCACGGGGCTTGCGACGCGGCCGGCCCAGTCGGACATCATGCAGATCCGATGGGGCCGCCACGGGGACCAGTCGGTCATCGCGCTGTGCCCCGCAAGCGTCCGCGAGTGTTTCACGCTGACCGTGACGGCCTTCAACTTCGCCGAACGATACCGGGTGCCCGTCGTGCTGATGCCCGACGAGATCGTCGGCCACATGCGCGAGAACGTCGAGGTGCCCGCCCCGGGCGAGTTGGAGGTCGTCGACCGCAAACGGCCGTCGGGGTCTCCCGCGGACTACAAGCCCTTCAAGGCCGACGAGGACGGCGTGGCGCCGCTTGCCGCCTACGGCGGGGAGTACGTCTTCCACGTCTCGAGCTCCATGCACGGGCTCGACGGCTACAGCAACAACGATCCGGCCAATGCGGCCTGGCGGGTCAGGCAGCTCCACGAAAAGATAGACCGCCACCGCGACGAGATCGTGCTGACAAAGAGCTTCGACACGGACGACATGGATGTGCTGCTCGTGACCCTGGGGGCGACGACCCGCTCGGGGCGCGCCGCGGCCATCGAGGCCCGAAGACAGGGCGTGCGGGCCGGCGTTCTTCAGCTGCAGACCGTCTGGCCCTTCCCGGACCGGGAAGTGGCCGAGTTGGGCAGGCGTGCGAAGATGGTCGTTGTGCCGGAGATGAACTACTCGGGACAAGTCGCCGGCGAGGTCCGCAAGGCCGTTGGCCCCGACATGGACCTGCGGCGGGTCAATCGATACAACGGGACGATCATCACCCCCCAGGATATCCTGGCCGTGATGCTCGGCGCGAGATAGAAAGGAGGCGGGCGTGGCACACGCAACGGGAACGAAATACCTCAAGGGCGGGATCCTCCCGCACATGTGGTGCTCGGGCTGCGGAATCGGCACCATGCTCGGGGCCCTGCTGCGGGCCTTCGAGGAGCTCGGCTACACGACGACGGACACGGTCGTCGTCACGGGCATCGGCTGCACGGGCAAGGCCGATGACTACATGATCACCAACGCCCTGCACACCACCCACGGCCGCGCCCTGGCTTACGCCACGGGCATCAAGGCCTACAACCCGAAGCTCAACGTGGTGGCGATCATGGGCGACGGCGACGGCGTGACCATCGGCGGCAACCACTTCATCCACGCCTGCCGCCGCAATATCGACCTGACAGCGATTATCCTCAACAACTTCAACTTCGGCATGACGGGCGGTCAGGTCTCGGGCACGACACCTCCCCAGCGCTACACCAGCACGACGGCCTACGGCAACCCCGAGCGCGATTTCGACATCTGCGCCCTGGCCGAATCGGCGGGGGCCAACTACGTGGCCCGCTGCACCCCCTACCACGGCTGGGAGATGAAGGAAAACATGAAGGAGGCCCTCACGAAAAAGGGCTTCTCGGTCGTCGAGGTCGTCAGCCCCTGCCCCACGCACTTCGGGCGGCACAACGAGATGAAGGAGACCCCGGACATGCTGCACTGGCTGCGGGATCGGGCCATCGCGGTGGAGGAATACCGGCGGCTGCCCGAGACCGAGCGCGCCGAGCGCCTGGCTATCGGAACGCTCGTGTCGCGGGACGTCCCGGACTTCAACACCCAGTACGAGCTCGTCAAGGCCCGGGCGCAGAAAGGATAAAGGGATGGAGCACCGCATGACAACGGAAAGCAAGCATGTTGAAGTGATCCTCGCCGGCACCGGCGGCCAGGGCCTGATCCTCTCGGGCATCCTGCTGGCTGAAGCGGCCATCCTCGAGGGCAAAAACGTGGTCCAGACGCAGTCCTACGGCATCGCGAGCCGCGGGGGGCTGTCGCTGGCGGAGGTGATCATCGACACCGGGGAGATCGTCTTCCAGCAGGTCCAGAAGCCGGACTGCATCCTCGTCCTGACGGAGGAGGCAACGAAGAAATACGAGACCTGGGCGGCCAAAGGCGTGCCGATTCTCTACGACAGCACCCTCGTGAACGCCCGGACGGACCCGAACTTCACGGGTTACGCCTTCACGCAGACGGCAAGCGATATGGGCAACGCGCTGAGCGTCAACATCCTGGCCCTGGGAACCGTGACGGCCAAGACGGGTGTCGTGAAGATGGAGACGCTCGAAGAGATGATCCGGAAGCGCTTCAAGGGCGCTGCCGTCGAGATGAACCTGAAGATGCTGGCGGTCGGCCGCGACCTGGCGGGCCGATAGTCAATCGCAAGAAAGGAGTTGAGCGGTGGGCGTAGTGAACGCAAGCAGCAAGAAAATGGCGCCGTGCCAGGAGGCCTGCCCGGCCGGCATCGACGTGCCGAGCTACGTACGATTCGTCCGGGAGGGCCGCTTCGAGGAGGCCCTCGCCGTCGTCCGGGAAAAGATCCCCTTCCCCTTCGTCTGCGGGTACGCCTGCGCGCACCCCTGCGAGGCGAAGTGCTCGCGAAACCAGTTCGAGGGCCCCGTGGCCATCCGCATGCTCAAGCGGATCGCGGCCGAGAAGGGCTGGAGGAAACAGCCGAAACCCGTGCGCCTGCCCTCCACGGGCAGGAAAATCGCCGTCATCGGCTCGGGCCCCGCGGGCCTCACCGCGGCATACTACCTCGCCCTGCAGGGCCACGACGTGACCGTCTTCGAGGCCCTCGCCGAGGCGGGCGGCCTGCTGCGCTACGGCATCCCGGGCTACCGCCTGTCCGACGCGGTCGTGGACCGGGACATCCGGGTGATCGAACAGGCGGGTGTCAGGATCCGCACGAAGAAGAGGATCGACTCCGCCGAGGCCCTTCTGGAGAAGGGCTACGAGGCCGTCTTCGTGGCCTCGGGGGCCTGGCGCGGTCTCAAGATGGGCATCCCGGGCGAGGACGGCCCGGGGGTTCTCGACGGCCTCAGCTTCCTGAAGGCCGTCAACTCTGGCAGGGCGCCCCGCATCGGCGCGAAGGTTATCGTCGTGGGCGGGGGCAACACGGCCGTCGATGCCGCCCGCGCCTCGCGCAGGCTTGGCGCCGACGTGACGATCCTCTACCGGCGCACCCGCGCGGAGATGCCCGCGGCGGCAGACGAGATCGCCGAGGCCCTCGAGGAAGGCGTGGCGATCACGTTCCTGGCAGCGCCCGTCCGCATCGAGAAGGGCTCGGTGACATGCATCCGCATGGCCCTCGGCGAGGCCGACGCCAGTGGGCGGCCGCGCCCCGTTCCCGTGAAGAAAAGCGAGTACGTCCTCGAGGCCTCGACCGTCATCATGGCCGTGGGCCAGGAGGCGGATGTCCCGGCGGCAACGCTCAAGCGCAACAGAAATGGGACGATCGCGGTGAACGCCGACACCCTGGCCGCCTCCGCAAAGGGGATCTTTGCTGGCGGCGACGCCGCGACGGGGCCCGCCTCCATCATCTCGGCCATCGGCCAGGGCCGCAGGGCCGCCGAGTCCATCGACCGCTTCCTGGGCGGCACCGGCGTCATCGACCGCCTCTCGGGCCGGGGCGCCGCCGAGGCGATCCCCGAGGAGGCCCCCCGGGGGACGGCCCGGGTCCAGCCGAGACTCACGACCCCGAAGAAGCGCCTCGGCGACTTCGAAATCGTCGAAAAGACCCTTGATGCGGAGACGGCCGCGCTCGAGGCCTCGCGCTGCCTGTCCTGCGATCTTCGCGAGTTCGACGTGACCGTCAACGAGGCGGCCTGCAAGGACTGCGGCTACTGCCGAGAGGTCTGCGGCCTTCAGATCTTCACGCGATCCGACCACTTCAACCCCGGCGGCTACCGGCCCTCGATCGCCTCCCGTCCGGAGCGCTGCATCGGCTGCCTGAAGTGCCTCTACATCTGCCCGGACTTCGCCATCACGATCCGGGACCGTCTCGCGAAGTGACGGCCTGACCCGCCCCGGTCGGCCACCGCCCCGCCCGTTACCCGAGCCGGCATCTCCTTGCCGGCATGATCTCGCAGGGAGGCAGCTGTGACAACACTCAACGCGAGCAATGAGACGCTGAAAACGGTCTCCCGCTGGTTTGGCTGGGTCGGGGGGCTGCGGATCCTGGCCATGACGGCTCTCATCAGCTACGACGTCATCCTCCGCTACGTCATGAATGCGCCCATGATCGGGGCCCACGAGATGGTCAACTACATGCTGCTCATGTGCTTCTTCCTCTTCCTGACCGACTGCTGGAATGCCTCGACCCATGTCCGCACCGGCGAAAGGGTCATCGGGATCCTGGGCGCCGCCCAGATCGACAAGTACGGCAACATGAACTCCACGAGCATCGGCGACTACTACCGGCCCAAAACCCGCTTCTCCGGCAGCGGCGGTCCCAGCGCGGTCGTGACCAACCTGGCCATGCTGCGCTTCGACGAGAAGACCAGGGAGATGTATCTCGCCCACTACTACCCCGGGATCTCGCCCCGGAAGATCCTGGGCAACATGGAGTTCACCGTCGACGCCTCCAGGGCGACGGAAGCGACGCCGCCCACGGCGAGCGAGTTGAAGGTCCTGCGGGAGGTCGTCGACCCCCGGCGGATCATCCTGTGAGAACAAGCGCCGCCCGGTCGGCGGAGAGCCGCCGGCAGAGCGGGCGCGACGGCAACACCGACGCAAAGTCGCAACCATAATCATCCACGAGGAGAGGCGAAATGAACTTTGAATTGACGGAAGAGTTGAAGATGTTGCGGGACACGGTGCGCTCGTTTGCGGAAGAGAAGATAGCTCCCTTTGCCGAGGAGTGGGATCGGAAGTCCCACTTTCCGTACAAGGAGGCGGTCAAGCCGATGGGCGAGCTGGGTTTTTTCGGCACCGTCATTCCCGAAGAGTACGGCGGCAACGAGATGGGTTGGCTGGCGGCGATGATCATCACCGAGGAGATCGCCCGGGCCTCGAGCGCGCTTCGGGTGCAGGTCAACATGAACGAGCTGGGCTGTGCCTACACGATTTTGCGCTACGGCACGGAGGCGGCCAAGAAGAAGTACATCGAGAAGCTGGTGAGTGCCGAGTACATGGGCTCCTTCGGCATCACTGAGCCCCAGGCGGGATCGGACGTCATGGCGATCAAGTCCACGGCCGAGGATCGGGGCGATCACTGGCTGCTCAACGGCACGAAGACCTGGATTTCGAACGCCAACGTGGCCGATGTGAACATTTTCTACGCCTACACGAGTGAGGGCGGCAAGCGGCAGCTCTCGGCCTTCATCGTGGAGCTCAAGAACTTCAACGGCATCACCGTGACGGATCTGGAGAAGATGGGCTCGCACTGCTCGCCGACGGGGGAGATCGTGCTGGAGAACACGAAGGTTCCGAAGGAGAACATCCTGGGCAAGCCCGGCGACGGGGGGAAGATCGTCTTCGGCTCGCTCTCCCAGACGAGGCTCTCGGCGGCGGCCGGCGGCGTGGGGGTGGCTCAGGCCTGCCTGGACATCGTGACCAAGTACGCCATGGAGCGCGAGCAGTTCGGCAAGCCCATCGGCACCTTCCAGATGAACCAGGACATGATCGCGCAGATGATGGCCGACATCGAGGCGGCAAGGCTCGTCGTCTACAAGGCGGCCTGGCAGAAGGACCAGGGGAACCTCAACAACAATGTCGAGGTGGCCATGGCGAAGTACCTGGCCGGGGAGCTCTGCTACAAGTGCTCGCAGTACGCCATGAAGATCCTGGGGGCCTACGGCTACTCGCCGGAGTACCCGGTGGCGCGGATCTTCCGGGATGCCCCGACCTACGCCATGGTCGAGGGATCGACCAACATCTGCAAGTTCATCATGGCCCAGGACCAGCTGGGTATCCGAAAAGCAAACCGCTAACACGGTCTACATAGGGGGCCGCCGGCGGCCGAGCGCCGCCGGCGGCAGGCACCCATTGTCCATTGAAGAGGCAGAAACGATGAAACAGTATTTCGCGAAGATGAAAGAGCCGGGCAAGGTGCTCCGGCAGTCGCAGATAGACGGCATGACCGTAACCGTGACGGCCGCACTCGCTGAAATCGACAAGAACCGTCTTGTCTTCGAGATCACGGCCTTCGACGAGCAGGGCCAGATGGCCCGGGGAAAACACGAGCGGATCATCGTGGACGCCGCAGCCTTCATGCAGAATGCCCACAGGCATTGCGACCCCGTCAAGAACATCCTGAAATGACCAAATTGTACCCGTTCCGGGACGGCGGGTTGCCGGGCAGACGGCAGCCGCCTTCGGGGAGTGGGGTTTCTCCCGACGGCGCTCAACGCTCCCGGCCCTCCGCTACACGTACCGTAAGGCTCTCCCGGGTGAAGGCATAGAGGACGACCCCCGCCAGCATCGCCCCCGTACAGACGAGAAACATCACCCGGAAGGACTCGTGGCTGACCGTCGAGGCGGGAAAGAGCGCCTTTATGAGCAGGCCGAGGCCCTGCATGAAGACGCCGGCCCCGACGACGGCGGAAAAATTCAGGACTGTCAGGGCCGTGGCCGCCCGTTCGGGCGGCGTCAGTTCCTTGAGATGGGCATAGGGGAGACTGCCCGTTCCGGCAAAAATGCCGAAGGCCGCAAAGAAAAGCGCCACGAGCCAGAGCGGGGCGCCGATGGGAACATGGGCCAGGGCGGCCAGCGTCAGCGCATAGCCTGCCAGGGCGACGATCATGATCCCCTTGCGCCTCCTGAAGACGTGGTCAGACAGAAAGCCGCTGGCGGGATTGCCGATGATGACTCCCAGCGTAAGCAGGAACAGCAGGTTGCCCGCCGTCACGGGGGAGTAGCCCATCACATCCATGAGATACGGCCCCGCCCAGAGCCCCTGCACCGCCGCGAGGACCCCGTAACGGATGAAGGCGGCCAGGGAGATGAGCCAGACCTGTCCATCCTTCAGGACCATGCGAAGTCCCCCGAGCGCATCGCCCCCACCGGCGGTCTCCGGTGCCGGGGCTCCCTGCCCGGCACCCCGCTCATCGCGGAAGGCAAGCACAAAGCTCATCGTCACCGCCAGGTGAAAGAGCCCCACGAGCAGGAAGGTTGTTCGCCAGCCCAGGCCCTGCGTCCAGAGCACGAGAGGGGTGGTGGCAAAGACGATGCCCGCGTTGCCCACGGAAACGACAATGCCGGAGAGGGTGGCGAACCGGTTCGGCGAAAACTGCATCGAGAGGATCTTCAGGGCCCCGATGAACCCGCAGGCCATGCCGGCGCCCGTGAGCAGGCGCCCGAGAACCATGACGGCCCACGATTCGGCAACGGCGAACAGGACGACGCCGGCAAGGGCCGCCAGAAAGAAGGCCGCCATCACCCGCACGGGGCTGAAACGGTCGAGCAGCACGCCCGAGGGGATCTGGAACAGGGCGTAGCTGTAAAAGAAGGCCGCCGAGACGAAGCCCAGGGCCCCAAGGTCCATAGGGACGTCCCGCATGAGGTCCGTCGTGATTACGGCAATGGCGGACCGGTAGAACATGGAGAGCCCGAAGAGAACCGAAATCGCCCAGAAGAGAATCCAACGGCGTCGGCCGGAGAACGTCGTGGGCTTTGCAGCAGATGGATTCATGCAGTCCGTTCGTGGTGATGCCCTGCTTCTGATTGCGCCCTCGGTGAGGGGCCGCCATCATAGAACGATTTCCATACGGCTTCAATCGCAAAATTCCCCCCGCGCGTGGCTGTCCAGCGTAACTGTAAGCTCCTGATCCGCTGTCAGATTTTTCTTTTCCCCGGGACGTGTTCGTGGGACAATGGCCAAAACTCTCAGGCAGTCCGTGCCGTGAGAATCCGGGGGACGGGAACCCATGTTTTCCGAACACCGCGCCGATGTGAACGGCCTGCGCGCACGCTTCCTGTTTGCCGGCGAGGCGGGACCCCCTGTCGTGCTGATCCACGGGCTGGGCGCCTCGGCGGAAATCTGGCAATTCAACATCGCGGCCCTGGCTTCGCGTCACCGCGTCTTCGCCCCCGACCTGCCCGGGTTCGGCCGGACGGAAAAGCCCGAATGGATGGATTACGGACCTGCCGCCTACTCCCGCTTCATCCGGGAGTTCCTGTCCGCCGCCGGCATCGGGCGGGCGGCGCTTGTCGGCCATTCCCTCGGCGGCGGCGTTGCCCTGCGCGCCGCACTCGACGACCCGGGCTGCGCGGAGCGTCTCGTCCTGGTGAGCAGCGCCGGCCTGGGGCGGCACGTGAGCCTGCCCCTTCGCGTGGCTTCTCTTCCGGGGTTCGACCGGGTATTTTTTAAGCCCTCCCTGCGCGTCTTCACCCGATTTCTTCACCGTCTCGTGTACGACCCCGCAGCGATCACACCCGAGTTCGCACGGCTTTACTACGAACTGTTCTTCCGGCCCGATTCCGTCCGGACCTTCACGGGGATCCTGCGCGCCGTCGCCACGCTGCGCGGCGCAAGGCCCGGGGTCCTGGAAGCGATCCGCGAGGGGCTCGCGGCCCTCACTGCGCCCACGCTTGTCGTCTGGGGCCGACAGGACCGGATCCTTCCGGTGAGCCAGGGCGTCGATGCGGCAGACCGGATCCCGGGGGCGCGCCTGCATATCTTCGAGCGCTGCGGCCACATGCCGAACATCGAGCACCCGGGGGAATTCAACCGGGTGGTGATGGAGTTTCTAAAGGACGGTGCCCTCTGACCGGTGGAAGGAGAGGATATCCGGGATTGCCTGAGCCGCTTCGCTCCTCCGCCATGGCATTGCAACGCGATCTCTTGCGGAAGGGGGAGGATCGGGGGCAAGCCTGATGTCTCAGGCCTGTCTTGCTGCCATCCACGCCTCCAGCATTTTGAGGTGCTTCTGGTTCTGCACGTCGAGGGCGCCGGTGGCGGCAAGGTGGGCAAGCTCGTCGTGGACGCCGTTGTGCCTCGAACAGCCGTCCGCGACCTCCGAGTCGAACCGGTCCTCATGGAGATAGACGCCCGCCGTGAAGGACACGGAGGCAAGCCGGCCGACGGCTCGGACGATCATGTCCTTGAGGACCTCGTTGCCGAAACCGCCTTCGCGCACGGCAATGCCCATGGCCTTCTCCACGAGGTCCACCGTGTCCGCCATGGCGTCATCCAGGACGGTGATATTGGTCTTGATGTGCCGGAACCAGACGTGAAAGAGGTAGAACAGCGCGTCGGGCTCGCCGTCGAAGCACAGCCAGCCGGCGGCCGTCCTCCGGCCTTCGTCCGACCCCGCCGCGGTTTCGATCCGCAGCACAAAGCTGTCCTTCCTGAGGCCCGCCTTCACCACGCCGAAGCGCTTCAACGAGGCACGGACGACTTCGACCACGTGGTAATCGGAGTTCCCCTTCAGTTTCTGGATGACCTCCAGTTCGATCTCGTCAGCGTGCTTTTTCCATTTCCGGTCCAGCTGGTTTCTCGTCTGAGCATCCATTGCGCACGTCTCTCGAATGAATTCGGTTTGTGCGGCCTTAGCCCGGTTCCCTCCCATGGCTGAAAGACCTTCCTGAAGGAGGTGAATCAGCATGATTCATGCCAAAAAAGAAGGTATCGGGCATCAGGTCTCAGGCGTCAGGAATGATGCGCGTTTCGACGGGTCGACGGGATCGTGGTTGTTGGCAAAGCGCCTGTCCGGAGAGGGGAAAAGCCTTCCGGACGGGTCGTTCGTTCCGTTTTGGCATCGCAGAAAACGTGACGCACTGCCGGTTTTACGGACCCGTGTCAGCAGGAGCATAGCATGGATGTCGAGTGGGAAAACGCCCAACGAGCCGCTAAAGGCCGGCTGCGAAGGAAGGAATGCATGAAGAGCAGAAGGGCGGCGTTGACGAAAGATTTTCCTGTCCGCTCTTCCCGGTTTCTGCTCTTTCGATCTTCGCGGTCCCGGAGCGTGAAGACAATTCAAGGGATCGACAGGGGCCTTCCGGTCACCGGTCTCCTGCGGGCCACAACTGGGTCCTCAGACCGCTCACCCGCTCGATCCTCCTCGACAGCGCCGCCCGGAGAGCCTCTCCGCCCGCCCACAGATCTACCCGTTTGCGGGCCCGGGTCACTCCCGTGTACAGCAGCTCCCTCGTCAGCACCCGCGCATCCGTCTCGGGCAGGACGAGGAGCACCCGGTCGAACTCCGTCCCCTGGCTCTTGTGGACCGTCATGGCGAAGGCCGTCTCGTGTTCGGGCAGGCGGTAGGGCTCGAAGGTTCTCATGGTCCCGTCGGGGGCCGGGAAGAAGACGCGCAGGTCGCCGCCCGCGCCCGGGTCGGCCAGGGCGATGCCGACATCGCCGTTGAAGAGCCTCAGGCCGTAATCGTTGCGCGTCACCATCACGGGCCGGCCCTCGTACCACAGGCGCCCCGGCCGCAGACGGCCCTCGCGGGCCAGAATCGCCTGCACGGCCGCATTGAGGGCGCCGACGGACCAGAGCCCCTCCCGCAGGGCGCAGAGGATCCGAAAACGGTTGAACCGCAAGAAGATCTCCGCCGGCCCGTCTCCCTGCATGTAATCCCCGTAACCGGCTGTCACGATATCCCTCAGCGCCCGGGACAGATCGCGGGGCCGGGGAACGGGCCGGAACCCGAGATCACCGCGCCCGCCGCCCTCCAGGATCGAAAGCGCCTCTTCCCGGCTGCCGTCCCGGACGGCCCGGGAGAGTTCGCCGATCCCGCTTTCGGCCCCGAAGCGCCAGTTGCGCCTGAGCTCGACGATGCAGTCGCCCACGGGGGACGGGCTCTCTCCGTCCGCCGGGAGCGGCACAGTCTCGCCGCTTGCCCGGGCGATCGCCTCGCCGGCGGGTACCGAGTAGGGACGATCGCGTCGCTGTCCGCAGAGATCCCCGAGTACGGCGCCGGCCTCGACCGAGGCCAGCTGGTCCCGGTCGCCCAGGAGGATGAGCCGCGCATCCACGGACAGGGTTCTCACCAGGCCGTACAGGAGCTGGAGGGAGACCATCGAGGCCTCGTCCACCAGGACCGCGTCGAAGGGCAGCGGCTCCCCCTCGTCCCGGCCGCGCGGGGGCGATCCGGCGCGGCGGCCGAGCAGGCGGTGAAGGGTGGAGGCCTCCATGGCCGCAAGCGTCTCGCGGACGGCCTCCGGGGCGGCGATCCGCCCGGCGGACTCGCGGATGGCCTCCTGGAGCCGGGCGGCCGCCTTGCCCGTCGGGGCGGCCAGGGCGATCCGTGCGGGCCTGCCCTCCGACTGCTCCAGGAGCAGCGCAAGAATGCCCGCCGCGGTCGTCGTCTTCCCCGTCCCGGGTCCGCCCGTGATGACGCAGAACGGCTGCAGGACGGCCACAGCCGCGGCAACCCTCTGCCAGTCCGTCTCCTCGCCGCCGCGCCGGAAAAGCCGCTCGATCCCCTCCCGGAGCCGCGCGACGTCGACGGCGGGCAGCGGGCCCGACAGGCGCTCTCGAAGGAAGCGCGCCAGCCCCTGCTCGGCATCCCAGTGCCGGTGGAGGTACAGGCGGCTGCCGTCGAGGACGAGCGGACGCCACTCGCCGGGAGCGCCGACGACGGCCGACTGCCGAAGCGCGGAAATCCACGGCTTCAACGCGGGGCAGCGGGGCGAGGCCTCGCCCTCCGCGGCCGGCCCGCCGGCGAGCCCCGCAAGGTCGAGGCAGATGTTGCCCTCGGCAGAGGCGCGGCTCACCAGGGCGGCGGCAAGCGCCAGGGCCCCGTCTTCCGACCCCGCAAGCCGCGCCATGAGCAGCGCGAAGCAGCGGTCGAGATTCGAGACGGCGCCTGCGGCAAGCAGGCTGTCGACGATTCCCGGTTTCATGGCGCCCTGTCCTTCCCGGGCCCGGCCACGAGCCCGTCCGAAAGGGTCTCGATGAGCCGCCGCGCGGGCCGGTCGCGGAAGATGCCGCCGGTCCCCCGCGCGGGGTCCACGCCGCGCAGGAACACGTAAAAGACCCCGCCGACGTGCCTGTCGTAGTCGTAGTCCTTCAGCCGGCCCTTCAAGTACTCGTGAAGGGCCACCGTATAGAGATGATACTGAAGGACATAGAGTTCCTCCCGCATGACCGACGCCAGGGCCTCCGCCCCGTAGTCCTCGGGGCGGCTCCCCAGATGGTTGGACTTCCAGTCGACGAGGTAGTACCGTCCGCCGTGCTCGAACACAAGATCGATGAACCCCTTCATGAAGCCTTCGACGGGCCGGAAGCGGAGCGAGCCGATCCGTTCCGGGATGTCGCCCGCGCCGCCCGCGGCCCCGGCGAAAAGATCCCCGAGCGCCGCGGGGGTGAGGGGCCTGAGGGGAAAGGTGAAGCCCAGCTCGTGCAGGCACCTCTCGCGGGGAAGGCCCTCGAGACGGACACCCCGGGCCGCCTCGAGGGGCGCCGCGACGACCCGGCCGATCATGTCGCACAGGTCGTCCGACCAATGCGCCCCGTAGCCGTACTCCGCGAGCGCCTCCCCGACGATGCCGGCGACGGTGCCGCGGCCCGCGTCGGCAAAGTCGAGCCGCTCGAAGACGGCATGAAGGCACTTGCCCGCCCGCGGCCCGCGGGGGAAGGCGAAGATTCCCTGCAGATCCCCCGTCTCGCCGCCGCCGCGCCCGGGCGTCCTCTCGTCGTGGTCGGGAAGCTCCGCGGCGTCGTCCCCGGGGGCCGCCCCGCGGCCCGCATCCTCGACGAGGGACGAGAAGCTGGCGATCTCGAAGGCGCGCCCCGCCTCCCGGGAGAACTCGCGCGCCCGGAGCGGCCCCGTCCGGCCTTCGACGGGAAGGATGACGCGGGCCGGCGTCTCGGGCATCGGTCCGGCCTCGACGGTCCCGCCCGAGGCGGCGGCGACGGCCTGCAGCTCGCTCCTCAGGCTCTCCCCGTCCATGGCGCCGACGCGGGCCGCCGTGTCGTCGACGGCGGACGACGGGCCGCCCTTCGGCCCGTGAAGGATCCAGGCCAGCGAAGAGGTCTCCGACCTGTTGATGGGCCCCCAGACGAGATAGCACCGGTTCTTCGCCCGCGTCACGGACACGTAGAGCAGGCGGACGTTCTCGGCGAGCTGTTCCCGCTCCGCCGCCCGGCGGGCGTCTTCGCCGGCATCCTCCAGCGCCACGTTGAGCTGCCAGCCGTCCCCCTCGTCGTGGAAGCTGTAGACGTCCCGCCGCACGCGGGACGACCCCCAGTTGAAGGGGCAGAACACGACGGGGTACTCGAGCCCCTTGCTTTTGTGGATCGTGACGACCTTCACGGCGTCGGCGTCGCTCTCGAGCCGGAGCTGGTGCTCCTCGAGCCTCGGCGTCTCGTCGTCGCGCTGCGTCGCGAGCCACTGGATGAGCCCGCCCATGCCGGGGCGGCGGTGAGACTCCTCGCCGTGGAGCACCTCGGCCAGGTGCAGGACGTTGGTGAGGCTGCGCTCGCCCCCCGGGAGGGACAGCAGCCGCTCCCTGACCCCCTCGGCCTGCAGGAGACCCCGGAACATGACGAAAAAGCCGTGGCGCTCCCACAGGTCATGCCAGTCGTGGAACCGCCGGATCCTCTCCTCCCACGCCGCGCCCTCGCCCATGAGCCTCTCGATCGCGCCTCCGTCCATCCCCATCAGGCCGGTGGCGAGCGCCGTCCGGACGGCCGCCTCGTCGTTCGGCTCCGCGACGGCCCGTATCACCAGCTCCATCTGGCGGGCCTCCTCGGTGTCGAAGAGGTTGCCCGTGGTATAGAGGACACTGTGGACGCCAAGCTCGGAGAGGGCCTCCTGCACGAGCAGGGCCTCCCTGTTCGTGCGCACGAGGACGGCGATGTCGGCCTCCCGCAGGCGCCTGTCCCCGATCCGGCACTCGCCCCGCCGCCCCGCCTCGATGAGCCGCGCGGCCTCGGCCGCCACGGCCCGGCGGATGCGCTCCCGGGCCTGCTCGACGGTCACCCTCCCGCCGCCGTCGAGGGTCCAGATCTTCAGTGGGGGCTCGGCGCGCCCGCCGGCCGTCAGCACGGGGACCTGGCGGACAGCCGCCCGCGCCTCTTCGAAGGGAACGGCCTCGTAGAGAAACGGGTGCTCCGGCCGCGCGAACAGGCTGTTGACGGCGCGGACGAGCCCCGGCTCCGAGCGCCAGTTCTCGGCGAGCGTGTAACGTCTCTCCACGCAGGAGGCGGCGCGGATGTAGGCGAAGAGGTCAGCCCCGCGAAAGCTGTAGATCGCCTGCTTCGGGTCGCCGATGAGGAAGAGCGCCGCCTCGCCCTGCCCGAAAACGGACTCGAGGATGGCGAACTGCACGGGGTCCGTGTCCTGGAACTCGTCGACCAGCGCCGCCCTGTATTTCTTCCGTATGGCCCCGGCAAGGGCGCCCGTGCCCTCTGACCGGAGCGCCTCCCGCAGATCGGCCAGAAGGTCGTCGTAGGAGCGCAGGTTGCGCCGCCGCTTCCGTGCAGCCAGCTCCTGCCTCACGTACCGGAACAGCTCGCAGCGCAGGAAGCGGACGTGCCCCTCCATCCCGACGGAGGCGTCCCGGGCCGCGCCCTCGAACTCCGCGAAACGGTCGAAGAACCGATGGGCCGGGACGATGCCGTTCTTCTTCACGGCCCCGGCCAGCACGGCGGGGCTGAACTTCATCAGCTCCTCCGACAGGGGCAGCGCCGCCCAAGGGCGGGCCAGGAAGGCATCCATGGCCTCCAGGAGGTGCTCCGGCTTGCCGTACTTCGTCCGGTTCAGGGACCCTTCCCGGAGGGCCCTCTCCACCCCCGCGCGGCTCTTCGGCCAGGAGCGGCGCAGGCGGGCGAATCCGTCCCGCAGCGCTTCGAGACCCGTCAGGGCCTCGGGGAGGGCCTCGGGGAGAATCCTCGCGTCGTGACGGAAGGGCGCCGCCCGAAGCAGGGAAAGAAACGATGCCGGGCCCTTGAAGCGCTCCCGCGCGTAGAGGATGAACTCGGGGGGCGCCTCGTAGAAGTGGCGACGCCAGAAATCGCGGACGATCTCCTCCCGCAGCAGGCGCTCGTCGGGCAGCAGCTCCGTGTCGAAGGGGCTGCCGCTCTCGAAGGCGTTCTCGGAGAGCATCCGCCGGCAGAAGGAGTGGATCGTAAAGACAGGGGCCTCGTCGAACCCACGCAAGGCCTCGCGCAGCCGGTCCCGGGCATCCTTCGGGTCGGCAAGCCCGCGGGTGAAATCCGCGAGGAAGGCCTTGTCCGTCCCCTTCCCGGCGAGCACGCCCAGTGCCTCCCGGATCATCTTCCGGATCCGGTCGCGCAGCTCCTCCGTGGCCGCCACCGTGTAGGTCACGACGAGGATATCCGAGGGCGCCAGGCGCTTCTCCACGATCAGGCGCAGGAACAGGCCCGCGATGGCGTAGGTCTTCCCCGTGCCGGCGCTTGCCTCGATGAGGTTCCGCCCGTCGAGCGGGCTTGTCAGCAGATCGAAGCGGGCTGTGGCCTCGGGCATCTCAGCGCACCTCCCCGGCATGCTCGAGCAGGGGCCCCAGGATGGCCCCGGCAAGCTCCCGGAACCTGTCGTCCAGCGCTTCCTTCCCACCGCCGAAACAGAAGCGGAAATACGGGTCCTGCCCCTCGGCGTACCCGCGCTCCGGCGCCCAGGTCCGGCCCGCATCCCTCAGGGCCTCATCGCCGGTCTTTCCCTTGAGGAGCCGCGACACGTAGACGCGGGCCGTCTCGGGGAAAAACGGCAGGGGCATCGTCAGGCCGCACCAGTAAGTTTCCAGCAGATCCTCCAGGAGGCGCTCCCGGCCCTCGACGGGTCCGAAGGCATAGCCCTCCTCCCTGCCCAGGACCACACAGCGCCCCGGGTAGCGCTCCCCCGCCCCGGCGCCGAGGGCGAGGTGATGGATCCAGGCGCGCAGCAGGTCTCTCGACCGGACCGCCGCAAACCGGTAGTGGACAAGGCCCGACGGCATTCCGAGCGGAAGCCGCCCCGTGAGCCGGAAGGGCCCCAGTGCGCAGTCCAGATCGATCGTCCCCAGGGGCTCGCCCCGCAGGTGCGGCCTCACGCGGGCGGCGAAGGCATCCGCTCCCGTGCAGAGCTCCTGGAACCAGCACTCCCCGGGCATTCCCGGCGGGAGGGTCCCCAGCGCCCTCGCCGCGGGCATCAGCTCCCGCGCCTCGAGTCCCTCGATGCAGCGGGCCGCGAGCCGCTCGCCCAGCTCGTATTTTTCGAGGCCCTCGATCCCCATGGGCTCCACGTCGGACAGGAGCGCCCCCGCCTCGTCGAGACGGAGCCCCAGTCTGCGGGTGAGGAGGTGGCGGGCAGGGTTGGCGAAGAACCGGACAAGGGCATGGACGTCAACGGTCCTCCACGCGGGCGGCGGTTCGGAAAGGGGCGAGGCGATAAAGGGCGTCTTCGGGCGGGGTGCGGCCACGGACGCCGCCGCCCCGGCGGCATTTTCGGCGGAGTAGCTGTAGAGCGCGCCCCCCCGGAAGTAT
Organism: Deltaproteobacteria bacterium; assembly: GCA_012728915.1. Classification (GTDB taxonomy): domain Bacteria; phylum Desulfobacterota; class Syntrophia; order Syntrophales; family UBA2192; genus UBA2192. The sequence continues at coordinate 43,928 of JAAYEC010000040.1, read as the reverse complement.
TCAGGGCTGAAGGCCTGCAGCCGGTGCTTCACGACGAGCGCGTCTCGGATGTCTGCCATGCCCGGGATCTCGAAGCCCTGCTCGACATAGTCGAGCAGCTCGCTCACGACAACCGACGGCGGCCGCTCGCTGTTGTCCTGGATGCTCTGCCCCGTGTAGCTGATGCAGAGCTTCTCCCGGGCCGACAGGAGCGCCTCGAGAAAGAGGTAGCGGTCGTCGAGGCGGCGCGACCGGTCGCCCGGTCGAGGGCGCTCCCGCATCAGGTCGAAGCCGGGCGCGGCTGTCTGCCTCGGGTAGGCCGCGTCGTCCAGGCCGATGAGGCAGACCACCCGGAAGGGAATGCTCCGCATGGGGAGCATGGCGCAGAACGTGACGCCGCCCGTGAGAAAGCCCGAGGCCGTCCCCGTTTCCTGGAGCGCTTCCTCGAGGCAGGCCTTCAGGACACCGGCGCCGAACTTCCCGTCGAAACCGGACTGCTCCTGCCGCCGCGCCATCCCGGCAAGCGCCCGGCGCAGCACCTGTGCCTCGTCTTCCTCGCCCCCCTCGGGCAGGAAGAACTCGTCGAGGGCGGCCCCGAGGTGGGAGGCCCACCCAGCAAGGTCCCGGGGCTCCTCGAGGGACCGGGCGAAGGCGAAGAGCTTGTCCAGAAAAGCAAGGAACGAGCCGAGCGTCGATGCCTCCCCCTCGGCCACCCCCTCGTGGGGGGCGATGCCCATGAAAACCCCGTCCCCCCTGGCCGGCAGGGCAACCCCGAGGAGCAGCCGGTCGATCCCCGCCTGCCAGGTGTTTTCCGAAAACGCCGGGAGGCCCTGCTGCCGGCGGCTCGACCCGTCCACGCCCCACCGGATGCCGGTGTCGCGGATCCACCGGTGAATGAGGGCCGGATCGTCGGCCCCCAGGCCGAACCGCCGCCTCAGGGAGTCCGTCTCGAGGAAAGCGGCCACTTCCGTGGCGCCCATCCGGCTTCCCTCGAGATCGAGGAGGCGGAGGAACGCGTCCGCCAGCGTGCTCTGCCTGCGCAGGCCACGGTCCGCGACGCTGAAGGGGATGCGGCGCCTGTCGCCGCGAGGCACGGAAAAGGCGGCCTCGATGAAGGGGGCGTAGCTCTCGATCTCGGGCGTCATCACCAGGATGTCGGCCGGCGTGAGCGTCGGGTCGCGGTCGAGCATCTCGAGGATCCGGTCCTGGAGGACCTCGACCTCGCGCATGGGGCTGTGGCAGGAGTGGACCCGGATCGAGTCGTCGACGGCGGAAACGGCTGTCTTTTCCGTGCCGTCGGCGCCCCGGTCGCGCAGGTTGAGGATGTCGGACTGGATCTGCGACAGGAGGCTTCCGCCTGCCGGCTCCACGGAGACGTCCGCCTCCTCGCACCCCGTGTCGTAGACCATCCGAAGAAAGTCCCGGCCCAGGGCCCCCATCGAGGCGAGCAGGCTGTTTCCCCTCTCCAGGTGCAGGGCCTCGTCGGAGGGGGCCGTCCCGAGCCGGTCGACGAGCCGACGCATCTCGCGGTCGGAGTAGATAAGGTACCAGTATTCCCGACAGGGATTCATGACAAAGAGGTTGACGTCGACGGTGCGCGCGACGGCCTCGAGGATGCGGAGATGGAAGGGGGGAAGGGCCGAGATGCCGAAGATGGAGACCCGCCCGGGCAGCGGGGCCCCTCCCGGCCCGGGGTTCTGCAGGCGGGCGAGGGCCGCCCTCCATCTGGCCGCCCGGTGCGACCCGGGAGCCTCCCCCGCAAGCAACCGCCATAGGGCCGCCTGCCAGTGGCGGTCTTTCCCTTCCTCCCAGCCGAGCACCATGTCGGGGCGAAAGACGAGGTATTGGTCGAAGAGGCGGGCGATGATGCGGCTGAGCTGATAGCGCTTGAGACCGCGGCCGTCCCCGGCCAGGTAGGCCCTCAGGGGCTCGAACCCCTCGTCCTCCAGACACCGGGGCAGCAGGCTCATGACCCGCCAGGTGAGCACCTCCGGGTCGAAGGCCGGGGAGCCCGGCAGGTCAGGCAGAACCGCCCGGAAGATCTCCTCGATGAAATGGTTGGGGAAGGGGAACCGGACGTTGGCGCAGATCCCCAGGCGTCCGGCCAGCTCCAGCGAGAGCCAGCGCTCCATGCCGCGGCTCTGGACCAGGACGACCTCCGGGGTCATGGGCGAGGCGGGCGGCACGCGCAGGGTCTCCTCGAGCTTGCCGGCGAGCGCCTCGAGGCGATTGCTGGTGTAGAGCTTCAGGCCGGGCATGATCCCCGTTGTACTCGATTCCCCGTGAGAACCTCAAACGAAATATTTCATTGCAGGACAGCAAAGCGCAATCGATGGATGCGACGGACATGACCGGAGAGAGGCGGAAACGGCGGATGCGGGATTTTCCGGTGCCTTCGGCCCGAAGCCCGTCGCCTGTTTTTGAATAAAAAAAACCCCCGGTGTTGGGGGGCACCGGGGGGTTCAGGGCAACCGTTTCTACCTGATGGTGTCCTTGAGAGCCTTGCCGGCGGTGAACTTGGGTACCTTCTTCGCCTTGATCTTGATTTCCTTGCCGGTCTGGGGGTTGCGGCCGGTGCGGGCGGCGCGCTTGGTGACCGAGAAGGTCCCGAAGCCGACCAATGTGACCTTGTCGCCCTTCTTCAGGGCGTCCGTGACCGCCTTCAGGGTTGCATTGATGGCCTTTTCCGCCGCGCTCTTGGAGCCAAGCGCCTTGGCTACCACTTCAACGAGTTGTCCCTTGTTCATTTAAAACTCTCCTCCTTGATTGGATTGATTGGGTTTGCCGTGAATCCTTCACGCTTGTTTCCTTCGTTCGGTGTTTTGACAACCATCCCCCTTTCAAAAGGAAATCCGCCACCGGATTGCAAACCGGTGGAAGTATAGCCCAGGAATCCCTCGCGGTCTAGCTTTTTTCACATTTCCCCGAAAAATTTTTCGCGATGAAGAGACCTTTTCCCGGCAAATTCCCGAGAAGCCGTCCCGTCGAAATGCAAGATACGTGCCCCTTTCTGGTCTCTCGGGCTCCGAAAGGCCCTCCCGGCAACCTTTTCCGGTCCTCCCTCTTCAAACCCCCTACCCGCAACACTTTCCGCCCTCTGTGTCCCATAGCCTTTGCAGGAGGCCTTTCCGGCAGACGGAGCAGGGGCGTCGCGCCGGCTCGGCGGCATGCTTTGCGATGCCACAGCGTGCTGCGACGATGCGTATGCGCGGTTCATGACCCCCGTGAGACCCCGTCCCCGGTGCCGGCGAGCGGATGCCGAATCCTTTGCCAAGTTGCGGGGATAATGATAGAAGATGGGCGTCAGGCACAGGGAAAAGACTTAAGGGAAGTCGTCGCAACCATGCCTTTTTCCTTTTGCCCTTTGCCATTTGCCATCTCCCGGAGGCTCCATGTCCATCGACCTCGTGATCATCTTCGCGGCCGGCTTCACTGCCGGCGGGATCCTGCTGTGGGTCATCGCGCGGCTGGCCGCGCAGAAGGAAATTTTCAATCAGGTCAACGAGATCCGGCGGAGCCTCTCCGCGCGGGTCACGGAGCTGGAAGGCCGGGCGCGTTACGCCGAGGGGCAGATGGACCAGCTGCGGCGCCAGCTCGATCTGTCGGAGGGCGAGATCGCCGGGCTGCGCAAGGCTCTCGACGACGAGCGGGTCCAGGCCGTGGAGGCCCAGGCCCGGCTGGACGAGTCCGCCCGCAGCATCGAACGGCAGCGGGGAGTCATCGAGACGATGAGGACGGAGATGGCCGACACCTTCCGGGCCCAGGCATCGGCCGCCCTCGAAAGCAGCAACCGCAGTTTCCTGGAGCTCGCCACGGAAAACCTCGGCCGGATCCTCGAGCAGACGAAGGGGAAGCTCGGCGAGCACCAGGCAGGGCTCGAGGGGACGATCCGGCCGCTCCAGGAGACCCTGAAGCGCTACGAGGAGCAGCTGCGGGAGATGGAGAGGGTCCGGGCCGAGCAGGCCGGGGATCTCTCCCGGCAGATCCAGGCCCTCGGCGCCATGAACGAGGCCCTGCAGCGGGAAACGGCCGGTCTGTCCACGGCCCTTCGCAAGCCCCAGGTGAGCGGCTCCTGGGGACAGATGTCGCTGCGGCGCGCGGCCGAGCTGGCCGGTATGGCGCCCTGGTGCGATTTCGACGAGCAGGTCACGGTGGACACGGAAGCCGGAAAGCTCCGGCCCGACATGATCGTGCGGCTGCCCAACGGCCGGGTCATCGTCGTCGACGCCAAGGCGCCCGTGGACGCTTTCCTCAATGCCCTGCAGGCCTCCGGCGAGGAGGACCGCAAGAAGGCCTTCGCGGGATACGTGGCGGCCGTGCGCGCCCACATGAACGGGCTGGGGTCCAAGGCCTACTGGGACCAGTTCGAGGAGTCGCCCGAGCTCGTGGTCATGTACCTGCCCGGCGAGACCTTCTTCAGCGCCGCCATCGAGAACGACCCGGGCCTCATCGAGGACGGCAGCCTCCGCAAGGTGATTCTCGCCACCCCCACGACGCTCATCGCGCTTCTCAAGGCCGTGGCCTACGGGTGGCAGCAGGAGCAGGTGGCCACCGGCGCGCGGGAGATCAACCGCCTGGGCCGGGAGATCTACGAACGCTTCTCCGTCGTCGCGGACCACATCGGGCGGGCGGGGACGAACCTCTCGAAGGCGGTCGAGGCGCACAACGACGCCGTCCGCTCCATCGAGACAAGGCTCATGCCCTCCTTCCGCCGCTTCAGGGACTTGGGCGTCTCGACGAGCCGGGAGCTGCCCGAGGCCATGGACGAGGTCCGGGTGACGGCCCGCGAAACGATCGCGGGAACGGAACCGGGTGAAAAGACCTGAAGTAAGGAAGATAAGAAGAGCGGAAGATAGGAATGGAGGAAAGATTCCTTGTCTTGTCCGCTCTTCCTGACTTCTGCTCTTCCTAGCTTCACAAACGCAGTACCGGCAAATGATCGCAATGCCTGACGGGATGCGCCCCCGGTCACGGGCATATCAGAAGATGCGCCGCTGCAGCTTGCTCTTGTGCATCACCGTCGCCGCGATCTCCTCGATCGACATGGTGGTGATGTTCAGGTAGGGGATGTTCTTGGAGACGTAGAGGAACTCGGCCAGCGAGATCTCTTTCTGGCACTGCTCGAGCGACGAGTAACGGCCGGTGGGGCGACGGGCGGCGCGGATCTTCTGGAGCCTATCCGGGTTGATCGTGAGACCGTAGAGCTTGTTGCGGTACGGCTGGAGAACGCCGGGGATCTTCCGGTACTCGATGAGGAGGTCCTCCTCCGTCAGGGGATAGTTGGCGGCGTAGACGCCGTACTGCAGGCCCAGGTAGAGGCAGGTCGGCGTCTTCCCGGTGCGCGAAACGCCCACCAGGACGACGTCCGCCTTGTCGTAGTTCTTCGTGGTGATCCCGTCGTCGTTGGTGAGGGCGAAGTTGACGGCATTGATCCTGACGTCGAGCTCTTCACCCGCCGAGGGGTGGGAACTCCCGCCCAGGGTCGGCTGGACCCGCAGTTCCTCCTCCAGGGGCCCGATGAACGCGTCGAAAAGGTCTACCACGGTGGCCTCGCACGACAGGATCAGCTTGCGGACCTGGGAGTTGACGATCGTGCTGAAGATGATGGGACGCGATCCCGTGTGCTCCCGCGCGTCGTTGATCTGCTCGAGGGCGTCCTGCGCCTTCCAGAGAGAGTCGATGAAGGGAAGCGTGATCTTCTGGAAGTCGACGTCGTCGAACTGGATCAGGAGACTGTGGCCGAAGGTCTCGGCGGTGATCGCCGTCCGGTCGGAGATGAAGAAAACGGCTCGCTTGACTGACATGGGCCCACTTTCGCCTGGAGTCGGGATCGGCGGCGCGTGCCGCAAAGGCTCGATCCGCGGCGGTTCCCTGCGCAATCATTGTATGGAAAACCGGCGGGCTGTAAAGCCCTTTTTTGGAACGGGCCCGCGGGGGCGGCCGCCTTGACATTTCGCGGCATCTCCGATAAGAGCACGGCAGTGCGTCACCATCTTCGCATACGGGATGACTGCCCATGAACATGACCGACGTCCTGCGCCGCTACGAGCCCGACCTCAGGCAGGTGGAAGAACACCTCGGCCGATACCTCCATTCGGAGATTCCCTTCATCCCCCAGGTCATCAACCACCTCATCTCGAGCGGCGGAAAACGGTTCCGCCCCCTCATGCTCCTGGCCTCGGCGGACCTGTGCGGATACCGCGGGGAGAGGCGCTACCCCCTTTCGGCGGTGATCGAATTCATCCACACGGCCACGCTGCTGCACGACGACGTGGTGGACGGCGCCGAGACGCGCAGGGGCCGGCCCTCGGCCAACAACGTCTGGGGAAACGCGTCGGTGGTGCTCGTGGGGGACTTTCTCTATTCGCGCTCCTTCACCCTGATGACGCGCGACGGGGACCTAGCCATTATCCAGCTCATCTCCGAGACAACGAACACCATGGCAGAGGGCGAGGTGTTTCAGCTCCTGAAGTGCGGAGACGCGGGGATCACCGAGGAGGATTACTTCACGCTCATCGAGAAGAAGACGGCCGTCCTGATCGCCGCCGCCTGCGCCGTGGGGGCGCTGATGGCCGGGGCGTCGCCCGACCGGGTCGAGGCCCTGCGGGCCTTCGGGCACGCCATGGGGCTCGCCTTCCAGCTCACCGACGACACGCTCGACTACGTGGCCGCCGAGAAGGAGTTCGGGAAGGCCATCGGCATGGACATCCGGGAGGGAAAGATCACCCTGCCGCTCATCCGGACGCTCGCCCGGTGCACGGCCGGGGAGAAGGAAACCATCCGGGGGATCGTCGAGAGAAAACAGGCAACCGACGAGGATATCGCGGCGGTCTTCGGCCTCATCGGAAAATACGACGGCATCCCCTATGCGCTGGACCGGGCAAGGACCATCATCGCCGACGGCAAGGCCCGGCTGGCGCCCTTCCGGGACGGCGAGGCGAAGGCGGCGCTCCTGGCCATGGCCGACTTCATCGCCGAGCGCACCCTCTGAAGAAGGGGTCCCGGGGATCGTCAAAAGACAACGGAACAACGAGACGGCGGGATTTCCTCCCGCCGTTCTTTTTCCCCCATCCCCGCAACCGAATCCCTAGATCAGGTACAGTCCTTTCTTCTCGGCGATTTCGCCGAGGTCCTGCTCCCGGACCATGGCGACGGCCCTGGGAAGGCCCTCCATGATGTCGCGGGCCGTGATGCCGTCCTCCCCCTTGCCCGCCGCGGCGATGTCCCCGGCGAGGCCGTGGATGAACACGCCGGCCCTCACCGCCTCCTGGAGGGGTAACCCCAGGCCGAACATGGCGCCGATTGCCCCCGTGAGCACGTCGCCCGACCCGGCCGTGGCCATCCCCGGGTTGCCGCTCATGTTGACAAAGACGCGGCCATCCGGGAAGCCGATGAGGGTGTGTGCCCCCTTGAGGACGACGATGGAGTCGAGAGCCGCCGCAGTTTCACGGAGGATGCCAACGGGGTCCTTCTCGATGGCGTCGACGCTCTTGCCCGTAATCCGGGCCATCTCGCCCGCGTGCGGCGTCAGGACGGTCTCGTAGCGGCGCTTCTTGAGGAACCGGGAGTTCTTCGCGACGGCCGTGAGCCCGTCGCCGTCGATGAGGACCGGCTTTTCGATCTTCGCCGCAAGCTCCCGGACGAGCTTCTGCGTCTCTTCGGCAAGCGAGAGCCCCGGGCCCAGCACGACCAGGTCCACCTTTCCCGCCAGTTCGAGAAGGGCTGCCCTGTTGCGCAAGGCAATGCTGCCCGACGCGGTCTCCCTCTGGGGGACGAAGACGATCTCGCCCGCCTGCGCGGCAAGCCCCGGGACAACCGAAGCGGGCGCCGCCAGGCGCGAGTAGCCGCCTCCGGCCTTCAGGAAGGACAGGGCCGAGAAGGCGGGCGCCCCGTAATAGCCGGCCGCGCCCGCAACAAAGAGGACGTCTCCGAAATCCCCCTTGTGGCCCCAGGGCGCGCGTCCAGGGAGCGGGGGCGGGTCGTTGACCTCGACACGGATGGTTTCCGAATCGTAGAGCTCGGGGGGAAAGGAGATGTGCGTCACGTAGAGCTTTCCCCCGCAGAGGAAACCCGGGTAGAGGAGGTTTCCCCGCTTCGGCAGTCCGAAGGTCACCGTGGCCGTCGCCCGGATGGCCTCGCCCATCAGGTTGCCCGTGTCGCCGTTGACCCCCGAGGGGATGTCGAGGCTCAGGACGGTCTTGCCCGACGCGTTGATGAGCTCGATCACCTCGCGCGGCAGGCCCTCCACGTCCCGGTCCAGCCCCGTGCCGAAGATGGCGTCGACGATGGCATGGGAATGAAGGATGTAGCTCCGCACGTCCTCGACGGACTCCACCGGCTTCACGTCCACGGCCAGATTGAGCAGCCTGTCCAGGTTCTTGCGCGCCGCTCCCTTGTAACGGTTCCTGTCGGCCAGCAGGAAGACCTTGACGATGCCCCCACCCGAGTGAATCTTCCGGGCCACGACGAACCCGTCGCCCCCGTTGTTCCCGCCGCCGCAGAAGACGGCGAAGCGCCTGCCCGCGATCTCCATCTCGCCGGCCAGCGCGCAGGCCGCGGCAATGCCGGCGTTCTCCATGAGGATCTCGTCGGAAATGCCCAGCGTCTCGATGGCATAGCGGTCCATCGCCCTCATCTCTTCCGTCGTGGCAACCTTCATCTCTTACCCCTTGCCTGTAGACCTGATTTAACTTCGCCGAATAAACTCCGCCGCCGGTGTATGCGCGCAGAAGGTGAGAAGGTGAAATGTTCTCCATCTTCTTCCGCACCCCCGCCAACTTGTCAAGGACGTCCTTGAGCGGCCCCGTTTCGGGAACGGCTTGAGGCGAACGGAGCAAGGCCAGGGCTGGACAATTTCTACCGCGTCTTTCCCCCCGGCGCCGCGGCTGTCAAATCGAGCAACGCCGGCGGGAGGTGCTTCCCGGCGACCTGCCTGGCTGCAAGTCCCGCGGCAAACCCGGCCGCCATGTCGATGTCAAGCTTGCGGTACACGCGGGCCGCAAGGTAAGCGGCAAAGAAGACATCGCCCGCCCCCACGGTGCTCACGGGCCGCCGGACCGCTTCGGCGGCAAAGTGCCATCCCTCGCCCGCTCGGGTCCACACGCCCGCTCCCCGCGAGCCCCGCGTGACGACGGCCTCGTCGATGCGGAATCGCTGCAGGAACCCGGGCAGGCTCTCGCGGAAGTGATCGAGCATGAGGGTCAGTTCCCCCTCGTCGGCCTTGATGATGTGGGCGGCGCGCAGCGCCCCCTCGAGACCGGTCGATACGGCGGCGACGATACGCCCGTCCTCGGCTTTGCGGAGATACCCCTGGACATCGAGGCTGACGAGCCTCTTCGATTCCGCCATCAGCGTCACGGCTTCCGGCTCGATGTCGTCCGGGTGAAGGGGGCCCGCGTGGATGTGGCGGACCGCTGCAAGGAACGGCCCGATCTGGACTGACGAGATGGGGATCGCCGCTTCCGGCATGCGCTGCTCGCGAAAGTCCCCGCGGGACTCGTTGACGAAGCGCGTGGTGCGGGGGCCGGCTCCCGCGTGGACGGAAAGCCCTTCCTCCGCCAGGATGCCGAGAATGGACCGGTCCGCCCCGGCGATGTTCGTCACGACGGCCGTCCCAACCCCAAGTCGCTGTAGCGTGATCCCCCCGTAGGTGGCAACCCCGCCCAGTCGCTCCGCCGTCCTGCGGTTTTCGACGATGCGGTCGATCGTGACCGACCCGACGACGAGGACCTTGGGGTCGTGTTTGACATGTTTTTTTTTCATCGTACGGAACAATGCCTCATCATCAATGAGAGGGTAAGAGGGTGTGAAGGTAAGAAGGTTGGAGAAGCGGAGAGCACTCGTCTTGCCGCCCGTCTATCCAACTTTCTCACCTTCTTACCTTCTCACCTTCGCCCGAGACAGAATGATTCGAGTCCCTCACCACCCCGTCACCCCGTGGACGAGGTACCCGACAATCATGGCCACCCCCGTGATCAGGTACACCTTGATGACGGCGAGGTTGGCGGGGATCACCATCAGCCGGTCCCGGTAATGCTCCCTCAGGATCCGCACCGAGCGGAGCGCCGTCGGCAGGGCCAGCAGCCCCAGAAGAACCGGCAGGGGCGCCAGGCCGACGAGAACGGTGCCGGCCAGGATTCCGAAAGCGAAGAGGAGCCCGGCCCCGTACAGGATCATCCCCGTCTCGCGGCCGAAACGGGCCACGAGGTTCATCTTGCCGCTCCGCCGGTCCTCCTCGTAGTCGGGGATCTCGTTGATGACGATCATGGACCACATGAGAAACCCCGGGATGAGGGAGACGACCAGCGGCTCGATATCGAAGGTCTGCCGCTGGACGTAGTAGGACCCCATCACGAGGACGGGCCCGAAGTTGACCAGCAGCCCCAGCTCGCCGTAGCCCCGGTAGGCGAACTTGACGGGGGGAACCGTGTAGAAAATGGACGACAGGATCCCGACGGCCCCGATGAGCAGAACAGGCCATCCCTTCAGGCCGGCCAAGCAGATCCAGACGGCGATCGTGACGCCGTAGCAGACGGCGATGCCCCTCTTGAGATCGCCCACGGTGAGGATTCCTTCCGTGAGCACGCCGCTTCCGCCCGTGTAGGGGTTCTTCTCGCCTCCCCAGGCCCTGTCCACGGCATGGACATAGTCGAAGACGTCGTCAAGCATGTTGAGGCCGAAGTGGTGCACCGTCACCCCGATGAACACGAGGAGGAAGGCAACGGGGTCGAAGACGTCGTGCCTCGCCCAGGCAATGGCGGCGGCAAGGGTCACGGGGATAAAACTGGGCGGCACGAACTGGGCGCGGACCGCCTGGACCCAGGACGCCACCGTGTTTCTCCCCCCTGCTTTTCCGGATGTCTCGACTCTGAGGCGCATCGGCTCCGTTCCGGCGTGCTCGCGAGGGTTGATGGGCGTCGGGCAGGAAAAACAGGGATATGGGTATCGTCCCCGGGCCCGCCGGGCCCGGGGACGGCGTGTTCCTTACTTCAGGGAATCCTCGAACCGGCGGCTCGCCTCATCCCAGTTCACGATGTTCCAGAAGGCCTCGACGAACTTCGCGCGGAGATTCCTGTAGTCCACGTAGTAGGCATGCTCCCAGACATCCAGGACCAGGAGGATTCGAAGCCCGGGGTAGACGTTGACGTTGTGCTTCTCGATCTGCATGATGACCGGACGGTTCGTCAGGGTGCAGTGGCTCAGCGCCGCCCAGCCCGAGCCCTCGGCGCTCACGGCCGCCTGGGTGAACTCCTTCCTGAACTGCTCGTAGCCGCCGAACTCCTTGTCGATGGCCGTGGCCAGGAGCCCCGCGGGCCTGTCCGCCGCCTTGCCCTTCGGGGCCAGGTTCGCCCAGAACAGCGAGTGCAGAACGTGTCCGCCCAGATGAAACGAGAGATCCTTCAGGGTCGCCTTCATGTCGAGGTCGGCCTTTTCCCTCCGCGCCTTCTCAATCCGCTCGAGCAGGCCGTTGGCCCCCGTCACGTAGGCCGCATGATGCTTCTCGTGGTGGAGCCGCAGCTGTTCCTCGGAAATGAAGGGTTCGAGGTCCTTGTACCCGAATCCCAGCTTGGGCAGTGAGTAAAGATTCGTGGTTCCCATAATGAGCCCTTTCCATGACAGGCGATAACGCCCGTTGTGTTGGTCTGACAGTAAACTTTATTTTTCTAAAAGGGAACGGGGTGAAATTGCAAGAAAAATTCTTCACCCCTCCGTCTCGGCACGAAGCCAGGCCAGGTAGGCCTCGCTGCCGGACTCGATGGGACAGGCGATGACCTCGGGCACCTCGTAGGAATGGTTGGCGTGGATCGCCTCTTCGACGGCCCGATAGTTCCCGCGGGTCGTCTTGACGAGGCAGAGCCACTCCGACGACCGCTCCAGGGTCCCCTTCCACCGGTAGTGGCTCTCGATGGGCCCCATGACCTGGACGCAGGCCGCCAGCCGGTTTTCCAGCAAGACCGCCGCGATCCTGGCGGCGTCTTCCCGTGTCGCCGTCGTCGTCATGACCTGAATGTATTCGGCCATCTTTTCCCGGTCCTCCTTCGCGCAGGACGCGCAATCCGATTCCTGGTCCCCTCTCCCGGGATGGAGCCCCGGGCCCCGTCCCGGCGCCGAGGATCAGGAAGAGACGATTTTGCGGAGCAGCTCCTGGGCGCCGATGTGGATCAGATCCCACGCACCGCCGAAGGGAGGCGCATAGGCAAGGTCCAGGTAGGCGAGCCCGTCGAGGTCGGCCTCGTTCCAGAGGCAGGCGGAAAGCACGTCGATCTTCCTGACGGCCCCGCCCCGGCCCGCGGCCTGGGCTCCCAGGAGCCTCCCCGTGGACCGGTCGGCCACCAGCTTGAGACCCAACCTCGGCCCTCCCATGGACCTCGCCGTTGATGTGCCCCACACGAGGACGCTCTCCGGGCTGAAACCGCTTTCCAGGGCCTCCTTTTCGCCGAGACCGCAGGCGGCCACCTCCAGATCGAAAACCTTGAAGGACGTGGCCCCCACGACCCCCTCGAAGCGCGCGGGGCGTCCGCCGATGTTGATGCCCGCAATGCGGCCCTGCTTGTTCGCAATGTCGCCGAGTGGAATGGACGTCCATCGGCGGCTCACCCGGTGGAATACCTCGCAGCAGTCCCCCGCCGACCAGATCCCCTCTCGGGACGTCTCCTGGGTGAAATCGACCTGCACGGCCCCCGTGCCCCCGCCGATGGCGCATCCGGCGGACTTGGCCAGCTCCACCTCGGGGGTCACGCCCAGCCCCATGAGGACGAGGTCCGTCTCGATGACAGGGCCGTCCGTCAGGAGCCGCAGGGAGCCTTCCCGCCCTTTCTCGATTGCCACGGGCTTCATACCGGGGATGAACTCCACGCCGTGTTGCGTGATCTCCTCCAGGATGAGCTTCGAGAACTCCCCATCCCACTTTTTCGCCGGAAGCGTACCGCGGTAGACGACCGTCGTCTGCAGCCCGATGCGCCTCAACGACTCGCTCATTTCCATGGCGATGTAGCCGGCGCCGAGGATCACCGCCCGGCGGCAGTGCCGATCGCGGATGTACGCCTTGATCCGGATCGCGTCGGAGAGGTTTTTCAAGGTGAAGACGCCGTCGAGCGTCTCCCCCGGGATCCCCGGCATCATGGGCCTGCTCCCCGTGGCGATGACGAGCACGTCGTACGGAAGCGTGGTGCCGCCGGAGAGCCGGACGGCGCCGGCGGAGGCGTCGATCGCCTCGACCCGGGTTCGAAGGCGCACCTCCACTCCCGATTCGGCGAATTTCTCCGGGGTCCTTGCGATAAGCCTCTTTTCGTCCTTGATTACATCCCCGATGTAATAGGGAGTGGGTCAGGCCGCAAAGGAGACGTGCTCGCCCTGTTCGATGATCCGAATCGACAGCGACGGGTCCTGCCTCCTCGCCTCGGCGGCGGCCGAGGGACCGCCCGCCGCTCCTCCGACGATGACGACGTTCTTTCCCATTGTGCTTTCCTCCCTGTTTGTCGCCGGCGGGTCCGGGCATCGCGGCCGAACGGCTATCGTCCGGCCTTGGATTGCAGGTAGAGGTAGAGACCCGCACCCGCGAGGATCATGGCCAGGCAGAGGATCTGGCCGATCGTGATGAGCCCGAAGTACAGGCCGATGTGCGCATCGGGCTCCCGGACGTACTCGATGAAGAAACGGACGGCGCCGTAGCCGATCAGGTAGTAGGCGAGGAACGCGCCCTCGAAGGGCCGCTTCCGGCGGATGCCCCAGAGGACCGCAAAGAGAAACAGTCCCTCGAAGAAGGCCTCGTAGAGCTGGGAGGGGTGGCGCAGCGTCCGCGTGGGGTCGAGGGGAAAGTACATCCCCCAGGGGACGGTCGTTGCCCGGCCCCAGAGCTCGCCGTTGACGAAGTTGCCGATCCGCCCGAAGGTGTACCCGAGGGGCACGCAGGGGATCAGCAGGTCCGCGAGATCCCAGAAGCGGACCCGCTGGACGTAGCAGTAAATGCCCGAGGCGACGACGATGCCGATGAGCCCGCCGTGGAAGGACATGCCGCTGATGCCGACGAACTTGACACCGTTGGCGAAGGAAAAGGGCAAAATGATCTCCAGCGGATGCCGGATGAAATAGCCGAGGTTGTAAAAGATCACATACCCGAGGCGCCCTCCCAGGATCAGTCCCAGAATGCCCCAGACCATGAAATCCTGGATCTGCTCCCGCGTATAGCGGAATTTCTCCGTGCGCAGCCGGTAGACGATCAGCAGGTACGTCAGGGCGAAGGCCACGATGTACATGAGACTGTACCAGCGCACCTGGAAGGAGCCGATCTCGAAGAGGGCCGGGCTGATCTTCGCGGGCAGGTGCTGCCAGCTGTTTAGAAAGTCACTCACCGGGATCCCCTGTCCGGCGCTTGTCGCGCATGTGTGTTACGGAGCCTTCAAACAAGGCCTCGTGTTGAGCCCGACTCAAGGTGTGAGGCGAAGGGCCACGGGCAGGGTATCCTGCCTTGCGCCTTTCGCCTTTCGCCTTTCGCCCTATCTTGGATACCCTGTGCCTTTTAGGTCTTCAACGTAGAGCTGCGCCGAGAAGGCCGCCGTGGCACCGTCGCCGCAGGCCGTCACGACCTGCCGCAGGAGCTTTTCGATGCAGTCGCCGCAGGCGAAGATCCCCGGCGCGGAGGTCTTCATGTCCCGGTCCGCCACGATGTAGCCGTCCCTGCCGAGTTTCACGGCCCCCTCGAGGAACCCCGTGTTCGGAACGAGCCCGATGAAGACGAATACGCCGTCCGCGGGAATCTCCCGGGTTTCTTCCGGCTCCTTCACGTTTGCAACCCTCACGTGCGTGACCGCCTCCTTGCCGCCGATCTCCGTCACGATGGAATCCCAGGCGAAGGCGATCTTCGGGTTCGAGGCGGCCCGCTCGCGCAGCAGCGGCGTGGCGCGCAGACGGTCACGGCGGTGGACGATCGTCACCTTGCTCGCGAAATTCGTCAGGAAGAGGGCCTCCTGGACGGCCGTGTCTCCGCCGCCGATGACGACGACCTCCCGCTCGCGGAAGAAGGGCCCGTCACAGGTGGCGCAGTAGGAGACGCCCCGGCCCGTGAACTCGGCCTCGCCGGGGACGCCGATCTTGCGCCAGTTGGCCCCGGTGGCCACGATGACGGAGAGGGCCTCGAAATCGCCCGCGTCGGTCTTCACCTTCCAGCCCGGCATCCCGGAGAGGGTCGCCTTCTCCAGGCCCGCAACGGCGGCATAGGCCCCCTGGAGACCGAATTTCTTCGCCTGCTCCTTGAACTTCTCCACGAGATCGTACCCGCCTATGTCCGGCACGCCCGGGTAGTTCTCCACGAGATGCGTCACCGTGATCTGGCTCATGACCATCCCGGACTCGACGAGCAGCGTCCTGAAGTTCGCCCTGGCCGCGTAGAGCCCGGCCGTGAGCCCCGCGGGCCCCCCGCCGATGATGAGGACGTCGTATGCGCCTTCCGGCCGTTTTTCTCCGTTCATGGCCCCCTCTTCCTTACTTGAAAAGCTTCGCGATTGTCTTTGCCGTTTTTTTCGCAGCCTTTTGCCGTGCCTTGAGGGCTTTCTTCCTCTCCTTGTCCTCGGTATCCTTCAGGGCGCCGCCCGCAGCCGCGACCGTGGCCTCCTGCGGCTCCGCGGGCGGGACGGGCTCCTGGCCGCCTGCCGGGGGCTGCGCCTCCCGCCCCGCCGTCGGCTCCGCCTCCTTTTCCCGCCGTTCGGCCGCCCTCCGGATCAGATACGAGGCGAAGGCCTTACCGAACTGGCCGATGAACCCCGCCGCCAGCACGACAAGCGCCCACTTCAGAATGAGCCAGACGACGCCCGACTCGGTCGAAAAGAGATTGTGGACGATATATTCCGTCATCGCCGGATCACCCGGTTCACGATGAGATCGGCCAGGCCCGCGATGTCGTCGAGGCTGAGCCGCGGAACCGCCAGTCCCCCGGGGTCGTCCCCCGCCACGGCCAGGAGCGTCTCATCCTCCCCGGAGAGAAACTCCCTCCCCAGGGCCCTGCGCCAGACCTCAATCTTCGGGTGAGGGTTCTTCTTGAAGCCTTCCGCGAGGATCACGTCGACATCGCGGATGAACCGCTCCCCCAGCTCTGCGAGGCCCGGGTCCCCCTCGGTGTCGGCCATGACGGCCACCTTGCCCGGCGAGGCCAGCACGGTCATCGCCGACCCCGCGCGTCGGTGCCGCCAGCTGTCCTTCCCCTCGTGATCGACCTCGAAGCCGTGACGGTTGTGCTTGATCGTGGCCACCCGCAGGCCCCGCCGGATCAGCTCGGGGATCAGCTTTTCGACAAGCGTCGTTTTCCCGCTGCCCGAGAAGCCCACGATGGACACGATGGGGATCTTCTTCATGACCGGTTCACCCTGATGTTCACGAACCGCAGCCAGGGCCTCATCTGGGGCGTCCCGCCTCCCCGGGCGATGACCTCGAGGATTCGCGCCGTATCCGCAACGGCGGAACCGCCGAGGTGCGTCACCGGCGTGTCCCGGAAGATCGCCTCGCACAGAGGCGTCGACGGCCCGATGAGGGCCACGTGCCGGGGCCGGCCCAATTCGTTGAGGATCCCCTCGAGGGTCCCGTTGAGGATCGTCGTTGCCGTGACGATGGCCACCTCGCAGCTCCCGAGCGCCCGCCTCCTTTCGCTCTCCGGCGTGTCGCGCTCGATGACGGTGAGCTGCACCCCGGCGGCCTCGATCCGCGGGACGATGGGCCGGAAGAGGCCCACCATGGCGACCCGCTCGCCGGCGCGAAGGCCCATGAGATCGATCGTGTCCGCTTCAACCCCGGGCGGCGTCGGGTGAATCAGGGCGTTGGCCGCCGCCAGCCCCAGGGCACGCTCGACAACTCCCGCCCGCCGGACGAGAAAATCGAGCAGTCTGTCCGAGCCCCCGCCGGTGAACCGCCTTCCATCCCTGCGGGGCTCGATCTCCGCCCCGACGGCCTCCTTCAGCCTGGCGGCAAGCCCCGTACGGCCCCCGGCCAGGACGACGGCGACGTAGCTTGCGCCGATCCGGACGTCCTCGACGGCAATGTGTCGGCCCTTTTCCGCAAGCTGCCGGTAAAGCCGGCCTGCAATCTCGTCCGTTTCAAGCATCGGATACTTCTACCCGAGTTCGCCCGCACGGTCAAGCCGGAAGGGCGTTGACGGCGGAAAGATCATCCGGTAGAATGCGCATCCGGCACGCCTTGGAGCGGTCCGTTAAAAACCATCCATCCGGGAGGGTATCATGTCGATGAGAAAGACCTGCGCATCACCCGCCATCGCGACGATTCTGGGGATTCTCCTTCTGGTCGCGCTCGCCGCCCCCGCCCTCGGGCAGGACGGCAAACAGATCTACAACAACCGCTGCGCCCTGTGCCACGGAACGGACGGCGACGGCAAGGGCGTCATCATGCAGACGGACCCCTTCGGTCCCGACTTCTGGAAGAACAACGACGACGCGGCCATTTCGAAGGATATCGTCGAGGGCAAGGGCCGCATGCCCGCCATCGCGCTGTCCCCGGAGGAAACGAAGGCCGTCGTGGAATTCATGAAAGCGTCGTTCAAGAAGTGAGGCGCCCCGCACGGACGCGGTGAAGGCAGCCGGCAGACCCGTCCGGGCCGACCCGGCCCCGGAAATCGGTTGACAGCACCAGGCGCCTGTGCTACGAACTCAAGGCTCGTGCCACCGAGCCGGAGCCACGAGCCGCGGATCCTCCGCGGCTCTTTCTTTTCGGCCATCAGTGCCACAAATATCAAATCCATGTTACGGCCGGGCCGGTTTCCGCCGGGCGAAGCGCCCGGCGGCGCAAATCGCGACGAGGGAGGAGGGGAGCGGAATGGAGGGAAACTGCGCATGGACATGGCTGCTGGCCTGCATCCTGGCCCTGCAGACCCCTGCGCTTTGCGCCGCGGAGGAGAAGAAGGCGGCCCGCCTGGAGGAGGTGGTCGTCGTTGCATCGCCCATCACGGAGGGCAATGCGGTCACCCGCCTGGGGAGCCAGGTCAGCACCGTGACGGAGGACCAGATCCGAGATCTCAACGCCCGGGATTTCCAGTCGGCCGTCCGGATGGTCCCCGGCGTGATCATCTCCCGCCAGAATCCCGTCGGGAGCTTTGGAGGGGGCGACGGCGGCGCCATCTACATTCGCGGCATGGGAAGCTCCAGGCCCGGCGGCGAAATCCAGATGGCCGTCGACGGCATCCCGAAGGTCGTCGGCGTCTGGGCCCACCCCCTCATGGACATCATGAGCGCCGACCAGGCCCGGCGGATTGACATCTACAAGGGGGCGCAGCCCGTCCTGTTCGGCAACGGCGCCTACGGGGTCGTGAACGTGGTCACGAAGCGGCAGACGGAGGAAGGGTTTCATACGAATGTCCGGGCCGGTTACGGATCCCATTCCACCTTCATCGAGGGGGTCGAGCACGGCGGCAAGATCGGCAAAACCGATTACTATCTCCTCCAGGGTTTCCGCTCCTCGAGCGGGCACCGGGACGATTCCAGCGGGGAGCTGCAGGAATACTTCGCCCGGGTCGGTCATCAGATCGATCCATCCTGGTACGTGAGCCTCACGGCGAACGCAACAAACAATTTCGCCGAGGACCCGGGACCGGAAGGAAGGCCGGCGGCCCGCCAGGGCACTTACCGCTCAGACGACGAGATGACGGTGTTCACCATCGCCCACCAGTACGCATCGGCGCGGGGAACGCTGAAGCTCTACTGGAACCGGGGCACGGGCGACTGGCAGGACCAGCGCGATCCGGCGGGTTTCTTCTACGACACCAGGACGGACTGGGACAATTACGGCGCCCGGCTGCAGGAGACCGTCACCCCCTGGAAAAACGGCGAGATCCTCGGCGGCATCGATCTGGATTTCATCGGCGGCAAGGTCGTGATCGACAGGGATGCGCCCCGGCCGGACAGCACGTTTCCCAGGGAGACGTTCCGCATCCTCTCGCCCTACGCGGCCCTGAGCCACCTCTTCGGGGAGAAGAGCGGCTGGTATGCGATCCCCTCGGCCGGCGTCCGTTATTTCTCGCACAGCGACTTCGATGCCGAATGGGGCCCCCAGGCGGGCCTCGTCGTCGGCTACGGGCCGACGGAATTCCATGCCTCCTATGCGAAGGGGGTCAGCTACCCCGGCGTCTACGTCGCGGCGAACTCCAGCCTTCTCTGGGGAGGCAACACGAGGTGGAAGAGGCTGGACGCGGAGACCGTGGACCATTACGAAGCGGGCCTCAGCCACGGGATCGGCAGAAAATTCCGCGCCGACATCACGTACTTCGCCGATGACGGGAAGAACCGCTTGATCCTGGTGACCTCCCCCGCCCCGCCGCACTATGAAAACATCGGCGACTTCCGGACCAGGGGCATCGAGGCCACGCTCACCTGGACCCCTCTCGACGTCCTGTCCCTCTTTGCCGGCGCCACGCACCTCTTCGATCAATCGCCGGACCATCTTCCCTATGCACCCAACTGGTCGGCCAGCGCCGGGTTCAATTACCGGTTCCAGAGCAACTTCAAGCTCAGCGCGGATGCGCTTTACGTGGACAACCAGTACACGGCCAACAACCGGGCCGCCGGCTGGGGGGGAAGCAGTATCGCGGCCGTCAGCGCCTTCTTCCTCGTCAACGCGAGACTGGGCTGGGAGTTCAGCCTCAAGACACTCGGCACGAAGGGCGAGTTCTTCCTTGCCGGCGAAAACCTGACCAACGAGAGTTACGCCTTCAAGAAGGACTACCCCATGCCAGGAACGACCGGCATGGTCGGCCTGGATCTTACATTTTAGGAGACCCGGCATGCACAAACACGAGTCCGATGCCCCCGACGCCCTGCCGTCCATCGTCGTGACCCTGCCCGGACCGGAGGTCCCCTATTTCCCGATCCTCTCGCCCCCGGGCAGCGTGACCATGCGCTCGGGCCTCGTCACGCTCCAGGGCGGCGGGGACGTGGGCAAGCACAGCACGAACGACCACGAGGAGATCCTGGTCATCCTGGAAGGCGCGGGGGATGTGGAGGCGGACGGGTACGGCCGGCGCCCGGTGAAGGGGGGCCAGGTGGTCTTCATCCCGCCCCGGACGGTTCATAACGTCTACCATACCGGCCCTGCGCCCCTGCGGTACATCTACATCGTCGCGCGGGCCCTCTAAAGGGAATCCCGTGGAACCGGGGTCTTTCAGGGTTGGGATGCCGGACCCCGGCGGCCGATGCGAAGGAGTTGCCGGGGTCCGGGAAACGCCTCATCATCACTCGATCCTTATCGCCGGAGGGGCGTCGGCCTTGCCGTTTCCCCGCGGGACGACCACGGGAATCCCGTCGACCCGGGCCACCGTGACGTCCAGGTTGTAGAGTGTCCGTACATTGGCGGGGGTGACGACCTCCTGCCCGCCGAACGCGACGATCTCCCCCGACTTGATCAGGAGGAAGCGGTCCGCAAAGCGCAGGGCGTTGTTGATGTCGTGCAGGACGACGAGGGAGACGATGGAGAGCTCCGCCGTCACCCTCCGGAGGAGCCCCATGACGTCGATCTGGTTCTTCACGTCGAGGTGGTTGATCGGCTCGTCGAGAAGCAGGACCTTCGGCTCCTGGGCGAGCGCCCTGGCGATGAAGACCTTCTGCACCTCCCCACCGGAAAGCTCGAGGACGCTCCTCAGGGCCTGTGCCTCCAGGCCCAGGAGGGCCAGGACCCGCAGGACCACCTCCCTGTCGCGATCCGAGACGCCCCACTGCAGGTGCGGCGCCCTGCCCAGCAGGACGGCGTCGAAGACCGAAAAGGACGCCTCGGAGGATTTCTGGGGCAGATAGCCCATGAGGCGGGCGATCTGACGCGGGCTCATGCGATCCACGGCGCGCCCCTCGACCAGGACGGTCCCCCCCTGGGGGACGAGGAGTCGATGGATCGCCCGCAGAAGCGTCGACTTGCCCGAGCCGTTTTCGCCCAGGATGGCGACGAGTTGGCCGGGCTCGGCCCGGAGGCTCACCTGCCTGAGCACGGGCGTCCTGCCGTAGGAAAAGCGGATTCCTTCGATCTCGAGCGTCATGGCACCTTGCGCCCCTTCATCAGGAGGTAGAGCAGCAGCGGGGCCCCGGCAAAGGTCGTCACGATCCCCACGGGCACGACGACCGGCGCCAGGAGAAGCCGCGACAGGATGTCGGCGGCAAGCAGAAGCATCGAGCCGCACAGCGCCGAGCAGGGAAGAAGGAAGCGGTGGTCGTCGCCCACGAAGAACCGCATGATGTGGGGCGCCACGAGCCCCACGAACCCGATGACCCCCAGGCAGGCGACGGTGACGGCGGCCACGAGGGCCGATGCCGCGAGGCTCCCCAGGCGGAGGCGTCCGACGGAGACGCCGAGCCCGCCCGCCGTCTCGTCTCCCCACTCCAGGGCATTGTAGCCCCAGCTGTTCCACAGAAAGTAGGCCAGCGCCGGCGCGAGAGCCGCCGTCATCAGGAGGATGTCCCTCCAGCCCGCGCGCCCGAGATCGCCGAAAGTCCAGAAGACGGTTGCCGCCAGCTGCGAATCCGTCGAGAAGTACTGCAGAAACATGGTTGCCGCGCCGAACAGGGCGCTCATGGCCACGCCGGCGAGGATCAGCGTGGCCGGCGCGAGACGCCGCAGGGCGGACAGCATCAGGATGGCCGCAACGGTGGCCAACGCCCCGGCGAAGGCCGACAGGGCCGTGAGCCACGCCTGCATCGTCGTGGCGAGGCCCTTTGCCGCGCTGCCGCCGAGCGAGACGATCGCAAGGGCGGCGCCGAAGGCGGCCCCCTGGGAGACGCCCAGGGTGAACGGGGAGGCGAGCGGGTTGCGGATCACGTTCTGCATCACGGCACCGGCAATACCGAGGGAGGCCCCCGCGACGACGGCCGCCACGGCCCGGGGAAGGCGGATGTTTCCGATGATGTGGGCCGTCACCCCGTCGGCCCTTCCCGCGAGCGCCGCCAGGACATCCCCCGGGGAGAGGGGGTAGGACCCCACGGCAAGAGCGGCAAGCGCAAGGAGAACGACGGCGGCCAGGAGCACGCCCGCGACGGCGGCCTTGTGCCCCAGCAGGGCGCCGTATCCTGTCGCGATGCCTGCGGCGTTACCGGACATCCATTCGTCCCCCCTCGAAGAACACCCTGCCGAACCCGCGGTAGGCCTCTTTCATCCCGTCGAAAACGGGCTGCCCGACAAAGAACCGGACGATCTCCTCCGCCTTCTTCACGGGGTCCACATCCCGGAACGCCCCGGGGTAGAGGATTTTGCCGATGAAGTAGGCATCGGCGAGGGCGATCTCGATGTTCGTGCCGTAGAAGTTGTAGGGGTAGAGGCTGTACACCCGCCCCTGCCTGACTGCGTCAAGGGCCTCGTAAAAAGCGGGGCGGGCGGCATAGTCCGCCGCGACGAGATCGAGGCCGTTTGCGTCGATGAAGATCACCTCGGGGCTCCAGGCGAGGATCTGCTCCCGATCGATGAAGAGGTGCCCCTCGCGGCCCGTTTCGTCGGCCACGTTCCTCGCGCCCGCCAGGGCCAGGGGCAGGAAACCGGCCTCGGTGCTCAGGAGCCCGTGCCGGCCCTTGTGGCCGATCCCCCCGACATAGGCACGCCGTTTCCCCGGGATTTCGATGCCCGCGGTCCTGCGCCCGAGATCCGCCCGGCAGGCCTGGATAAACCGAAGGATCTCGCCGGCCCTCCGATCCCGCCCCGTAACCCGGCCCAGCAGCGCAATGGACTTCAGGGCCTCCTCCCGGAAGACCCCGATCTCGCCATAGTCCAGCACGAGCACCGGGATCCCCGCCTTGGACTCGAGTGCCGAGACCTGCGCCGGATCGAGCCCGATGCCCACGATCAGATCCGGCCTGAGGGCGAGGACCCTCTCGGGGTCCGGATTCCGGCCCGCGCCGCCCTCCCCGACGGAAGGCAGGGCCATGATACGCTCCCGGACGGCCAGCCCGTAGGGCCGGGCCGCAAGGGGAAAGCGGCCTTTCTCCGCCTCCTCCACGCCGACGACCCGGTCGAAGGCGTCCAGGTAGACGACAAGCCGCAGGGCCCCCGGACCAATCGCGACGATCCGGTTCACGCTCGCGGGCACCCGTACCGGCCGGCCCGCCATGTCCTGAACGGTCCTGTCCCCCGGGGCGGCGGCAAGGGCCGGCTCTGCGAGGCAGAAGACCGCCAGGAGCAGCAGCGCATTCACGGCGGACCTCATCGCTCGAGGGCCTCCGCCAGTTTCCCGATCTCCTTCCGGAAGGGCTCGAGGGCCAGGGGGCGGGCGAGCAGGTTCGCTTTGGCGACGGCCTGGCTGTTTGCCAATGTCGCGGCGGTTTCGATGCCAACCCGGGCAAGCGCCTCTTTCAGGAGGGACTCCGTCCCGTCAGCGACCCTGTTCAGCACCGCCAGGCATCGCCTGCCCTCTCCGGCGGCGAGTTTCACGATCTTTCCCGCCAGGGCCACGGCGTCGTGCGACGGCTCGACGACGACCACCACGGCGTTCATCCCCTCGAGCAGACCCCGGCCGATGTGCTCGATGCCGGCCTCCGTGTCGACGAGGACCCAGCGGTCAGCCCCGGCCGGCACGTTGCCGAGAACGTCGCGGGCCAGGACGCCCATGGGGCAGGCGCACCCCTCGTGGGCGTGCTCGATCTTCCCGACGCTGGCCAGACGGATGCGTCCCCTGGCGCTCTCGCAGACCCCGGGGAAGCTTCCCCCGGCGACGCCCGCCGCGGGGAAGAAGGCCCGCGATTCACCCGGGGCGCCCCGGGGCCCCATCTTCCGGCGAACGGAGTCCTTCCCGCCGAGAAAATCCATGAGCGTCTGCCCGGGCGGATCGAGGCCCATCATCCGGGCAAGCCCCGTATTGGACTCGTCCGTGTCGATGACGACGACATCGCGCGTCTCGCTCAGGTGCAGGGCGAGGAGGGACAGCAGGGTGCTCTTCCCGCTCCCCCCCTTTCCGCAAAAAAGGATTTTAGGCATCGATTTCCGCCATCCTGCTCACCGTCAAAGGGGCCGAACAGCGGTTTTCCGCCGGCAAACTTGTTTCGCGACCCCTTTTCACTTTGTCTCTTTTCCCGTGCCCGTCATGCTCAGCGTGCCGTGCCGCACGCCCTTGAGCGCCTTCAGGGCATCGGCCAGTTCGAGGACGTCCCCGGCGGAGCCCCTGACGGCCACGATCTCCAGGCAGTGGTCGTGGTCGAGGTGGACGTGCTGGGTCGAGAGGATGATCTTCTGGTGGTCGTGCTGGAGATCCATGATCCGGTTGAGTAGGTCGCGCTGGTGGTGGTCGTAGATGAAGGTGATGGCACCGGCCACCTCCCCGCCCTTTTCCCATGCCTCCTTGACCATTTCCCGGCGGATGAGATCCCGGATGGCCTCGGAGCGGTTCGTGTACTTTTTCCCCCGGATCAGCCGGTCGAACCGCAGAAGGAGATTCTTCTCCAGGGAGACGCCGAAACGGATGACCTCCGACATGAAACCCCCGATAACACGGAATGATTCTTCGTGCCACAGGCGCCGGGGCCTGTCAATCCCTATTTGCCCGGGCCGCAGGCTGGCGATGTTTTTTGTTTTGCATCGCCCGGGATTCTGGTACTCTCTGGGCATCCTGACGGAAGAGGCGACCACAAAGGAGGTTTTCCATGAAGAGAATCCTGGTTCTCGCGGTGGCGGCAGCGGTGGCGGCAGCCGCGCTTCTGTCCGGTGCGACGGCCGCAGCGCAGGGCGTCCAGCCCAGACCCGGCGACAGGCTGTTCGACCTGACGCTCCCGGTTCCCGGCGAGCGCGCAGACCGGAACTATCTCGGACTTTCCGGCTGGGGAAAGACCTTCAGGATGGCCGACATCAAGGCCAATCTCGTGCTCATCGAGATCCTCAGCATGTACTGCCCCTTCTGCCAGAAGGAGGCCCCCGTCGTGAACCGGCTCCACGAGGCGATCGAGAAGGACCCCGCAGCCGGGGGAAAGATCAAGATCATCGGGGTGGGAGCGGGCAACTCGTCCTACGAGGTGGAGGTATTCCGGAAAAAATACGGCGTTCCCTTCCCCGTTTTCCCGGATCCCGACTACGACATCCACAAAAAATGCGGCGAGGTGAGGACGCCTTTTTTCATTGCGGTCAGGCTCAATCCGGACGGTACCCAGAGCGTGACCCACGCGAGGCTGGGCGCGTTCGGCGAGGTCCCGGCCTTCCTGGAAACGCTGAAGAAGGCGGCCGGGCTGTAGGGGGGACGCCATGACGAAAACAGCCGCACTCATCATCCTCGTGCTTGCCTTTGCCCTCGGGACGTCGGCCCTGGCGCAGACCCACTCCGAGGCCTACAAGGACAACCTCTTCTCGACGGGAGAGCTCAAGCCCGTCGACAGCGTCCTCAAGGTGAAGGTCGGCGACAGGGCGCCGGACTTCACGCTGCCCTCCATCGCAGGGCAGATGGTCGCCCTGGGCCATTACCGCGGGAAGAAGAATGTCGTCCTCTCCTTCGTGCCCGCCGCCTGGACCCCCGTCTGCTCGGACCAGTGGCCGGGCTACAACATCGTGAAGGACCTCTTCGACGCAAGCGACGCCATTTTGCTGGGGATCACCGTCGACAACATCCCCACCCTCTATGCCTGGACCAACCAGATGGGGCATCTCTGGTTCCCCGTGCTCTCCGACTTCTATCCCCACGGGAAGGTCGCCGAGGCCTACGGGGTTCTGCGGTCCGACGGCACCGCCGAGCGCGCCCTCTTCGTCATCGACAAAAAGGGGGGCATCCGCTGGATCGACGTTCACGACATCAACAAGCGGCCTCCGCTGGAGAGCCTGGTCCGGGAACTGGAAAAATTGAAGTGACGGACGGCCCGCAATCGGATCTTCCCGGGGGTTGACCGGATGAGGGGATTGCCTGGCAGGAAAGGTTTCGGAACGTCTCGGGGCCGGGGGTTCAGTCCCTGTCCCACCCGAAGGCCTTTGTTTTCCTCCGGAGAAACTCGTTCAAATCCTTTTCGAACTGTTCGTACTGCTCCAGCAGCCTCCTGGCCTCGGCTGTCAGACGGAGCCCTTTTTTTGCCCCGTCGTTCTCTACGAGCTTGATCCCCAGACGTTCCTCGGAGGCCTTGAGCCGCCCCCAGGCGGCCCGATAGGACATCTTCAGCTCCTTTGCCGCCGACTGAAGGCTCTTGCATTCCTGGATCGCCCGGAACATCTCCTCCCGGCCTTTTCCGAAAATGACCTTCCCGTCCTTCTCGAGCCAAACCTTGTATTGAATTTTCATGGCGGCGGCCCTCGGATTTTCGAGCGGGTTTTTCGGCCTCGTCCTTCAAAGCCCTCCTTCAGGGAAAAGACGGGCCCGCCAACCCGGGATTGAGCCCAACCTACCAATTCCAAAGGCCTTCATCAAGCATAAGTTTTAAATAGCACATGAGAAGACGCCATTGTCCCGGCAGAGCGTCCACGGCGATCGCAAAAGGATATTGACAGGACGCCTGTACTGTATTAAGCCATTTTCGGCATATGCCACTTTTGATATCATCATGCCGTGAACCCCCGGGAATACAATCCGTCGACAAAGGAGTCTGTCATGTCCGGTGCAACCTTCATTTTGAACGGCAGATCGGTCCCGTTCAAACTGGGACAATCCATCCTCGATGCGGCCCGCGACAACGGAGTCGAGATCCCGACCCTCTGCTACCTGAAGGGTCTTGCGCCGTCAGGCGCCTGCCGGATCTGCCTGGTCGAGGTCACGGGCGCCCGATCGCTGATGGCCGCCTGCTCCACCCCGGTTGCGCCGGCGATGGAGGTCTTCACGGACACCCCGCGGGTTCACCAGGCCCGCAAGCTGAACACGGAGCTGCTCCTGGCGGCGGGACGCCATGACTGCATCCTGTGCGAGGCCAACGGGGACTGCGGGCTCCAGGAACTGGCCTACCGGTACGGCGTGGACGGGAGCTCCTTTCCCCGCAGCGAGCACATCTATCCCACCGAGCAGGAAAACCCCTTCATCGTCCGCGACTTCAGCCGCTGCATCCTCTGCGGCCGCTGCGTGCAGGCCTGCAACCAGATCGTCGTAAACCGGGCCATCAGCCAGGGCTACCGGGGCAAGGACAGCAAGATCGTCACGGGCGGCGACAGGCCCTACCACGAAAGCGACTGCGTCTTTTGCGGCCAGTGCGTGGAGGTCTGCCCCACGGGGGCCCTGACGGAGAAAAAACTCAGGGGACAGGGCCGGCCCTGGGAGACGAAGCGGATCCGGACGACCTGCCCCTACTGCGGCGTCGGCTGCCAGATGTGGCTGCACGTCAAGGAGGACCGGATCGTGAAGGTCACCGCCGTCGAGGGCGCCGCCCCCAACGACGGGCGGCTCTGCGTGAAGGGCCGCTTCGGTTATGACTTCCTCTACTCGGAGGATCGGCTCAAGACGCCGCTGATCCGTGAAAACGGCCGGTTCCGGGAGGCCTCCTGGGACGAGGCGCTCGACCTCGTCACGGCGAAGTTCAAGGAGATCATCGACAGGGACGGCCCGGACGCCGTGGCCGGCGTCAGCTGCGCCCGCAGCATCAACGAGGACTCCTACCAGATGCAAAAACTCTTCCGGGCGGTGTTCAAGACGAACAACATCGATCACTGCGCGCGGACCTGACACGCCCCCACCGTCGCCGGTCTGGCGAAATCCTTCGGTTCGGGCGCCATGACGAATTCCTTCGCCGATTTCGCGAAGGCCAGGATGATCTTCGTGATCGGTTCCAACATGACCGAGGCGCACCCCGTGGCGGCCTCCTTCGTGAAGCAGGCCGTATTGGCCGGGGCCGCGCTGTTCGTCGCGGACCCCCGCCGGACGGCGCTGGCCGACATGGCGGAGATGCACCTCCCCATCCGGGTGGGAAGCGACGTGGCCTTCCTCAACGGCCTCATGAACGTCCTCATCACGGAAGGCCTCTACGACAGGGAGTACGTGCAGTCCCGATGCAACGGCTTTGAGGAACTCAAGGCCAAGGTTCTCGACTATCCGCCCGAGCGGGCGGCCGAGATCAGCGGGGTGGACGCGGAGACGATCCGGACCCTGGCCCGGCGCCTGGCATCGGTCAAGCCCGCCATGCTGATGTACACGCTCGGCATCACCGAGCACACCAGCGGGGTGAACAACGTCCTGTCCTGCGCGAACCTCCAGATGCTCCTCGGGAACGTCGGTTTCGAGTGCGGCGGCGTCAATCCCCTCAGGGGGCAGAACAACGTGCAGGGGGCCTGCGACATGGGAGCCCTGCCGAACGTGTTCCCGGGCTACCAGCGTGTCGACAACGCCGAGGTGCGGGCCAAGTTCGAGAAGGCCTGGGGCGTGACGTCCCTGCCGGACAAGCCGGGTCTGATGATTCCCCAGATGATCGACGGCCTCGGGAACGGCAAGGTCAAGGCATTCTACATCTTCGGCGAGAACCTGGCCAACACGGAACCGGACATCCGGCACGTCGAGCATTGCCTGGCATCGGCCGAGTTCATCGTCTGCAACGACATCTTCCCGACGGAGACAACGCGGTTTGCCCACGTGATCTTTCCCGCCGCCGCCTGGAGCGAAAATGACGGCACGTTCTCCAACAGCGAGCGCCGCATCAGCCGGGTCCGGACCGCGAGCCCCCCGCCCGGGGAGGCAAAGCCGAACTGGTGGATCTTCCGGGAGATCGCCAGACGGATGGGCCACAAGTGGCCCTCGAAGAGTGCCCGCGAGATCTGGGACAACGAGGTTTCCGTGCTCGCCCCCTCGATGGCGGGGGTCAAGTACAACCGTATCCGCGGCAACGGACTTCAGTGGCCCTGCCCCAACGAGGAGCACCCCGGGACACCCACCCTGCACAAGCACCGCTTTACCGCCGGAATGGGAACGCTGACCCCCGTGGACTGGACCCCGCCGGCGGAAGTCCCCGACAGCGACTACCCGCTCGTGCTCAGCACCGGGCGAAGGCTCTACCACTACCACACACGGACCCAGACGGGGCGCGCCGCCGGCCTCAACGACCTGCTGGGCGAGGAGACGGCGGACATCTCGCCCTTCGACGCCGCGGAGCTCGGCATCGGGCACGGCGAGATGATCCGGGTCGCCTCGCGGCGGGGCGAAGTGAAGGTCAGGGCCAACGTGTCGGACCGCATCCCCAGGGGGGTCGTGTGGATGGCCTTTCACTTCCGCGAGGCCTGCGCCAACTGGCTGACGAATCCGGCCTTCGATCCGGTTTCGCTGACGGCCGAGTACAAGGCCTGCGCCGTGCGGATCGAGAGGGCGTGAGATCAGAGAGGGCCGGATCATGCCGGCCGGGAGCGAACCCATGGCCAGGAAAACGGAGCGCAAGCCGTCCCGCGTGGAGGGCCTGATCGAGGATGCCATCGGAAAGAACCCGCACAGCCGCGAACTCCTCACGGCCTTCAAGCCTCTCCTTGTCGTCCGGGAGCGCCTGATCGGGGAGTTGAAGCTGAAGCCCGCGGACCGCGCGAGGATCGACGGGGAGAAACTCCGCCGGGGAATCCCCTGCATCGGACAGACTCCTTTCTTCTTCGAAGACGACCCCTGGAAAGCGGTCGGCCTTGCGGTGGCCGGGGCGGTCCGGGAAGGGTTTCCGGCTCTCGCGGAGGACGCGGCGACGCTCGCGGGGGCGATCGAGGCGGGCAAGATCCGGCTCTTCGATGCCTTTGCGGACTACCCGGACAGCGTGGGAGCGGCCCTCGACCGATGGACGGCGGAAACGCACATCAAGCCCCAGGCCGTCGCGCTCCTGCTGGGCGCCGTGGCGGGAATCATCCTCCGGGCCCGGTCCGCCGGCATCGGCGGGGACGTCGAAAAAACGGGCTGGGACCGTGGGACCTGCCCCATCTGCGGCGCCAGCCCGACCCTCTCCGTCATCCGCGAGAAGATCACGGAGCGCTGGCTGCACTGCTCGCGGTGCGGCCACGAGTGGCGATTCACCCGGATGATCTGCCCCGGCTGCGGACTGGAAAGCCCCAGCGGGATCGACTACTTCTACGTGGACGACAGGCGGCAGGAGACGGCCTTCACCTGCGATTCCTGCAAGCGCTACCTGATCACCCTGAATCACGTGAGCGACCTGGGCGAGACCGACCGCGACGTGACGGCCATGGGCCTCGTGCACCTCGACCTGATCATGCAGGAAAGGGGGTTCGCCCCCATGTGCCGGTGCGAATGGAACACCTTTTGACCCGGACAGGGCACACGTTACTATGCTAAAAAAGCATTGCCCGGCGGTAACTGAAAACCTGTAGACCCTCGTCCATACATTTTCCGTGCATGCCTCTCCGCCCAGGGTGTACGGCCACAGTTCTTATAACGTACCTCACGGGGATAGCGGTCCATTCAGCCCCTCCGGCGCACCACAAAGAACTCGTAAGCGCAGCAGCCTGAATACTTCCGGTGCATCCCGGGCTCCCGCGCGGGGGGAACATGCACGGCCAGCGCTTCGTTATCGTTCGCCTATTTTCGGCTCCCTTCCCCTATGTGAATCTCCATCGATGCGTAGAAAACACCCCACCAAGCCTCGTCCGGCAGGATGAAATGCCCGATGAGCGAGAAAACCGCTTCTCTCGATTGCAACCAAGACATCCGGAACCCGGCCTATGGCCGGGCAGTCATTCTCGAAGCTCGTTCTGACCTCGGGGAGCGGGTTTCCCTTGCGCCGGACAGAGTCAATGAAGACCGGGTACAAGTCGGCCAGATGGCGGTAGAGCCTGATATCCCGGCCGGCAACCGTTTGTGTTCTTTCGCCATGTCCAGCCCTCTGATCACCCAATCATCAGGCCTCGGGTGGGCAGTGGCTCCTTGATCGACCCAATCCTCCTCCGTGCAGGACACGCCCTTTTGACCGGGAATCTTGCGTGGAGGCCCGAGCCGTAGCATCGAGCCATCGGAAAGATTTCAACCGAGTTCGACGAGGGCATGGCGTTTGCGGCCGTCGTCCACGAGATGGATTTTCCGATCGGGCTGCTCGACACCGTCCACCCAAACCCGGCGGGTGTTCCACGTTGCATCGCCCGTTTTTTTAAACTCGATGTGGTAAAAGGTATTGCGGTAGCGGTAGGTGAGCTTGAACCCCGTCCAGCCGGCGGGGATAAGTGGGCTGAAGGAGAGGGTATTGGTTTCAAGGCCTATGCCGAGGAGGTCTTTGACGAGCAGTCGGTAGAGCCAGGCAGCGGAACCCGTGTACCAGCTCCAGCCGCCTTCGCCTTCGCGGCCCTTGATCGTGTAGAGATCGGCAGCGAGGACGTATGGTTCCAATTTGTAGGTCCTGACGTGCTCCGGGGTGTCTCCGTGGCGGACAGGGTTGAGGTATTGGAAGATTTCCCAGGCGACATCGCCCTGCCTAAGGGCCGCAAAGGCCATGGCGGTCCACACCGCGGCATGGGTGTACTGTCCGCCGTTTTCGCGCACACCGGGGAGATAGCCCTTGATATAGCCGGGATCCCAGGGCGCGCTGTCAAAGGGCGGATCGAAGAGCCGGACGAGGCGATGCTCGCGATCCACAAGGCGGTCCAGTACTGATTGCATGGCGGTGCGGGCACGTTGGGGATCGGTGGCGCCTCCCAGTACGGCCCAGCTTTGCGGGATGGAATCGATTTGACATTCGGGGTTTTGAGCGGAGCCAAGCGGGGTCCCGTCGTCGAAGAAGGCGCGCAGATACCATTGGCCGTCCCAGGCATGACGGTCGATGCGGGCCGCCAGCTTTTGCGCTTCTTGTTCACAGAGGGCCGCGAATGGTCTGTCGCCGTGGCGGGCGGCGAGTGGGCCGAACTCGCGCAGGACCTGAAGCAGAAAAAAGCCCAGCCAGACACTTTCCCCGCGCCCTTCATTTCCGACGCGGTTCATGCCGTCGTTCCAGTCACCCGAGCCGATCAGGGGCAGTCCGTGAGTGCCGAAGCGCAGGGCATGGCGGATGGCCCGCGCGGCGTGTTCGTAAAGCGAGGCAATTTCCTCGGTAACGCGGGGCAGGTCATAGACGGATTCCTCGTTTTCCGCGGGAGGACGGGTATCGAGAAAGGGGCGCGTTTCATCAAGGATGCCTGTGTCGCCCGTGACGGCGACATAGCGGCACAGGACTAAAGGCAGCCAGAGCAGGTCGTCGGAGATGCGGGTGCGCACGCCACGGCCGACGGGCGGATGCCACCAGTGCTGCACGTCGCCCTCCTGAAACTGGCGGGAGGCGCTCAGCAGCAGGTGCTCGCGTGTCAGCCACGGGCATTCGCGGAGGAAAGCCAGGGAGTCCTGCAACTGGTCGCGGAAACCGTAGGCGCCGCTGGACTGGTAGAAGCCGGTGCGTCCCCAGAAGCGCGAGGAGAGGATCTGATAGAGCAGCCAGTGATTGACGAGGAAATTGACGGAGGCATCGGGTGTTTCGACGTAGACGCCGCCGAGTTGGCGCTGCCAAAAGTCCCACACTTTCTCCAACGCCTGGCGGGCGCCGCTCGTGCCGGCCTGGTGACGGAGCCGGGCGCGAGCTTCGTCCTCGGTCTGCGCGGCCCCGAGACAGAACACGACCTGGATCTGGTCGCCGGGCTGGATTTCAAACCAGGTTTGGATGGCGGCGCAGGGGTCCAGCCCGGCGCCGACGCGATTGGAAAGGTGTTCTCGCCGGAGCGCGGCGGGGTCGGCGAGCGAGCCGTTGCGGCCGATGAATTCAGTGCGGTCGGCGGTCAGGGTGCGATCCTCGCCGCTGCAATGAAAAAAAGCGATGCGGTCGGCAAAATCCAGGCTGAAGGCGTTCTGGGCGAAGATGGCGCCGCTTTGTGGATCAAGACGTGTGACCACGTGCATCGCACTGTGGTCGCGGTGCTCGCCCAGCACCCATTCGCAGTAGCCTGTGATGGATACGCGCCGTGTACGGCCCGTTGTGTTGCGCAGGGTGATGGCCGTGAACTTGAGCGGGTCGTCGATGGCAACATAGACGGTTGTTTCAGAGGACAGCCCCGCATGAGTCTGTTCGAAGACGGTGTAGCCGTGCCCGTGTCGGCAGACGCAGAACGCCTCGGCGGACGCGCGGGCGGGCATGGGGGACCAGAAGAGGCCGGTTTCCTCGTCCCGGATATAAAACGCTTCGCCGCTCGGATTTTCGACGGGGTCGTTGTGCCACGGCGTCAGGCGGAACTGGTGCGCATTTTCACTCCAGCTCGATGCGCTGCCCGACTCGCTGATGATGGTTCCGAAAAACGGATTGGCGAGGATATTGACCCAGGGGGCGGGGGTGCTCTGACCGGGCTTCAACTGGATGATGTACTCGCGACCGTCGCGGGTGAATCCGCCGAGGCCGTTGAAGAATTCCAATTCCCGGGAGGTCAGGGAAGGCAGAGGTTCGGAAGTCTCCTGTTGGCGTTCGGACGCCAGTTCGGGAATGTCCGCTTCGGGCACGACGCGTCGGTCGATTTGTTCTTCCAGGGCCCCGTATCGGTCGCTGAACACGAGCCGGGCGACGGCCTGGAAAAGGATCCGGTCATCTTCGGGCACCTGGTCGATGTTGCGCACGAAGATACCCCCAGGCTGGTCGAGGAGCTTGCTTTCGGTGCCTGCCTGCACGAGGCCAATAATGGCGTCGAGCAGATCCTGGCGGTAGCCCGCATAGGCCTCGGACCAGATCACCAGATCCGCCTCGACCCCCTTCTGCCGCCAGTAGCTGTGGGCCTGCACCAGGCTGCGGACGAGACCCAGGTTGGCGATGTCCGTAATAGACAGGAGAACGATGGGGCGGTCGCCGGAAATGCCGTAGCTCCAAAGCGCGGCTTGGTTCTTGCGGTTGGCGGCGATGATGCTGGCACGGCCGCGGCGATGGGGACCGGCGAAAAACAGCGACCCGGCCAGGCGGGCATAGTTCTGGGCGTCCGTCTCGCGGATGCGCAGCTGGTGCAGGAACACTTGGCTGCGAGTCCATGCCAGCGAAAACACGCGTTCGGCCATACGCGGATCACGGCAGCGGTCCACATAGATTTCGGCTGCTTCCCGTGTGGCAGCAACGCCAAGGAAGGCGTTGAGCTGAATAGAACGGCCCGGCTCGATGCGTACTCGATAGCGGATGGCTGCAGCGGGATCTGATGTAAATCCGGTGCGATCGGGCAGTGGACCGGGCAGATCGAGGGCGGCCGGATTGCGCACTGATCGGTTGCGGCCGATGAACGCCGCGCGATCGGTCTCGTAGGAAGGTCCGCGCAGGATGAGGCCGCCCGCCACGCCGAGGAAGTGAAACATCCATGGCGGATGTTCGCCCGCTGACGAGGGGCGGCGGGTAAACAACAGCGCGGCCTTGTCGCGAACGGTCGAGGCGGTCACGAACAGCTTGTGGAAGGCAGGGTGCGCCGCTTCTGCGCGGCCGGCAAGCATTACGGGTTCGGCGTAGCTGGTGATTTCAATCGTTCGCGCCCGACGGGAGAGGTTGGTCAGGGTCAGCTGCCGCAGTTCCATATCGTCTTCGGGACACACGACCACTTTCAACTGGCTCTGGAACTGTTGGGAGACGGACTGGAACTCGGCGCCGCCTTGCGCAAACACCGCCTCATAGCGGTCGAAATCAGCGACCAAGGGCCGCGCGGTGGGCGACCAGGTCTTGCCGGTACCCACCTCCTGCAAATAGAAGAAGAAGCCGTGGACGTCCTGCGCGGAATCCTCGCGCCAGCGGGTCAAGTTGAGTCCCTGCCAGCGGCTGACGCCGCCTCCACCGTTGGTAATCATGACATGATAGCGCCCATTGGACAGGAGATGCACGTCCGGCACGGGAGTGTCGGGGGTGTCGTAAGAGCGCGAGATTGATTCGAAGGTTTCCCCGACAGGTAAACCGGCGGTTTCACCCATCGCCACCGTGGGATGAATTCGCGGACGCGCAAGCGGGACGCGTTCTTGCAGCAGCCGGGCTGCGGACTTCAACCGCAGATCGGTCATGAACCGACGCTGCATCGGCTGGCCATGGAGCAGATGACCGAACGCCAGCAGACACATCCCGTTGTGGTGCGCCATCCAGGTGCGGACAATGGCGAAAGGTTCACCGGCGGGCACGCGTGCGGGTGTGTGGTCCACCGCCTCGTACAGGCCGAAGCGGCCGACCGCTCCGGCATCGACGAGGCGTCGGAGGTTGCGGACGGCTTTCACAGGTTCAACCATCAAGGCCAGGGCGCTCGCATAGGGCGCAATCACAAGATCGTCTGCCAGACCGCGCTTCATGCCGAGCATCGGGACGCCGAAGGCACGATATTGATAGGCTTGGCTCGAGTCCAGCTGGTTGTATCCCGACTCGGAAATACCCCAGGGGACGCCCGTCTGCCTGCCGTAGCTGATCTGGCGGTGCACCGCGCTCCTGCAGGTCACGTCCAGAAGCGTACCGTCGTAAACCGGCATGACCAGCATCGGCATCAGGTACTCGAACATCGAGCCGCTCCACGAGGTCAGCACGGGCGGGCCCCCGCCCGGTGCAAGCCGGCGTCCGAGGTGGAACCAGTGTTCCAGCGGCAGTTGACCGCGGGCCACGCCGACATAGCTGCCCAAGCGGCTCTCCGACGCCAGAAGATCGTAGAAGCCGGGATCCCGGCTGTGCGCGTCGAGGTTGTACCCGATGGACAGTTGATGCCGGTCGGCATCGTAGAGGAAATCCAGGTCATATTCGCTGAACTCGGTGCAGCGTTCAGCGACGGCGCCGAGTTCCGTGATGCGTTGGGAGGCCCGTGAGCTGGCGAGCGTCAGCCACTCGATCCAGCGCTGGGACGGATCCCCGGCCGGCCTTTGCGTCAGACGCGGTTCCCAGCGACGCAACAGGGTGGCAAGCGCGTCCAGAGGGAGACTGGTCCCGGTTTCCTGCTGCAACTCTTTCCACAGAGACGCGTCGGCGCCGGCATCCTCCGCCGCGGGAGAATAGGGAAGCTCGGCGCAGGTCCAGGGTGCGAAATAGCGGATTTCGTCGACAAAGTCCGTACACTGTCGTTGCAGTGCCTCGCACCAGAAGGAGAGAGATTCGTCCGGCGCCAACGCGCCGGCCAGGCCTTCGAGCCCCGCGCGGAAGGTCTCCAGTTCCCGCTGAATGTCGCGCAAAGACGGCGGGACAGCGCGGACGGCCTCGATCCGTTCGCGGATCCGGTCGGCTGCCGCCGGAAATACGTCTGGTGATACGGGGCATTCCGGCCGTTTCCGGGCCGATTCGATTTCCATCAGCAGGATGCCGGCGGCATCTTCGAGCCCTTCCCGCCAGCGCGCTGGCAGGAAGGGGCCGCGCATCATTTCCCGCAAGCCTTCACGGACGACGATCAGCATCGCCGCAAGGTTGCCGCTGTCCACCGAGGAAATGTAGAGAGGGTGCAACGGCTTGAGGGTGGGGATGTTGTACCAGTTGTAGAAATGACCGCGGTACCGCTCCATCCGTTCCAGCGTGTCCATGGTGCGGGCCGTGTGGAAAAGGAAGCGTCCGGGCGAGAGGTAGCCGAAATCGCAGGCGGCCAGGCCGCTTACGAGGCCCATCCCGATGTTGGTCGGCGAGGTCCGCGGTGCGACCGCCGGCGCCGGGATTTCCTGGAAATTGTCGGGCGGGAGCCAATGGCTGGCTTCTCCTGTAAAATGGTCGAAGTAAGCCCAGGTGCGCCGCGCCAGCCGGCGAATGAAGGCGGCTTGGACTGCATCCAACGGGAGGACACGCGGGGTGCGGGTGCGGCTGACGAACCAGGCGATGCCGGGGGAAACCAACCACAGTCCCGCCAGCGCGAGGAGCAGAGGGTTGGCCGGTTCGATCCCCGCCAGCGCCGGCGCCGCACAGGCCGCTGCAAGGGCGGGGGCCGACCACATCTCGCGGATAACGTCCCCGACCGAAGTCCCGGCCGTCCTCTCGCTGTGACTGGCGGTCTTCCATTCGAGCAGTCGCCGTCGGCTCCGCATCCGCCAGAACACGCGGACAACGGCGTCCAGATAGACCCACCCGTGATAGGGCGTGAAGGCCAGCTCCAAAAGCTCGAGCCCCCATTGACGGCCTTCTTTCGCTGTGACGGCTCGCAGATGGACGGGGAGCGGGACCGGCTTTCCCTTGAGCAGAAAAGCGCGTAGCGTGCGCAGCGCCGACGGCAGAAAATACACGCCCAGCAGGACCGCAATGCGCCCGGTTGCACTCGCCGTCCAGGCATACCCAGCGGAAACCAGGGTCAGGAAAAGCGCGGCCGGAACCAGGCTGCGCCGCAGGTTGTCGAAGATCATCCATCGGGACAGTCCGTCGAGGGGATTGCGGACCCGGCGGCCGTCGGGTCCGGGGATGCGGGGAAACAGCCAGCCCGCGATCTGCCAGTCGCCCCGCACCCAGCGGTGCCGTCGCCGGGTGTCGGCAACCACCCGCGAGGGTTCGTTCTCGACCAACTCCACGTTGCTGATGAATCCGCAGCGCGCGTGGCAACCCTCGATCAGGTCGTGGCTCAGGATGAGATTGTCAGGGAAGCGCCCGCCCGTCGCCGCATGGAAGGTGTGGATGTCGTAAATGCCCTTGCCTATGAACTGGCCCCGGCCGAAGAAATCGGGATAGACGCTGGCGACTTCCCTCGTGTAGGGGTCGATGCCCACTTCGCCGGCCAGGAGTAGGGCAAAGAGTGATTGGCGTGCGGAAGTCAGGCTGACGGCTATGCGCGGCTGCAGGACGGCGTAGCCGCGGGTTACCATCCGGCGGACGGAATCAAGGTGCGGACGGTTCAGCAGGTGCGCCATTGCGCCCGCCAGCTGGACGGCCGACCCCGGCGGCAGTTGCGTGTCGGTATCCAGGGTAATGGCGTAGCGCACGGAACGAAGCAACTCGGGGTCGCCTTCGATCACTGAAAACGCCTCAGTGCGGCCCTCGACCACTAGGCGGTTGAAATCCTCGAGTTTACCGCGCTTGCGTTCGTGGCCCATCCATTTTCGCTCTTCGGGATTCCATCGACGCGGACGGTGCAGGAGGAAGAAGATCGGATCGCCCTTCCGTGCATGGCGCGCATTCAGCCTCCGGATGCCTTTGACTGTCGCCTCGACGCTTTCGCGGTCGTTGGAAAGTTCCTCGGCATCGGCATCGAGGAAATCCGTCAGCAGGGCGAACAACAGGTTCGGGGATTTGTTCCCCAGGTAGCGGATTTCAAGATCCTCCAGCAGATGCATGCCTTCGGTCGGGGAACCCAGCATGGTCGGCACCACCACGATGGTTCGGTGTTCGGGCGGGATACCCTTGGCAAAATCGACACTCGGCAGGAAACGGGAGGGAACCAGGAGCGTGCTCACCCAGTTAATGAGCGCGATCGCAGGTCGGGATGCGACCAGCAACGCGGCGGCCACCCAGAGAGTGACGGCCCAACCGGGGCCCGCTCCGCGCAGGCTGGCTGCGGGAACAGCCGCCATCACCAGGGTCATCACGACCGCCGCGGTCAGGTAAAAGGCCAGGGGATGGCGCCCCAGGCAGCGGCTGAACCGTCGATGCAGCGGGAGGCGGCAGCCGATCCGGGTTTCCAACTCGGAGCGGCCGGTGTCCAGCAGGAAATAGCCCACGTGGCTTTCGTGGCGGTCCGCGTTCGCCTGCCGACGCTCCGCGGCCAGCATCACCGCCGCTTCGGCCACGTCCGGCTCGGACTTGCGGCCGTAGCGTGCGAGTTTCTCAACCAGCGTTCGGTAGCGATTCCGTGTGCGGAAATCCATCTGCGGATAGACCCCGGCGGGGTCGCGCCGCAGGACAGCCTCGATCACGCTGGCGGCTTCGACGAAATCCGCCCAGTCGATGGCGGCCATGGTGCGCACGCTGGTAATGCAGTTGCTGATCGTGACGAGGTCGGCGGCCTGCGCCTGATTTTCGTTCTGCAAAACGAGGTCGATGGTCTGCCCGTGTTCGGAGAGCTCCTGCTCCAGCCAGTTGAGCGCCAGGCCAAGGGTGGGGTTCACGCCGTCAATGTTGGCCACCAGCTCCGAGATAAAGGGTGACGTCAGGGGCGGAGCCGCCCGTACGAAGTCGCCCAGCGTCGTCACGAACATCCGGGGGTTCGTTTCAACCTTTTTCAGGAAGCGGTCCGCCCAGTGCAGGGCCTCGTCCCGCTGGCTGCTCCGCCATGCGATTCGCTGGGTCACGAGATGAAGTTTTTCGATCAACGACAGACGCAGCATGATCGGCACCGCCCACAGTTCGCCCAGCGTCAGCGGGTGCGTCTCCTGATAGGCGCGGATGAAGAGGCTCAGATTTTCATGGCCCACCTGGCCGTCGGTGTGCCGGACCACCTCCAGCACAATGTCGTAAATGCGGGGGAATCCTCGGCGTGGCCCGGTCGTCAGGCGGGGCAATCCTCGGCTGTAGCCCGGGGACAGGTGTGCCTGCGCCAACTCGATCTGCTCTTGGATCAAATGGAAGTTGTCCAGCAGCCATTCTGCCGCCGGCGAGATCCGATGTCTTTGCCGCACGCTCTCCGCGATGGTCCGGTGGCAGCGGCGGATGCCTACCTCGTTTTTTGACAGTTGGCGCAGCAGCAGCTCGCTGCCCCGAACGGACTCGCATTCGTGCTTGGAAGCCAGGAACCGGGCGTGGTTCTCCAACTGGATAACGCCGAACAATTCCGCGCGCTGCGTCAATTCCTCGTGCCCCGGCAGCTCCGGAAAGGGCGTCCGGTCCGAACGCGATCGAAAGCGTGCCCACCACGGCATTCGGAAAGAGGTCACCTCCCTTCGGCCCCGGACCGATTTCTTCGGCACGGTGATTTTCTTCAATGATTTCAGCATAAAACGTAGTATAGGAAGAATTCAGGCCCGGGTCAAGCTCGGATTCGGCGGATGGGTGTTCGTTGTGGCTTGATCGGACCTCTGAGCTCCATTTTCATATTGAACGCATGGGCGAATTGTTGACGACGCGGCAACGGCCGAGGACGCAATGCGGCCCGGAGCGGGCTCCATGCATCATCCCGCGGCCTTTCACTTTCTCAGTGATCATTTGCTCCATTTGTTTCCCCATACTTTCTAAAGCGTGCGAATTCAATATGAGTCGTGACCAGGCAAGGGTTTCGTCACGTCTCTCGTTCTTCGTTTTCCCTCTTTTTGCCCCGGGATTTCGATTGACAAAAACGGCAAAATGGACTATGCCACGCCTGACATATATCATCCTTGTCATATGGCGGAGGAGGGAGGTTCACATGGAGATCACGAGGAGAGGGTTTCTGGCCCTGTCCGGCGCCCTGGGATCGGGGGTGGCCCTGTCTTCCCTGGGCGTGGACCTGGGCCCGGCAAAGGCGTACGCCGCCGAGATCAACAAGATGCAGCGCGTGATGGCGGCCAGGCAGGTCACCACGGTCTGCTGCTACTGCTCCGTGGGCTGCGGCCTGATCTGCAGTGTCGACCGCAACACCGGAAAAATCTTCAACATCGAGGGAGATCCCGAGCACCCCATCAACGAGGGTTCGCTCTGTGCCAAGGGCGCCGGCTTCTTCGATCTCACCGAGGCCAACAAGTACCGGCTTCGCAAGGTCCTCTACCGGGCCCCCATGGGCGACCGGTGGGAGGAAAAGACCTGGGACTGGGCCCTTGAGCGGATCGCCCGCCTCGTGAAGGACACGCGCGACAAGGGCTTCGTCACTCGCAACGCCAGGGGAGAGCTCGTCAACCGCTGCGAAACGATCGGCCACCTCGGCAGCTCCAACGTGGACAACGAGGAGTGCTGGCTGATGAGCGTGGCCTGCCGGTCGATGGGGCTCGTCTACATCGACCACCAGGCCCGGGTCTGACACAGCCCCTCGGTAGCGGCTCTGGGAGAGTCGTTCGGGCGCGGTTCGATGTCGAACCACTATATCGATCTGAAGAACAGCGACGTCATCCTCATCATGGGGAGCAACGCCGCCGAGCACCACCCCATCGCCTTCAAGTGGATCCTGCGGGCCAAAGAGCAGAACGGGGCGCGGCTGATCCATGTCGACCCCCGCTACACGCGCACGTCGGCGCGCTGCGATTACCACGTTCCCCTGCGCTCCGGGACGGACATCGCCTTCCTCGGAGGGATGATCCACTACATCCTGACGAACAAGAAGGAATTCCGGGAGTACGTCGTCAACTACACCAACGCCTCCTTCATCGTAAGCGAGAGTTTCTACTTCAAGGACGGCCTCTTCTCAGGATACGATGCAAAGGGGCGAAAGTACAGAAAGGACAGCTGGGTCTTCGAGAAAGACGCCAGGGGAATCCCCCTGCGGGACATGACGCTCACCCATCCCCGCTGCGTTTTCCAGCTCCTGAAGAAGCATTACTCCCGCTATACCCTGGAGAAGGTGTCGAGCATCACGGGCGTATCCAAGGAAGACCTGACGAAGGTCTACTCGGAATACAGCGCCACGGGTGTCAAGGACAAGGCCGGCACGGAGTGTTACGCGCTGGGCTGGACCCACCACACAACGGGCAGCCAGATCATCCGGACCATGTCGATCATCCAGCTGCTGCTGGGCAACATGGGCATCTGCGGCGGCGGCGTGAACGCCCTGCGCGGCGAGCCCAACGTCCAGGGCTCAACGGACCATGCGATCCTCTACAACATCCTGCCGGGCTACCTGAAGATGCCGGCCGCCTCCCAGGCCACGCTGGCCCAGTACCTCGAGAAGAACACGCCGAAATCGAGCGACCCCCAGTCGGCCAACTACTACCAGAACTACCCGAAGTTCACGGTGAGCTTCCTCAAGGCCCTCTTCGGGGACAAGGCGACGGCCGAAAACGGGTTCGGCTACTCCTGGCTCCCCAAGCTCGACGACGGAAAGGCAACCTCCCTGATGCACCTCTTCGACGAGATGTACAAGGGCAAGATCAAGGGCCTCTTCGCCGTCGGCACGGACCCGGCCGTCAGCTCCCCCAACACGGCCAAGGTCCGCAAGGCCCTGGAAAACCTCGACTGGCTCGTGGGCGAGAATATCTTCGACAACGAGACGTACTGCTTCTGGAAGGGCCCCGGCGTCGACCCCGCGAAGGTCAAGACGGAGGTCTTCCTCCTGCCCGCTTCGGCCTCCATGGAGAAAGAGGGAAGCCAGAGCAACAGCGGCCGGTGGGTCCAGTGGAAGTACAAGGCCGCCGAGGCCCCTGACGACGCGATCCCCGTCGGCGAGATCACGATCAGGATCCTCGAGGCCGTCAGGGCGCTCTATGCGAAGGAAGGCGGCGCGTGCCCCGAACCCATTCTGAACCTGAAATGGGACTACAAGGATGCCAAGGGCCGTTACGACGCCCTCAAGGTGGCCAAGCAGATCAACGGATACTTCCTCAGGGACACGGTGATCGAGGACAAGGCGAAGGGAACGAGGACGGAATTCAAGAAGGGACAGCTCGTGCCCTCCTTCGGCATGCTCGGCGACGACGGCTCGACCTCCAGCGGCAACTGGGTCATGGCGGGCAGCTTCGACGCCGGCGGACTGAACAAGATGGCCAAGCGAGGCAAGGACGACCCGACGGGCCTCGGGCTCTACCCCAACTGGTCCTATGCCTGGCCGGTCAACCGGCGGATCATCTACAACCGGGCCTCCTGCGACATCCACGGCAAGCCCTACAACCCGAAACGCAAGCTCCTCGAATGGACCGGCGAGGCCTGGGTCGGTGACGTGCCTGACGGGCCCTGGCCGCCCCAGGCGGACAGGCAGAGGGGGAAGTACCCCTTCATCATGAAACCCGACGGCCTGGGTGCCCTCTTCGGGCCCGGGATGGCCGAGGGCCCCTTCCCCGAGCACTACGAACCCCTGGAAGGGCCGCTCACGAAGAACCCCCTGTCGGGCCAGTTGATCAATCCCGCAATCCAGATATTCTCGAGCGACATGGACAGGGTTGCCAACGCGGACGAAAAATTCCCCTACGTCTGCACCACCTACTCCTGCACCGAGCACTGGTGCTCGGGCGCCCTCACGCGATGGCAGGCCTGGCTGCTGGAGATGCAGCCGGAGCTCTACGTCGAGATCGGCGAACCCCTGGCAAAGGAGAAGGGCATCGAGAACGGCCAGCGGGTCCGGGTGTCCTCCGCGCGCGGGGCCGTGGAGTGCGTCGCCATGGTCACGAAGCGGTTCCGTCCGTTCCAGGTCGAGGGCAAGACGGTCCACCAGGTCGGCCTGCCCTTCAACTACGGCTGGCTTCACCCCAAGGACGGCGGCGACAGCACGAACTTCCTGACGCCCACCGTGGGCGACGCCAACACGTTCTGCCCCGAGTACAAGGCGTTCATGGTCAACGTGACGAAGCTATAGGAGAGAGGCTATGCAGGATACGGATATCGTAAAGCTGATCGATACGACGAAATGCACCGCCTGCCGCGGCTGCCAGGTCGCATGCAAGCAGTGGAACGAAATGCCCGGGAAACGGACGCGCAACTTCGGCAGCTACCAGAACCCCCCCGACCTGCAGTGGAACACCTGGACGCTCATCCGCTTCCAGGAACACGTGGATTCGAAGGGAACTCTCAAGTGGCTCTTCCGCAAGGACGGCTGCATGCACTGTACCGATGCCGCCTGCGTGAAGGTCTGCCCCACGGGGGCGCTCCACTACACGGAGTTCGGCTCGGTCGGGCTGAAGGAGGACCTCTGCATCGGCTGCAAGAACTGTGTCGCGGCCTGCCCCTTCGAGGTCCCCCGGTACAACGAGTCGACCGACCGCATCACCAAGTGCGACCTCTGCCAGACGCGGCTCCAGGCGGGCCGGCTGCCCGCCTGCGTGCTGTCCTGTCCGACGGGCGCCCTGACGATCGGCCGTAAGGACGTGATGCTCCGGGCGGCGGAAAAGCGGGTGAAGGAGCTGGGAGGCGACGCCAACGTCTACGGCGACAGGTTCGTCGGCGGGACGCACGTACTCTACGTCCTGAGCGAGAAGCCCGAGGTCTACGACGCGCTTCCCCAGAGCCCGTCGGTGCCGCTGTCGATCATCGTCTGGAAGGACTTCTTCAAGCCCCTCTCCCTTCTGGCGGCTGGCGGCATTCTGGCGGGGTCGTTTTTGCACTACCTGATCAAGGGGCCCAAGCTGCCCTACGACGATGCCGGGGCCGGCAAGAAGGAAGGGGGTGAGTGAGCATGAGACCCGG
>JAAYEC010000039.1 GCA_012728915.1 Deltaproteobacteria bacterium | reverse complement strand
CGTCCCACTGCGTCCTTTGCGTAAGGCGCATCCATCCGCTGTTGCAGGCGATCCAGTTCTCCCCGATCCAGTGAAGGATCCGGTTCAGCGCACGGGTCAGGGGCGGGATGGGCAGAAGGAATTTCGGGATGGCGAACACGAACAGGGTGGAGACCCACAGGACCACATTGAGCGCCAGGAGCAAGGCCGCGATGGTTCCCACGAGAACGGATGGAAGAAAATTCAGCATGACGATGCTCCCGGCAGCCGGGCGGCCGCTTCGGGACCGAACCATATCACTCCGCAAAGAAAATGGTCAAGCCGCAATGCATGACCCCTGGATGGACCGGGCCGCCTGTCTTTCCTATAAAAAACTTCGCGCCTTCCGCTTTTTGCCGTTGATCTCCGTGTCTGCCTTCTATACCCTGTTCCATGAAGGAATCGCCGGGACGGAAGTCGTCACGGCCGGTGCCGACGCCCGACCCGGCGGACGGCGCAGATTCCTGAAACGCCTCGAACCGGGGAAGGGGGAACGCATGAAGATGGATCCGGTTCACTC
This sequence comes from Deltaproteobacteria bacterium, assembly GCA_012728915.1. Taxonomy (GTDB): domain Bacteria; phylum Desulfobacterota; class Syntrophia; order Syntrophales; family UBA2192; genus UBA2192. The sequence continues at coordinate 7,607 of JAAYEC010000039.1, read as the reverse complement.
GGAAGCGCCATCTCCCTGATGGAGGCTGCGGCCTCATCTACAGGCATCACCGCATTGTACGACCCGAGCAGGGGAAGCGGCCGGGATTCTGCCAGACCTGCGGTCCCGAACCGAACCCTGCTCAAGGAGTGTAACCTTCCCCTCCCCATCAGAATGTATTCAGTATTCTCCGGAACGGCGGACTGACCTCGACGGTCCTTCCGGATTTTGCAGGAACCGGCAATGCAGCAAACCAACCGGGAGTTCGGGCCTCTTGCGATGCTTCGCCCCGTCAGCTGGGGGGATGGAGTGGTCTTGCTCGGCATCGGGGTTCTGCTGTACGCGGGGGTGCGCCTGGCCATGGGCGCCCCCGAGTGGATCAAAGGGCCGGAGATTCATCTCACCCCGGAGGTGTTGCCGTATTACCTGGCCCGGTCGCTGGGCCGCATGCTTGCCGCTTATGCACTGTCCATTCTCTTTTCGTTGATCTACGGCTCTCTCGCGGCCCGGCACCGGACGGCGGAAAAGATTCTGCTGCCTCTTCTCGACGTCATGCAGAGCGTGCCCATCCTCTCTTTTTTACCCGTCGTCCTGCTGGGTCTCAGCGCCGTGCTTCCCCGGGGATTGGCCCTCGAACTGTCGGCCATTGTGCTGATTTTCACGAGCCAGGCATGGAACCTGACCTTTGCCTGGTATCAGTCCCTGACCACCATTCCCGCGGACCTGAAGGAAGCCTCTTCCATTTTCCGATTCAGTCCCCGGATGCGATTCAGAAAGCTGGAGTTGCCCTTTGCGGCGATTTCCCTGATCTGGAACAGCATGATGAGCTGGGCCGGGGGTTGGTTTTTCCTGATGGCGTCGGAAATCTTCATGACCGGCAATCAGGATTTCCGTCTTCCGGGACTGGGGTCGTACCTGCAAGCCGCCGCGAATGCAGGCGATCTTCAAGCCCTGGCCTGGGGGCTTGCAGCGCTGGTGGGAACAATCGTGCTGCTGGATCAGATCGTGTGGTGCCCTCTTCTGGTCTGGAGCCGTCGATTCAAGCTGGGGACTGCGGAGGAGGATATCCCTCCCGCGTCGTGGTTTTATAAGGCCCTGCGAAGCTCGTACCTTCTCACCGACCTGCGCGGCCGGCTTTCCGGTCCTTTCACCCGATTCTCGGACTTGCGAAAGCCGAGACGGAAAGCCGGCCGGATCATGACGTTTCGGCGGTTCTTCGAACGAGGGGGCCGGTTCATCTTTTACGGGATCGGCCTGGCGGGTCTTTCGGCGATTCTGTATGAGACGTATCAGGCGGCGCAGCTGCTGTCCGGGGTGCCCTGGTCCGATTGGGGTCGGATCGGCTTCGGCGTTCTGGCCACGTCGTTGCGGGTCCTTGTCTCCCTGATCATCGCCCTGGCCTGGACCGTCCCTCTCGGAGTCGCTATCGGCACCAACCGGCGCCTCGCCGCCTGGCTGCAGCCGGTCATCCAGATCACGGCATCCATTCCCGCCACGGCCCTGTTCCCGATCATTTTGCTTTTTGTCCTGAAGCTTCCGGGCGGACTGGAGATGGCCGCCGTGCTGCTCATGCTCCTGGGGTCCCAGTGGTATTTGCTTTTCAACGTCATCGCCGGGGCCTCTGCGATCCCCCAGGATCTGAAGCATACCGCCACCCTTCTGCAGTTGAGCCGCCGCCTCCGCTGGCGCACCCTGATCCTCCCTTCCTTGTTTCCGTATATCATCACGGGAGCGATCACGGCGGGCGGGGGGGCGTGGAATGCCAGCATCGTCGCCGAATATGTCCGGTTCGGAGGGGAAACCTTCTTCACGGTCGGCGTCGGCTCGCTGATCGCGCAGGCCACAGCCGCCGGGGATTACCCCCTTCTCCTGGCCTCCACCCTGGCGATGATCCTGGCCGTGACCGTCGCCAACCGGCTGGTCTGGAGACGGTTTTACCGAACTGCAGAAGAGAAATATCGAATGGATTGAGTCATCATGGGTAAGCCGGATTCTTTTCTGGAATTGAAAAACGTCAGCCAGGTTTATACGGTCGGGGAGCGGCAGTTCACCGCCATCGAGGATTTCAGCCTCACACTGAAAGAGGGCGAGTTTTGCGCCTTGCTCGGCCCCTCGGGCTGCGGGAAAAGCACGCTGCTGCGGATCATCACCGGTCTGCAGGCGCCTACGGGCGGCAAGGTGTTGTATCGCTCCCGGCCCCTGACCGGCGTCAACCCTCACGCCGCGATGGTTTTTCAGACCTTTGCCCTGTTCCCGTGGCTGACGGTGCAGGAAAACGTCGAGCTCGCGCTGGAGGCAAGGGGCCTGCCTGCCCGCGTACGGAACGATCGGGCACTGGAAATTCTGGATCGCGTCGGCCTGGACGGATTCGAGACCGCCTATCCCCGGGAGCTTTCGGGCGGGATGCGGCAAAAGGTCGGCTTTGCGCGCGCGATTGCGGTCGAGCCGGAACTGCTGTGCCTCGACGAGCCATTTTCGTCCCTGGATATTCTTAGCGCCGAAACCCTGAGAAGGGAATTGCTCGAACTCTGGACGGGCGGCAGACTGCCGACCCGGGCCATCCTGATGGTGACCCACAGCATCGAGGAAGCCGTCTTCATGGCCGACCGGATTGTCGTGATGGACAAGGACCCCGGCCGCCTGATGACCGATTTCAAGGTGGGGCTTGCGCATCCCCGCGACCGCAAGGACCGCGGATTCGAGGCCGTGGTGGACAATGTCTATTCGCTCCTGGCCGGCCAGACGGAACCGGATCACGTCGAGCTGGGAGCCGAGCCGGCGGCGCCGGGGCCGACCCGAAGGTTGCCGAATGTTCACATCAGCGATCTTTCGGGCCTGTTGGAGCATCTGGAATCCGCTCGTGACCATCAAGACGACATTTATGCCCTCGCCGAGGACCTCAAGATGAATTCCGACCACCTGTTGAACCTGATTCAGGCGGCGGAACTGCTCGGCTTTGCGACCGTTTGGAAAGGAGACATCCGGCTGACGCCGCTGGGAGAAACCTTTGCGGCAACCGGCATTATCGGCCGCAAAGAGATCTTCGCGGTCCGTCTGAAGCGACTCTCGTTCTTCAAATGGCTGGCCTCCATCCTGCGCGCCTCCGAGAAAAGCCGGCAGCGTTGGGATGTCATTGAGGCCGCCCTCGGGCTTGAATTCCACCCGGCCGAGGCCCGGCAGCAACTCGAACGGATCGTGGAATGGGGCCGCTATGCGGAGCTGCTGAGTTACGACGACAAGAGCAGAGTCATTTATCTGGAACCGGCGACTGAGTCCCCGCCGTGATCCTGCATCGCATCCGATGTGCCCCGGAAAAACAGCCGCGCATTGCGGTAGAAGCCCACCGGCCGGTCCAACGCGGAGAAAGGAGGGGCTCGAGCTCATCATGGAGCTCAAGAGGAAAGTCCGCCCCCTGCCGATCATCGCCATATCGGGAGGCGGCGATCTTTGTCCTATTCCTACCTGAAAATGGCCAGGATGCTCAAGGCCGACCGAGCGTTCCGAAAGCCGCTGGACATGCAAGAGCTGTTAACGGCAGTAAGCGAACTGACGGGTTAGAAGGGCGGGAGCGGTACGATCTCGTGCAGGTTCAGGCAATGACGCCGGGGCGATGCCGAACGGGCCCATGTTCGGGGACTTGCCAAAAAGCGTGCTGCCGGTTTGAAAAAGTGTTCGTTTATGAAGGATAACTACTCAAAGCGAAACATTTATACTGATCTTTAACAGTTGCAAAAATATAGTGCCGTAATTCCATATAGATAGGGGTCGAGGAGGGGTTCTTGACACCACATGGGGCCCGAACGGCAAAATCATCATAAAATCAAGAAAAAATGGAGCGGGCGATGGGAATCGAACCCACGACGTTCAGCTTGGGAAGCTGACATTCTGCCTCTGAATTACGCCCGCTCGTTCGGTCTGGCCTGTGTCGCCTCCCCGTCTGCCGCCGTGACGGGAAAGACGACTTCAAAGAACTTCAAGAGGGGAGAGTTTAATAACCTTGGCTAAAAATTGTCAAGATTTTTTTGGCCTTAGCCGCGCGAGGATGGACTTTCCGTGGGCATCCAGCCCCTCCATCGCGGCAAATTCGGCGGCGGGTTTGCCGTACGTTGCGAGCGCCCTCCCGTCGAAGTTCAGCACACTGATCCGCTTGACGAAATCGTAGACCCCGAGCGGCGAGGAGAACCGCGCCGTGCCCCCCGTGGGGAGGATGTGGTTGGGGCCCGCGAGGTAATCCCCCAGGGCCTCTGGCGTGCAGTGGCCGAGGAAGACGGCACCGGCGTTCCGGATGCCCGGGAGCAGCCCCCTGGGATTCTTCACGAGAAGCTCCAGGTGCTCCGGGGCAAAGCGGTTGGCCACCTCAACCGCCTCCACCAGGTCCTGCGTGATGACGATGAGCCCGTAGTCGCGGATCGCTTTCGCGGCGATGGCGCCTCGCGAGAGCCGCTTGAGCTGTGCCCTGACCTCGTCCGATACCCGCCCGGCCAATTCCTCGTCGGGAGTCAGCAGGATGGAGCTCGCCAGCTCGTCATGCTCGGCCTGGGATAGCAGATCCGCCGCCGCGACGACGGGGTCGGCCGATCCGTCGGCGATGACGAGGATCTCGCTCGGCCCGGCGATCATGTCGATCCCCGTGCGCCCGAAGACGAGCTTCTTGGCCGTGGCCACCCAGGCGTTACCCGGACCCACGATCTTGTCGACGGCAGGAATGGACTGCGTTCCGTAGGCCATGGCCGCCACGGCCTGAGCGCCGCCCACCTTAAAGATACGGTCAACGCCGGCAATCTGCGCCGCCGCAACGATGACGGGGTTGAGGCCCCCCCTGCCGACGGGGGTGGTCATGATGATCTCCTTCACCCCGGCGATCCGGGCCGGGATGGCCGCCATGAGCACCGTCGAGGGATAGGATGCGAGCCCGCCGGGCGCGTAGATTCCCACGCGAGAGAGGGGAACGATCTTCTGGCCCAGTTCTGCGCCGCCTTCCCGGTAGGACCAGGAGGCGATGCGCTGTCGCTTGTGATATTGTTCAATACGCCTGGCCGCGAGCTTCAGAACGGCCGATTCCCGATTCATGACATTACAGAGGGTCTCCCGGATCTCGAGGGGAGAGACCTCGACGGTCTTCGCCGTGAGCGCCGCGCCGTCGAAGCGTTTCGTGTACTCGAAAAGGGCCCTGTCGCCCCGCTTTTCCACGTCCTGCAGGATGGCGGAGACCTTCTTTTCGAAGGCCGGGTCGAAGGACTTCCCCCGGTTGACGATCCGCTTGAATTCCTTTTCAAACCCCTTGTCCGATGTTCGTATGATTTTCATCGTCCAGCCCTTTGCCTCTTGCCCTGCGCCCTATGCCCTCACCCGTTTTATGCTCGCGCCGAGCGCGGTGAGCTTCTTCTCGATGGTCTGGTAGCCCCGGTCGATGTGGTAGACGCGGGAGAGGGTCGTCTTTCCTTCCGCCACGAGGCCCGCCACAACGAGCGATGCCGATGCCCTGAGATCCGTCGCCATGACGGGGGCCCCCTTGAGTCTCTTTACGCCCTTAACGACGGCGTTGTGGCCGTCGACGACGATGTCGGCCCCCAGGCGCCGAAGCTCCGCCACGTGCATGAAGCGATTCTCGAAGATCGTCTCGGTGACGACGCTCGAACCCCGCGCAACGGCCAGGAGAGCCATGATCTGGGCCTGCAGATCCGTCGGGAAGCCCGGATAGGGAAGGGTCTTCACGTCGGCGCTGCGGATTTCCGGAGCACCCCGGACCCGGAGTCCGCCGTCGACCGGCTCGACGGTGATCCCCGTTTCCCTCAGCTTCAGGATGAGCGCATCCAGGTGGTTCGTGTCGCAGCCCTCCAGAACAACGTCGCCGCCCGTGACGGCCGCGGCAATCAGGAAGGTCCCCGCCTCGATCCGGTCGGGGATGACGCTGACCTCGCAGGGCCTGAGACCCTCGACGCCCTCGATGGTGATGACGTCGGTGCCGGCGCCTTTTATTTTCGCCCCCATCGCCTCGAGCGTGTCGGCCAGGTTCACCACCTCGGGCTCCTTGGCGGCGTTCTCCAGGCGCGTGGTCCCCTTCGCCAGGGCCGCCGCCATCAGGATGTTCTCGGTCCCCCCGACGGTGGAGATGTCGAAATAGATCCGGGCTCCCTTCAGTCGCTTGGCCTTCGCCTCCACGTAGCCTTCCCTCAGGTCGATTTCGGCTCCCATGGCCTCGAGGGCCTTGAGGTGGAGGTTGATGGGCCGCGCCCCGATCGCGCAGCCGCCGGGAAGGGACACCCTGGCCTTCCCCGTCCGGGCCACGAGCGGCCCCAGCACGAGGACGGATGCCCGCATGGTCCTCACGAGGTCGTAGGGCGCCTCGCAGTTGGAGATGTTGCCGCCGTTGATGCGAAGGGTCTCCCCCTGCCCTTCCATCTGCGCCCCGTGGTTGGCCAGGAGTCTCTTGATCGTGCGGATGTCGGCCAGGTCGGGGATGTTGCGATAGGTGCTCCAGCCGTCGGCAAGCAGAGAGGAGACGAGCACGGGCAGCGCGGCGTTCTTCGAGCCGCTGATCCTCACTCGCCCTTCGAGTCTCTTGCCGCCTTCGATGATGAACTTGTCCAAAGGATGATCTCCTGAAAGTCCGGAGTGAATGCCGGATCAAGTCTGTACTCGATCCTGTCAGGTATCCGGCATGACAATTCGTTCCGGATCTGAAACGTGGATCGCCATGCCTCGCAAGGCTCGGCTCGCGATGACACATTTTTTATATTGTTATAACGAATCTATCCGTCTCGCAATCACGACCCGGTCGAGGCCGGCCAGATCGGCCCGGAAACGGATCTCCCCGAACAGGCCCGTCTGCCCCAGGATCTCCGTGAGGGCCGCCCGTTGCCCGGCTCCCATCTCCATGAGAAGCCAGCCTCCGGGCTTGAGCTTCTCCCGCACCCCCTCGGCAATGCGCCGGTGGACCTCGGTGCCCAGGGGCCCCGCCACGAGGGCTTCCCGCGGTTCGTAGAGCGTCACCTCGCCGGCGAGCGTCGCGTACTCGGCCTCGCTGATGTAGGGTGGGTTCGAGCAGACGATGTCGAAGACGCCTTCAGTGCCTTCGTAGAGATCTCCCTGAACGAACGTGATCGGACGCTCAGGCCCTAGAAGCCTCATTGCGTTTCCGCGGGCCGCCTCGAGGGCCGCCGCCGAGAATTCCGTCGCCGTCATCTCGCAACCGGGCCACTCCGAGGCCACGGCGATGCCGACGGCCCCCGAGCCGGCGCCGATGTCCAGGATTCGCGCCTTTTCTTCCCGGTATGCATCCCGGAGCGAGAGGACTTCCTCGACAAGGCACTCCGTTTCGGGCCGGGGGACGAGGACGGCGGGGCTCACCGTGAACTCGAGGGACCAGAACTCGCGAAAGCCCCGGATGTAGGCCATGGGCTCGCGCCGCTTGCGCCGGCCGGCCAGTTCGAGGATCCGGAGGATCCGGTCGTTTTCGAGTTCGAGGTCGAGGTCCCGGTACAGCTCGGCCCGGTCCTTGCCCAGGCAGAAGCCGAGCAGGACCTCGGCGTCGAGGCGCGGGGTCTCGATGCCCGCCCTCTCGAAGACTTCGGTCAGACGGGAGAGAATCCGGGAGATGGAGCGCTTGCCTTCCCCTGACATCCCTG
>JAAYEC010000038.1 GCA_012728915.1 Deltaproteobacteria bacterium | reverse complement strand
TGATGACTTTTTTCGCCTTCCATAAAGATCATTTCGAGGACATCGACGTCGAGTAGTTTTATGGATTTAAGCAATTCTCGATCGTTGATAAAAACGCCCGATTCGTTTTTTAATATTATGCAGTCGATAAAAGATAGATTGCGTCGGCACTCGAGGTAAAGTAGACGTAATTTTGCGTCGACATCTTTTCCAAGAAGCTTCCATCTCTGGTATCTATCAAAAATGTCGGATCCCGTAATCACTGCACTTCTTAAAATAGAGACAATGCTTGTGAAGGGCATGGGTGTATCTCCTACGCGGCCAACCTTAATCTTTGCAATATGCGTGCCCTCCGAATGTGATTTAGAGAAGCATAAGAAGAGATCGATTTATTATGCTTCGAAGAATATTTGCCAATGCACTGCTTAATTGTCGCTTTGATGATTGTTTGTTCCGTGCGAGATGGTGATTTACTACCGGGCTATCTTGATAGTTTCGAGAACGATCGACGATTAATATAATGTATTTTCAACTGCTAATTTGTGGATTGGCATCTTTTGGAGCACTCGCGCTCCGCTGGGCGCCATGTCATGACACCAACATACTCTGGTAACGAATTGTGAATTAAAATTTTGCATATTGCACGCACGGTGATTGTGAGGTTAAAATACTGTGAGCAAAAAAGTAGTGAAGAATGAAGCACACATTGCTTTGTGACTTTCTTTCTGTATTTTTATTCTTTATATTTGAACACATCTGTCCAAAATAGGTTTTTGTAATTGAAAAGGGTGCACACGATCAGGTAGTAGTTTCTCTGCGAGAAGAAATTCAATCCTGAAAGGCGGCACCCTCATGAACAGATTTAGCAGCATTTTCGGTCATATTCTACACCTATTTCCGCGACGCGAGTTCTTTGAAGCCGTGGAGGCCACCCGAGCGGATCGAGACGCCAAAGGGTTCAGTTGCTGGGACCAGTTCGTGGCCATGATGTTCTGCCAGCTGTGGCAGGCCCATTCCCTTCGGGAGATCTGCGGGAGCCTGGCCAGTTGTTTCGGCAAGGCCAGGCATTTGGGCATTCAAACGGTCCCGAAACGCTCGACCCTGGCCTACGCGAACGAGCATCGTCCCTGGCAGCTCTACGAGAAGTTGTTTTATCAGATCCTGGGCCGCTGCCGGCAACTGGAGTTCGGCAAACGGAAGTTCCGGTTCAAGAACCGGCTCTTCAGCCTCGATGCCTCGATCATCCCGCTGTGCGCCTCTCTGTTTGACTGGGCCAAGTACCGACGAACCAAGGGGGCCGTGAAGCTTCACCTGCTGCTGGATCATGACGGCTATTTGCCCGTGTTTGCCCGTGTCACGACCGGCAAGATCCACGAGGTTCGGATCGCCCGGACGCTGAACTTCCCCGCGGGTTCGATCGTGGTGGTGGACAAGGGCTATGTCGACTTCTCGCTCTTCTGGTCCTGGAACCAGGGCGGGGTTTTCTTCGTCACCCGCCAAAAGGGCAATGCCCGTTACCGGGTTGTGGAACAACGAGCGATTCCGACCAACCGGAACATCCTGAGCGATCAGCTCATTGAGCTCGAAGGGTTCTACGCTCACAAAAAGTATCCCGTCGTCTTGAGACGGCTGGAGGTCTGGGATGCAGAGAACGAACAGCTCATCGTGCTGCTGACCAATCATATGGACTTCGGGGCAACGACGATCGCGGCCATCTACAAGGACCGCTGGCAGATCGAGATCTTTTTCAAGACGATCAAGCAGAACCTGAAGATCAAGACCTTTGTGGGCACGTCAGCCAACGCCTTGTTGACCCAGATTTGGACAGCATTGATCGCGATCCTCGTGCTGAAGTACCTCAAGCACCGTTCCCAGTACCAGTGGTCGCTGTCGAACCTGGTGGCCATGTTGCGGTATAACCTCTTTGCATACCGGGACTTGTGGGTCTGGCTCGATGAGCCCTACGAGCCACCGCCGGTTGTCTCTCTGCAGGAACAGCCGGAGCTGAATTGGACAGCATCCTGAACGAGGTAAAAAAGAAGAAAGCAACCTGACCTTGAAAATGTCAAAGAATCCGTCCAAAACCCTGATTCTATAAGGGTCACTGAACCCGTTTCAGGTTATTTTGGACAGCAGTGATATTTGAACCTATATTATTTTCCCCGCCTTGAACGCCTTTTCGAAGGCCCGCACGATGACCGGGTCGAACTGGCTGCCGGAGCACTTCACGATCTCGTCGTAGGCGATCCGGGCGTCGAGGCCCTTGCGGTAGGGCCGGTCCGACGTCATGGCGTCGTAGGTGTCGGCGATGGCCAGGAGCCTGCCCTGGATGGCGATCTCCTCGCCCCTGAGCCCGGCGGGGTAGCCCCGGCCGTCGTAGCGCTCGTGGTGCTGGGCGATGTAGGGCAGCAGCGGCTCGAGGAAGGCGATGCCGCCGATGATCTGGGCGCCGATCGACGGGTGGGTCTTCATGATCGCGAACTCCCCGTCGGTGAGCTTGCCCGGCTTGTTGAGGATGGTGTCGGTGATGCCCACCTTGCCGAGGTCGTGCAGCACGCCGCCCCAGTCGATCATCTCGAGGTCCCGCCGGCCCCAGCCCATCTCGGCGGCGATGATCTTGGCGATGGCGGCCACCCGGTTCGAGTGGCCCCGCGTGTAGGCGTCCCGCGCCTCAACGGAGTTGGCCACGGCGCGGATCGTGTCGAAATAGCTCTTCTTGAGGTCCTCGAAGAGGTAGGCGTTCTCCAGCGACAGGGAGAAGAAGCCCGAGAGGATGTAGAGCAGTTTCAGCGTCTGCTGGCGGATGAAGTCCTCGTCCTGTTCGAAGACGATGGTGGCGGCCCCCAGCGTCCGCTCCTTGTTCGACAGCGGCGCGATCATGACGCTGAGCCGCCGGCTCTCCGCCTTGCCGAAGACCTCCGCGGGGATGCAGGCGGGCGTGCCGCTGCTGATGATCCAGCCGAAAGTGCCCGACATGATCTGGGCGTCGATCTCCCGCTCCATGAGCGATGCGACCCGTTCGGGGATCGAGATCTCGTGGCGGAACTCGAAGCCGTTCTCGTCGACGAGGAAGACCGAGCAGGCCTCCGTCTTGACGAGTTCCTGGAACCTGGCGATGCCCGACTGGAGGATCTCGGGGATGTCGTGGGACAGGATCATGTCCGAGCGGAAGTCGGAGAGGCGCTCGAGTTTGTCCTGGATCGCGACGAGGGCGCGGTTCTGCTCGTCGAGGTACCGGATCCTCTTCTGCATCGTCCGGGGGTCGCCGCTGTCGGCCGCTGGGTTCATGGATTCCTGCATGATGGCTCCGCGACGTCACATCTCCAGGATTTCGGTGTTTTCCCTGTAAAGCTTCACGGTTTTTTCCATGACGAGCTCGAGACTGCTGAGGCTCAGGCCCAGCAGATCCCAGGCCTTCGGGTTCACCGGGGCGAGCTTCTTCTCTCCGCCCGAGCCGAGCCCGAGCGCCATGGCGAGGATATTGCCGATGTGCACGGCCGCGATGTCCTTGCGCGCCGGGAGGGCCCCGTCGGCCAGGTGATGGGCGCCGATCATCTGGGCCGTGTCGGCGGGGAATCGCCACTGGGCCGCCAGCGCGCTTCCCACCTGGCAGTGGTCGTACCCGAAGACCTTCCGCTCCGATTCGACCATGGGGGCGCCGGAGGCCTGGACCTCGTTGATGACGGCGCTGAACCTGTCGGGGTAGTGGACGGCGACGACGAGCTTTCCGATGTCGTGCAGCAGCCCTCCCGTGAACACCTCGTCCGGGTTGCGCAGGTCCGCCGCCTCGGCCAGCACCCGCGAGGCCACGGCGCAGCCGATGCAGTGCTTCCAGAAATTCTTCTTGTCGAAGGCGCCCCCGGTCTCCATGCCCCGGAACATGTCGAAGACGGACGTGGCGAAGACGAGATTCTTGATCGTGTTGAACCCGAGGATGACGATGGCCCGCTGCAGGCTGCCGACGCGCTGCGGGAACCCGTAGAAGGCGGAGTTGACGAATTTCAGGACCTTGGCGGCGATGACCTGGTCCTCGGAGATGATGTTGCTCACGGCCGCGATCGTCGCGTCGGGGGACTGCAGCAGCCTGCCCAGCTTGGAGTAGATGACCGGCAGCGTCGGGATCTTGTCGAGGGAACTGACGATCCGTTCTATGTCCTTGGCATTCATGGCACCTCGGGTCAATCCGGGTCCTGTCCCGGCAGGGGGGCCTCTACGACTCCATGGCCTGCCTGATCTTCAGCTTCCTGGCGATGCGGTAGATCTCCGACATGAGCTCGTTGCCGTCGACGGGCGGGAAGATCGCGTTCAGCTCGTTTTCGATGGCCGCGATCACCTCGGGCGAAACGGTCCTCATCTCCTCCTGGTGGAGCCGGTCTCGGTCGGCGCCCTCCACGTCGGCATCCGTGATCCCCCAGGCCTTGAGGAGCATGATGTGCTTCTCGGTGAGGGTCATGCCCTGCTTGATCATGATGTTGCCGTGCTTGTTCTTCACATCGGCCGCAAGCGTCATGCCTTCCTTGAGATCGTTGATGTTCAGAATGCCCATCGACGTTGTCTTCCTCCGCGTTGCCGGTTGGGTCCGCGATCGAATTCCTGCCCGTCCCGGGGCTGCGGGCGCAGGAAACCGTCCTGTCGTCATGCAAATATCAGGCCTTCGGCGGGTTGCAGGCGTCAGGCTCCGGGCCCGGGGTCCGGGCAGCAGGGGTAAGAGGCAGGCACAGGGGTCGAGCCGCGAAGAGAGGCCCTCGCCTCTGCCCGAACGGGGCGTTGACGCAAGAGGGATTTTCCTATAGGGATGTTGAAGGGATGGAATGCGGGTGCTTGGGGCGGGGGTGATGCGGATCCTGATGTTCGGGTGGGAATTCCCCCCGGCAATCAGCGGCGGTCTCGGGACGGCGTGCTTCGGCATGACCAGGGCCCTCGTGCAGAGGGGCCACGGGATCACCTTCGTGGTTCCCGCCCTGCCCGGGGGGGACAGGACGTCCCACGTGTCGCTCGTGGCAGCCTCCGATTTCGCCGCCCCGGCGGAAGAAGGACTCCCGGCGGGGCTCTCGGTGAGCCCCGTTGAATCGCCCCTGAGGCCCTACATGACGCAGGCGGACTACGGGATTCTCCGGGAGAGCCTCCTGGCAAGCCCGGGCCCCTACGGCTCCGACCTCTTTGCCGAGCTCGAGCGCTACGCCGCGGCGGCGGGACGCATCGCGCGGAGCGTCCCGTTCGACGTCATCCATGCCCACGACTGGCTTTCCGTGCCGGCGGCCCTCCGTGCCCGCCGCGCCGCGGGGCGCCCCTTCGTCTTCCACGTCCACGCCTTGGAAGCCGACCGCAGCGGGGGAAGCGGCGATGCGCGCATCGTCGCCCTCGAGCGGCAGGGCCTCCTCGAGGCGGACCACGTCATCGCCGTGAGCCGCTTCACCAGTCGGATGATCGTGGAGCGCTACGGGATCGACCCCGGAAAGGTCAGCGTTGTCTACAACGCCGTCTTGCGCGGCGGGGCGGTGGGGGCGTACGGCGTCTCGAAGCGGCCCGGCGAAAAGATCGTGCTGTTCCTCGGGCGGATCACGCACCAGAAAGGGCCCGGGGTGTTCGTCGAGGCGGCCGCGAAGGTGCTGGCCGTTCTGCCCGGCGTGACCTTCGTCATGGCGGGAAGCGGCGATCTCATGCCGCAGATGATCGAGCGGGTGGCCGAGCTCGGCCTGGGCAGCCGGTTTCTCTTCACGGGGTTCCTGCGCGGCGAGGAGGTGGAGCGGATGTTCGCGGCAAGCGATCTCTACGTCATGCCCAGCGTCTCCGAGCCCTTCGGGATCGCCCCGCTCGAGGCGATGCTCGCGGACGTGCCGGTGATCCTCTCGAGGCAGTCCGGCGTCGCCGAGGTCCTGCGCCATGTCCTGAAGGTCGACGCGTCGGACGTGGACGACCTTGCGCAAAAGATCTGCGCGGTCCTTGCCTACGAGGCGCTTGCCCGCGAGCTGGTCGAGCGCGGCCGCGAGGAGCTCGCGGCCTTCACCTGGGAACGCGCCGCGGGGCAGATCGAGGATGTTTACCGGAAAGTGACCGGCGGGCAGTAAGGGGATCTCAACCGAGGGACAGGGTAGACCATACGATGCCGTTTATTGTGCTCCATCTCGATTTCCACCTGCCGCTGCGATTGAGGGCCTACGGCTTCTTCGACATCGGGCTCTCGCAGGACTATTTCGACGGCGGGGCAAGCCGTGCGGCCCTCGAGCGGTTCGCAGAGGGGTTCGCCCTGCCGGCCTGCGAACGTCTGCTCACGCTCACCCGACGGCACCGGGGCCGCTTCCGGGTTTCCCTGTCGGTCTCTGGCATGCTTCTTGAACAAATGGAAAAGGGGCAGAAGCCGCTCCTGGAGAGCTTCCGGAGGCTGGCGGACACGGGCTGCGCCGAGTTCGTGTGCGGGGTATCTCACCACTCTCTCGCCTCGCTGTTCTCGGAAACGGAATTCAGGCGGCAGGTCGCCCTGCACCGCCGCATGATCCGGGCCCGTTTCGGGCAGACGCCGCGGACCTTTCGGAACACGGCGGGCATCTGCGACGAAGGGGTCGCGCGCACCGTCCGCTCCATGAGTTTCCAGACGATCCTGGTCGAAGACGCCTTTTTGCCGCCCGGCTGCAAGACGGAGGCCTCCTGCCGGCTTCCGGGGAACCGGGCGCTGACGGCCCTGATCCGGCATGGCCGCTTCTCCGGTGAATTGACGGGCCCGGGAGCCGAAGCTCTCGGGGAACGCCTGGCCGGCGAATACGGGGGGAACGAGATCATCTGCCTGGCGGCGGACTGCCCTTGGTCCGGAGGGGACGACCCGGGCGCATCGTCGCTGCTGCGCTTCCTCGCAACCGCCCCGGGCCGCCTGCTCAAAGAGCGCAACTGGCGGTTTCTCACGCCCTCCGAAGCGGCAGCAGGGCACAGGGGCGCCGAAGGGCGCGCCGGCCGTTCCTGGACGGGCCCCGGGCCCGCTTCGCGGCTGGAAAATCACCTGCAGCGGGACGCCGCGAACACCCTCTACGCGATGGAGGGCCAGGTCCTCGGGGCGGGTAGCCGCCGGTTGCTCGGGACCTGGCGAGCGCTGCAGGCGTCGGACTACCTGGATTTCCTGAGCACGAAAGGCCCGTCGGAGGGGGCACGGGGCGGCGTGTCCCGCCCCTTCGCGTCCCCCTACGACGCCTACATCCATTATATGAACATTCTGAGAGACCTCTCCGCCAGGACCGGCGGGACGTCGGGGGTTCGTCCATGAGCACAGACCGCAACGATTACCTGTTCGAGGTGAGCTGGGAGACCTGTAACCGGGTCGGCGATGTCCATGCGATTGTTCGCAGCAAGATCCCCGCCGTGACGCGGGTTTTCGGGGACCGCTACATCCTGCTGGGGCCGGACCTCAAGAACAACCCGGAGTTCGAAGAGACCGAGGAGGACTTCTGGCTCTCCACCCGGGAGAACACGGCCATCAAGGACCTCCCCTGCCGCTTCGGGCGCTGGAAGGTTCCAGGGGAGCCGCGGGTCATCCTGGTGAACTTCACGAAGAAGTACAACAAGGACCAGCTGCTGTTCCAGCTCTGGGAGGATTACGGCGTCGACTCCATCTCCGGCGGCTGGGACTACGTCGAGCGGGCCATGTTTGGGTATGCCTGCGGCGAGGTCATCGAGACGCTGTACAACCTCAAGGTCAAGCCGAAGGGGCAGCGGGCCGTCGCCCAGTTCCACGACTGGGTGTGCGGGGCGGGGCTGCTGGCCGTGAAGAAAGCGGTCCCCGAGGCCGGGACGGTCCTCACGCTGCATTCGACCGTCCTCGGGCGGGCGCTGGCCGCCTCGGGCATGGACATCTACGCCGAGATGGAGCACATCTCGCCCCAGCGCGAGGCCGGAGCCCACAACTGCGGCGCCCAGTATTCCCTGGAGGCCGCCTGCGCGCGAGAGGCCGACTGCCTCACGGCGGTGAGCGACATCACGGGGCTGGAGGCGAAAAACTTCCTGGGACGCTCCCCCGACGTGGTGACGCCCAACGGCCTGGACGTGGCGGGCATTCCGGACCTGTCCGTGTCGCGCGGCGCGGCGCTGAGGGCCCGCGAGCGGATCCTCGCCGCCGCGGCGAAGCTCCTGCGGCGGCCGTTGCCCGCCGACACCAGGATCCTGATCATCTCCGGGCGATACGAATTCCGCAACAAGGGCGTGGACATCTTCCTGCATACCCTGGGGAGGCTGGACAGGGAAATGGCCGGCAACCCCAGCGTCCTGGCGCTGCTGTGCCTCATGGGGGGCCACATGGACCTCGTGCCGTCCCTCCAGGCCGGCTCCGCCAGGCCCGATGGCGCCGCCGTCCCCATCGCGACGCACCGGCTGAGCTACGAGGCCTCGGACCCGATCCTCGAGACCTGCAGCCGGCTCGGCCTCAAGAACGCCCCCCAGAACCGGGTCAGCGTCATCTTCAACCCCGCCTACCTGGACGGCCACGACGGGCTGTTCGACATGAACTACTACGATCTGCTCTCGGGCTGCGACCTGGGGGTGTTCCCGTCCTACTACGAGCCCTGGGGCTACTCCCCCCACGAGTGCGCCGCCTATGCGGTGCCCGCCGTCACCGTGGACCAGGCGGGTTTCGGCTCCTGGGTGCTCGCCACGGCGGGCGAGAACCGGGCCATCCGGGTCCTGAAGCGGCGGGGCCTCGACACGGCGTCGATCGTCGAGGGTCTCTACGGCATCCTCGGCGAATTCATCGGCCTGACCGACGAGGAGGTCCTGAAGGAGCGGCTCGAGGCCCGGCGGATCGCCGTCAAGGCCGGCTGGGAAAGCTTCTTCCCCGAGTACCAGCGCGCCTTCGAGAGGGCGCTGGCCGGCGCCCGGGCCCGCGCCGCGCGGGACGGCGAATCGCGCGAGGAGATGAAGCACGTCTTTTCCAGCTCGGGCTCGAACCAGCCGCACTTTCGCACCTTCACAGCGGTCGTCAACCTGCCTCCGAGGATCGTGCGCCTGCGGGAGCTGGCCTACAACCTCTGGTGGTCCTGGAACCCCGAGGCGCTGGAACTCTTCTCGCTGCTCGACCCCGAGCTCTGGGAGAGGATGGGCAACAACGCCGTGCGCATGCTCGAGACGGTCAGCCCCGAGCGGCTCTCCGAGGCGGCCGAGAACGAGAGCTACACGGGTCTCTATGCCCGCGTCCTGCAGCGCTTCGACGCCTACATGGAGGAGCGGGTCCTTTCCCGGGCGGCGGCGGGCCTGAAGAGCATCAAGTGGTCGGCGCCGGTGGCCTACTTCTCCACGGAGTACGGCATCCACGAGAGCCTTCCCATCTATTCGGGGGGGCTCGGTGTCCTCTCGGGCGACACGCTCAAGACGGCAAGCGATCTCAACATCCCCATGGTGGGCGTGGGGCTCCTGTACAAGTGCGGCTACTTCAACCAGACGATCGACAAGGACGGCATCCAGCAGGCCGAGTACGTGGAGAGCGACTTCTCCAACATGCCCATCCAGATCGTCCAGGACGACCGCGGCAGCGAGGTGCAGATCGCGATCGAGCTGCCCGGACGCACGCTCTACGCCTGCATCTGGGAGGTGAAGGTGGGGCGCATCTCGCTGTACCTGCTCGACACCGACGTGCCCCGCAACACCGCGCAGGACCGCAAGATCACGGATCGTCTCTACACGGCCGACCAGCGCACCCGCATCGAGCAGGAGATCCTGCTCGGCATGGGGGGCGTGAGGCTGCTGGAAAAGCTCGGCATCAAGGCCCGCGTCTGGCACATCAACGAGGGGCACTCGGCCTTCCTGCTGCTCGAGCGGGTCAGCAAGCTCATGGCCGAGGAGGGGCTCTCCTTCGACGAGGCCGAGGAGGTCGTCCGGGGCAGCACCGTCTTCACGACCCACACCCCCGTCGAGGCGGGCAACGAGCGCTTCAGCAAGGACCTCATGGAGTACTACTTCTCGGGGTACGTCAAGCGCGTGGGCATCAGCTGGTCGCAGTTCTCCAACCTCGGCCGCAAGGAGATCGGTGAGGACCGGCCCTTCTTCATGACGAACCTCGCCCTGAAGTTTTCCCACCGCAGCAATGCCGTCAGCCGGATCCACGGCGCGGTGGCGCGGCGCATGTGGCGGGACGTCTGGAAGGGATTTCACGACTCCGACATCCCGATCCAGTACGTCACCAACGGCGTCCACATGATGTCCTGGGTGGCGCCGAGGATGAAGGAGATCCTGGACACCTACCTGGGCCTCGACTGGCAGCGCAGCATGAGCGACCCCAAGCGCTGGAAGCGGGTCCACAACATCCCCGATTCCGTGTTCTGGCGGGTGCGCATCGAGCTGAAGCAGAACCTGATCAACCACCTGCGCGAGCACGTCTCCCGACAGTGGGTGGCCTACGGGTACTCGAAGACCTGGCGCGAGGAGGTGCTGGGACGGATGAACCCCGCGGCGCTCTGGATCGGGTTCGCGCGCCGCTTTGCTCCCTACAAGAGGGCCGACCTGCTCTTCTCCGACCTCGAGCGGCTCGAGCGGATCCTGTCCGGCGAGACGCGGCCCGTCCACATCGTCTTCGCCGGCAAGGCACACCCCAACGACCAGATGGGGAAGGACCTCGTGCGGAAGGTCGTCGAGATGACGCGCGGCGAGCGCTTCCGGGGGAAGGTCTTCTTCATCGAGGACTACGGCATCGCGTCGGCGCGGTACCTCGTCCAGGGTGTCGACGTGTGGCTGAACAATCCCCGGAGGCCCATGGAGGCAAGCGGCACGAGCGGCATGAAGGTGGCCATCAACGGCGCGGTCAACCTCAGCGTTTCCGACGGCTGGTGGGCCGAGGGATACGACGGCACCAACGGCTGGGTGATCGGGCCCGCGGTGCGGGATCTCGCGGAAGAGGTCCCCGTCTCCGACGAGGCCGACGCCAATGCGCTCTTCACCCTGCTGGAGGAATCGACGATCCCGCTCTTCTACGACCGCGACCCCTCGGGCATCCCCCAGAAGTGGGTCCGGATGGCCAAGCGCTCCATGGAGACGCTGGTCCCCCGGTTCAACACGGAGCGGATGCTCCTGGAGTACTACGCAAAGATGTACATTCCCGCGGCCGAGCGGGAGATGGAGCTCGCGAAGAACGGGTTCGGACTGGCGAAGGACGTGGCCGACTGGAAACGGAAGGTGCCGATGCGCTTCTCCGCCACCCGCCTGCTCGAGGTGAGCGTAGAGGGGATCACGGGCGACAGTGTGTTCGTGGGCAACCCCTTCATCGTGAGCGTGCGGGTCGACCCGGGGAAACTGGAGCCCGAGGAGCTGCTTGCCGAGCTGGTCATCGGACGCAGAAACGGCCAGGAATTCATCGGCGAGCCGGACTGCGTGCCGCTGACGCTGAGGGACAAGGACGCCGCGGGGATCCTCACCTTCACGGGCGTCTACATCGTGAAGGAGAACGGCCCCCACCTCTACGGCGTGCGCGTGCTGCCCTGGAACCGCAACCTCGCCGGCAGGCAGGAGACGGGACTGGTTTTATGGGGGTGAGGAGGGATTCCGCTGACCCCGAACCCTATCTTTTTCCGATGAACCAGAACAGCAGCGACAGGACGACGCTGATCAGGATGCTCGTAGCCAGGGGGAAGTAGACGGTGAACCGTTCGCCCTTGACGGTGAAGTCGCCCGGCAGGCGGCCGATCCAGGGAATCTTGCCGCCCATGGCGATCAGCACGCCCACGATCGCGATGACGAGGCCGATGACGATCAGGGTTTTGCCGAAGTCGAAGAAGCCCCCCATGTGCGGGTCCCCCTTGTGCCCGGGCAAACTCTAGTACGGGGGGACCGCGGAGTCAAGAGGGCGGGACGGAACGGCGTCGGGACCTGCGTCCCGTCACGGGAACGCCTTGCCGGGGGTTCAGGCTTCACCGCTTCATCCCCTGCCGGATCCGGGGCCCGGATCCCACCGGAACGGCTCCTCCCGGTCGAAGTCCGGCGCGAGGTTCCGTTCGTCCACCTCCTGGATGAAGAGGTTTTCGAACCCAAGCTCGAGGGCGCCGTCGACAACGGCCTCGTACTCCTCCCGGGTCACGCGCCGTCCCAGGAGCGGATCTCCCGCCACGGCCGGAACCGGCGTATACTGCGACATGAGGCTCAGCGGGACCTTCCGGGAGAGCCGCTCCGCGATGAGACGGACGGTCTCCAGGCTGTTTCGGACGCGTCCGGGCAGGACGAGGTGCCGGATGATCACGCCCCGCCGGGCGATGCCCCCCGCGGTCCGGAGCCTTTCCCCCGTCTGCCGGATCATCTCCCCGATCGCCTCCAGGGCCCGCTGCGGGTAGTCGGCCGGGGCGGCGCAGGCGACAGCGTCCCCCTCGCTCCCGTATTTGAAGTCGGGAAGCCAGACGTCGACGATGCCGTCGAGCAGGCCGATGACGTCCGCCTTCTCGTACCCGCCGCAGTTGTACACGAGCGGAAGGTTCAACCCCCACTCGCAGGCCGCGAGGAAGGATTCCAGGACGGCGGGCAGCTGCGGCGTGGGCGTCACGAGCTCGATGTTGTGGCAGCCCCTCAGCGCGAGCTCCAGCATGCGGCCCGCGAGCGCCTCGCGGTCCACGGTCTCGCCCATCCTCTCGCGGCTGATCCGGTAGTTCTGGCAGAAGGGGCACCGGAGGTTGCAGGAGGCGAGGAACAGGGCGCCCGCCCCCGCCGTCCCCGAGATGGGCGGCTCCTCGCCGAAGTGGGGCAGGGCCCTTGCCAGGACGGCCCCGGCTCCGAGACCGCAGAACCCCGTCCGCCCCCCGAGCCGGTCGACCCGGCACTCGCGCGGGCACAGGGTGCACTCGCGCATCCTCTCCCGCAGCAGGGGGATTCGAGCCCTCAGGGTTTCCATCGAGGCTCTCATGGCTGCCGTTTGTCCAACCTTTCGGGGGCGCAAGGCGCCTTTCCTGTCAGAGGGTGAGAGGGTCTGAAGGTGAGAAGGTGGGAGAAGCAACGAGCATGAATTTGGCCGGCGACTAATCCAGCGTTCTTACCCTCTCGCCTTCTTACCTTCTCTGCCGGGAGGATGCGCTCCCGGCCGACGACCGCCTAGTCAGGACGCAGTGGCTCGGCCAGCGAGCTGATCTTCCCGCTCTGCACGAGCTCCACGAACTCCTCCCCGAGCGGGCCGCAGATCTCGACGACCTTGCGCCAGTACAGGATGCGCCCTGCAGGATCGTCCATCATGTTCACGAAGTCGTCCCGGTCGGGGATCTTCCCCCCGGGAAACGTTTCCACCAGCTGCGGTGACGGGTAGACGACGAGCAGGGGGTCGAGGACCCCGGCCCGCGGCCTGCGCCCCCTGAGCTTCTTGTCGAGCCATCCCGGGATGATCCGGTCATCGTGATGGAACAGCAGGGCCACGTCGTCGGGCTTCACGGTATAGTCGTGGTCGAGATGGTAGTCGATGATGCCCCCGTCACGATAGACGCCGCGCGGCGCCCCGTGGATGTCCGACACCCCCTCGATCACGAGCGGAATGGCACCCGAGGCCAGCACGGCGTGCTTGAAGTTGACGGGATTGAACGCCACGGCCGTTCCCCTGAAGCCGGGGCGAAAGCAGAACGGCGGGGGCCGGGGGCCGCTGTAGAAGACCACCCGTTCGAAGAAGCGAAAGAGGTGCCGGCGGCCGATCCGGTTGCCCAGGTAGCACAACGCAAGTCCCACCTTCTGGACCCAGGGGGTCTCGGCGGCCACGAGGTGTTTCGCCCGGGCCGTCGTGACCGCGAGCCGGTAGTGGTCATGGGCCAGGGCGAAGGGGACGGCGTCATCCTCCAGGTACGCGTTGACGACCTCCTGCAGGGCCGACTTGAGGCTTGCAGGGGTGCTCCTGCGGTCGCAGGGGATTCCGATGTAGGCATCCAGGAGCCTGCGATAGCTCTTTTCGGGTTCCGGCTGCAGCCACGCGGCAAAGCGCCACGCTCCCGCCGACGAGCCCGCCAGCAGGACGGGCCGTGACTTCGAGCCCAGGGCGCCGCTGCGCAGCAGGGCGAGGTCGAAGCCGCTCGAGACAAGCCAGCGGGGCCCCACCGCGGGGCCGACGCAGGCGGCGACCCGATCGAAGCGGAACCCCCCGTCCCGGATCATCGCGAGGGCCCGCCTGCCCGCACGGATACAGAGCCTCTCCATTGCCCTCCTGCGCTCCAGCCCCTGAAAAATGCGCCATCATAATCCAGTTGTCCCCGAAATTCAACGCCCCGCTGCAGTCCGCCGACCTCTTGAATTAACAACAGGCATGAGGTATAAGGCGTAAGCCATAAGGCGATGATATAAATGGAGAATATTTCTTGATTTTCCTTTAGCCTTAAGCCCTTAGCCCTACGCCATCATGTACAGGTGATTCATGGACATCAAGGAACAGGTTTTCCGGATCGCGAAAGATGCGCGGCATGCCGCATCGGCCGTTGCGGGCCTTTCCAGCGCGGACAAGGACGAGGCCCTCGTCGAGATGGCCGGGCAGCTCATTCACCACACGGACACCCTCATCGAGGAGAACGAGAAGGACGTGGAGGCCGCCCGGAGGAAGGGCCTCTCGAAGGCCATGATCGACCGACTCGTCCTCGACGAGAAGGCGATCCGGGCCATGGCCCGGGGACTCGAGGAAGTGGCCGCCCTGCCCGATCCCGTGGGGAAGGTCACATCCATGTGGCGCCGCCCCAACGGGCTTCTCGTGGGCAGGATGCGGATCCCGCTGGGGGTGATCGGGATCATCTACGAGTCGCGTCCCAACGTGACGGTCGACGCGGCGGCCCTGTGCCTGAAGGCCGGCAACGCGGTCATCCTGCGCGGCGGCTCCGAGTCCATCAACTCCAACCTGGCACTGAGCGGCATCCTGCGCGGGGTGCTCCGGGTCAGGGGGCTCCCCGAAAACGCCGTCCAGCTCATCCCCGTGGTGGACCGCGAGGCCGTCAACCTGCTGCTTCAGCTCGAGGAGTACATCGACCTCATCATTCCCCGGGGAGGCGAGGATCTCATCCGCACCGTGGTCAGCCAGTCGCGGATTCCCGTGATCAAGCACTACAAGGGGGTCTGCCACGTCTTCGTCGACGCAAGCGCCGATCTCGACATGGCCGTCGGGATCTGCATGAACGCGAAGGTGCAGCGGCCGGGTGTCTGCAACGCCATGGAGACCCTGCTCGTCCACCGGAGCGTGGCGGGGGTCTTTCTGCCGGCCGTGGCGGAGGCCCTGGAGAAGGCGGGCGTGGCGCTCCGCGGCTGCGAGCGGACTCGGGCCGTCCTGCCGGGGGTCGAGGAGGCCACGGAGAAAGACTGGAGCGAGGAGTACCTGGACCTGATCCTCGCGGTGAAGGTCGTCGACGGGATCGACGACGCGATCCGCCACATCGAGCAGTACGGCTCCCTGCACACCGAGTCGATCGTCACGCGCGACTACGACAACTCGCAGCGGTTCCTGCGCGAGGTGAACTCCTCGACGGTCCTCGTCAACGCCTCGACCCGGTTCAGCGACGGCTTCCAGCTGGGGCTGGGCGCCGAGATCGGGATCAGCACGACGAAGCTGCACGCCTTCGGGCCCATGGGGCTCGAGGAGCTGACGACGCAGAAGTTCATCATCTACGGCGGCGGGCAGGTGCGCACCTCATAGAAGACAGAGGTTGAGAGGGCGAGAGGGTAAGAAGGTAAGAAGGTTTGAAAACCCCGGGCAAAAATCCTGACCACCTCTTTATCTCACCTTCTCACCCTCACACCCTCTTGCCTTCGTATTCATTGAGCCGGAGACCTTGCAGGTCATAACCGCCGATTTTTCCGGGAGGCAGGGTATCATGCGCTGGGGACTGATGGGCGGTACCTTCGACCCGATTCACCTGGCCCACCTGCGCGGTGCCCAGGAAATCCTGGAACACTGCGGTCTTGACAGGGTCGTCTTCATCCCGTCGGCATCCCCGCCCCTGAAGCACGGGCCCGGCATCACCCCCTATGAGCACCGCGAGCGCATGGTGCGCCTGGCCGTGGAGGGAAATCCCGCCTTTGCCTATTCCGATGTCGAGAACCGCCGCGAGGGCCGCTCGTACACGGTGGACACGATCGGGTATTTCCGGGAGACCTTCGGCGAGGAGCTGGAGATCTTCTTCATCCTGGGGCAGGACGCCTTCCTCGACATCCGGCGCTGGAAGGACTGGCGGCGCCTCCTGACCCTGTGCCACTTCGTCGTCATGTCGCGGCCCGGCTGGGGCAGGGGCACGCTGCGCAAGGCCCTCCCCGAGGCATACGCGGCGCGGTACGCCTATGATCGGAGGACGCGCGGGTATCGCGGCCCGGCGGGCACCCTGATCTCGTTTGCGCAGGTCACGGCGCTGGACATCGGGGCGACGGACATCCGCGAGCGGGCGAGGTCGGGCCGCTCCATCCGCTACCTCGTCCCGGACGAGGTCAGGGAGTATATCGAGACGCACGGGCTGTACAGGGGATGAAAACCCCGGACTGAGGCGATGCCGATGCAGCGGCACACCCTTCGCATCCATTACCTGCAGCACGTCCCCTACGAGGGGACGGGCTGCATCGAGCCGTGGGCCATGGTGAGGGGTCACGGACTGACGGCCACGCGGCTCTTCGCCGGCGAGTTCCTGCCCCCGGTCGAGCAGTTCGACTGGCTCATCATCCTCGGCGGTCCCATGAACGTCGATGAAGACAGCCGCCATCCCTGGCTCGCCCGGGAAAAGCGGTTCATCGGCGAGGCACTCCACAGCGGGAAGACCGTCGTCGGGATCGGGCTCGGGGCCCGGCTGATGGCCTATGTCCTGGGAGCCCGCGTGATGGGGAACCACTGCCGGGAGATCGGCTGGCACCCGGTGGAAAAGACGGCGCAGGCCTCGGAGTCGCCCCTGGCCCGCCACCTGCCGGACCGATTCGCGGCGTTTCACTGGCACGGCGAGACCTTCGAGATCCCGCGCGGGGCGGTCCACCTCGCCCGGAGCAGGGCCTGCGAGAACCAGGCGTTTGCCTTTGGGGACCGGGCCGTTGCCCTCGAGTTTCATCTCGAGTTCACGAGGGAGAGCGTCGAGCAGCTCATCGAGAACCGACGGGAGGATCTCGTCGAGGGACCCTGCATTCAGGGGCCGGAGGATATGCTCGGGGACCTCAATTTCTTCCGGTTGATCAACGGGTGGATGGACGACTTCCTGGACGGGCTCGCCTCGAGCTCCCGGTCGTAAGCCTTCCGGGGCCGGCGTCCGATCGCCGGATCCGGGAAGCCCGGGAAGCCGGGATCATGAGAGCTCATCCGGGCGCAGCGTTCTTCCCGAAGGGGGACGGGCCTCCGCGTCCGATTGCAATTTTCTTCAAGACAGGGTATCGAGACTGAACACGGGAAGGAGGAAAGCTCGATGGGCGAAGTGGTTCACACCTCGAAAATCAGGATTGTCCGGCAGACGGGTCCCACCCGCAGGGCCGAGATCGAAGGGTTCTCCGAACCCGTCTACTACGGGGTTCACGGGGGGATCCGGCGGTTCTACAAGGTCGACCCCGAAAAGGAGCACGCGGCAACCCTCGATCACATCGTCGCCGCCACCGCGGGCTGAATGATGGGCACCCTGGCCATGGTGATGGCCGGAAAGAAGATACCCACCCCCGAGAGACTCTTCTGGGCCGACGTCGAGGGCGATATCGAGGATGTGGGCGGCGTCCTCAAGATTACCACGATTCGCGTGAAGATGCACCTGAAGTGCCCCGAGGAGAAGGCGGCCGACGCTAAGGAGGCCTTCGCGAACTACGTCTCGCTCTGCCCCGCCGCCCAGAGCGTCAAGGACTGCATCCGGCTGCAAGACGAGTTGATCCTCGAAACGTGATCGATTCCCGGCACGGCGGATCCCGCCGTTCCCTTTGAGACGGGGTCATGATCGGCTCTCGTCATTGCGAGCCCGACGCGTCAACCCCGTGACCCGGCCAAGATTGCTTCGCTGCGCTCGCAATGACATTGCAACACCCCCTCCTTTGCAAAACGGGGCAGGGGATTCCTGTTCACCCCCTTCGCCCTGTCCCTTCTGCCTGCTGCAGCGCCTTTTTCAAAAACGTTCCCGTCAGCGACCCCTCCGCCCGGGACACGTCCTCCGGGGTTCCCTCGGCCACGATCCTCCCGCCGCCGGGGCCTCCCTCGGGCCCCAGGTCGATGATCCAGTCGGCCGACTTGATCACGTCGAGGTTGTGCTCGATGACGACGATGGAGTTTCCCAGGTCGACGAGGCGCATGAGCACGTCGAGCAGCCTCTGCACGTCGGCGAAGTGCAGGCCGATCGTCGGCTCGTCGAGGATGTAGAGCGTGTCGCTGCGAGCCGGCTTGCCCAGCTCCCGGGCGAGCTTGATCCGCTGGGCCTCGCCGCCGGAGAGCGTCGTCGCCGACTGGCCGAGCCGGATGTAGCCCAGCCCCACGTCGTGCAGGAGCTTGAGCTTCGAGCGGATCGGCGGGACGTTTTCGAAGAAGCCGATCGCCTCGCTCACCGTCATGTCGAGGACATCGGCGATGTTCTTGCCCTTGTACTGGATGTCCAGGGTGTCCCGGTTGAACCGCCTGCCGCGGCAGACGTCGCAGGTCACGTACACGTCGGGCAGGAAGTGCATCTCGATCCGGATGAGGCCGTTTCCCTCACAGGCCTCGCAGCGGCCGCCCTTGACGTTGAAGCTGAAGCGCCCCGGCTTGTACCCCCGGGTCCTCGACTCGGGAAGCTGGGCGAAGAGGTCGCGGATGAAGGTGAAGGCTCCCGTGTAGGTGATGGGGTTGGAGCGCGGCGTCCGGCCGATGGGCTGCTGGTTCATCACGATGACCCGCTCGATCCCCCCCAGGTCCCGCACGTTGCGGATCTTGCCGACCTTTCCCCTGTAGCGGTAGAGCCTCCGGGCCAGGACACGGTACAGGGTTTCCAGGACGAGGGTGCTCTTGCCCGAGCCGGAGACGCCGGTGACGCAGGTGAGCACGCCGACGGGGATGCGGACGTCGATGTCCTTCAGGTTGTTTTCCGTGGCGCCCTCGAGGACGATGTGCCGCCCCTCCGGGGTCCGCCGTTTCTCCGGCACGGGGATGCGGAGCCTGCCCGACAGGTACCGGCCGGTCAGGGATGTCTCGCTGGCCAGGATCTCCGCCGGCGTGCCCTGGAAGACGACCTCGCCCCCCTCGAGCCCCGCGCCGGGGCCCATGTCGACGATCCGGTCCGAGGCCGCCATCATGTCGGCGTCGTGCTCGACGACGAGCACCGTGTTTCCCATCTCCTTGAGGCGCGCCAGCGTCGCGATCAGGCGGCCGTTGTCCCGGGGGTGCAGCCCGATCGTGGGTTCGTCGAGGACGTAGAGAACCCCCGTGAGGCCCGAGCCGATCTGCGTGGCCAGCCGGATGCGCTGCCACTCCCCGCCCGAGAGCGTCCCCGAGGCCCTCTCGAGGCTCAGGTAGTCCATGCCCACGTCCAGCAGGAACCGCAAACGGTCCCGGATCTCCTTCAGGATGCGCTCCGAGACGGCCGCTTCCTGCCCGGTGAGCGGAAGCGTCCCCAGGAAGTCCATGCCGCCGGCGATGGAGAGGCGGCACAGCTCGTGGATGTTCTTCCCGCCCACCGTCACGGAGAGGCTTTCCCTCTTCAGGCGAGCCCCGCGGCAGGCGGGGCACTCGCTCATGTTGAGATACCGCTCCAGCTCCGTCCGCACGTCGTGGGAGTCCGACTCGCGGTAGCGCCGGTCGAGGTTCGGGATGATCCCCTCGAAGGGCTTCTCCGTGAAGTGCCGCTTGCCCCCGCTGTCCGTGAAGAAACGGACGGTCTCGCCGTCCGATCCGTAGAGCAGCATTCGGCGGACCGGCGCGGGAAGCTCCTTGAAGGGCGTGTTGATGTCGAACCCGAAATGCTCCGAGAGGGCCTCGAGCATCTGGTGGAAGATCATGGAATTGCGCTTCTGCCAGGGGGCGATCGCCCCGTCGCGGATCGACAGCCCGGGGTCGGGCACGACGAGATCCTCGTCGAAGAAGATCCTGGTGCCGAGGCCGTCGCACTCCGGGCAGGCTCCGTAGGGGCTGTTGAAGGAGAACATCCTCGGGGCGAGCTCCGGGAGGCTCACGTTGCAGTCGGGGCAGGCGTAGCGCTCGCTGAAGAGAAGCTCGCCGCCCCCGGCGACCTCCGCCCGGACGAGCCCGTCGGAGAGGCGGGCCGAGATCTCCAGGGAGTCGCGCAGCCGCTTGCGGATCCCCTCGCGGATGACGAGGCGGTCCACGACGACGTCCACGTCGTGGCGCCGGTTGCGGTCCAGGGCGATCTCGTCGCCGAGGTCCCGGACCTCGCCGTCCACCCTCACCCTCACGTATCCCTCGCGCCGCAGCCGGGAGAGCTCCCTCTGGAACTCCCCCTTCCTGCCGCGGATGAGGGGGGCCATGAGGGTGACGGCCGTTCCCCCGGGCAGCGACAGGAGCTGCTCCACCATCGCGTCGATCGTCTGCGAACGGATCTCGCGGCCGCACTGCGGGCAGTGGGGCACGCCGATGCGGGCGTAGAGCAGGCGAAGGTAGTCGTAGATCTCCGTGACGGTCCCCACGGTGGAGCGGGGGTTGTGGCTCGCGCTGCGCTGCTCGATGGCGATGGCGGGGGAGAGCCCCTCGATGGATTCGACCTCGGGCTTGTCCATCTGGCCGATAAACTGGCGGGCGTAGGTGGACAGCGACTCGACGTAGCGCCGCTGCCCCTCGGCGTAGATCGTGTCGAAGGCAAGCGTGGATTTCCCCGATCCGCTCACGCCGGTGATGACGACGATGCTGTCCCGGGGGATGTCGAGGCTGACGTTCTTGAGGTTGTGCTGCGACGCACCCTTGATGCGGATGAATTTCATCATGACTCAAATCCCCCGCGTTCCCCTTTTCTTCAAAGGGGGAGGAAAGGGGGATTTATTATTCTTCTAGAGGCGGATCTCGATATGCGCCTTCTGCCGCCGCTCCGCGAGCCACTCCTCGAATTTCTTGTCCATCTTCGCCCGGTAGAGCCGGTCCTCCACGTCCTCCCGGGTGGCCTTGACGGTCAGGCTCCCGCCGCCCCGCCGGTCGAGGGCGCGGATGAGGGTGAAGCCCTGGGGCGTTTCGATGACGTCGCTCACCTCTCCGGGCTTGAGCCCGAAGGCAACCTCCTCGATGCCGGGGTGCATCGACCCCTTTTCGACGTAGCCGATGTCGCCCCCGGTCTGCCCGGGGCCCGTCCCGAATTCGTTCGCGAGCGCCTCGAAGGGCTCTCCGGCCCGTACCCGCTTCAGGATCGCCTCGGCCTTCTCGCGCTGCTCGGCCCTCACCTGAGGATCGCTGCCCTCGGGGGCCGGCAGGGCGATCATCTGGAACCTCACCCGGAGCTTGCCCTCGTATTCGTCCCGGTGCTCCTGGTAATAGGCCCCGATCTCCTCGTTGGTCACAGAGACGCGCTGGCGGATCTCCCTCTGCATGATCCGCATCTTGATCAGGTCGCTGCGGGATGCCTCGCGATATCTCTCGAACGACGTCCCCTCCCTGGCCAGGGCCTGCTGCATCTCGTCAAGGGTCATGTTCCGCCTCTTGAGGCTCTCCTGGATGGTGGAGTTCACCTCTTCGTCGCGGACCGTGATTCCCAGCCGCCTGGCCTCCTGGCGCAGGAGAAGGTCGTCGATCAGCCGCCCGACAAGGGCCTTCTTCGCCTCGGCGGCGAGCCGGTCCCGGTCCTCGGGGCGGATGGTCCTCTCGTAGCGCTTGAGGATGGTCTCGACGGCGCTGTCGAGCTCGTACTGGGTGACGACGTCGTCGTTGACGACGGCGACGATCCGATCGACGATCTCCGCCCGCGCGGCGGTCGCCGCGATGATCAGCAGGCTTGCGGCAACCGCCAATAACCGAAACGACTTACTCATGCCCATGCGTCCTCATCCCTTGCCGGGAGCCTGCCGGGTGTCCTCCGGCCGTGTCTCCGCGGGCCGCGGCTCTTCGATTTTGACCTGCCGGAGGCGCTCCTGGTCGATGCGGATCTTCGCCTCCGCCTTGAGCCGGTCGAGCCACTTGCGGAATTCTTTCTCTTCCTTGACCTTCATGAGGTCCAGCTTGATCTTGTCCTTCACGTCGGCAAACTCGATCCAGCGGCCCTTGTCCTTCTTGATCACCTTGAAGACGTGAAACCCGTAGGGGCTCCTGACGACCTGGCTGGCCTTGCCCTCGGGAAGCGTGAAGACGACGCGGTCGAAGGCCTCCGGCATCACGCCGCGCGTGAACACGCCGAGATCGCCCCCCTTGGCCGCCTCGGGGCCCGTCGAGACCTCTTGGGCGATCCTGCCGAAATCCTCGCCGGCCTGGAGGCGCCGGAGCACGCCGTCGGCTTTTTCCCGGGTCGGGGCGACGATCTGCGCGACATGCACCGATTCCTCGGAGTAGTACTTGCTCCGGTTGGCCTGGTAGGCTTCCTGGGCCTCGTCGTCGGTTACGGCGATCTTCGAGTTCACCTCCTGGTCGATGAGCTTCTCCAGCAGGAGCCGCTTCCTCAACTCCTCGCTCCAGATCTTGTAGTCCACCTTCTCCCCGCCGAAGACCTGGGTAAAGTTCTCGCCCGGGTAGTCCTTCTTGATCTCTTCGACGCGTTTCTTGAGTTCCTCGTCCGTCACCCTGAGCCGCAGCCTTTCGGCCTGGATGAGCATCACCTTTTCCTCGATGAGGTCGTCGAGGGCCTCCCGCTTGAGCGCCTCGAAGCCGGCATCCTGGAGGACCACCGGCGTGGCCGCGAGGTTGAGGGCGTTTCTCAGCTTCACGGTGAAATCCCGGACCGTGATCTCGGCGCCGTTCACCGTGGCGATGGCATCCTCCGACGGCGTCTTGAAGGACGAGCACCCGGCGACCGTGGCAAGGCACAGGGCCGCAAGCCCCGCCAGGGCCCACACCTTCGCACCGGGACGGCCAGGCCTCTCCGACTCCCCTTCACGATCCTCCATGTCCGCACCCCCCTTATGGAAAGACATCCGTTTCGTCTCTTTCGCCCATTTCGTCCGTTCCGTCAAATCCCCCTCGCTCCCCCGGTCGCTCAGCCACTTTCCTGCTGCCCGGCCAGTTCCCGGAGCAGCCCCTTGGCCGCCTCGATCACCTGCCCCTCGGGCAGGTCCGGCATGGGCACGTAGAGCCGATTCCCGGGGGTGAAGCGCATGCCCTTCCACTTCTTTTTCGCCAGTGCGACGAGCCTCAGCGGGTCGATGGGGCTCGAGCGGTGGATCGCGAGGATCATGTGACGCCCGTCGTACTCCATCTTCTCGGCCATGAGGCCCTTCATGAGATTGCGCAGGCTGATGACCTCGATCAGGTTCTGCGCCTCCTGCGGCAGCGGCCCGTAGCAGTCCAGCATCTCGGCCCGCATCTCCGTGAGTTCCTCGTCCGACGCCGCCATGGAGAGCTTCTTGTACGTCACGAGCCGGCGGTGCGTATCGGGCACGTAGCCGTCGGGCACGAAGGCCGCCAGCCCCAGGTGGATCTCCGGCTTGATCTCCGCCTCGGGCATCCTGTCGCCCCGCAGCTCTCGGACGGCCCGCTCCATGAGTTGGGTGTACATTTCGTAGCCCACGGCCGAGATGTGCCCCGACTGGGCCATGCCCATGAGGTTGCCGGCTCCGCGGATCTCCAGGTCCTGCGAGGCGATCCGGAACCCCGAGCCTGGCTCGGTGAACTCCTTGATCACCGTGAGCCGCTTCTGCGCGTCCGGCGACAGCATCGCCCCCGGGGGGATCAGCAGGTAGGCGCGGGCCTCTTCCCTCGAGCGCCCCACCCGCCCCCGGATCTGGTAGAGCTGCGCCAGGCCGAAACGGTCCGCGCGGTCCACGATGATCGTGTTGGCCGCCGGGATGTCGATGCCCGACCCGACGATCGTCGTACAGAGCAGAACATCATACTCTCTGCGAAGAAATTTTACCATGACATCTTCCAGCTCCCGGGAGGGCATCCGGCCGTGGGCGACGCCGATCTTCGCCTCGGGGACGACCTGCCGGATGCGCCGGGCCATGTGGTGGATCGAGTGTACCCGGTCGTGGATGAAGAACACCTGTCCCTCCCGGGCCATCTCGTCGAGGACGGCCTTGCGGATCACCTCGTCGTCGAACTCGAGCACCCAGGTCTTGATGGCGAGCCTCCCCTCGGGGGGCGTGTGGATGACGGAGAGGTCCCGGATCCCCACGAGGGACAGCTGGAGCGTGCGGGGGATGGGGGTGGCCGTCAGCGTGAGCACGTCCACGAGCGTGCGCAGCTTCTTGAGCTTTTCCTTGTGGGTGACGCCGAAGCGCTGCTCCTCGTCGATCACGACGAGCCCCAGGTCCCTGAAGGCGACGTCCTTCTGCAGCAGGCGGTGGGTGCCGACGACGATGTCGACGGTGCCCTTCGCGATCTTCTCGAGCGTCTGCTTCTGCTGCTCCCGAGTCTTGAACCGGTTGAGCGTTTCGATCCGGACGGGGTACTTCGCCAGCCTCGACCGGAAGGTCTGGTAGTGCTGCTCGGCGAGGATCGTCGTGGGGACGAGGACCGCCGTCTGCTTGCCGTCCATGGCGGCCCGGAAGGCGGCCCGGACGGCCACCTCCGTCTTCCCGAAGCCCGCATCGCCGCAGATGAGGCGGTCCATGGTCTTCTCGGCGTCCATGTCGAGGTTGACGTCCTCGATGGCCCGGGCCTGGTCGGGGGTCTCCTCGTACTCGAAGGACGAGGAGAACTCCTCGTAGTAGCGGTCGACGGCGGAGAAGGCGTGTCCCGTCATCGTGTCGCGGGCGGCGTAGAGGGCGACCAGGTCCTCGGCGATCTCCTCGACGGCCTTCTTGACGCGCCGCTTGGCCGTCTCCCAGGCCGTCCCGCCCAGCTTGTCGATGCGGGGCTCGTGCCCGTCGGGGCCGATGTAGCGCTGGATCTGGTCGAGGCGGTGGACGGGGATGTAGAGCCGATCGCCCGCCTGGTACTCCATGAGCAGGAAGTCGTTCTCGATCGCGCCCACCGCGAGCCGCTTGAGGCCCCGGTAGATGCCGATGCCGTGGTCGGTGTGCACCACGAAGTCGCCCTCGCTGAGCTCGCCGAAGGACTGCAGGAAGTAGCCCTCGCGGGCCCGGGCGGGCCGGCGCCTGCGGGCCTTCTTTCCGAAGATCTCCTCCTCGCCCACGACGACGAGCCGCAGCCCGGGCAGGGAGAAGCCCCCGGCGATCTTCCCCTCGCACAGGACGAGGCGTCCCTGCGCACCCCGCGGCGCGCAGAGCTCCTCGAAAAACGGCGCCTCCGCGTGCGCCAGGGGAAGCTCGTAGTCCGCAAGGAGGTGGCTCATCCGCAGCCGCTCCTCCTCGCCGGTGCAGAGGTAGCAGACGAGGAACCCCTCGCGGGTCCAGGTCCGGATCCGCTCGGCCACGGGCGCCAGCAGGCTCTCCTCGCGCTGGATGAGGGCGGGCTCCTTCGGCCGAAGTCCCAGGTCGGTCTCGACGCGGAGGCGGATCGCCCCGCCACCGTCCCCCGCGCCGAGCTCGAAGTCCTCGAGGACGATCTGCGGGCGGCGCCCGGCGGCGCGCAGTACGTCGCCCCCGGCGAGGAACAGGACGTCCTCCTCGAGGTGGAACTTTTCCTCGTCCTTTGCCCGGAGGAAGAGGCGGCCGATATCGTCGCGGGCCTTCTCCTCGGCCCGTGCCGTGTCCAAGGGGTCGACGGCGACGATGAGGCCGTCTGCGGGCAGGTAGTCCGTGAGCGCTTCGAGCCCCCCCGCCCCCGCCTCGTCCGAGTAAAAGAGAGGGAAGAACTGCGGGTTGAGGGAGGAAGCCGGTCCGTTTCCGATCATCTCGGCCAGTCGGTCCTTCGCCCGGGCCGGAAGGCCCAGCTCGCCCGCCCGGATCCGGAGGTTGCGGAGGGCCTTCCTGCGGGCCTCCTCCGAGAGGATCAGCTCCCGGGCCGGCGTGAGGGTGAACCCGACGAGCTCCTGGCGCGAGCGCTGGGAGACGACGTCCATCTCGCGGATCGACTCGATCTCGTCGCCGGCCAGCAGCAGCCGGTAGGGGCCCGGCGCCGTGGGCGGGTAGAGGTCGATCACGTTGCCCCGGACGCTGAAGTCGCCCGCTTCCTCGACGAGCGGCACCCGTCGGTACCCGCCCTCGGCGAGCTTCGAGGCGAAGAGGTCCCGGTCGAGGTTGTCCCCGATGGACACGGCGGACAGGAAGCCCGCGACGACGTCCCTCGGAACGACTTTCTGCAGCAGGGCCGCCCGGGGGATGAAGACGAGGGAAGGTGTCTTCTCGACGAGCGCGGAGAGGACGCGGATGCGCTCCCGCTCGACGTCCCTCTGCGGCGAGAGGGTGTCGGGGAGCATGAGGTCCCAGGGGGGCATGAGCAGGACGTCGCCGTTGCCGGCGAAAAAGGCCGCGTCCTGCGCGAGCGAGCGCGCCTCGTCGGGGCCGGCGCACAGCACGGCCACCGTCCGTCGGGTCAGCGCGTGCAGGGCGGCCAGGAAGAGGGCCTTCGAGGAGCCCTTCAGGCCCGCGACCTTCGTCTCCTCGCCGCGCCTAATGCTGTCGAGCGCGTCCCGGAGGCCGGGATCGGCCTGGAGGAGCGTATGAAGTTCCGCGTTCACGTTACGAAAATCCAATACGAAATCCCCCTCTTACCCCCTTTGAAAAGAGACCGTGCCGCAATGTCATTGCGAAGGAGCGAAGCGACTGAAGCAATCTCGGATATTCTTGAAAAGGTTGAGATTGCCGCGCTCCCGTCGGTCGCTCGCAATGACGAGAGCCGATCATGACACAGTCTCAAAAGGGGGATGCAGGGGGACTTCTTCCTGCTGTCTGTGGCCGGGAGCCTGTTTCTGAAAGGCTGTTCAAAAAGGTCCGGATGCAAGGCGCCCGACATCCTTACCCAACCGTCAGCATTCGGTCCAGGCACCTCTTCGCCGGCGCCCGGATCGCCTCGGGCACCTTCACCGCGGGCGCCATGGCCGTCAGGGCCTTCAGGATGTCCTCGAGGGTCGTGAGCTTCATGGTCTCGCAGATCATCTTCTCCGAGGCGGGGATGAAGGTCTTTGCCGGGTACCGCGTCCGCAGCTGGTAGAGAATGCCCAGCTCGGTGCCGAAGATGAGCTCGTTGCCGCTCATCTTCCCCGCGTAATCGATGATCCCCGAGGTGCTCCCCACGAAGTCGGCCAGCGCCAGGACCTCCTCGCGGCACTCCGGGTGGGCGGCGAATTTCGCGCCCGGGTGCCGGGCCCGGACGGCCAGGACTTCCTCGGGCGTCAGGTCCTGGTGGACGGGGCAGGCGCCTCCCCAGGGGATGATCTCCTTGTCGGTGAACTTCGCCGTGTAGCGGGCAAGGTTGCCGTCGGGGATGAAGAGCACTCGTTTTTCCTCGACCGATTGGACGACGCGCACGGCGTTGGCCGAGGTGCAGCAGATGTCGCTTGCCGCCTTGACGGCCGCCGAGGAGTTGATGTAGGTCACCACGGCAGCGCCGGGGTATTTCTTCTTCTCTTTCTCGAGGGCCTCCACGGTGATCGTGTCGGCCAGGGCACAGCCCGCCTCGGCCCGGGGCAGCAGGACCGTCTTGTCCGGCGAGAGGATCGAGGCGCTCTCGGCCATGAAATGCACGCCGGCAAAGACGATGACGTCGGCCCCGGTCTTTGCGGCCTCGAAGCTCAGTCCCAGGGAGTCCCCCGTGAAGTCGGCCAGCTCCTGCACCTCGTCGCGCTGGTAGAAGTGGGCCAGCAGGATGCCGTTTCTCTCCTTCAGCAGGGCCCTGATTTTTTTGCTCAATTCGTCCTTGCTCATGCTCTTTTCCCGGTAAATTTCAAGGGTAATATAGGGGATCGACCCCTCGAATTCAAGGGCAAAAGAGCGGAAAAACAGCCACGAAAAAGGGGACAGTCCCCTTTTCCCTTCCCAGGCGCCGCGGGGTTGACTCCCGGCGGCGATTCGGTTACCCTCTGCCGAAAACGGCAGTCGAAGGGATTCGGAATGATCAAGGTAGAAGAGGCCCTGAAAACCATCCTCGAGGGGATCCGCCCCCTCGGTTGCGAGAATGTCCCCATCACATCGGCCCTCGGCTGCGTCCTCGGGGAGGACATCGTCTCGGGCCGCACCATCCCTTCCCTGGCCAACTCGGCCATGGACGGCTACGCCGTCATCGCCGCCGACACGGCTTCCGCGAGCCGGGCCAGGCCCGTCGTCCTCGACGTCCTGGAGGACGTCCCCGCCGGCAAGGTGGCGACACAGCCCGTCCGGAAAGGACAGGCCATCCGGATCATGACGGGGGCGCCCCTGCCCGGCGGGGCCGACGCCGTGATGCGCGTCGAGGACACGGAAGCGCAGGGCGGCCGGGTGAAGATCTTCGTCGCCGCGGAGCCCGGGCTCGACATCCGCGAGGCGGGGGAGGATGTGAAAACGGGCGAGCTCGTCATTCCGAGGGGAAGCGTCATCCGGGCCGCCGAGGTCGGGATGCTCGCCGCCCTGGGCCGCTCCTTTGTCTACGTGCACCAGCGACCAGTCGTGGCGATCGTCTCCACGGGCGACGAACTTCTAGAGGTGGACGAGGCCCCCGGCCCGGGCAAGATCGTCAACAGCAACGGCTACTCGCTGGCGGCCCTGGTCCTGGAGGCCGGGGGGGTGCCCCTGCAGGTGGGCATCGCCCGCGACAACCGCGAGGACCTTCTTGCGAAGTTCAAGGCGGCCGCCAGGGCCGACATCGTCATCTCCTCCGGCGGGGTCTCCGTGGGGGACTACGATCTGGTGAAGGACATCATGGCCGAGATCGGCAGCGGCATCCGGTTCTGGCGGGTGGCCATGCGGCCGGGCCGTCCGCTGGCCTTCGGCCTGCTGGAGGGCAAGCCCCTTTACGGCCTGCCGGGAAACCCCGTCTCGTCCATGGTCTCCTTCGAGCAGTTCATTCGCCCCGCGATCCTCAAGATGAGGGGATACGGGAACCTCTTCCGAAGGGTCGTGCGAGCCGAGATGGCCGACGGCTATGAGAAAAATGCTGGGCTGAAGTATTTCCTGCGGGCCCGCATCGAGCTGCGCGAAGGGCGGTACGTTGCCGCCCTCACGGGCGAGCAGGGCTCGGGGATCCTGAAATCCATGGTGCTCGCCAACGGCCTCGTCGTGCTGCCCGAGGACATCACGGCTATCCGGCCCGGCGACGAGGTAACCGTGCAGCTGCTGGACGGCTCCCTCGACCTGACGGCCGAGCCGGGAGCCCTGGTCAATCGGTAAGGAGACCAGATTATTCTCGTTTTCCGATCCGTTTCAACACGGATGCCTTGGCGTCGCCAGGCTCGACTCCTTGCCCGCCTTCCACCTGAATGATCGAAGCCTGTATGTCCTGAAGCAGTTCGATTCTTTCCTGCAGAGCGAAAAAGGGGACAGTCCCCTTTTTCCAATGAGACCGCGCAGTACATCAGGCACCGCCTCCGGGTCACCCAGTGCGATCGGGAGCTGTTCACGTCCGACGCGGTCGAGGAGATCTTCACCGACTCGAAGGGGATTCCCGGCCTGGTCAACAGGGCCTGCGAAGCCGCCCTGTCCCGGGCGTTCTACCTGGGGGAGCAACTCGTCCCGCAGGACACGGTGAGGGAGGCCCTGAGGCTGATGCCGCCGGAGAAAGCGCCGGCTGCCGGTGCACCGAGGAGTCTATCGTTCGAACTGCCCGCCGCCGGGCAGGTCCCGGTCGGCGGAGCCGAGATCCGCGAGGAGAAAAAGAAACCGCAGCCGGCAGCCAGGACGCGGCAGGCTGCGGCAAAAAGCCCGCGCAAGAAGCCGGCGCCCCCTGCGGCAGCCGCCCCGGCAGGGACGGTGGGCCGGGAGGCTGCGCCTCGGAAGGCGGAACAGGTCGAGTCCGGCGAGGTCATCGACTTCATGCTCAAGAAACGGTCGGGACAGAGGTGACGCCCCGGCATCCGGCCGCTGCAGGAAGAGGCGGTGCCTTTTGACGGCGCCACCGGTTCGCCGGGTTTCTTCATCTTGACATTCCTCAGCCCCTTCGGTATCTTGCCTCTCTCGGAAGTGCGCAGGTCACTGGTGGGCCTCCTGGACTTCAAATCCAGTGTGGGGGGCTGATACCCTCCCAGGTGGGTTCGATTCCCATGCACTTCCGCCAATTGATCCGAAAGGCGCTCCGGTTTCCCGCCGGAGCGCCTTCCTGTTGACGCCGTCAATTTTTCCGAGGGGACCGATGCAGGACAAACACATTGCCAGGATCGCAGCCGAACTCAGTCTGGCGCCCGGCCGGGTGAGGGCTGTCGCCGGCCTGCTCGAGGAGGGGGGCACGGTGCCCTTCATCGCCCGCTACCGCAAGGAGGCCACGGGTTCGCTCGACGAGGTGGCCATCACCGGTATCCGCGATCGGCTGGAACAACTGGCCGAACTGGACAAGCGGCGCGAGGCCATCCTGAAATCCCTCGAGGAGAGACAGCTCCTGACGGACGAGTTGAAGGAGAAGGTAAACGCCGCCGAGACGATGGCGGCCCTCGAGGACGTCTATCTGCCCTTCAGACCCAAGCGCCGGACGAGGGCCACCGTCGCGAAGGAAAAGGGCCTCGAGCCCCTGGCGGCGATTCTCTTCGCGCAGGACGCCGCCACGGACCCCGCCGCCGAGGCGGCCGCCTTCGTCGACGCCGAGAAGGGCGTGGAGACCGTGGATGACGCCCTGGCCGGCGCCCGGGACATCATCGCCGAGTGGGTCAACGAGAACCAGGAGGCCCGCGCCAGGATCCGCGACCTCTTCGCCGCGAAGGGCGTCTTCAAGTCGAAGGTCATCGCCGACAGGGAGGCCGAGGGAGCGAAGTTCCGCGACTACTTCGCCTGGGAGGAGCCCGTCGCCTCGGCTCCCTCCCATCGCGTGCTCGCCATGCGCCGCGGGGAGAACGAGAAGATCCTGAGCCTCGGCATCTCCCCTCCGGAGGAAGAGGCCCTGAAACTCCTCGAGGAGCAGTTCGTCACGGGGCAGGGGCCTGCATCGGGGCAGGTCCGCGAGGCCGTCCACGACGGCTACAGGCGGCTTCTTTGCTGGTCCATGGAGACGGAGATCCGCCTCGAAACGAAGAAGCGCGCCGACGAGGCGGCCATCCGCGTCTTCGCCGACAACCTGCGGCAGCTCCTGCTGGCGCCTCCGCTGGGGCAGAAGAACGTCCTGGCCATCGACCCGGGCTTCCGCACGGGCTGCAAGGTGGTCTGCCTCGACCGGCAGGGCAAGCTTCTGCACAACGACACGATTTTCCCCCACTTCTCCGAGGAGGGGAAGGCCAGGGCCGCCGAGACCATCCGCGAACTCGTCGGGACGTTTTCCATCGAGGCCGTCGCCGTGGGCAACGGCACGGCGGGACGCGAGACGGAGGCCTTCGTCCGGGGCCTCGGTCTTGCCGGCATCCCGGTCATCCTGGTCAACGAGAGCGGCGCCTCGGTCTACTCCGCCTCGAACGTGGCCCGCGACGAGTTTCCCGACCACGACGTCACCGTGCGCGGCGCCGTCTCCATCGGCCGAAGGCTCGTGGACCCGCTGGCCGAGCTCGTCAAGATCGACCCCAAGGCGATCGGCGTGGGGCAGTACCAGCACGACGTCGACCAGGGGGCCCTCAAGCGAAGCCTCGACGACGTGGTGTCGAGCTGCGTCAACGCCGTGGGCGTCGAGGTCAACACGGCAAGCCCCCAGCTGCTGACCTACGTTTCGGGCCTCGGGCCCCAGCTGGCCGCCAACATCGTGGCGTACCGAAACGAGCACGGCCCCTTCGAGGCCCGCGAGGGCCTTCGCAAGGTCCCGCGCCTCGGGCCCAAGGCCTTCGAGCAGGCGGCGGGCTTCCTGCGCATCCGCGGCGGA
Organism: Deltaproteobacteria bacterium; assembly: GCA_012728915.1. Classification (GTDB taxonomy): domain Bacteria; phylum Desulfobacterota; class Syntrophia; order Syntrophales; family UBA2192; genus UBA2192. The sequence continues at coordinate 4,854 of JAAYEC010000038.1, read as the reverse complement.
AAGAACCCGCTCGATGCGAGCGCCGTCCACCCCGAAAGCTACGCCGTCGTGGAGGCCATGGCGCGCGACCTGGAATGCTCCGTCACGGACCTCGTGAAGGACGAGGCGAAGCGCAAGGCCATCGACATCGCGAAGTACGTGAGCGACAAGGTGGGCATCCCCACGCTGAAGGACATCGTGGCCGAACTGGCCAGGCCCGGCCGCGACCCGCGCGAAACGTTTGAGCCCGTCACCTTTGCCGAGGGCATCGAGAAGCCCGAGGACCTGCGGCCCGGGATGAAGCTGCCCGGCGTTGTCACCAACGTGACGGCCTTCGGGGCCTTCGTCGACGTGGGCGTCCACCAGGACGGCCTCGTGCACGTCAGCCAGCTGGCCGATCGCTACGTCTCCGACCCCAACCAGGTCGTGAAGGTGGCCCAGCGCGTCGAGGTGACCGTTCTCGACGTGGACCTGGAGCGAAAGCGGATCGCTCTCTCGATGAAGAAGGGCGTCACGGGCGACAGGAAGGCGCCCCCCGCGCAGGACAGGGGCCCGTGGCCGGAGCGCAGGCCGGAGCGGTCTCGACAGGACAGGCAGAAGCAGGAGAAAAAGAAACCCGAGCCCGCCCCCTTCAACAACCCCTTCGCAAGGGCCTTCGGGAAGGGCAAGCCGAAATAGACCGGGGAAAGCCGGAAGCGGCGCCTACCGCGATGAGAACGGCGTCCTCGCCGGGTGCGGCGATGACGTCGGAGAAGTGAGAGGCGCCGTCGGGAGCCCGGTTTTCGCCGGACGGCAGACGGATCGCCATGAGTTCCTTCCGGGGCGCCCGCGTGGATGTCTTTGCGGCGGACGATCTCAAGCCGATCGTCACCCCGATGTCCCGCGTACTCGGATTTCTTTTCTTTTCCTGTACCTTAGACCCTGCACCCTGTCCCCTCGTCTTCATTGACACACCCGTTCCGATCACCTATGATTCGGTCTGCCTCCGGACACGAGCCTCAAAGGGTCCGCACGGAGGCGCATCCTGTTTAAACGGATCTGGCGATGGTCAAGGTTTACAAGGCGCTGGCCGCATTCGGCCGCATCTCCGGCTTCCTCCTGCGGGTCCTCGGCCGCTTCCGGCAGAACCAGGGCCTGATCCTGGCCGGGTCGATCGCCTACTACACCCTGCTGTCCGTCATCCCCCTCATGATCCTCATCCTGATCGTGCTGTCGCACTTCATGGACCCCGAGCTGCTCATCGAGACGATGCAGCGTTTCCTGGAGCTTGCCATGCCCGGCTATGCCGCGGCCCTCACCGAGCAGGTCCGGGTGTTCCTGCGTTACCGCGGCGTGATCGGCACCGTGGGCATCCTGGTCCTCGTGTTCTTTAGCTCCATCGCCTTCTCGGTTCTCGAGAGCGCCATATCCGGGATCTTCCACCGCGTGAGGCCCAGGCGCCGGCACTTCCTGGTCTCGAGCATTCTTCCCTACCTGTTCATCGTGATCATCGCCCTGGGCGTTCTGACCCTGTCGTTCGTCGTGGGCGCACTGGAGCAACTGGAGAGCACGAAGCTGGAGGTCTTCGGGCACAAGTTCGGGCTCGGGTTCATTTTCAGCTTTGCCGTCTACGTGCTGGGGCTGTCTGCGGAGGTCTTCCTGATCACGGTGCTGTACCTGATCCTGCCCGTGGGAAACACCTCCTTCCGGCACGCGCTCGTCGGGGGCCTGGCCGCCACGGTCCTCTGGGAGATCACGCGCCGCGTGATCGTCTGGTACTACAAGACGTTTACCTTCGTGAACCTCATCTACGGCTCCTTCGCCTCAGTGGTGGTATTCCTGCTCGGCGTCGAGGCCGTGGCGATCATCGTCCTGCTCGGCGCCCAGGTCATCGCGGAGCTCGAGCACGTCAATGAGAAAATCCGTTAGGGAGAACCGGCCTGGGCTCCCCGGAAAGGGTCTGACTATGGTCTCATTCCGCATCGTTGTCGCCGCAGGGCTTGTCCTTGCCCTTGCCGGCGTCGCCTCGGCCGCCGAGCGGCCGTCCCCCGCCTCCGCGCTGAAGGGGACCGGCCAGACCGAGGTCGCCTATGACGACCCCCTGGGGAGAAGCACCCCGCAGGGAACCGTGGTCGGTTTCCTGAAGGCGATGCAGCGACAGAATTACGAGCGCGCCGTCGAGTACCTCGACACGAGGCAGACGGGGAAGCGGGCCCGGGAGCTCGCCATCGAACTGGAATACATTCTCACCGAGGGCATCTCGGCCGTGACGGCGAAGCTGAGCGCCAGGCCCGAGGGAAATCTCCAGGACGACCTGCCGCCCAACCGCGAGGAAATCGGCGTCGTCCGGACGAACAAGGGGGAATACAGGATCCGGCTCGATCGCGTCCAGAAGGATAACAACCCCCCCGTCTGGCTCTTCGCCTCGGAGACCCTGAAGTTCGTGCCTCGCATCTACGAGGAGATCGATGTCCCTTGGATCGAGCGACAGCTTCCGGCGGCCCTGACGGAGACCCGCCTGGCGGGTCTCCCGCTTTACCGGTGGGTCTTCGCCGCCCTGATGCTGCCCCTGGCGTTCGTCATCGGCTGGCTGGTCACGGCGCTGCTGATGGCCCTGACGCACAGGGCGCTTCGCGAGCGTTTCGGCGAAACAGTCCTGGCAAAGGCGGCGCGGGCGAAGAACCCCATGCGGCTGATCGTTGCGGCGGCCGTCATCTACATCTACTCCCGGGGCGTTTTCTCGCTACTCGGGCAGATGTTCTGGGTCTTCGCGGCCTCCACGATGGCCGTCACAGGGCTGATGTGGCTTTCCATCCACCTGATCGACGCCGTGCTGGAGGTCATCGAGAGGCGCCGCCCGGAGACCGCCAACGCAGCCGTGCGCCTTGCGGCGACGCTTCTCAAGACCCTGGCCGTCGTCATCGGGCTCGTGGTCATCTTCTACTACTTTGCCGGGATCAATCTCACGGCCGTCGTGGCCGGCCTCGGCGTGGGCGGCATCGCCGTTGCCTTCGCCGCCCAGAAGACGATCGAGAACTTCTTCGGCGGGGTCTTCCTCGTCTGGGACAAGCCCATCCGGCTGGGCGACTACTGCAAGGCCGGTGACATGGCCGGCACGGTCGAGCACATCGGCCTGCGTTCCACGCAAATCCGCACGCTGACCCGAACGGTCGTCTCCATTCCCAACGGACAGCTCTCGGCGGTGAGCATCGAGAACTTCACCCTGCGCGACCGGTTCCTCTTCCGGCACACGCTGAACCTGCGGTACGAGACCACGGCGGACCAGCTCCGCTTCATCCTCGCCGGCATTCGCGAGCTCCTGTACCGCCACCCCGGGGTCGACTCCCGGACGGCCCGCATCCGCTTCGTCGCCTTCGGGCCGTCGTCGCTCGACCTGGAGATCTTCGCTTATGTCCTGGAGACCGCGCAGGAAGCCTTCCTGGCCGTTCAGGAGGACCTGCTGCTGCGGATCATGGACCTCGTCGAGGCGGCGGGAAGCGGTTTCGCCTTCCCCTCCCAGACCCTGTACATGGCGAAGGACGGGGGGCTCGATGCGGAGAAGGGACGCAAGGCCGCCGATGCCGTCCGGCAATGGAGAGAGGAGGACAATCTGCCCTTCCCGGATCACCGGCAGGCAAGGATCTCTCAGCTGGAAGGCACGCTGGACTACCCGCCCGAGGGGTCGGCGATGAAGGAGAAGGGCGCCGGCCGGAAAGCCTGAGGTGCCCTCCTCGCAATGACGGATCGACGCTGTTTCTTCCATTGAGAACCCCGTCGGGGGGCGGGACCGTGAGGGAAGGCCGCTTGGGAAGGAAAGGGATGCCATGAAGTACAACCCGGCCGTCATCAGCTACTTTTTTCAGAAGGAGAGCACGAAGCGCAACGTGCGCCAGCTGTACAAGTACCTCCTCACCCTGTCGGTGCTGGTGGCCGTCTACAGCGTCCTGTTCCACTTCATCATGGAAGCCGAGGGCCGGGACCACTCGTGGATCACGGGCGTGTACTGGACCCTCACCGTCATGTCGACCCTGGGGTTCGGCGACATCACCTTCCAGTCCGACCTGGGCAAGGCCTTTTCCATCGTGGTGCTGCTCTCGGGCATGATCTTCCTGCTCTCCCTGCTGCCCTTCATGTTCATCAAGTTCTTCTACGCCCCCTGGGTCGAGGCCGAGTCCCGCAAGCGCGCGCCGCGCGAGCTTCCGCAGGGGACCCGCGGCCATGTGATCCTCACCGGGTACGACCCGGTGACCATGGCCCTCATCCAGAAGCTCGAGGCCCGCCGGATCGACTACGTCCTCATCGAGAGCGACTTCAAGCGTGCCCTGGATCTCTACGACATGGGCGTCAAGGTGGCCGTCGGGGACGCCGACGATCCGGAGACCTACCGCAGGCTGCGCGTCGACCAGGCGGCGCTCGTGGCCGCCACGAACCGCGACGAAATCAACACGAACATCGCCTTCACGGTCCGCGAGCTCAGCGAGAGCGTCCCCATCCTCACCACCGCCGACTCGCCCTACTCCGAGGACATCCTGCGGATGGCGGGCAGCACGAAGGTGCTGCTGCTCTACGAGATCCTGGGGCGGTCCCTGGCGGCGTGGACCGTGGGCGGCGACTGCCGGGCCAACATCATCAGCCGTTTCGACCATCTCATTATCGCCGAGTTCGCCGCCATGGGCACCCCCCTGGTGGGCAAGACGCTCGCCGAGAGCCGGCTGCGCGAGAGCTTCGGGATCAACGTCGTGGGGATCTGGGACCGGGGCCGTTTCTCCGTCCCCCACGCCGACACCCGGATCGAGCGGACCACGGTGCTCGTCCTGGCCGGTTCCGAAGAGAACCTGGCGGCCTACGACGAGGTCTACTCCTTCTACCACCTCTGCAAGCTGACGCTGGACCCGA
>JAAYEC010000037.1 GCA_012728915.1 Deltaproteobacteria bacterium | reverse complement strand
TGTCTACACCCCGCCGAAACGCGGGAAGACGGAGTTTCGCACCTGGGTGTCCCGGAAGGGCGACGATTTCACGCTCAGCCGGATCGAGGCGCCGGCGGGCCAGTTCGAGGCGATGAAGCCGATGCTTCTGACGGTGCTCTCCAACATCCGGGTCACGAAGGGCTCCTTCGCCATCCAGGCCGCGGCGGCCCCGGTGGAGGTTCAACTCGTCACGCACCGGCTCAGGGATGGCTCGGCCTCTTTCCTGATGCCCCAGGGCTGGCAGTGCCAGGACACAGGGAAGGGGCTTTTCGCCGCGGGCGATCCCAGCGGCTACTCCTTTATTTCGGGCAACGTCGAATTGCTCACCCCGCAGATGCGGGTCAACCCGCCGGGCATCCTCGTCTCGCCGTACCTCGCCCCGGGCCAGGCCTGGCAGTTCATCACGGCCCGATACGGGCTTGCCTCGAACATGCGATTCGAGAAGGTGATCCCGCGGGCCGACATGGCTCGGCAGATGGGGCAGGTCTACACGGTGGGGCCCGTCACCGTGGAGGAACTCGTCTACACCTTCACGAGCCGGGAGGGCCGGCCGACAAAGGGCTATACCTACGGGATCTCCTTCGGCTCCCGCCTCGGGACCAACTGGAGCTTCCGCCACCTGACGGTGACGGCACCGGCAGACCGCTTCGGCGCCTGGGCCGGCACGTTCGGCTCCATGATGGGGTCTTACCGGATCAACGAGCGGTGGGCGCAGGAGTACGTGACGCAGGGCGCCCGCAGGCTGCGCGAGATGCAGCAGCAGACCTCGGCCATGGTGGCCCGCAACGCCCAGGAGATCCGGCAGATGATGCAGGCCGCCTACGACGAGCGGCAGAGGAGCATGGACTACATCGACTATCAGCGAACGAGCTACATCCGGGGCCAGCAGGACTGGATCTCGTCCATGGAAGGGGGCGCCGTCTACCGGAGCGACAGCTGGGGGACGAAGAACACGACAACCGGGGAGTACTGGGAGGGGAAGGCCTACGACTACTACCGCTTCCAGGGGCAGAACCCCAAGTACAACGAGCAGATGCAGCCCGTCGACTCGCGGGCCCTCTGGGAGCGCCACATCCGGTAAGCCGCACCGGGGTTCAAAAGGGTTTGCCATTTCGGCCCGTGATGCTATAACAGCGCCACTACCTTGGGGAGGTTGGTCATGGTGAAGCTCGCCTGCGTTCTGGCCATTTCTCTTTTTGTGTCGTTTTCTGCGGGGTGGGGGCTCCCGACGGCTGCGGGCGCCCAGCCCGCCGGGCTCAAAACCGACAGACCGGCGGTCGGTGCAGACGTGCAGAAGGCAAAGCCGGGGCAGGGCCCGCTGGTCGGTCCGGCAACGCCCGGGCCGGGGGTCCGCCCGGCAAGCTGCTTCGACGAGGCGGCCTACGCCCGCGCCAAAAAGCAGGACAAGAATCTCGCGGGAGCGTTGCTCTGCGGAGCCGACCTGAAGAAAGCCTATCTGAGCGATGTCGACCTGACGGGGGCGAACCTCAGCGGTGCCGATCTCGGCGGCGCCCGGCTATACGGGGTAAACCTGAAGGGCGCGGCGCTCTCGCGGGCGAACCTTGCCGGCGCAGTCCTCTCCCGCACCAATCTGGAAGGCGCCAGGCTAGACGGGGCCAACCTCCGCGAAGCAAGTGTGCAGGGCCTGAATCTCAAGGGCGCTGATCTGTCGAGAGCCGATCTGGAGAAGGCGAAGCTGAACGGTTCGGACCTGACCGGCGCCAATTTGGAGCGGGCCGTCCTCAGGAACGTCGAGGCCCTGTCGGCGAAATTCACCTCGGCGACCCTGCGCTACGCCAACCTCGATTTTTCGAACTTCAAAGCCGATGACCACTGGCGTCAGGCCCATTTTGCCGGGGCGAACCTCAGTGAGGCGACGTTCCGTCAGGCACAGCTGGCGCGCGCGACCCTGGAGGGCGCCGACATGAGCCGGGCGGATTTCACCGGCGCCGGGCTCGAGGGCGCCAACATGAGAAAGACAAGGGGGCCCCGGGCGATATTCAACCAGGCCCGGGCCGGAAAGGCCTACTGCCAGGAAGCCGATTTCAGCGACGGGCAGTTCCGCGGCGCTGACCTCACGGAGGCATCCCTCCAGCATTCAAAGCTCAGCAGGGCGGACCTGCGAAACGCCAATCTCACCCGGGCCGACGCATACAGCGCCAGTCTGGTCGAAGCCAACCTCGAGGCCGCAAACCTCACGGAGTCGGAGCTCCGGCTCACCAACTTCCGGGGGGCCCATCTCGCCGGGGCGAACTTCTACAGGTCATCCCCCTTCCGTGCGACCATCGATCTGCGCTGGAAGGAATTCCTGAAGGGACAGACGTTCCGTACGGACAAGATGTACGGCAGCATCCACTGGGAGCAGTGACGGGAAGGAGCCCGCTTGTGCGCCGAATCCGGCGACAAGAAGCCGGACGCCGCGGCGAAACGCGGTTCGCCGAAGAAAAAAGAACATGACGGTGCTGACGAGGAACGACATCATCGAGAAGGCGCTTTCGCTCGGCTTTGCGGACGCGGGGTTCACTACGGCAGAGCCCTTCGGTGGGCAGCGCGAGTACCTCCGCGTCCATCAGGACGAGTACGGATGGATGGAGAGGGGAGCGCCCGGCCTCCTGGCCGGAACGGACCCGCGCGTCTTCATGGCCCCGGCAAAAACCATCATCGTGCTCCTGGAGCCCTACTTCCGGGAGGCCTTCCCCCCTTTGCTGGAGTGCCATTTCGGGCGCTGTTACCTCGACGACGACCGGGTGACGAAGGACGGGCTGGCCCTTCGCATCAGGGCCTTTCGAAACTTCCTGCGCGACGGCGGGATCGACTCCCGTGTGCCTTTCCTGCTGCCCCACCGCGCCTCTGCGCTGCGGGCGGGTATGGGAACGCTGGGAAAGAATGGCCTTTTCTATTCGGGCCGGGCGGCCGGAAAGAGCTCCTGGGTGCTTCCCCTCACCTTCGTCGTGGACCACGAGTTCGAACCCGACAGCCCCTCTGGGGGGATGGGATGCCCGGAGTGGTGCCGGAGTGCCTGCGTTGCCGCCTGTCCCACGAAGGCGCTCAGGGGGGACGGCACCATCGACCCGCGCAAGTGCATCTCGTTCATGACCTGGCACGGTAAGGAGATCACGCCGAAGAAACTGCGCGAACCGATGGGCCTGTACGTCTACGGGTGCGACCGCTGCCAGAACGTCTGTCCGCGAAACCTTCCGTGGCTCTCCCGCGGACGGCCGGCGAATCTCCGGGTGGAGGCGAAAGCGGCGGATTTTGACCTGAGGGTCCTGCTTCACATGGATGCGGCGTACTTCCAGGGCCGTGTCCAGCCACACATGTTCTACCTGTCCGCCGGCAACCTGTGGAAGTGGAAGATGAACGTCGCCCGGGCCATGGGGAACAGCCTCGACGACGCGTACGTGCCCGACCTGGTCCGCGCATTCGAAGAGAACGACGACGGCCGCGTCCGGGGCATGATCGCCTGGTCACTGGGACGCATCGGGGGCGCCGGGGCGAAAGCGGCACTGGAGAAATTCCTGGGCGGCAGCGAAGGAGACCTGCGCGGGGAGATCGAAGCGGCTCTTGCGGAGAACCGCGGGGGCTAGAGCCGTTGCACGAGGGCTTCGATCTCGGCGGCCTTCTTCGGGTTTGCCTTCGCGTAGAGATCAAGCAGGGTCCGGCTGATCTCCCTGGGATCGAGCGGCTTGACCAGGTAGCCCTGCACCCCGAAGCGGGCGCAGAAGGCGACATCGTCCCGATGAGACGAGAGGGACGAGATGATGATCGTCGTCGCGATGTCCCGCCGGGTCTCGCGGATTTCCTGCAGGACCTGCTGGCCGCTCATGACGGGCATCATGAGATCGAGCAGAAGGATGTCGGGCTTCCAGTTGCCGTAAATCTCGAGGGCCTCGAACCCGTTCACGGCAAACTGCTTGCTGAACACGTCGCCCGAGATGTACGTGTCGTAGAACTTCCGGCTGAAGCTGTTGTCCTCGGCGATCAGGATTTTCAACTTGTCCATGGCAGCGGGCCGCTCCCCGGGGCTTGATGCCGGATAGCTGAGCAAACATCATGCCACGGGACGCCGGGGGAGGAGGCGCCCCTAACCGGATAATATCCGTCGCTTTTTCTTTTTTTTGTTCTATAATGGGACGTCAACCCGACCGATCAATTCCGTGAAGGAGGAGAAAGATGAAAGGAAATCCCAAGCTGCTCGCAACCCTGAACGACCTTCTCGCCGACGAGCTGACCGCCATCAACCAGTACATGGTCCACTCCGAAATGGCCGAGGACTGGGGCTACAAGAAGCTCCACGAGGCCTTCGAGAAGCGGGCCATCGACGAGATGAAGCACGCCGAAATCCTCATCGGACGCATCCTGTTTCTCGAGGGAACCCCCACGGTGAGCAAGCTCAACAAGATGATGATCGGTGCCGACGTGCCCAAGCAGCTGGCGGGGGACCGCGCGCTCGAGATGGCCGCCGTGAAGGCGTACAACGACGCCATCGAGCTGGCCGGCGAGGTCAAGGACTTCGCCACGAGGCAGATCCTCGAGAAGATCCTCAACGACGAGGACAAGCACATCGACGAGATCGAGGAGATGCAGGACCAGATCCAGCAGATGTCGCTGCAGATCTTCCTCACCACCAAGGTGGGGTGAGCCGGGAACGTCTGGAACGAAGGAAAGCCGAAACCCCGCTTCCCGGAACGAGGCGGGGTTTTTCATTTGGCGCTGCCGCGCGGGCAGGGAAGAAGACATGGGCGCACAGGGCAAAGAGCTCGAGGCGAAGAACCGGACGATTGCCGCCGTTTTCCGGTTGTCGACCCTGCTGACGCAGCAGGTCGGCCTTGACGAGATCCTGCGCTCCATCCTCGAGAGCGCCGAGAAGGAACTGGGCTTTTCCGCTTCCTGTCTGTTCCTCATCAACGAGGACCGGAGGCGCCTCGACTGCCGCATGGTCCGCGGGTTCGGCGAGGAGAACGAAAAGCGGGCCTACCGCAGACCCTTCCACATGGAGCGGCACGACTGCATCGAGACAAGGGTCGTGAAGAGAGGCGAGGTCGTTCACTTCGCCGATTCGCTCGACGACCCCCGCGCGACGCCCATCGACCGGCGGCTCACGGAGAAGCTCCGGCGGGGAAGCATCGTGTACGCCCCGCTGACCGTGAAGGGGGCGATCATCGGTTGCATGGGCGTCAATCGGTCCCGGGAGGCGGCGCCGATCTCGAAATCCGAGATCGAGGCCTTCACCATCTTTGCCAACCAGGCGAGCATCATCATCGAGAACAGCCGCTTCCAGGAACAGCTCGTGGCCGAGCGCAATCTCAACAAGAGCATCCTGGAGAGCTCCCCGAGCGGCATCCTGACCCTGGACCGCAAGGGGACGATCACCGCCGTCAACGGCGAGGCGGCCCGCATTCTCGGGGTGGAAGCGGGCGGGATCCTCGGGGAGCGAGTGGATGCGGCCCTGCGCGGCCACCCGGGTTTGCGGGTCTTCGAGGATCTGCTGCGCGACCCCGTCAGCGGGACGAAGGAATACCTCGCCGCAGGCCGCGGCGGCCGGCAGATCTCGGTGGAGGTTACCGTGTCGCCGCTGAAGGACGACCACGGCCGGGAGGCGGGCACTCTGTACTTCTTCAAGGACCAGACCGAGAAGAAGCGCATCGGCGAGCAGATCCAGCGGATGGGGAAGCTCGCCGCGGTGGGGCAACTGGCCGCGGGCATTTCCCACGAGATCCGCAACCCCCTGATGGGGATCGCCGCGACGATGGAGCTGGTGAGCGACGGCCTCGATCCGGACCACCCGCAGCGGCGACTCCTTGCGAAATCCATGGAAGAGATCGGGCGGATCGACAACGTCATCGGCGAGTTGCTGAGCCTCGCCCAGCCCCGCCGGATGCACCCGGAGCCGGCCGACATCAACGGGCTCATCGGCGACGCGGCCGATTTCCTCTCCGGTCTGTGCCGCAAAAGGAAGATCGAACTCTGCCTGAACTTGAACCCGCGGGTGCCCCCCGTTTCGATGGACTGCAAGGCGATGCGGGAGGTCGTCATCAACGTCGCCCTGAACGCCATCCAGTCCATGAAAGGAGCCGGCAGCCTCACGATCCGCACGGCATCGCCGGACCGCGGCAGCGTGCGGGTGACCGTCGAGGACACGGGCGAGGGGATCCCGCCGGAGATCCGGGACCGGATTTTCGACCCCTTCTTCACGACGCGGCCCGACGGGACGGGCCTGGGCCTCTCGAACTGCCACCGGATCGTCGAGGCCCATGAGGGCTCGATCTACATCGAGGACGACCCCTCGGGCGGCACGCGGGTGCACGTCCTGCTGCCGGCCGCGGGGAGCAAGGGGGGGCCATGACGCACACGGTTCTGATTACCGACGACAACGAGCTGATTCGGGAGACCCTCGAGAAGGCCCTCGTCAGCGAGGGCTACCGGGTCCGGCTGGCGAAGGACGGCCGGGAGTGCCTGGAGGCCGCGCGCCCCGGGGATATCGACCTCATCCTGCTGGACATGCGCCTGCCCGACATCAACGGGCTCGAGGTGCTGCAGCGCCTGCGGCAGGACCCGTCCGATCCCATCGTGCTGATGATGACCGCCTTCGGCGACGTGGAGTCCACGAAGAAGGCCCTCGAGCTCGGCGCCTTCGACTTCATCCGCAAGCCCGTGACGCCCAAGGCCCTGGCGTCCATCATCAAGATGGCCATGGAGATCCGCTCCCTGCGGCAGGAGATCCAGCAGTCGATCTACCGCAACAAGGAGCGATACGGATACCACAACATCATCGGCCGAAGTGTAGCCCTGCAGAAGGTCCTGGAGATGACGACCCGGGCCGCCAACAACGATGCCTCCACCATCCTCATCGAGGGGGCCAGCGGAACGGGAAAGAGCCTTATCGCCAGATGCCTGCACTACAACAGCCTGCGCGCCTACCAGCCCTTCGTCGAGATCAACTGCGCCTCGATCCCCGCAACCCTGCTGGAGAGCGAGCTCTTCGGCCACGAGGCCGGCGCGTTCACCGACGCCAGGAAGCTCAAGAAGGGGCTCGTCGAGCTGGCCCAGGGCGGCACCCTCTTTCTCGACGAGATCGGCGAGATGCAGCCTGCCCTGCAGGCCAAGATGCTGCAGCTCATCGAGGAGAAGTGCTTCCGGCGGATCGGGGGCACCAGGAAGATCGTCACGGACATCCGCATCGTCGCGGCGACCAACAGGGACCTGAAGAAAGCCCTCGAAGAGGGCTCCTTCCGCCAGGACCTCTACTGGCGCCTCAACGTGATCAACATTCTCCTGCCGCCTCTGAGGGAGCGGGCGGAAGACATCATCCCCTTGGTCGAGCATTTCATCGGCCTCTACAGCCGGGAGTTCCACAAGCCCGCCAAGCGCATCTCCGAGGAAGCCCGCCTCGTCCTGGAGCGCTACGCCTGGCCCGGCAACGTGCGCGAGCTGTCCAACACGGTGGAGCGGATCATGATCCTCGAGGACGGCGAGCGGCTCCTGCCCGAGCATCTTCCTGCCGCCATGACGAGGGACCTGGAGTCGACCGGACCCCCGGCTTCTCCCGGGGCGGGCGGATCGAAAGCCACCGCCGGCGACTTCGATCTCAAGAGGCTGACGGAGGACTTTCAGGCGAGAACCATCGCGGCCGCGCTGGAGAAGACCCGCGGCAACCGCACCGAGGCCGCGAGGCTTCTCGGCCTGTCGCGCGTGGGCCTCTATCACCAGATGAAGAGACTGGGACTGCTGAAAAAGGAGGAATGTTAACCAATCCGTACAGGCTGTTAAGATTCTTTAACGCAAAACGAAAAAATTCTTTGCATCGGCCATCCTCTTCTCTTCCTTTTAATCGTCCACGCGCGTTTGGGAACAATGGGCTGATCGCGGTCCAACTAACCGATATTCCATAACGATTATCCAAAACGATTACCGATTCTCCCGTGAGTCAAGCCCGGTCTCGTGGCGCGGCGTGGCCGGACGCCGCGGTGGCACCGCCCTTGCTGAAGAAGAAGGAGCTTCCGCGTAAAGGTGTTCGCTCGTGCGGGGAGATTTGCCGGGGCGCCCCGCAGGGGTGACGGAAATTCCGGCAGAGCAAAACACTCTGCCGGAGGAAAGCGGGTCATGATAAAAATCCCCGGGATTCATTCATCATGGATTCCGGGTCAAGCCCGGAATGACAAAACTCTTCAGGGCCGGAGAAAGAGGAGCTACATGGATTTCAGATTGACGGAGGAACAGGAGCTCATCCGCAAAAACATCCGCGAGTTTGCCGTGAAGCACATCGAGCCCATCGCTGCGGAGATCGACGAGAACAGCCGCCATCCTTCGGAGCTGTTCCGAAAACTCGGCGAGGGGGGCTGGATGGGGATCCCCCTGCCCGCGGAATACGGAGGCGCCGGCGCCGATTTCGTCACCCATGCCCTCGTCGTGGAGGAGGTTGCCCGAGCCTGCTCCTCGACGGGGTTCACCGTGTCGTTTCACGCCGGCATCATCGGCACGACGCTGGCCGCGGTCGGCACGCCGGAACAGAAGATGAAATTTCTCGTCCCCCTGGCGAAAGGGGAACACATGGGGGCCTTCTGTCTGACGGAGCCGCAGGCCGGCACCGACGTCATGGCCGTCACGACGACCGCCGTGCGCGACGGGGACGAATACGTGATCGACGGGACGAAGACCTTTGTCTCCAACGGCCCGCTGGCCGACACGTACATCCTCTTCTGCTGGACGGACCGTACGGCGGGGCGCAGGGGCATGAGCGCCTTCATCGTTCCGAAGGGGTCGCCCGGGCTCCTGCCGGGCCGGCATTTCGACAAGATGGGGATGCGCTCGTCGCAGACCTCCGAGGTCGTCTTCCACAAGTGCCGCATCCCCGCCGAGAACCTGCTGGGGAGGGAGGGCGCAGGCTTCCCAATGGCCATGACGGGCTTCGATCACGGCCGCATCGGGATCGCCGCCCAGGCCGTCGGGATGCTCCAGGCGGCCCTCGACGAGTCCATCCGGTACTCGAAGGAAAGGGTGCAGTTCGGAAACCCCATCGCCCGTCACCAGGCGGTTGCCTGGATGATCGCCGACATGGCCACGGACCTCTCCGCCGCCCGGCTCCTGGCCTGGAACGCCGCGTCGCTGAAGGACCGGGGGCTGCCCTTCGGCCGCGAGGCCGCGATGGCGAAGCTCTTCGCGACGGAGAAGGCCATGCGCCACACCGTCAAGGCCGTCCAGGTTCACGGCGGCTGCGGCTACATCAAGGGCGCGAAGGTGGAGCGGCTCATGCGCGACGCCAAAATCGCCGAGATCTACGAGGGCACCTCCGAGGCCCAGCGGATGGTCATCTCGGCGAGCATGCTGCGCTAGGAGGCAAAAAGCAGACGGCAAAAGGCAACAGATCCTTTCTGTGGACCCGAGCCCCTATACCCGATACCCTGGACCCTGGTCCCTGGACCCTGCGCTTCAAGGAGGTTGAGATGATCCGATCGTTTGCGGACATGGACAGGCTGGCATCGCAGAAGGGGCCGAAGCGGCTCGTGGTGCTCGCGCCCGAGGACGAGGAATTCATGCTGGCCGTCAGGGAGAGCGCCGCGAAGGGCTACACCCGGCCGGTGCTCATCGGAGACCGCGAGAAGATGGAGCGCCTCGCGGACCAGGTGCGCTACGACATCACGGGGGCGGAGAAGATCTACGAGAAGAACCGCCAGGCCATCGCCGATCTCGGCATCAAGATGCTCTTCTCCGGCGAGGTGGACATCGCGGGCAAGGGACAGATCCCGACGGCCTACATCTACCGCGCCATCATCCGCGAGGAGTCGAAAGCCGGCAAGGGCAAGGTCGTCAGCGTCGTCTCCCTGTGGGACATCGAGGGGCTCGATCACCTGACCTGCTTCACCGACACGGGTGTCAACATCACGCCCGATTACCGGACCAAGGCGGAGATCGTCCGGAACGCCGTCTTCCTCTTCCACCTGCTGGGATATCCGAAACCGAAGGTATGCGTGCTCTCGGGCAAACGGGAGGTGAACGGCGACATCCCCTCGTACCAGGACTGTCTGGCGCTGAAGAAGGCGGCCGCCTCGGGCGAACTCGGCTCCTGCGAGGTGATGGAGGCCGCTTCGTTTCTCGACATCTTCTCCCCGGGGAGAAAGGACTTCCGCCGCGGCGACATCGACATCGGCAAGGCAGACTTCCCCCACATCATGCTCGTCCCCAATCTGGCCACAGGCAACATCCTCGTGAAGCTCGATTTCGCCATGAAGAACATCCGGCGGCGCTCGCTTGTGATGAGTTCCCGGGGGCCCGTCATCATCCCCTCGCGATCGGACTTCCGGGACTCCATCCTCGGCGAGATCGCGGCCGGGGTCACCGTGGCCGAGCAGATCAAGGGAGGTGCGGCATCATGATGACGAACTTCGAACAGATCCGCAGCGAAGCAAAGGCGAAGGGCAAAAAGAAAATGGTCGTGGCGCCGGTCCCCGCCGGGATGGACTTCACCGCTCTCTCCGAGGCCGTGTCCGAAGGTATGGTCGCCCCCATCTTCATCGGGTCGAGCGATGCCATGTCGCCGTGGGCAAAGGCCCGGGGGAAGAAGGCCTCCGATATTGAATGCGTCGAGGAGCCCGACGCCCTGAAGGCCCTCGCGCTGGCAATCGAGAAGCTGAGGAAGGGCGAGGCCGATATCCTCATGCGGGGCGACATGGCCCCGGGCCCGTTTCTCGGGATCGTGCTGGACAGGGAGAAGGGCCTGCTGAAGGAGCGCGTGGCAAGCGTCGTCTCCGTCTTCGACCCGCCTTCGGTCAACCGGGTGACCATGGTGACGGACACCTACATCAACAGCTTCCCCTCGATCGTCGAGAAGGTGGCGATCACGGAAAACGTCATCCGGCTGGCCGGCGTGCTGGGCTTCGCCACGCCGAAGATCGCGGCGCTCTCGGCCATCGAGCAGGTCAACCCCGCCATCCCCTCCACGATGGATGCAGCGATCCTCTCGAAGATGGCCGAGCGCAGGCAGTTCGGCGACGTCGTCCTCGAAGGCCCGCTGGACATCGACTGCGCCGTGAGCCGCCGGGCGGCCACCCGAAAGGGCGTTCACAGTGCCGTCACGGGACACGGCGACATCTACCTTATGCCCAACGTCGAGGCGGGGCTCCTCATGGCCGAGCTGACGGTCTTCATCGGGCAGACTCCCATGGCCTGCGCCCTCATGGGGGTGAGCCGCCCCGTCGTGCTGAACCTGCCCTTCGTGCCGGCGGAGAACCGCGTAACGGAAATCGAGCTTGCCGTCCTTCTCTGCGGGAGGTTGTAGGCCATGGAAAAGACGCGACACATTCTTGCCATCAACGTGGGCTCCACGTCCACCAAGGTCGCCTTCTACCGCGGCTCGGAGCGGATCGCGCAGGAGAGCCTTGCGTACAGCTCCGCCGACCTTGCGGCATGCAAGGACCTGCGGGACCAGCTTCCCCTGCGCGAGGCCGGCCTTCGCTCGTTCATCGAGAAGAACGGCATCGACGTGAAACGGGTCGACCTCGTCATCAGCCGCGGCGGGCTGGGCCGCCCCGCGCCGGCGGGCGCCTACGCCATCGACGAGGCCATGTGCGAGGACCTCATGGAGGGCCGTTACGGCAAACACGCCTCGGCCCTGGGGCCGTCCATGGCAATGGGGCTTGCGCGGCAGTACGGGATGCCCGCCGTCGTGATCGACCCGCCAAGCACCGACGAGTTCGCGCCCCTGGCGCGCGTGTCGGGCCTGCCCGAGATCGAACGCAAGAGCGCCTTTCACGCCCTCAACCAGAAGGCCGCGGCGCGCAGGGCGGCCGCAAAGCTCGGCAGGCGCTACGAGGAGGTCAACCTTGTCGTCGCCCACCTCGGCGGGGGGATCACGATCGGAGCGCACAGCCGGGGGCAGGTGATCGACTGCACCCACGGGCTGACCGAGGGGCCCTTCTCGCCGGAGAGGGCCGGGGCCCTGCCGACGCAGGACCTGCTCGACCTGGCCGGCCGTGTGAGCCCGATGGAGCTGTCGGGGAAGCTCGTGGGGCGGGGAGGGCTTGCGGCCTACCTCGGGACAAACGACGCCGTAAAAGTCGAGGCGGCCGTGAGGGAAGGCGACGCGAGGGCCGGGATGATCTACAGGGCCATGGCCTACCAGGTCGCCAAGGACATCGGCGCCATGGCGGCCGTCCTGTCGGGCGACGTCGACGGCGTCGTCCTGACGGGGGGGCTGGCCCACTCGGGGATGCTCACGGGGTGGGTGGAGCGGCAGGTCACGTTCATCGCGCCCGTTATGGTGTTCCCGGGCGAGGACGAGATGGAGGCCATGGCCGAGGGCGCCCTGCGCATCCTGCGCGGCGAGGAGACTCCCGGGAAATACGAACCCTGAGGCAAGCCGACGTGCCCGGACCCCGCGGTTTATTTAACGGCTCTTTTGTGTTACAGATGGCGTCGCGCAGTACATCGTTCCCCGGGCAGGTCGGTGAGTGACGCCGTGACCAGGAAGATCATCGCAATCGTCGGGAGTTACCGCAAGGAAGGCATCGTCGAGCGGGCCGTGGAAGCTATCCTGGAGGCCGCGGCCGAGAGGGGGGCAGAGACGGAAACGGTCCGCCTCATCGACCGCAGCATCGAGTTCTGCACGAACTGCCGTACCTGCACCCGGGAGGAAGGGCCGCAGCGGGGGATCTGCGTTCACCGCGACGGGATGAGCGACATCCTCGACCGCGTCGAGGCCGCCGACGGCATCGTGCTTGCCTCACCCGTGAATTTTTTCGGCGTCACGGCGGTCACGCAGCGCTTCATCGAGCGGCTCCTGTGTTACGCGTACTGGCCATGGGGAAAACCGATGCCCGCCCTGCGGGTGAAGGACCGCGGCCTTGAGGCCGTTCTCGTCACCTCGAGCGCCATGCCGGCCGCTCTCGGGCGCGTGTTTACCCGGTCGTTGTCGAGCCTGAAACGGGCCGCGCAGACCCTGGGCGCGAAAACGGCGGGAACCCTGTTTGTCGGCTCGGCCGCCCTGCGCGAGAGGCAGGAGCTGCCGCAGGCGATCCTGGACCGGGCGCGGAAACTGGGGCACGAGCTGGCGCGTCAACGAACCGAACCGGAGCCGCTGAATTGATCGACCGAATCCTGCCCGACCTCTACCGGATCACCCTGCCCATGCCCTTCCGCCTCCGTCATGTGCATGTCTACGCCCTGCTGCACGACGGCAGGGTGGCCCTCTTCGACACGGGCATGAACATCCCCGAGACCTACAAGGTGCTTGACGAGGCCCTGGCGGCCATCGGGAGAGCGACAAAGGACATCGACCGCATCTTCCTGACCCACATGCACGCCGATCACTGCGGCATTGCCGGCCGCATCCAGGAGATCTCCGGCGCCGCGGTTTACCTGTCGGCCCCGGACGATGCGCGACTGCAGTACAACAGCCGTCACGAGGAACTGATCGAGCGCGCCAGGGATTTCTATCTCCCGCAGGGATTGCCGCTGAAGGCCATGGACAACCTGGTGAAGCTGATGGCCGTCTTTCGGAAGGCCACGATCCCCTTCCGGGTGGAGAGGCCCCTGGCGCCCCATGACACCTTCGCGCTGGGTGCGCGGACGGTCGAGGTCATTGCCGCCCCGGGCCACACGGCCGGGCAGATGTGCTTCTACTTTCCCGGCGACGGCATCCTCCTGGCGGGCGACCACATCCTGCCCGACATCACCCCCAACCTGAGCCCCGATATCTTCCGGCCCGAGTACCGGCCGCTCAAGAGCTTTCTCGAGTCCCTCGGCGCGGTACGCGACCTGCCCGTCCGGACGGTCTGGCCCGCCCACGGCGATCCCTTCCCCGACCTGGCGAGGCGCGTCGACGAGATCCGCGGGCACCACGCCGAGCGGACGCAGCTGATCGTCGAGGCCCTCCAGGGCAGGGAGAAGACGGCCTTCGAGGTCTCCCGAATCCTCTTCGGGGAGGACCTGCCCGAGTTCGACCAGTTCCTCGCCCTCAACGAGACCTACGTGCACATTGTGGAGTTGATGGACATCGGCCGGGTGACGGCGGACGAACAGGACGGCCTCGTCCGGTACCGCCCGGCATGAACCGCGGTGTTGCGCATTGATCGGCCCCAGCAATCGTGTTAAGGCGATCCGCCTTTCTTATAAAATCCATTAAAATCCATCCACCGGAGCAGAGAGATACAAACGGCCCTGATCCTGTTTCTTGTCGCCCTGCTGGCGGGCTGCGGCGCCGCCACGAACGTTCAGGTCATGAAACCCGTCAACGGAGAGATCCAGTCCTTTCTCACGCCGGAGCTGCAGAAGAGCCGCTGCTACAATTTCCTGTCGGCGGGGCGGGAGGGGGAGATGATCGCCAGGAAATCGAACGTCCTCCTCAACGAGTGCAACCTGTCGGCAAAGGATGCGGTCGACCGGGTGATCTACCTGACCTACACGACCAGGGACGCCTACGTGGCCGAGAGCGGAGAGAACCAGGTCATCTCGAAGCGGGTCATGGGGAACAAGGACATCGAGATCCAGTCAAGGCTGTTCTATGAAAAGGAAGGAGGCGTCCGGGGGATCCAGGTGCTGCTCAACGATTTCGTCGACACGAATTACGTCAGGGGCTACGAACCCGGGTGGGCTGTGCGGGCCCTTTACCGGGAAGTGAAGATGCAGGACGGCAAGATCGCCGTCGTTCGGGATGGAATGGCGCGCGAGGAATTCATGAAGGAGGACGAGATCGAGCATTACCGGATGCTCAACCTGATGCTGCAGGAAAAGAAGTGACCAGGACGTCCAGTTGCGCAAAAACACGGCAGGGCTGCGGCAGGCCCTGCCGCTTTTCTTTGCGGCCATGCTTGCCGGTATCCCGGAAAGGGGCGTTTACTTTGTGTCGGGAATGATATATAGCCGGGGCCGGCTGTAAAAAGACATGTGAAAGGTGGAGACCATGATGAACCGAACACTGAAACGATTTCCCCGACGGCCCTTCTTCCTCCTGGCGATGCTGACGGCTCTGGTTGTCTTCCCGGGCCTGTCCCATGCGGCTGGATACAAGCAGATCGTCGTGGCAACGGGCAGCCCCTACGAGCTGGGGCTTGTCGACGCGCTGGCGAAGGCCTTCAAGCAGCAGGGAGGCTGCACGGTCCGCTGCGTGAAGACACCCACCGAACCCGGCCTGGACCTCGGTCGAAACGGGTTTGTGCACGTCACAATGGGGCACCACCATGCGGCGACGGCCGATTTCGTCAAGGATGGGTATGCCCGCGAGCGTGCCGACCTCATGTACAACCTCACGGTGATCGTGGGCCCGAAAAACGATCCGGCCGGCATCCGTGGACTCGCGGACCTCAGGGAAGCTCACAGGAAAATCGCTCAGGCCAAGGCGAAATACCTGTCCCGGGGAGACGGCGGGGGGATGCACCTGCTGGAATTGGAGACCTGGGCGGCCCTGAAGATCAACCCCAAGGGGCAGCCATGGTACGACGTGAGCAACAAGTTCATGCTCGATTCGCTTCTCGACTCGAACCGGCTGGGGCAGTATCACATGCTAGATTCGAGCACCTGGGTGATGCACCGCTCGAAGACGCCCGGGCTGGACCTGCTGGTCAGCGGCCCCCGAAACGAGTACGAGATCAGTCTCGTCAACCCGGATAAAAATCCCAACCTGAAGTACAACGCGGAATGTGCCGAAGCGTTCTACCGGTTCTGCGTGGGCGCGGCAGGTCAGAAGGTGATCGCCGAGTTCGGCAAGGACCGCTACGGCGACGCCATCTACTACGCGTGGCCGAAGAAGTAAGGGGCTGCACAGACAGAAACGGCTGGGACGGACTCGCCCCTGCCGTTTCTGTACCGGTATCCCTCCGCCTGCCCGGGTTCCTTCTTCTCGCTTTTGGGGGATCCGTCGTTCGACCGCTTAAAAAATGGCCGAACGGCGGATTCACCCTTCGGAGACCGTCAGCTTCACCATCCTGTCGCCCTGCCGGATCGCATGGACCACGTCCATCCCCTCGACGACCTTGCCGAACACCGTGTGCTTGCCGTCGAGGTGGGGCTGGGGCGAGTGGGTGATGAAGAACTGGCTGCCGTTGGTGTCGGGGCCCGCATTGGCCATGGAGATGAATCCCGTGCCATGCTTCAGGGGGTTTCCCTTGCACTCGTCCTCGAAGGAGTATCCGGGGCCGCCACGTCCCGTGCCGGTGGGGTCGCCGCCCTGGATGACGAAATCATCGATCACCCGGTGGAACGGGACACCGTCGTAGAATCCCTCCCGGGAGAGGAAGACGAAGTTGTTCACCGTCCTGGGGGCGTGCTGGGGGTAGAGTTCGAGCACGATGGCGCCCTTCGTCGTCTCCAGCGTCACCCGGTAGCTCTTGCCCGCGTCGATCTGCATTGCGGGCGGGGTCCGCCATTGCCTTGCTGCCATGGACATGTTCTCCTTTCCAGTCCCCGCCTGGGGACACGAACGTCCCCCTCTGCTAACAGAGGCGGGGGGACAAGTCAAGCCGGCTCCGCCGGTCCTGCCGCCGAAAAAGAAGTTGCACGCGGCGTAAAAAGAGGGGCATAAAGACCGATGCTTCTGCGCCGGACGTTTTTCGTCTTGATCACCGCCGTGTGCGTCTACGCATCGGTCTATGCCCCGCAGCCCATCCTGCCGCTGCTGGCCGGGGAGTACGGCCTGACGACCTCAGGCGGGGCGTTTCTCATGACGGCCGTGCTGCTGCCCCTCAGCTTTGCCCCCCTGTTTTACGGCCTGCTGCTGGAATCGCAGTCCGCGAAGCGGATGCTGCTGATCGCGATCGGGATCCTGGCGCTCCTGCAGGCTGCCTTCGGCGCTGCCGAATCCTACGGTTTGCTCATCGCCGCAAGGCTCTTCCAGGGAGTTTGCGTGCCGGCGATTCTCGCGGCCCTCACCTCCTACCTCGCCTACACGGTGGACCGTGAGCACATCCAGCGGGCCATGACCTGGTACGTGGCGGCCAACATCCTGGGAGGGTTCCTGGGCCGGATCCTCTCGGGCTGGGTTGCGACGAATGCCGGTTGGCGCCTCACGTTCTATCTGCTCGCGCTGGCCCTGGCCGTCTGTTTTGCCGCCATCACGAGGATAAAGGCCGACTCGCGCCTTTCCGTATCGCCCGTGCGCCCCTCGGCCGTCATGCCGATCCTTCGCAACGGCGACATCGCCCGGCTCTACGCCGTGGCCTTCACGATCTTCTTTGCCTTCATGGCCCTGCTGACGTACCTGCCCTTCCGGCTCAGGGAGATCGATCCATCCTGCACGTCCTTCATGATCTCCGTGATGTATTCGGGGTATCTCATGGGGATGGTCGTGTCGGCGTCGGCCACCCGGATCACCCGGTTTTTCGGCGGGGAGAAGAGGGCCATGACGACCGGGCTCGCCCTGTTCGCCGCCGCCATGCTGCTCGTCAACGTTCCGAGCAGCGCCGGCATTTTCGCCAGCATGTTCGTCCTGTGCGGGGGGATGTTTTTCGTCCATGCCGTGGCCATGGGGACGATGAACAAGCTGGCCGAGGAAAACCGCGCCGTGGCCAACGGCCTCTACATCTCGATCTACTACGCGGGGGCGGCGCTGGGTTCCTATGTGCCGGGGCTGCTCTACCAGGGGGCAGGCTGGGGGGCCTTCACGCTCACCCTGACGGCGTTCATCGGCGGCGCCATCGTCCTCACCCGGGGTCTGCGCTTCGGGCCTGCCGACAAAATGTGAAGGAATATCCCTTCACCGGATATGGCCCGTTTTTCAAGGGCTACCGGGATATCCGCGGGGATGCCTGTAGGATACACCCTTCAGTTATTTCACGTTTTCAGCAGGTCTCCGGCCGGCAAGAAATAAATAAATTGCTTTCATATCAACGGATTAGAAATCTTCTCTTGCTCCTGGTACATCCGTTGCTCAAGATACAGGGCCGGGTTGCGCGACGATCCGGCGCGTCCAGGAGCGTCGATGTCGGGACAATACGTTATAAAATCGCAAGATTACGGACAGTTGAACCGCGTCCATGCCCTTCTGAACCTGCTCATCGTCCTTGCCATCCTGCTTTTCCCTCTCTTTGCCGAGACTTCGGGTGCCGCAACGGTGACCCTCACCTGGGACCCGAATTCCGAGCCGACCGTGGCCGGCTACAGGCTTTATGTGGGGACGTCATCGAGGCACTACACGAGTTCTGTGGACGTGGCGAATTCGACGCGCGCCACCATCTCGTCGCTCATCGAGGGTGTGACGTATTACATGGCCGTCACGGCCTATGACGTGTCGGGAAATCAAAGCGGCTATTCCGACGAGATCGTCTATACGGCGCCGGGCGGGTCCTCCCCTTCTCCCTCTCCGGGTAGCGGCACGGTATCGGGCGGCGGCGGGGGCGGATGCTTCATCGCGACGGCCGCGTTCGGAAGCGCCATGGCCCCGGAGGTCGCGCTGCTCAGGGAATTCAGGGACACCTGTCTCCTGACGAACGGCCCCGGCAGGGCGTTTGTCGATTGCTACTACAGGGTATCCCCGCCGATTGCCGAGTTTATCCGCCGCGACGAGGATCTGAGGCGGATCGCCCGGGCCGTGCTGTGGCCGCTGGTGTATGGCGTGAAAAACCCCGCGTCCGCCTCGGCGATCGTCGTGACGGCGCTGTTGCTGGGCGTCCTGCGCTGTACCGTGCGCAGGCGCCGGCCGGAAATGCAGACCGCTTCGCCCGCCACGGGGCACAACCTTCTGTTCCGCCACCGGGACTGAAGGGAAGAGGCTTCCCGTCATCCCCTCCCGGAGTGCCCTGTCTCGCAGACCCCGACTATTCGCGGCGGGCTTGCCCGCGGGGTGATCCCCCGTTTCTATTTGCGGAAGGTCTTGGCACCGCACCTGCAATCCCCGGCTTCCCCTCCGTCAGGACGGCCCGCGGCCTTTGTCTTGCCGGGCCGCCCGCAGGAGGCGATGAACCGCGCGAGAGCCTTCGGCCGGGCGGCAAGATGCAGGTGGGCGTAGCTGGCCAGGATGTTCCCCTTGCAGAAGCCCTCCTCGACGGGCGAATCGGTGCGGGACCTGGACATGCTGTAGACGCACCGCCACCCGTCGACACCGGAGGGGTTTGCCGTCAGCGCGGAGTGGCGGAACTCGTGGCCCCGGACGCTTTCCCCGGCAAGGCCCCAGAGGGAATCCTCCTTCAGGGTCACGTCGACATAGGCGAGCGCCTGCAGGGCCCGGTGCACCTTCGTTGCCGCAGGTAGGACACCCGCCATGAGGTGCCGCCTGCCGTCAACCGTCTCCATCTCCCGACAGAGATACATGAGGCCGCCGCCCTCGGCATAGATCGGTCGACCCGATGCCGCGAAGTCGCGCACCGAGGCCAGCATGGGGCCGTTTGCCGCAAGCTCCGCCGCAAGTTCCTCGGGATAGCCGCCGCCGAGGTAGAGGGCGTCGAGACCTTCAGGGATGGTCTTGTCGGCGACGGGCGAAAACGGGACGAGGGCGCATCCCCCGTCTTCCAGGGCATCGAGAACATCCCGGTAGTAGAAATGAAACGCCGCGTCGCGGGCTACGCCGAGGCGCACTCCGGCCGGCTGCCCGGCACGCCGGTCGGCTTCCACGTACAGGAGGGGCGCGCTGCGGGCCATGTGGACGATCTCGCCCAGCGTTGAATAGTGCTCGAAGACGCCGGCCAACTCATCCAGCGCCTGCGGCGTGAGGTTTCTCGAATCGGCCGTCACGAGGCCCAGGCGTCTCTCCGGCAGCGCCGGCAGCGCCCCCCGGGGGACCGCCGCCACCAGGGGAGGCAGTCGGGAGGCCCTCAGCGTCTCGGCCAGCATGATCCCGTGCCGCACGGAGCCGCATCGGTTGGCGATGATGCCCGCTACCCTCACCTTGCGCTCGAAGGTCGCGAAGCCCTTCACGACAGCGGCGAGGCTTCTCGCCATTCCGTAGACATCGGCGACGAGGAGCACGGGGGCCCTTAGCCAGGCGGCGATCTCCGCCGTGCTTCCCTCGAGGCTGTCGTGGCCCGCCCCGTCGAAGAGACCCATGACGCCTTCGATGACCGCGATGTCGACATCGGCCGTCACGCGCGCCACGAGCTTTTCGACGTAGTCGCGCCCCATCATCCAGCCGTCGAGGTTGTAGCAGGGTCTCCCCGAGGCGATGGAGAGGTACGAGGGGTCGAGGAAATCGGGGCCGACCTTGAAGGCCTGGACCCGCGATCCCCGCCGGCGCAGCGCTGCGACGAGGCCGAGGGCCAGGGAGGTCTTCCCGGCCCCGCTTCCCGTTCCGCCGATGACGATCCGGGGGCAGTCGATCATGATGGGATCACCCGTATACCCGTTGCCCGGGGCGCAAGACAAACGGCGAATGGCCGAGAAAAAACCCGGCTTCCCCCTGCCGCGAACCGGGGTCGATCGCCCTGCGCCCGGCCTTACTTCAGGATTGCGGTCGCCCCCCTGTGGAGCAGGGCGAAGATCGCGGCGGCCAGGATCGTCATGGCGTACAGCACGGCGCTGGCCTGCCGGATGTGCCCGGGCTCGAGCCGCTGAAGGGGGTCCCCCATGAAGGGCTGGGGGTCGAAGGAACCGCCGCGAAACACCGGCCCCCCCAGTTGAATCCCCAGCGCCCCCGCCATGGCCGCTTCGGGAAGGGCCGCGTTGGTGTTTTCCTGTACCCCGCCGTCGCGACGGCTCACCCGCAGGGCCGCCAGAGGCCGCATGCCGAGAAGCATCGCCGCCAGCGCCATGAACAGCACGGTCACCCTCGCCGGCAGCCAGTTGGCCAGTCGGTCGAGCCAGGCGGAGAAGCGTCCAAAATCGTAATACTGCCCGTTCTTGTGCCCGAAGGCCGCGTCGAGGGCGTCGGTGGACTTGTAGAGGATAACGCCCAGGGGACCGAAGAGAAAGGCGCAGAGAAGAGGGGCCATGACCCCGTCGACACCGTGGCGGGCCACGCTCTCGATGGCGGCCCGGGCGGCCTCCTCGCGGTCCATGCGGTCCGTGTCACGCCGGACCATTTCCGAGACGCGCTTGCGCGCCAGGGGAAGGTTTCCCACCTCGAGGGAGCGGCAGACCTCGGCAGCCTGGTCCGCCAGAGGCCGCGCGGAGAGGGCCGTGTAGAAGATCCAGATCGACAGGACCGTGTGCGCCCAGGGATGAACCGACGCCGCGAGCTTCAGGAGCCCCCAGGCCGAAAGGCCCGAGAGACCGATGACCATCACCGCCGCCAGCAGCCCGGCCTCACGGGGAGACCTGATCGTCCTGCGAAGCGAAGGTTCCAGCGCGAGGGCAAATCGCCGCATCATTCTCGCCGGGTGGGGGAACCCGCGGGGATCCCCGAAAAGAAGATCGAGGAACAGGGCAATCAGGATCTGGATCTCGAGGCTCATGTCCCGCGTACTATACAGGAAACCGGATGCGGGTCGCAAGCGCCGGGACGCTATGCGAATTGCCTCACAATAAATGTTACCGGAGGTGACGATGCATAGTGGTCGTTGACTCATAATTCATGTTACCGGGAGAGAGACCTTCTCTGGGAGCCGTGACGATGAGTCCGCGAACCAAACGCG
>JAAYEC010000036.1 GCA_012728915.1 Deltaproteobacteria bacterium | reverse complement strand
CGTCCGGGTCTCAAGAAGCTCATCGAGAGGGAAGGCGAGAAGCCCGGCCAGCGGATACCGCCCGACTGGACCGAGAAGGCCGTTTTGCCCACACCCTGGGGACCGGAAGCCTGGAAGAAGTAAAGACCGTCAACAGCACGGGCAGGGGAGGATCCTTCCTCCCCTGCCGTCTGTTTTCTGCGAAAACGCGTCACGGTTCCCACGAACCGTGACGACTTTTTACTATCGACAAGAGGAGGATTGTGAAATGGCAGATGTCGTAGCCCCCATGCCCGGGACGATCAAGGAGATCATTGTGAAGGTTGGCGATGCCGTGAAGGAAGACGAGGAACTCGTCATCCTCGAGGCCATGAAGATGGAAAACCCCATCGTGGCTCCCAGCAACGGCACCGTGAAGGAGATCAAGGTGAAGGAAGGCGACAAGGTCAACACGAGCCAGGTTCTCGTGGTCCTCGGCTGACGCCGCCGCTTCGATTGAAAAATGCCGGGCCTGCGCTGTTGGCCCGGCATTTTTTTTTGCTCTCGCAGCGGCGCGGCGAAAGGCTAAGGGCGAAAGACAGGAGGAACGGGAGAGATTCGGGTCATTGCGAAGAGCGCAGCGACGAAGCAATCTCGCCCGCGCTACCCGATGTCTGAGGTCTGGTGCCTGATGCATGCCTCGGGGCGAGACTGCTTCGCTTCGCTCGCAGTGACGGAAGGGGGGACCCCGAATCCGGATTCCCGAGTCCCGAAGCCCTTGCCTGGAAGAGGTGTCTCCGGTAAGATAGGGCCATCATGAAGAGCCTGCCGAAAAAGGTCGAGATACACGAGGTTGTCCTGCGTGACGGCATCCAGAACGAGAAGAGGATCGTCCCGACGGAGGAGAAGCTGCGGATCATCGGGCAGCTCGTTGCCTGCGGTATCCGTCGCGTCGAGGTCTCATCCTTCGTCAACCCGCGGCTCGTCCCGCAGATGGCCGACGCCGAGGCCCTCTGGGAGAGGATCGAGAGAAAGCGGGGCGTTCTCTACTCCGCGCTCATCCTGAGCGGCAGCGGTCTGGAAAGGGCCATCCGTTGCCGGGTCCCCCACGTGGGAATCTTCGTGTCGGCCAGCGAAACCCACAGCCGGAAAAACAGCAACAGGTCCGTCTCCGAGGCGCTGAAGGAGGCTGCCCGCCTCATCGACCGGGCGCAGGATGCCGGGATCCGGGTGAGGGCCGGCGTCATGAACGCCTTCGGCTGCGCCTACGAAGGAAATGTGCCGGTCGCCCGTGTCCTGAAACTCGTTCGGGCCTTCATGAAGAGAGGGCCGGCCGAGATCTGCCTGGCCGATTCCTCCGGTCTGGCGAATCCCCGCCAGGTGGAGGAGGTCGTCGCCCGGGCGAGGCATGAGACGGGACAGGCGGAACTGTCGCTGCACCTTCACAACACCCGCGGCCTGGGGGCGGCCAACGTCTTTGCGGCTCTTCGCCAGGGGGTCTCGATCTTCGACACGTCGCTGGGCGGGCTTGGCGGCTGTCCCTTCATCCCGGGCGCCAGGGGCAACATCGCCACGGAGGACACGGTCTACCTCCTCCACGAAATGAGGCTGAAAACGGGGGTCGACCTGGACGGGCTCGTCCGGGCCGGGCTGCCTCTCGGGGCCTTTTTGGGAAAACCCTTCCGGACCGTCGTGTCCGTCCTGAAACAACCCCTGTACTGACGGGGGCCTCAGGCGTTTTTCCGGCACAGGTAGAGTTGACGGAGTGCGTAGCTGCCGTAATCCCTGAACAGGTTTTTCGGCAGGCACTTCCGGAGGACGGAGAGGCCGGCCCGGGAGAGGTCGTCGGCGGTGAGGTGGCAGGAGGAATAGCCCGTGATGACGACGTGTCCTCCCGGGACGAGACGCCCGACGGACGTCTGCAGGATGTCCAGCGCTTTCTGTCTTGCCGTCACCTGCCGGTTGAGAAGGCCGCAGAACACGATCGCGTCGAAGACCGCCCCCCGGGGGAGGAGCCGATCCATCTCTCCGGCATCCCCCTCGTAAATATGCGTCAGGCCCCTCTCGCGGGCGGCCTCCACATTGTCGGGGTTGACGTCGATGCCGTGACACTCCGCATCGGGACAGCGTCCCGCAATCCGCTCCAGGAGGTTTCCCGATCCACACCCCGCGTCGAGGAGGCGCCGGAAGGGAATCCCGCAGAGTGCGTCCAGAACCGCCGGGTAGATCGCCGACTCGTAGATCCCGTATTCCTTCTCCTCGTCGAAGCGGCCCCAGTTGACCGATGGCGAGACGTTCCGGAGCGGGACGATGAGTTCCGCCTCGTTTTCGCCGAGCGACGAGATGAAACGGACGATCACCTCCTCGTCCTCGACGCTTACCGGGCGGCCCGTGACCTCGGGCCAGAACCCCTCCAGGTCCTCCGCCTCGACCCCCTCCACGAGCAGGGCAATGTTCCGGGTGTGCCCCTTGCCGGCGTCGGCGTCGTAAACCTCCCCCTGGATGAAGTCGCATCCCCCGGCACGGATCAGGTTGAACCAGCGGCCGGTCAGGCTGACCGGCGCCGCGGCCCTGATCCTCCCCACGGCTTCCCGGAACTGTTCCTCATTGTTTCGCATGGCAGAAATGCGCGACCCCGCCTGCTGGGCCGCAGGGAAGAGGGGAGCACAACCCGGGCGGGTTGTCAAGCGGCGCGTTTTGCCGATTGACAGGCCCCTTCAACTTTTCTATAGTCGGTGTCGCCTCAAGCCATCCATCGATCCCGCATGGGGGGGGCCGCCGGGACCGAAGTTTGCATGCTTTTTAGCCTGAGAAGACCCGGCGGGAGGAAAGATGCATCGACACCAGCGGAACCTGCTTACCCTCGTTCTGTTTCTGCCCCTTTTTGCCCTTCTTTCCTGTTCCCCTGCGTATTTTGATCCCATCCGCACACCTCCCGAACCCCTCCACGTCAGGGGCCTGGACAAGCTTTCCTGGAATGAGCTCTGGGCGGGGATCGTGTTCAACGGCGAGAAGGTCGGCTTCTCCCGACTGAAGATCGCACCCTTGCCCGATGAGGGGCTCTTCCGCCTCGAGTCGGAGGCGCACCTGCGGATCCGCTTCCTCGGCCTCAGCAAGGCGATTTCGATGAAAAGCGAAGACCGCGTCCGGGCCAACCTCCAGTCCGTGTCCCTGAGGCACGAGATGGTCCTGGACGGCAAAACCCTGCTGATCGAGGGGTACGTGAAAGACGGGGTCCTCCACACGATCCGGAAAACGGGCCCGGAGGCCGAGCCTTCGGAAACGAAACTGCGGGAACCCCTCTACCCGGCCGCGGCGATCAATCTCTACCCCGTCCTCAACGGCCTGGCCGCTGGCCTGAAATACCGCTACGAGGTCTACGACCCGCAGACCCAGTCCGTCACGGCCGTGTCCCAGACCGTCGCCGGGTTCGAAAGCAGCCGGTCCCTCGGCGTCGAGCCCTCCTGGAAGGTGAAGACCTCCATGCTCGGCCAGGACGTGGAAACCTGGATCAACCGCAAGGGCGAGGCCGTCTTCGAGCTGGGCATGAAAGGGGTCCTCATCACCCACAGGGAGACGGAGAACGAAGCCCGGCGGTACCTCTCCGAGGCAAGCCTGAACAAGAAGGACCTGGTCCTCGATTTCAGCGTCATCCGGACGGAAAGACCCCTCGCCTGTCCCCGCGAGGCCACCCTGCTGGAGGTCTCCCTGACGGGCATTGCAGGGGAGCTGCCGCTGCTGCAGGGGCCCGGCCAGGAGGCATCGACGGGCGGGGGGGATGGGAAAGCCGTGACGTACCGGATCCGCCGCAATCCCGGCTCGCCCGCGAAGATATCCGGTCCCCCGTACGACGTGGACAGCTACCGGTGGCTCCTGCCGGCAAGCCAGGTCGAGAGCGACCACCCGGAGATCATCAACACGGCCCGGGAAGTCACCAGGGGGCTCTCCGATCCCCTGGCGAAGGTGCGCAGGCTCGCCGCGTGGGTGGCCCATACCGTGAAGGAGGCGCCCGTGGACAGCTTCTCCGCTCTCGAGGTGCTCCGCACGAAGAAGGGCGAGTGCCAGGCCCACACGATGCTCTACACGGCGCTGGCCCGCGCCGCCGGGATCCCCACCCGGATGGCGGGCGGGATCGTCTACATGGACGGCGTGGGTTTCCTGTACCACGCCTGGGCGGAGAGCGATGCTGGCGGCTGGGTATCCGTGGACCCGACCTTCGACCAGGTCGGCGTCGATGCCACGCACATCAAGCTCGTCGAGGGGCCCGGCTGGCTCGCCATCGTGCCGATCGGTCGGGTCGTGGGCCGCGTGGCGGCCACGGTCATCGATTACCAGGCGGCCTGTCGCCCCTAAGCCTATCGAGGTGACATCGCATCCATGGAACTGTGGCGCCGGGTCATCCTGCTGGGCTCGATCTTTGCGGCGATCCTCGTCGCGCTCTTCGCGAGCCTGTCTCCCGTCGTGATCGTGCAGCACGTCGATTTTGCGGACCGGCAGAGAAACGAAGGGTCCTATATGGGATTCCGCCTGATGACGGAGCGCGCGCAACACCTCGCCGCCTTGCCGCTGCATGACTACATTGCCGAGGTCACCAAGGGGCGGCTCTTCATCGTCGGCGGGCCGGGCTGGGAGGCCGTCGCGGTCAATGCCCTGGCGGCGGCCAGGCGCATGCCGATCGCCGCGGAGTGGCAAAGGAGGCTTCCCTCGGACCGGTACCCCTCGGGCGTTCTCTTTTTCAGGCCCGATGAAGCTCCGGTAAACCAGCTGGCCTCCCTGTATGCCGGGTCCCGCGAGCCGGCCTACCTTCGTCTCGAAACAGGCGGCCCGCCCCTTTACCTGAAGGCGGAGCACCGCGCCTATTCCAACGAGGATTTCCACCTCGGCGGCGGGTTCTCGAGCGCCCCCACGCCTCCTACGGATTTCCTCTTCCCCGGCCGGAAATGGAGCCCCTGGATCGCCGCGGCCGGCTTTGCCCTCTACGTGCTGCTTCCCTGGCCGAATCGTCCCCCCGGCGCGCAGGCCTTCCGCCGCTGGCGGGTCGTCGCCACGGATGTCGTCGCCCTGCTGATGACGGTACCGTTCTTCTCCTTTCCCTTCTTTATCACCGGGGGAACCGTTCAGGCCTTCACGGAGGGGTGGCCCCTCTTTTTCTTCTTCTGGCCGATCTTTTTTATCGGCCTCATCCTGGTCCGGCTCGCCGAGTGGTTTTCCTCCTTCGCCCTGTTGCCCCTGGCGGACCGGCTGCGCATCTGGAGTCCACGAGGTGAGAGGGATTTCCCGTACGGCGAGATGGAATTTTTCCAGCCCGTCGTGACCCGGCCGCCGAAATGGCTCATCGCCCTGACCTGGCTTGCGGCCCTCTCGGGGAAGGGGAGCGCTCGCATCGGCGCAACAGGCAGGGCCATGATCCTCAGCTCGTCCGAATGGGGCAGCCTCGCGGTTCGCCTGAAGAACGGCAAGGACCTCTTCATCAGCGTGACCGACCAGCTCGGCACGGATATGATCGGCGCCGAGGCGATCGTCAAGGCCCTGAAGAAGGCGGGAGTCCGGGAAGTGGACGAAGTCAGGGAGCTCCGCAGCCTGGGCCTCGAGATGGTCCGGCTGCCGGAAGCGTAAGCGAATGACCGATCGGCCCTCGCGGCCGTGCGGATAACATTGCTGAACAACGAATCGAATCCCAACGCAGCCAGGCTGTCGGAGGTTCCCATGCGCCGTCTCATTCCGGTCATCGCCACCCTGATCCTGATGATTTCCGCATCGCCCGCATCTGCCCAGAATCAGCAGATCCTCGACGCCCTGAAGGCCTTGAACGGCATGCCCGAGCGGTTCAGCACGCCGGCGCAGGCGGAGACGACGGCCAGGGCGTTCTTCGAAATGGTCCAGAGCACCTCGGGCAACGAGAACGCGATCGAGGTCCTCAAGCAGGTCAAGCGGACCGTTCCCCAGGCGGAGTGGAACGAGGGCTGCCGCCGCGCGGAGAACCTGCTCATGCACACGGTCCAGCAGACCCTCGACGGAACCATCGTCGAGGCCATCCAGGCCCGCGCCCGGGGCAAGAGCCTCGGTTCGATCCACGGCTACGGCTACAGCGGCAAGTGGCCCATCAAGCCCGAGACGCAGCTTACCTTCGACGGCGACTTCGACGCATCGTTCTTCGGCACGGAGCTGGCCGACACGAGCCCGGACAAGGGCGGGGGCATTATCCAGGACGTCAGCGGGCGGCTGCGTGCGAAGCTCGGCACGGGGCCTCTCGGCCTGGGCATCGTCCTGAACGGCTACGGCTGGGAGGGCAGGGCGGACGTCTACGTGACCTCTGCGGGCAAGCAATGGGCCATCCGCCAGTCCATGACGCGGCTCTACCTCATCGACCCGGTGACGGGACGGCCCGTCAACATCACGGCAACCCCCGGCGCCCTCTTTGCCGAGACGCAGCTTCGCCTTCTCAACAAGCACTATCCCGGTCTCTTCGAGAACGGCAGGCTCCGTGAAAACCTGACCAGCGAGCAGATCCGACGGATCCTCATGGACGACCCGCGCGTGGGTGAAGTCTGGAAAGTCTGGCTCTCGGGCACAAGGTATGGAACGGGCCAGGCGGCCGCGGGCGTCATCGACTTCACGTGCCACGTCTCGGAAGTCGCCGAGGCGACCACCACGCTCGAGCAGCGCACCAAGGTGGCCAAGCAGGTGGCCCGCGCCGCCAACGTGTTCGTCAACGCCATGGACGGCGCCAAACTCCCGTGGCGGCAGTTTTTCTCGGAGGGCGAGATACAGTTCATGCGGGACTGCGCCACCCTCGACCGCACGAAGATCACCTACGCCGAGACGGCCGAACGGCGTGTCAATCTGCTCAAACGGCTGAAGGGCCACGACTGGAGCGCTGCCGACATCGCGGCCTACGATCGGGCCGTGACGGAATCGCAGGGCGCGCTCAACGACCTGAAGGCGGCCGAGGGCCGTGTGATGGCCCAGGCCGGCGGGGAGTCGGCTTTTGTCGAAAACGCGGTCAAGATCATGCGCCGCCAGGCTCAGGTCGCCCACCGCGAATTCGTGCTGGACGTCATGGGCCGGCCCCCGGCAGAGCGGGCGCGCCTGCTGCAGCAGTACGAGTCGGATCTGCGGGCCCTGCTCGACCACTACAGCAAGAAGGAGAACGTGCCCCGGGAGGCCATCCAGTGGGCCAATGAGGCCCTCGACTCCGTGAAGGAGCTCAACCGCATCGCCAACGAGCGGTCGGCGGCGCTGGAGGGCTTCGGCACGAAGATCCGGCGCGTCTGGGAGATGTTCAACGAACCCGTCAACACCCGCGAGAACGTCCGCAAGCTCCTGGGGGAAACGCCGGTCGGCGAGGCCCTCCTGAACCGGATTCCCGAGTGGGCCTTCGCCTCCACCCGCCCGCCGGCCATCACCGACATCGCCTTCGCGAGCCCCTCCAAGCTGGTCGCGGAGACGGTCTGGACCCAGGCGAATCAGCCCGTCAACGCCCTCATGATGATCGACCTGCTCTGGCAGCTCACGGACATCTGGCGTGACAACACGAGAACGGAGGTGCAGAAGCTCACCTCAACGGGCGGGGTGGTCGCCACGCTGGTGGTCCCTCACCTCTACCTCGTGCCCATGGTCTACCATGCAAGCCTCCAGGGCGACCCCCGGCAGCTGACTTACGTCATGGCCTGCTACATCTGCCCGCCGGCCATGCTCCCCATGCTGGTCGAGTCCATGGGCGGGCGCATCGTGGCAGGCGTCAAGCAGGCGCTCTTCCAGAATGAGCTGGAAGCCATGTTCCAGGCATCGAGCTTCAAGCCCGAGCCGGGCGCAGAGCCGAAGGACTGGGCCCGGAATCGCGACGCCATCCGATACACCTGGGTTGCCCTGAACACCGAGTTGGACACCTACGGCCGCGAGGGCACACGAAGCCTTGCAGAATACATCCGCATCCTCGCATCGGACACGCGCTCCGAGATCCCCCTTTCGCAACCGAAGAAGATGTCGGGCCTGCAGGCGATCTACCTGCCGGGCGGTGTCGCCAAATCGTTCCGGGCCATGATCCAGGACGGCGACCACAGGCTGTTCCGGGAGAACGCCGCACTCGGCAACGCGCTGGCGGAGCTGCAGAAGTTCAACTGCGACCGGCTCGTCCCCTACATGGACAAGCCTCCGGCCTACTGCCGCTACGCCTGGGCGGAACAGAAGAGCGGCATCCGGCTCGATCTCATCAACAATGCGTTCAAACCAGGCGAAGCCGAGCGGCTTCAGGCGGAGGGCAAGTCGGGGGAGAACATCGTCCGCATCGTGACCGCCATGCTCGCCCAGCGCGCGAAGCTCCAGGACGCGGTGATCACGCAGCTGGCCGAGGCCATCATCCTCTCCTTCGAGGAGGAGAAGCGCGCGCGCAAGATCGTCGAGCTGGGCCTGCTGGACGAGATCCTGAAGGAGCTTCTCGCCATCGGCGAGGAACTCGGCATCAAGGAGGAATTGCTGGCGGCCTTCCAGGAAGCGCTGCGCAAGCAGGGGGGCGTGAAGGTCGGCGCGGAAGAGCTGCAAAAGCCGGAAGGTCCCGCGAGCCAGACCGCAAAGGCCAAGGAACAGATCGCGATGCTCGCCGACACCTGGCTCAAGAGCTACCGGCAGGTCAACACGACCCGCCGCTTCCTCGTCGGTCTGGCCGGCGGCTACGGCGTTCCGCAGTCCGACCTGGACCGCTTCATGCACGGCAAGCCGCCCCTGACCGTGGAACCGGCCAAAGACGTGGAAATCGCGCGCGTGAGCCAGGAAGTCATCACGGCGACCTCCAGGGACGTCTCGGCGATCCTGTTCAACTTCAAGGGTCAGTCCCGCGCGCCGAACCCGCTCGACGCGGAGGCGGAAGGCATCCTTTTGCAGTACCTCTACACCGCGCGGATCATCGAGCTCACGTCGGGGATCACCTACGGCATGGTCTCCCTGTGGGCCGGCGGACCGGGCGAAAAGGAGACCCCGCCGGCATTCGCCGACCGCGTCCGCGCGGAGCTGAAGCGGCAGCTCGACTCGAAGCACAAGACGCTGCTGGGCAGCCCGCCGGACTTCACGTCCGTGCTGGACCGTTACTGGACGCTTGCCCGCGGCTACGCCGAGAAGTTCGCCGCGCTGCGGGAGGCCTACGGCGGTGCCTTCCAGATCTCCGTCGAGGGTCCGGCCGAGGTGGAAGCGATGAAGGACGTCATGCTCAAGGTCGTCGCCAAGCGCGACGGCAAGCCCGCGGACGACATGCTGAGAGATGCGCGGGTCGAGTGGACAGTGGACAGAGCGCTCAAGAACACCGGCGCGACCTGGTGGTTCTCACCGCTGGAGGAGACCGTGATGAATATCACCGTCACGGTCACCCGGGAGGTCGCGGGCAGGAAAGTGTCGGCGAGCTCGATCCATCGGCTCACGGTCAAAAAACCAAAGGACGACAAGAAGGATGACAAAAAAGACGACAAGGCGGACGGCAAGAAGGAGGATGACAAGCTCGCTGCAACCTGCTCATTCGAGTACACCGACTGGGGCGAGTGCGTCCGGGCGACGAAGAAGCAGACCCGGAGCGTGAAGGCCAGATCGCCCCAGGGCTGCGTCGAACGCCGGAAGCCGGAGCTGGAGCGGGGCTGCACACCGCCCCCGACGAAGCAGGAAAAACTCCACCAGTACTTCAACTGCCTCTGCCGCTGCTCCAGCGGGTGGGCCGGTCACATCGGCGTCTGGTACGACCCCGAGGGCAAGTCGGTGCCGGAATGCAAGAGCAGCGGCCCCTGCTTCGGGGGCGCAGGCGCCTGGGGCTGCACGAGAAGGCATTTCTTCGTCGGACCGAATGACTGCGGGAAGGGCTGTTGGGAGGGCGCCTTCGGAAAAGGCGGCTACGACCCCGCAAAGGCCGACAAGATGCGCAAGGACGAAAACAAGAAGTACAAGAAGCCCCTCAAGGTTACGATCAAGGCCTCCAAGAACCCCGCCGACTTTGGGGACATCGTCGAGCTGACGGCGGAAACGACGGAAGGCTCCGGCGGCTACAGCTGGGCCTGGGGCGGCTGCGCACAGGACGCCAAGAACGATCGGGCCAAAGTGCTGAACTCGAGGGACTGCAAGCCCTGCACGGCGAGTGTCACCGTGACGGACATGGACGGCGACAGCGCCTCGGCCTCCCTCGAGGTGAAATGCACTGCGCTGCGGGTAAAGCTAACCAAGGAGACCCCGAAGGAGAGCACAATCCCCATCGGCGGCAAGGCGACCTTCCTAGCCGAGGTTTTCTCCGGGGACAAGCCGGCCTCCGGGAGCTTCACGTACCTCTGGGAGCACAACCCCGACGCCCTGTTCGGCGACCCAAAGAACCCGGCCTATGAAACGAAGGGTGGCTCGCAGTCGCGCAACAGGGCTACCTTCAAGAAGCTGGGCACGACACCCGTCTGGGTGTCCGTCCTCAAGGAGGTTGACGGCCGCACGATGACCGTCGGCGAGTCGGGACAGATCCCCATCGAGGCGGTCAGCCCGAAGCTCAAGCTGAGCGTCAGCAAGAAGGAGCCGCTCATCGGCGAGAAGGTGGTCCTCACGGTGCACGAGGAACCCGCCATGAGCAACGACCTCATCACCTTCTGGTGGGAGATCAAGGGTGATGCGGCCAACGCGGGACCCGAGCCGAACATCCCCAATCAGCGCTCCTATTCCTTCAAGCCGAAGAACGCCAAGCCCGTGACGGTCACCGTCCACGCCAAGGCGAAGGAGGACGGGAGCGACCTCGGCCAGACGGATGCCACCGTCAACGCCAAGGGCTACACCGTCACGATCGGCGAGCCCCGCTACCTTGGCCCCAAGCCGAAGGTCTGGAAGTGCGACACCCAGCTGGGGGGTGCCTGTCCCGGCCTCGTGGACGTGGGCGACCAGCAGTTCGCCGTCCACCACGACGTGTTCATGAAGGCCGCGGTCACCCCGGCGCTCTCCGGCGCGAGGTACCGCTGGGCGATCGATCCGGCGGGCAGCTGCGGCATGCCCGGCTCGGGCGACGAGATCAAGATGAACTGCAGCGAGACGGGGACGTACACCGTTGTGCTCAAGGTCGCCAACGGCGACGGCGACCAGGTCGGCGAGGCCTCCCGTTCGGTGACCATCAGCGTCTCGCAGAAGGATCTCGACGGCTCGAAGAAGGCCAAGGAAGCCAGCGACAAGCTGCAGAAGGCCAAGGGCCTGGTGGCCGAGGGCAAGCTCGACGAGGCCATCGCCCTGGCCAACGAGGCCGCAGGCCTCGACCCGAAGAACGCCGAGGCGAAGAGCCTGGCGCAGAAATGGGGCAGCGAGAAGCAGGCGGTCGTGCAGCAACTGGAAAAGACGAAGAAGCTCATCGCGGAAAACCGTTTCGACCAGGCCGAGAAGGAGTTCGCGCCGGCCCGGAATCTCCATCCCAAGTACCCGCCCGTCGTCGAGACGGAGAAGCTGCTCCGGACGAAGAAGGACGAGTACAAGAAGAACGTCACCGACAAGCTTGCCGGCGCCAAGGCGAAGGCCCGCAAGGGCGACTACGACGGGGCGATCAAGGACGCCGAGGAGGCGGCGAAGCTCGACCCGGCCAACAAGGATGCGGCCGCAACGGCCAATACGCTTCGCAAGGAGAAGGAGACGATCCACCAGCAGATCGGCAAGGCGAAGAAGCTGATGGACGAGAACCGGTTTGCCGATGCCCAGAAGGAGCTGATCGTCGCCTCGAATACCAACAGCTATTACCCGCCGGTCCAGCAGGCCAACCAGGAGCTGGGGACGCGCTGGAACAAGTACAACGCCGAGGTGCGCGACAAGGTCTACGAGGTGCGCTCGGCCAACGAGAAGAAGGACTTCGACAAGGCGCTGGCCGTGGCGGCGGCGTGGCGGGCCTCGACGAAGCTCGATGCCTACGCGGAGAAGGAGCTCAAGCAGCAGGAGGACTGGGCGAAGCAGTGGAAGGCCCGGAAGGACAGCCAGATTGCGATCCTGAAGTCCGCTGGCGAGAAGGTGAAGGCCTACGACTACGCCGGGGCCCTCAAGCAGTACGACGAGGGGTTCGCCAATGCCGGCAATGTGTTCAACGGCGCCGAGCCGGAGTACAGGGAGGCAACGGAGCTTCGGAGCCAGGCCTTCACGAAGAACAAGCGGCTCCAGGAGCTGATCCCCTGGGTGCGCAGGGCGGCCGAGGACAAGGAGTCTATGACGGTCGATGCGCTGAACAACACACTGAAGACGGCCGACGAGGCCATCGCGCTGCAGCCGACCAACGAGCAGCTGAAAAAGTGGCGCGCAATGATCGTGGCGCGGGCCGAGAAGACGAAGGCCGACAACGAGCGCATTGCGGCGGGGAGGAAGCATCTCGATGCGGCGGGCAGTGCCGAGAGAAGCTACCTCACGAACGAGTCCGCCATCCAGGCCCGGCAACTCCAGTGGGGCGAGAAGCTCGAGGAGCAGCAGCAGAAATACCTCACGACGGCGATCGAGAACTACCGGGCGAGCCTGCAGTATATCCCCGACGCCAACGTGGAGAAGAAGATCAGGGACCTGCAGGCGACCCTCGAGGGCCGGAAGAAGGTCCTCGAGAACTACCGGCTCTCGGTTGCGCTCAAGAACGAGGCGGACGCGCTCGCCCAGCAGGCGACGAAGGACCCGGACATCCAGTCCGCGGCCCCGAAGTACGACGAGGCCGCTGCAAAGTACCGCAAGAGCCTCTCGCTTTATCGGCCCTCCAACGCCGAGATGATCGAGCGCCAGGCGTGGAACCTCGAGTATGGGAAGCACGACCGCTGGGTCAGGAAGCACTGGGCCGACGGCCAGGCCCTGGAGAAGGAAGCGAAGTACGTGGCGGCCCTGGCCGCTTATGATAAGGCCATCGCCTCCTTCCATCCCACGGTGGGGCAGAAGGACCGGATGTGGATCGTCGTCCACGCCCAGGAGCTGCGTAACCGGATCACCGGGGCGAAGAACTGGCGGGCCGACGGCGAGGCGAAGCAAAAGGCCGGCAAAATCGCCGAGGCGATTGCGAGCTATCGGCAGAGCCTGAAGCTCCTGCCCGATCCGGCCCTGGAAGAACACGTGCGGATGCTCGAAGGAAAACAGGCCGAGGCGGGCCAGAAGAAGGCCGCGGCCGATCGGCTCTGGCAGGATGGCACGGCGCTGTTCAACCAGGGGCGGCCGAGCGATGCGCTGGCGAAGTTCAAGGAGAGCCTGGGCTACTGGTCCGACGCGACGCGGCAGAAGTACGTGGCCGACCTGGATGCGCGAAGGGCAAAGGCCGCGGCCCTGAGGGAACAGGGGGCGGGTCTTCAGGGGCAAAAACGCATCCCGGAAGCCATCGCCAAGTACAAGGAGAGCCTCACGCACTGGCCCGACCCGGCCCTGGCGGCCCACATCGCCGCGCTGGAGAAATCGCTTGCAGGGGTCACGCCCCCGACCGGGACGCCCGGCGG
Organism: Deltaproteobacteria bacterium; assembly: GCA_012728915.1. Lineage (GTDB taxonomy): Bacteria > Desulfobacterota > Syntrophia > Syntrophales > UBA2192 > UBA2192. The sequence continues at coordinate 18,138 of JAAYEC010000036.1, read as the reverse complement.
CGTCGACGGGACATGGGAAGTCAGTTTCAACAACTTCCGCGGCAGGATGGAGCTCCAGCGCAGCGGCAGTGGATGGAGCGGGCGGTTGTGGCTCGATGGGAATCGACAGTGGGAACAGCTGACGAATATCACCTACGATCCGGGAACGGGGAGACTGGAGTTCACAAGGCCCATCTCCGGGGCGACCCAGCGCTACTCCGGGGTCCTCTCCGGGGACAGGCTCGAGGGGACCTTCTCCCAGCAGAATTCCTCCAGGAAGTACACCTGGTGGGCGAAAAGGACCGCGGCCGGGGCCGCCGTGACGGCGGGGAGCCGCTCGACGGGAAGCTCTCCGGTGACGACGGCTGCCTGTTACCACGTGGACCTGACGCCCTACGGCGGAAAGAAGGGCACGCCGCGCAAGGTGAAGAACATCGAGGTGGATGACGGCTCGTGGATCCGCCTCAAGGCGACCCACGAGAAGAAGCTGCGGCTCGACATCCCGCTGCCCCGGCCGGTAGCGGCAAGCGCCGTGGCCGTCGTGAGCAACCTCGACAATGCGCACAACGTGCCGGACAAGATGACGACCACCGTCCTGACCGTGCAGACGACCTCGGGCGCCCGGACCTTCGAGCTCAAGGCCGGCGTTCACTCTTCGGAGTGGAACCGCAGCGAGACGGGCGGCGCCACCCACGCCTGGCCGAAGGAGACCAACATCGGGGGACCCCGCTGGATGGCGGTGTTCAGCCTGCCTGCCGGCAGCGTCGTCACAGGGCTGCGCTTCGATCACCGGGACACGGAAAAGAAGTACTACCACGGCAATGCCGCCCCGGGATTCTGTCTGCGGGGGATTACGCTGGTCGGCCCGTCCGTCACCTCCGCATCGGCAGGCGCGGTGACGACCTCGACGGGGTCCTGGGCCGGCGCCTGGAGAAGCGACCCCGGCCCCGACGGCGAGGTGATAACCTTCAAGCTGTCCCAGGGCGGAACCCGGTTGACGGGGACCTTTCAGGTCGATGTTCCCTACACGGCGACCTCCGGCGCAAGGCAGAAAGAAACCCTCCGGGGCACGATTGAAGGGACCGCATCCGGAAACCGTGCGACGGGGACGTTCCGCGAGGGCAGCGACAAGGGGGCGACGGGCACGTTCGAGTTCACCATGGCGTCGGGCGGGAACGTGTTCACGGCCGCGGTGCGCAGCGAAGACACAAGCGACACCTACACGGTTCGGCGAAGCGCCCTGTAGGCGTCTTCCGGGTCTGCGGCAACCGCTGCCGGCCGATCGGTACGACGTCATCACGGGCAGGGTCAGCGAAAATGACCGGGTCTTCACGACCCAGCCCGGCGGGAACGTTTCGGTGCGCTACACGAGGCAGGGAGGCAGGACGGGGCAGCCCTGCAGGGGAAGACGGCGGGGCTCCGGTTGAATGCCCCCGCAGAAGGCAGGCCGACACGGCAGAGGGAGATCGACACCATGGGAAGGCTCGTCGCGTTGTTCGTCGCCGGAATGGGATTCCTTATCGCCGGCAGTCTCGGCGCCTCCGCGCCGGTGAAAGTGACCATCACGGGATGCGTGACCGGGGGGGTGCTCGTGACGGAGAAAACCGACTTCGGCACCCACATCAGTGAGGGAGAGTACCGCATCAGGCCCTTCGTCCCGAGCGGCGAGCCGCTGGACCTGGCCGCCCACGAGGGCGAGCGGATCATCATGACGGGCCATCTCCTGCCCGGGGACAGGTTCTACGCGTATGCGAAATCCCTGCGGGTCCTGGGTCCCTGTACGGCAACGGCGCCGCCCCCGGAGTCTTCCCGCGTGTACCACGGGCCGACCTACAAGGACATCCGCGTCGACCGGTGCTGGAGATCCGGTGATGAGTGCGACCAGGTCGCCGCCGATCGATTCTGCCGGATGCACGGATACGCCGGGTCAGCGGACTGGGCGCATGCGGCTCACCGACCCACGTACGTCATCGGCGACAACCGGGTCTGCGACGAGTCCTTCTGCGAGGGCTTTACGTACATTCGCTGCGGCGGCCCGAAGTGAGAGGCAGGAGTGTCTTGAACCTCCCGGCGTTTCACGGGCGGCATGAGAAGGCTCGGTACCCGGTCCTCCAGCCCCCGCAAAGCCCGGGCGCGGGGACATCGTGAAACGCCGCCTGTCGTCAGTGGACCATGAGGAGAAAAATGGACGATAGAGGAGAGATGATGAAGACCCGTGTCCTGATCGGAATCGTCGCGGCGTTCGCAGCCGTCCCTCCCGCTGTCTCTCCCGCGGCGGCCACTCCGCCCGTGCCCGTCGAGACCGTGACGGGGTGCGTGAAAGACGGCCGGATGCACCTCCAGGCGCCCGAGCGCTTCGCGCGCGAGAGGTCCCTGAAGATCAACCCCTGCACGAACATCCCCTTCGATTTCCGTCGTTTTGAAGGAAAGCAGATCCGCGCGACGGCCGGCATCGATCTCTACAACGGCGCCTTCGTGTGCCCGCGGGATGTCGTGATCCTGGGTGACTGCAAGTCGGATACGGTTGCGGCGCCGGCGAAGAAGGATCTCCCGCGGCAGCTGACCGACGACGAGGCCGACGAGATCGTCTGGGCGCTGCCGGAGGTGCAGGGTCTGATCCGGCGGATGGAGGGGACGAAGGCGGCCCCCTTCTCGATGATTACCGGCTACCCGAACCCGGAAGCCGCGCCGGGCACGGCGGGCGCCTTCTTCGAAATCTACGTGGGCGAGAGACACGACGCGCACACGGTACGTGTCCTGACGGTGATTGTCGACGCCTACAGCGGCAAGGTCTCGATCTACGACGAGACGGCCGACAGGGTGATCCCCATCGAAGAGTACAGAAAGAAGGTGCGGAAATGAGGATTCGAGCAATCCTTGCGCTTGTTGCCCTGGCGTCCATCCTTGCCCCGGGCGCCACCGGCGCCGCGGCCTCCGAGGGGGGACCGGCGGCCGAGACGATTGTCTTCGTCCGGCAGGGGGACATCTGGACGGCGAAGGCGGACGGCACCGGGGAGCGCCGGCTTACCCACATGGGCGCCTGCGGCGGTCCAGCCCTGTCACACGACGGCAGGCAGGTGGCCTTTCATTGCCGAGGCGACAAGGACATCTATCCCGACACGGGGTTCGGCCGGGTCTACCTGATGGACACGGCAGGCGGGGAGACGAAACCCCTGCGCTTCGAAGGGATCCTCGCGGCGGAGCACCCCTCCTTCTCGCCGGACGGCGGGAGTCTCGTCTTCGTGGGGCTCTCGGAGGTGAAAAGGGACGGAAAAGGGGAGGACGTCCAGGTCCGCGCGACCCTGTCGGTGAGCGTCGGGCACATCCCGTCGGGCAAGACCCGGACGGTTTTGCGGCAGCGCAACGTTCTGCTTGACACCGGCTACGTATACAGCAAGCCGGTCTTTTCGCCCGACGGGCAGCGGATTCTCTGGCAGCAGAGCGGAAGCGACGTCTCCGGCGGGTTTTTGATCACCGATCTCAGGGGCAAGGCTCTTTTCCGGTTCCCCCCAAAGGGGGAAGACCCCACCCCCTGGTGGGGCGCCCGCCTCGCCCTCGACGGGCAGACCGTGCTGTGCTATTCCCCCGCGACCTCGGAAGCCTCCGTTGACACCATTTACCTGGTGGACAGCAAAACGGGCAAACCGGCCGAGGTGACCGCCGGAGCGAACCCCGCCTTCGTGCGAAACGGGACGGCCATCGTCTTCGAGCGGTGGACGAACCGCTGGAGCGACAAGGCCGCCTCGAATCTCTGGGTCCTGGAGATGCGGCCGGGGGCCTCGCCGAGACGGATCATCACGGACGCCTCGGAGCCCGCCGGGGCGATGCTGAAGAAATAAACGGCCGAGGGGGCGGTCATCGCGGCCGCCCCCTCCTATTTACGAAGCCTGTTGCCTTCAGCCTTGAGCCTGCTTCAAGTCACCCTTGTCTCATCCCTTTTCCCTGACGCCCGGTGCCTATTTGATGGGCCACTCGCCGCGCTCCTTCAGGACCTCGCGGTAGACGTGGAGGGCGTCGTTGACGGCGGGCATGCCGGCGTAGGTCGAGAGCTGGAAGATGATCTCGGCGATCTTGCGCGGGTCGCAGCCGACGTTGAGGGCCGCGTTGACGTGGAGCTTGAACTCCTCCGTGGCGCGCAGGGCCGCCAGCATGGCAATGGCCGCGTACTGCCGCTCCGGCAGGGTCAGCACGGAGCGGGAGTAGAGGTTCCCGGTGATGTGCCGGGAAAGGTCGTTGGCCAGCTCCTTGTCGAACTGGCGCCACATCAGGAAGGGCGGGTCCATCTTGATGCCTTTTCCAAACAGTTTCGATGCCGTTTCCTGGGTCCTCTTGTTGATGTCGTCGCTCATCCTGTCTCCTCCTCGATTTCCATGGATAACGCTCAGCGTTCATTTGCAAAGACGCCCGATTCCTATTTGAAAACGGCTCGGGTGTCAAGGGTGAAAAGGGGATGACCTCAAGGCCGTTCAAAAATGCTCAGATGCAGGGCCTCCTGTAAAGACAGAAGTCAGGATGCCATGAAGAGCGGAAGATAGGCGTGAGTTGAAGATTTCTGCATCTTTTCCGCTCTTCCTCACTCCACAAACACCAAGCCGGCAGACGATCGCAGCGCGAAGCAGGGATGGGCCCCGGCCGACAGCCTCACCGGACGATGTACTCATCCCGGTCCCGGTCCTGCAGGATCAGGTAGTGCGCGCCCAGTTTCGCCTTGTCGATGCTGCCGTAGTGCCTCTGGCCCTCGAGTCTGCACAGGTCGCAGCTGCGGCCCGGGATGATGACGGCGTAGGCGCGATTGCCCGTGCTCGCCATGGAGTCGATGGCGATGAAGCCGCCGCAGTCGTCGCAGATCCGCACCGTCTCCTCCTGCTGCTCCCGGATCCCGTCGGTGTCGTAGTAGATGCTGCGGTTGCGTCGGGCGTACCTGGCGCCCTTGACGATCTCCGGCTTGAAGGTGCGGCGCTTCTTCCAGAGATCGAGGACGTCCTTTGTCATGCCCTTGATGTAGCGGGTGATGTCGTCGGACTGGCGGATCGTCTCCGGGTTGTAATCCGGCTCGCGGACATGGCTGTAGTCGAGTCCCGCCATGGCGAGGATGATCCCCACGTTGACGTAGGGCAGGGCCCCCTCGATGGAGTAGCCGCCTTCGAGGACGGCGATGTCGGGGTTGAGACGCTCGTTGAGCCGGGCGTACCCCTGGGCCGAGAAGCGCATGTTCGTGATGGGGTCCGTGTAGTGGTTGTCCTGCCCGGCCGAGTTGATGACAAGGTCCGGCTTGAACTCGCCCAGGATGGGCAGGATCAACTCCTCGAGCACGTAGAGAAACCCCTCGTCGGAGGTCTCCGGCGGCAGGGGGATGTTGATCGTCGTGCCCAGGGCATTGGGGCCGCCGAACTCGTCGGGGAAGCCCGACCCGGGGTAAAGGGTCCTGCCGTCCTGGTGGATGGAGATGTAGAGCGTGTCGGGGTCGTGCCAGTAGATGTCCTGCGTGCCGTCGCCGTGGTGGCAGTCCGTGTCGATGACAGCCACGCGCCTGTGGCCGTGCCTGCGGCGGAGGTGTTCGATCATGACGGCCTCGATGTTGATGTTGCAGAAGCCGCGGGCGCCGTGGACGACGCGCATGGCGTGATGCCCCGGCGGGCGCACCAGCGCGAAGGCGTTGTCCACCTCGCCGGCAAGCACCTTCTCGGCCGCCGTGATGGCGCCGCCCGCCGAGACGAGGTGCGACTCGGTGATGACGCTCTTCGCATCGGGCACGCAGATGTGGATGCGGTTGACGTCCTCGACCGCTGCAAGGCCCGGCTTGTACTCCACGATGTTCTCGAAGTCCAGCAATCCCTCCTCGAAGACCTGGTCCTGCGTGTACAGCAGGCGCTCCTCCCGCTCGGGGTGGGTGGGCGAGATGGCCCAGTCGAAGGCGGGAAAGAAGACGAGCCCCGTTTTCCTGAGTTGCTTCACGGCGTCACCCCTCCTTTCCCGGCCCCTGCGATGACGCCCGGCTTCACCTGGACCTTGAGCCGGATGTTCTTGCCCGTCGTGTGGAAGCCCCTCACCATGTTGAATTCCTGGTCCTCGACGATTTCCGTCTCGATGTCCGACTCGCGGGCGCCGAGCCGGATAGCCCGCTCCCGGAGCTTCTCCATGCCGATCCGGAGGATGTCCCGGCGGGTGAAGTGAGCGGGGATCTTCATCTGCAGCCCCTCCTCGGCGATCGTGAGGCTGCCCCGTTCCGTCTCGGCCAGAATCGTGATTTCCGCGGTTGTCCGCGCCAGGGCCGCCCCGAAGGCGTTGGCCACCTCGGCATCGCGCGGGATCACGGCCTCGCATCCCAGTATCTCGCCCAGCCGGCAAGCGACGGCCGCCGAGGGCCCGCCCACGATGAAGAGCCGGGACGGGCTGAGCTTCCTGCCCTCCAGAAGTTCGTGGATCGTGTAGACGGGCTTGTTGTTGACCTCCTCGACCATGGTGCCCACCGCCGCCGCGATGTCGCCGCAGGTCTTCTCGAAGATGGCCCGGGCCGCCTGCGTCACGGTCAGGTTCAGCTTGCCGGCGGTTTCCAACACGGCCGTCTCCGCCTTGGCCGCATCGCCGATCTGCGCAAGCCCCAGGACGATCATGGCATCCGTCGGGGTGGGCCAGGGGCCGCCGAAGGCCGCCGCCGGCCCCTCCCGCCGGGGCCCGATGACCAGTTTGCCTCCGTCGACGCGGACCCGGCTGTCGCCCCCGAGGCCGATGGATCGGGTCTTGAGGCCGCGGATCAGCGTCCGGTGTCCCTCGATCGTCACGCCCAGCGGCTCGAGCAGGGGCGCCCCGCCGGCCAGCAGGGCGATGTCCGTCGTCGTGCCGCCCATGTCCAGGATGACGCCGTCAGCGCCGGAGCAGTCCGCGAGGCTCAGGATCCCCATGACGCTTGCCGCCGGTCCCGAGAGGATGGTCTGCACCGGCTGCTCGGCCGACCGGCGGATCTCGACGGTGCCTCCGTCGGCCTTGAGGATGTAGATGGGGGCGGCAATCCCCGCGCGGGACGCAAACTCGAGGATCTCCCCCACGAACTGCTGGTACAGGTCGAAGACCGAGGCGTTCAGGAAGGCCGTGGCGATGCGCCTGCGAAAGTTGAGATTGCCCGACAGGCGATGGCCGAAGGAGACGTGCCCGAAGCCGTTGCCGACGAGTTCGCCGATCTCGTTTTCGTGTGCCGGATTTCGGGTGCTGAACTTGCCCACGACGCCCAGGTGTGCGATGCCCGACGCCTTGAGATCCGATGCCGCCGCCTCGACCTCGCCCTTCTTGATCGGGGCGACCTCGATGCCCCGGTTGCTCACATACCCCGAGACGAAGCGCGTGTCCTCGCTGACCCGAAGGTCCTCGGGCGCGAGGCCCGGGCCGCTTGCCACGATCATCCCGACACGGGCCGTCTTGCCCTGGACGATGGCGTTGGTGGACAGGGTGGTGCTGAAGACGACGCGCTCGATGGCTGCCGGGTTCTCGTCGCGCAGGATCTCGTCCATCACGCCGATGAGCGACGAGACGAGGCGGAGCTGGTTCGTGGGGACCTTGGTCTTCTTTCTGACCTGGAAATTCTCGAGGAGGACGGCATCCGTGTGGGTGCCCCCGACGTCAATGCCGAGGATCATGCAACCTCCTTTGGCGAAGGGCGAAGGGCGAAAGGCTGAAGGCAAGACGGGATACCTGCAAAAGAAAAGGCCAAAGGCCTTTTGCCCTTAGCCTTATGCCCGGCGCCGTTTGCCTGTCCTGTACCACATGCGACGGCCTTCGTCAAATCATCCTTCGTCTTTCCATCGGGCCCGGTTTGCGCTATAAGGGACGAAATACCGGGAACCGTCCGGATACATGGCCGTACGCTATCAGCCCTTCCTTCAGACCCTCTGTGAACGTTCGCCGGGCCTCCACGTGGCCGGGGGCGCCGTGAAGGATCGCCTCCTGGGGATGCCGGTTGCCGACGTGGATATCGTGATCCCGCCTGGAGAGGAAGGCATCGCCGCGCGCTTTGCCGAATGGACGGGCGCCGCACGGGTTTCCTTCCGGCAGGACGAGCCGGAGAGGTCTACGGAGCGGGTTCTTGTTCAGGCGGCCGACGGGCTCCTCTGCTTCGATTTTACCAGGCAGCGGGGCTCTTCCATCGAAGAGGACCTGGCGGAGCGGGATTTCACGGTGACGGCCATGGCACTGCCGCTCGAGGCGTTCGTCGGTGCGGATTTCTCGCGCCTCGTCGATCCCCTGGGGGGTCGCCCCGATCTCCGGGACCGGATGATCCGGGCCGTCTCCGACGGCTCCTTCCGCCGCGATCCCCTGAGGCTTCTGCGGGCCTTCCGGCTGGCCGCCGAACTCGGCTTCACCATCGAACCGTCAACCCTCGAGCGGGTCAGGCGCGACCGCGCCCTTCTTGCGGGTTCTGCAGGGGAGAGGGTGCGCGACGAGGTCTTCCGCATCCTCGAGACGACTCCCTGCCACCCCGTCATCGAGGCGATGGACCGGATCGGGCTTCTGGAGTCGGTCTTCCCCGGCCTGTCTGCCATGAAGGGCGTTGAACAGGGCGGCCACCACGGTCTGGACGTGTGGTCCCACACGCTACTCTGTCTCCGTGAACTGGAGGGCATTATTACGGAGCCCCGGGAGGAATTCGGCGATGCCGCGGCCGATTTCGCGGACTATCTGGCCGGCGGGTTCGTCCGGGGTCGGAGCCGGTCCGCCCTCGTGAAGCTGGCAGCCCTCCTGCACGATTCCGGGAAGCCCGGGCGGGCAACCCGGGGCGCCGGAGGGGAAACCCGCTTCCACGGCCATGCCGCCGCGGGCGGTCCAGTCGTCGACTCCGTGGCGGAGAGGCTCCGGCTGGCGTCGGCCGAACGCGATTATCTCGGCCTTCTCGTGTCGAGCCACATGCACCTGGTCCATCTCATGGCCCAACCCTCGCGGACCAAGAAATCCGTCCTGGGCTTCTTCAGGAGATACGGCGAGGACTACCGGGCCCTGCTGCTGCTCTTCGCGGCGGACACCCGCGCCACGACGGGGCCGAAGATGACCCCGGAGAAAACCCGGCAAATCCGGGCGACCGTGGAGGAGATGCTCCGGGTCTTCGAAAGGGAACTGAAGCCCCGGCTGCGCGAGCCGCCGCTCGTCTCGGGGCGGGACCTGATGGAGCGCTTCGGCCTCGGGGAAGGTCCCCTGATCGGCGAGATCCTGCGTGACCTGGAAGAGGCGAGGCTGGAAGGGCGTCTGCGCGACCGGGAAGCGGCCCTGCAGTACGCGGCCGGCCTTTTGAAAAACAGAGGGTAAGGGGAGCATTTCTTCCCCCATCACCTTCCGCATTCATCGCGACGGAGCAGCGACGATGGCAAGGATGAGTTTCGGGAAAAAAGGGCGCCGGGTCCAGGTGACCCGGACAGGGCCGAAGCCGGCCTGGGAGAGGCCCGCCGAGGACGTGGTCCGCGAGATGAAAGAGGGCATGCAGCGACCGCCGGGGGAGGATTACCGGGAGCGCTCACTCGCCCTTCACGGGCTCATCTGCGCGCGCTGCGCGCGGGAGTTCGACGCCTCGAACCGGCACCTGCTCACGGTGCACCACAGGGACGGCAATCACCACAACAATCCCCCCGACGGCAGCAACTGGGAGAACCTCTGCGTGTACTGCCACGATGATGCACACAGCCGCGGTCTTCTCGGCGACTACTACGGCGGCCGCGGGGAGAAGGAAAAGGCCGTCGTGCACGCCGGCGGCGTCCGTGAGGCATCGGAACCCGTTCTGTCGGGCCTGGGGGCGAAACTGCAAAAGGCCCTGGAGGAAAAGGGGAAGAAGGGCAAATAGTTGAAGCCCGTCGGACACTTACCCCGTCGGGACAAAATGCGTTGAAATCCCTTGATTTCCGGGAAGGCCTGTGGTATAGACCGGCCCGGTTTTCAAGGCGTGTTGCAGAGGCGTTGTCAGACCCCTCCACCCGGCTTTTCGATTCAGAAGAAGCGTCTCCCCGAGTCGTGTCGGCAGGGCGCAAGGGGTTTCAATACAAAGAGAGGAGGTAGATTTCAGTGGAAGTCTTAGCACAGGGAATTGGCGCGATCTTTACGGATCCGGATGCCGACAAGGCGAGGGCGTTTTTCAGGAAGAAGAGCCGCGCACTGAAACCCAAGGTGATGTCCGTGAAGGAGGCCGTCGAGAAGTACGTCCATGACGGCGATTACCTCGTCATCGGCGGATTCGGCGCGAACAGGATCCCCACCGCCGTTTGCCACGAAATGATCCGGCAGGGCCGAAAAAACATGGGCTTTGCCGGCCATACGTCGACCCACGATTTCCAGATTCTCTGCGCGGGCGAGGTGTTCGACAAACTCGACGTGGCCTACATCGTCGGCCTCGAGGCCCGCGGACTCTCCCCGAATGCCCGCCGGTACATGGAGAGCGGGAAGGTGAACGTCTCCGAGTGGACGAACTACTCCCTGTCGGTGAGGTTCAAGGCCGCCGCCGCCGGCGTGTCCTTCTATCCCGCCCGTAACATCATGGGCACCGACACCTTCCATTACAGCGGTGCAAAGATCATCCAGTGCCCCTTCACGGGCGTGAAATACGCAGCCATGCCGGCAATCTATCCCGACATCGCCGTGATCCACGTCCACGAGTCGGACATCTACGGCAACTGCCGCATCCGCGGCATCACCGTTTCGGACCTCGATGTGGCCCGCGCCGCAAAGCACCTCATCATCACCACCGAGCGGCTTATCCAGAACGACGAGATTCGCAGGGATCCCAGCTACACGGCGATCCCCTACTACTACGTCGACGCGGTCTGCGAGGTGCCCTACGGCAGCTACCCCGGCAACATGTACGGCGAGTACTTCTCCGACGAGGAGCATCTCAAGGAGTGGCTCAAGGTGGAGGAGAACCCCGAGGAGTTCAAGAAGTTCCTCGACAAGAACATCTACAGCTGCAAGGACCACTTCGAATACATCGAGAAAAACGGCGGGATGCACAAGCTCCTGAGGCTTCGTGAGAAGGAATTCATGTTCTCGAAGGCGAGAGACTAGAAAGGAGGATGACAGAGCATCATGGCTGATTATAATACGATGGAACTGATGATTTGCACCGCCGCGCGAGAACTGGAAGACGGTGCGTGCGTCGGCGTCGGCACCGGCGCCCCCTGCGCGGCAGCGATGCTGGCGCAGAAGGCCCATTCCCCGAACCTCGTGATCCTGTTCGAGGCGGGCGGCGCGGCCCCCCTGATCCCCGAGATGCCCATCTCCGTCGGCGACTCCCGGACCACCTGGAAGGCCGTCATGGCCAGCGGCATGTGCGAGATCATGGAGTCCGCCTGCCGCGGCATGCTGGACTATACCTTCCTCGGCGGCGCCCAGATCGACATGTACGGCAACCTCAACTCGACCCGCATCGGGCCGGACCACCAGAAGCCCAAGGTCCGCTTCCCGGGCAGCGGCGGCGCCAACGACTTCGCCTCCTTCTGCTGGCGCATGATGGTCATGACCCCCCAGGACCCCAAGCGGTTCACCGAGAAGGTCAGCTACATCACGACCCCGGGCTGGCTGCAGGGCGGTGACTCCCGCGCCAAGAGCGGCTTACCCCTCGGGGCGGGCCCCTACAAGATCATCACCAACATGGCCGTCATGGATTTCGAGCCCGAGAGCAAGCGCATGAGGCTCATCGCGGTCAACCCGGGCTATGCGGAGAAGGACGTCCAGGACAACTGCGGATTCGAGCTTCTGAAGGCCAAGAAGATCACGGAGAACAAGCCGCCCACGAAGCACGAACTGAGCATCCTCAGGGAGGAGATTGACCCTTACCGGTACGTTATAGGAAGATAACGGTCACGGTAAGCGTTCTCATCGGAAGGGGCCATGGCACCCAGGTGTCATGGCCCCTTTTTGCCGGCCGGTGAAAAAGGAGGCGCGCGCAGGGCGGCGCCCCTTCCGTGTCGTTCCGGTCTTGAGAGTCCGATGCCTATTTTTTCGGTTCCGTCGCAGGCGGTGCGGCCTTCTCCGGCGCCGGGGCGCTTTTCTGGCCGGCCTTCTGCATCTCCTCGATTTCCTTGACCATCCCTTGGGCAGAGAAATCCGACTCGCTTCGGTCCCCCTTCTTGACGGCAGGCTTGGGCGGCTCACTGCCGCCACAGGCCAGTACGAGGCTCAGGGCGAATATCAGCGCAACGACGATCGCAACACGTTTCATGGCGCCTCCTCCTTATGAAGTGCGGCGATTTTACCGTTCCGCGAGTGCCCTGACAAGCACTATTTCAAGGGATCCCTTCCCCCGGCTCATTTCACGACAATGCGGGCCTTGTCTCTCGCCGTGACAAGCTTGTCCCCGACGGAGGTCCCGCAGAAAACGCAGCTGTAATCGTACTTCTCACCCTGCGGCAGGATCAGCAGCAGGCGCTTGCGCACAGGCGCGGCCCGATTGCAGCGGGGGCAGTAGAGTTCGGTGGCGTCGAAATCGCGGTATTGTTCAGCTTTCATGGCCCTTCACCCTTGCCATTCCTTCATGCGGGAGGCAGGTCATCGCGAAGATCGGAAGAGCGGAAGCGAGGAAGAGCGGATATACATGGAGTCATGTCCGCTCCCGATCCGGGATTTCCTTCGCATTCTCAAGCCAGGTCGTCGCCTCGCTGTCGCTGGGCGCCCGCCAGTCGCCCCGCGGCGAGAGCGATCCTCCGGAGCCCACCTTGGGTCCGTTGGGCATACAGGAGCGCTTGAACTGGCTCGTCCGGAAGAACCTGTCGAGGTAGACCTGGAGCCAGCGCTTGATCTGACCGATCGTGTATTCGTTGCGCCCCTCTTCGGGGACCTCGGGCCAGGCGCCGGCCTTTCTGTCACGCCAGGCATGCCAGGCGAGAAAGGCGATCTTCGTGGGCGGGTAGCCGAAGCGCGTCGTGTAGAAGTGGTTGAAGTCCTGGAGCTCGTAGGGTCCGATGGTGGCCTCCGTCCGCTGCGCGGGCTCGCCCTTGTTGACCCCGGGGACGAGTTCGGGACTGATCTCGCTGGCCAGGATGTCGAGAAGCGTCTCCGACGTTTTGCGGTCGAGCTGGTTCGTCAAGGCCGACCAGCGGATGAGGTGCCGGATGAGGGTCTTGGGGACGCTCGCGTTGACGTTGTAGTGCGACATGTGATCGCCCACGCCGTAGGTGCACCAGCCCAGGGCCAGCTCGCTGAGGTCCCCCGTCCCCAGGACGATGCCGTTGCGCAGGTTGGCCAGCCTGAAGAGGTGGCTGGTCCGCTCGCCGGCCTGCACGTTCTCGAAGGTGATGTCGTAGACCTTTCTGCCCTTCGCGAAGGGGTGGCCGATGTCACGGAACATCTGCATGCAGCTCTCCCGGATGTCGATTTCGTTGGCCTCGACGCCGAGGGCCTTCATGAGGCGGTGGGCGTTGCGGTACGTCTTGTCCGTCGTGGCAAACCCCGGCATCGTGTAGGCCTTTACGTTGGAGCGCGGACGGCCCAACCGATCCATCGCCTGGGCCGCCACGACGAGGGCGTGGCTGGAGTCGAGACCGCCGGAGACGCCGATGACGACATTTTCGATTCCCGAGGCCTTCAGCCGCGTGGCGAGCCCCTGGACCTGGATGTTGTAGGCCTCGTAACAGCGCTCGTCGCGCGCGGCCGGGTCCGCCGGCACGTAAGGGAATCGGGCATACTCACGGGCAAGCGGGATCCGTCCCTTCGGGATCTCCACGGAGAAGGTTACCTTCCGAAACCGCTCGGTCCGATCCCGGACGTGCCGGGCATTCTGGCTGAAGCTCGTGAGCCTCATCCGATCCTGGACGAGGCGGTCCAGGTCGATGTCAGCAAGGATCATCTGCGCCTTCCCGGAGAACCGCTCCGACCTGGCGAGCAGCGTCCCGTTCTCGTAGGCCATGGCCTCGCCGTCCCAGGCGAGGTCCGTCGTCGACTCGCCGGGGCCTGCCGCGGCGTAGAGGTAGGCCGCCACGCACCGGGCCGACTGGTTGGCCGCCAGGCTGTGCCGGTACCCGGATTTGCCGACGGTGACGTTCGAGGCCGAGAGGTTGGCGAGCACCGTGGCGCCGGCCAGCGCAGCGAAGCTCGACGGCGGTACGGGGACCCAGAGATCCTCGCAGATCTCGATATGGAACGCAAACCCCGGGACATTCTCCGCCTCGAAGAGCAGGTCCCGTCCGAAGGGGATGTCCCGCTGACCGCAAAGGGCCGTCGAGTTCGACAGGGCGTCCTCGGCCGGCCGAAACTGCCTGCCCTCGTAGAACTCCCGGTAGTTGGGCAGGTACGACTTCAGGGCGACGCCCAGGATTCGACCGCGATGCATCACGATGCCGCAGTTGAAGAGAAAGGAGTCGATCCGCAGTGGCGCCCCCACGACGAGGATCATGTCGAGGGCTGCCGTCTTCGCGAGGACGAGGGCCAGCGCTTCCCGGACCCGTTTCAGGAGGGCCTCCTGGTGAAAGAGATCCTCGTTGGTGTAGGCCGAAAGCCCCAGTTCGGGAAAGAGGGCGAAGAGGGCCTTCTTTGCCGAGGCCTCTCGGGCGAGCGCGATCGTCTTTTCCGCGTTGAAGGCCGCATCGGCAACGCGGACCTCGGGGACGCAGACGGCCGCCCGGATGAATCCGTGGCTGTACAGGTTGAAAAAGTCCTTCATTCCCTTTCCTCAATCCGTTTCAGGGTTCCTTTTCTTTCCGCTCTTCCTCGCTTCCTCACGTCCGCTCTTCACGGTCGGATCGGCTCAGGCTGCCCGGTGCCCTGCCGCTCAGCGCTGCTGCACACACAACCGGTGGACGTCGATGGCCCTCTGACCCGCCTCTTTCATGGACGCGCCCAGGGAGATGAACCCGTGCCCGCGGATCAGGACGAAATCCGCGTCTTCCAGGACCTCCATGACGCCCCGGACCAGCTCCATGCTTCCGTAGGGGGCCTTCTGGCGCGTTTCGGGGAGGTTCAGTTTGTCGGCACAGAGCAGGATCTCGCGGCTGTGGCCGTGAAAGACGGCCTGCACGTCCTTTCTCGCCCGGTAAACGGCGAAGTGAAGCATGCTCTCCGATGAGGGGTCCCGCGTGCCGCTTGCCGACACGATGCCCCGCTCCATGTCGCAGCCGTGCACGGTGACGAACCGATCATCCGCCAGCTGATCCTTCCAGCCCACCTGGGAGCCCGTGATGACGAAGGTATCCTCGTCGGGCCGGATGCGGAAGCTGAGATTGCCCTGGGAGAACCCGCCGTAGGGCGGCGCGAAGCCCCGCCGGTGAAACTCGGCGCACCACGCCTTGAGCTCCTCTAGACGGGCATCGGCGGGAGCGGCGGCCGAGAGGAGCTCCGTCCTGAATTTTACACCTCCGTGAATCTCCCCTGTCGGCGTCTTCATGGGATGGATCGGCTATTCCTTTGCAGAATCAAGCACTTTCAAAGTAATGAATCGGCCGGCGTTTGTCAAAGGAAAAGACACCGCAATCCCCTTGACAATAGCGCCCACCGGTGCCATCATCACCGCGTCATCGTTAGCGTTTCTCCCGCCGCCGGCGTCTCTGCAAGGAGGAAGTGTTGGAATCGGCTGCCGTCAAGGCGCTTCTTGAAAAAATCCAGCTCTACGAGGGCGTGCTCAACAACATCCTCAGCGGCGTTCTCATCACCGATCCCGACGGCTACGTCATCTTCTTCAGCGACACCTACGGCAAATACCTCGGCATGGATCCGAAGGCGCAGATCGGCAAGCACACGACAGATGTGATCGAAAACTCCCGGATGCACATCGTCGCAAGGACAGGCGTCCCCGAGATCAACCACCCCCACCAGATCATGGGCCGCAACCAGATCGTCCAGCGAATCCCCATCTACATCAACGGGAAGCTTGCCGCCGTTTTCGGCCAGGTCATGTTCGAGGACATCAAGGACGTGCAGATCCTGGCGGACAAGCTCAACATCCTCGAGTCCAAGGTCCAGCTCTATGAGAAGGAGCTGGAAAACCTGCGGGCCTCCAAGTACAGCTGCCGCAACATCGTGGGCTCGAGCCAGGTGATGACCGAGCTTCGCAGGCTTGCTCAGAGGGCGGCCAAGGTGAACTCCCCGGTGCTGCTTGTCGGGGATAGCGGCACGGGCAAGGAACTCTTTGCCCACGCGATCCACCGGGCAAGCGACCGCCACCGCAAGCCCTTTATCCGTCTCAACTGCTCCGCCATCCCCAAGGATCTCCTTGAGGCGGAGCTCTTCGGCTACGAGCCGGGCGCTTTCACGGGCGCCGGCACAAAGGGCAAGCCGGGCAAGTTCGAGCTTGCCCACCAGGGCACCATCTTCCTCGACGAGGTGAGCGAGCTGCCCCTGGAAATACAGCCCAAGCTCCTGCGCGTCGTCGAGGAGAAGATCGTGGAGCGCCTCGGAGCCACCAGACCCGTCAAGTGCGACTTCCGCCTCATCGCGGCCACCAATGAAAATCTCGAGGACTGCATCCGGAGGGGGAAATTCCGCAAGGACCTCTACTATCGCCTCAACGTGATCCCCCTGCATATTCCTCCCCTGAGGGAACGCAGGGAGGACATTCCCCTGATCGCTTCCCACCTGCTGCAGAGCCTCTGCCGGGATTTCGGGCTTGCCGCCAAGGGGATCTCCCCCGAGGTGATGAAGATCTTCCAGAACCACGACTGGCCGGGAAATGTCCGTGAGCTGTCGAACATCCTCGAGAGGACCCTCACCCTGTTGGACGAGCGCGATGAGATGATCCACGTCGAGCACCTTCCCCTCTTTTTCCGGAGCCTCAGTACCCGCTCGGAGCGCTCCCAGCCCCGAATCCTCAAGGATCTCCGGGCCACCTCGGAGCGCGACGCCGTCCTCCACGCCATCCGGGCCGCCAACAACAACAAGAACGAGGCCGCCCGCATCCTCGGCATCCACCGCACCGCGCTCTATAAGAAAATGAAGAAACTCAACCTTCCCCTGAGCGAACAGTCCACCTAATCGTATACGAAAGTCTACATGTAGACTTTCGTATACACGCCTTGCAACCCATCAGTATCTAGCGCAGTTTTTCATGTCCCGGTACGGCCTGTAGACATTTGTCTACAGGCACGCACGGAGCATCGAAGGACCATTCTTAATTATCCAATAATTGCGGACAGTTGGATCGTGCTCTGGGGCGTTCGTTTCTGGCACGCGAGTTGCGATACGTCCCCACGGAATAAAGCATCCAAAAGATGGAATGGAAAGGAGGTGAATCATAAGAGCGATCGGTTTGGCATCATTCGCATTCTTTTTTCAAAATAGGGAAGGAGGGAGAATTCAAGAATGATTCCCATCACGGACAAAATGCGAGATGTTCTCATGCTTGTGGCCGCCGTCTGCTGGGGATTCGTCATCTACGCCAGCTGGGTCGGCGGGGCCGCCAAGGACAATCAACTCATCTATTTCGGGCTCCTGGCCTGTGCCGTTCTTACCGTCGTCTATTACCTCATGGGTGCAGTGGTGAACGAAAAGATGAGCACTACCGTGCTCATCTGGCCTGTGCTGCTCAACGGAATCTTCCAGGCCATCGCGTTCACCATCGTCTACACGACCAAGGGTCAGAAAATGGATTTCATCATGGGGATGCATCCCGGGTTCTTTGCCGCCATGGTGTTCTTCTGGCTCGGTAACTTCGTGACCGCGACGCTTGCCTACCTGATGCTCTTCAGCTCGAAAGCCGTGCCGGACGACGAGTGGGAGCGCTTCCAGAAGGAGATCGCCGGTCAGGAAAAGCTGCACTAAAGGAGGGAAACCATGGACGAACAGTTAATTCAGCCTTCTCCAGTGATCATCGGGTACACGATCGTCTTCATGCTGGTCTCCATCGCGATCGGCTGGTACGCCAACAAGTTCGCCAAGACGGCGGAAGGGTTTTTCGGCGGGACGAAGATGTTCGGCGGCGTCGTCATCGGCCTGGCTTCGGCCGCGGCCGTCATGAGCGCCTTCGGCTTCATCGGCGGACCGGGACTGGTGTACAAGTTCGGCTTCACCTCCATCTGGATGACGATCGCCTGCGGGCCTGGGTTTGCCTACGGCTACTGGGTCATCGGAAAGCGCATGCGCGCCATGGCGGATGTGACCGACGTGGCGACCCTCCCCGACATCGCCCGTGTGCGCTTCCAGAGCCAGGCCGTGCGCGGGATCCTTGCCATCGGCCTCTGTGCGGCGGCCGTTGCCTACCTCTCGTCG